>CANQPE010000007.1 GCA_947625645.1 uncultured Clostridia bacterium | reverse complement strand
GGAGCGGGTAGTGGGAATCGAACCCACGCTATCAGGTCGGAAGCATGACATTCTACCACTAAATTATACCCGCATCATCATATTTATTATACACTGTCATACAAAATAATGCAAGTGGTAAATGAAAATAGAATGATAAATTTTAGTAGAGATGGAATAAGATCTAATGAAAATAATGGTGGGGGGAGACGATTGAGCCATATTAGTAACCAATTTTTTTGTGAAGCATATGATATAAAAAAGTATGAGGTGATAACATGGCAAAGATACTCGTCTTTAATAATGACACAGACCGAATGGAAACATATTATAGGGGAGAAAATGAACCAATGCCATATAATACAAATGGAACATTGAAAGTAAGGGAGTTTAGAGGCTCTAGTAGATCGAATACATTATGGACAACGAAACGAACCATGCAGAGTTGGAACAGCCAAAGGTATGTGTTTGGAAGTAGTATACCAGTGGGGTTTGCGTTCAAGAGACCATATGAAGGTGGTCATGGAAATCAAAGTCAACATTATGCAGGCACAGCGTTTGATGTGGGGCAAACATTAACTGACGCAAGGAGAAATCAGTTATGGAATAGTGCAAATAATTCGGGAGTTTGGGCGTATGTAGAGCCGAAGTCATTAACGCCAAGTTGGGTACATTTTGATAAAAGATTTCGGTATACCTGCTTGTAGTATAGGGGGATTTCCGCAGCTAAAAAGAGGAAGCCTTAGCAATTATGTGTTAATTGCACAAGATGACTTGAATACATTGGGATTTAGAACAGGGGGATTAGATGGTATATTTGGCGCAGCGACAAGAAATGCGGTAATCAATTATCAAAAATCAAGAGGATTAACAGCAGATGGAATTGTGGGGTGCAATACATGGCGATCTTTACAAGAGAACGTTGTGGGTACAGGGAGAACTAGCACAACAATTGATTAAGAAATATGACAGCTTTTCTAATAGGGAGAGTTGCCATATTTTTATTTGTTTAAAAAAGTAAAAATTTAAAAAAATTTAAAAAATTTATGAAAAACACTTGCAAAAAAAAAAAAGATGTATTAGAATTTAGGTGAAGTGGTAAAAAGTGGTACGAAGTGGTGCAAAAGTGGAGAGGGGTGAAAACCAATGCTAATGGGAGAATATAGCCATTCCTTAGATACAAAAGGAAGGGTCATCATGCCAGCAAAACTAAGGCAAGACATAGGAGATACTTTTATTCTTACCAAAGGATTGGATGGATGCCTATTTGCATTTTCTCAAACAGAATGGCTTAACTTTGAAGAAAAATTAAAAGCATTACCACTATCAGATAAAAATGCGAGAAACTTTGTCAGATTCTTTTTATCAGGTGCAACAGAATGTGAAATTGATAAGCAGGGAAGATTTCTAATTCCGAATAATCTAAGAGAAGCAGCAACGTTAGAAAAAGATGTTGTAATTGTAGGAGTAGGAACTAGATTAGAAATTTGGAATAAAGAAGTTTGGGAACAATGTGACGAAGGAATATCAGCAGATGAAATTGCAGAAAATATGGCTAATTTAGGTATATAACTTGCAAAAGTTTATATAGTAACCAAAGAAAAAATTACCAAAGAAAAATTTACAGAAGAAAAATGAAGAAAAAACCAAAGAAAAACATGCAAAAGAAAAATGTACAAAAGAAAGGTTGAAAAATAACTTCAATTTTGACAATGTCAAAATTGGATTTTTTCCAACCATTTGTGCAAAAGAAAATCAAACAAAAGATAAATGCACAAAAGAAATGAAAAACACGAATGTATTTTAAAAATACAATTGATAAAAAGGATGTCCTATCTTCTGAAAAGTATAACGCAAACTGCGATAGGGCACCTTATGAGAGCATATATTAATGGCAGAGGTGTAGAATTGGAATTTAAACATAAACCTGTTATGCTAGAAGAGTGCATACAAGGCTTGCAAATAAAAAAAGAAGGAATATATGTAGACGGAACATTAGGAGGAGCAGGTCACAGTAAAGAAATTGCAAAAAAATTGGAAGGAACAGGAAGACTAATTGGAATTGACAGAGATCAAGAAGCATTAGAAGCAGCAAAAAAAAATTTATCAGAATTTTCTAATATTACATATATTCATGGAAACCATGATCATATAAAACAACTATTAGAAGAACAGAACATAAAAAGTGTAGATGGAATTTTACTAGACTTAGGGGTATCCTCGTATCAACTTGACGAAAAGAATCGAGGATTTAGTTACCTAGGCGAAAATATGTTAGACATGAGGATGGATAAAACACAAGAATTAACAGCAAAAATTGTTGTGAATCAATATACAGAAGAAAAATTAAGTGAAATCCTATATACCTATGGAGAAGAAAAATTTGCAAGACAAATTGCAAAAAATATTTGTAAGATACGAAAAGAAAAAGAAATTCAAACGACAAAAGAATTGGTGGAAATCATAGAAAAAACAATTCCAAAGGCGAAACAAAAAGATGGACATCCAGCAAAAAGAACCTTTCAAGCCATTCGAATTGAAGTAAACAATGAGATAACCCCACTGTACAATACCATTTTAGATTGTATTGCATGTTTAAAATCAAAAGGTAGATTATGTGTTATTACGTTCCATTCATTAGAAGACCGTGCAGTAAAAAATGCAATGATAGAAGCAAAAGGAAAATGCACATGTCCACCAGATTTACCATATTGTGTATGTGGTGCAAAATCCATAGGAAAAATGATAACGAAAAAACCAATGATACCATCCAAAGAAGAACAAGAAGAAAACACGAGAAGTAAAAGTGCGAAACTAAGGATATTTGAGAAAGAATAACAAAAGAAGGGAGGGAAACCAATGGCACGAGCGAATTATCAATATGGAACTAGCCCGAGAAAGACGGTACAAGAAATACCGAAAAAAGCAACAACAGAAAAAAAACCAAAGCTAAGAGTGGTAGAAGACTTACCAAGACAAAAGGTAAGCATCTCAAAGGCACAGAGAAAAAAACAAGTGCAAACAACCATGTTAGCTATTTTTGTGTTTGTTGTACTTTTAGCCATTGGATACAGGAACTCCCAAATAAACGTCAAATTTAATGAAATGCAGAATCAAAAAAAGCAATTAGCAACATTACAAAAAGAAAATGAGCAACTAGAGATAAACATACAAAATGGACTAAATTTAAGTACCATTGAAAAAGAAGCAGAAGAAAAATTAGGAATGCAAAAATTGACAAACAAGCAAACAGTATATATCACATTACCAAAGAAAGATTATGTAGAAGCCACAACAGAAAAAGTAATTTTAGAAGAAGAAAAAAGTTGGTTTGACACAGTTAAAGACTGGGTTTTACATCTATTTAAAAACTGAAAAAAAGAATAAATTAAAACACCTTTAATACATATTATTAGAGGTGTTTTTTTATGTTAGAACCAATTGCAAGTAAAATATCAACCAAAAAAAGAATGAGAACAGTTTTATTTATAACATTTTTGATATTCACTATTTTAATAGGAAGGATTGGGTACCTTCAAATGATTCAAGGGGGAGAACTATCAACGATGGCGTATGAACAACAAACATTAAATAGAAATATCAACCCTAAAAGAGGAACCATTTATGATGCGACAGGAGAACATATTTTAGCAGTTAGTAGTACAGTGGAAACTGTAACAGTAAACCCAGGCAATATTGCTAAAGAAAATAAGGAAAAGGTAGCAAAGAAATTATCGGAATTATTTGAATTAGAGTATGAATCAACTTTAAAAAAAGTTAGTAAAAGGAGTTCTATTGAAACAATTGCCAAAAAAGTAGAGAAAGAAAAAACAGATGAATTAAGGATATGGTTAGAGGAAAACGAAATACGTTCAGGGGTGAATATAGACGAAGACACAAAGAGATATTACCCAAGCAATACACTGGCTTCACAAATTATTGGGTTTTGCGGGAGCGACAATCAAGGTCTAGATGGAATAGAAGCTAAGTATGAAACAGAATTGGCAGGAACAAAGGGTTCAATTAAAAGGCATACAGATGCAAAAGGTGCAGAAATTGGAGAAGAAGGGGAACAGTATGTATCAGCAATTGATGGAAATGATTTGATACTATCAATTGATTATAATATACAATCAATTGTCGAGAAATATCTAGAAGAAGCTTGTATTGACAATAAATGTACAGATGGCGGAAATGTGATTGCAATGAATCCAAAAACAGGTGATGTTTTGGCAATGGCAACGTATCCAAATTATAATCTAAATGAACCATATGCGGCATATACTGAGGAATTGCAAGGCATATGGGGCACACTAGAACAAGGAGAAAAGACAAAAAATTTACAAGCCGTATGGAGAAATAAGGCAATTGCAGATACGTATGAACCAGGTTCTACATTTAAAACCATTACCGCATCAGCAGCACTAGAAGAAGGAATTACAGATACCGATAATAGCGGGGAATTTAGCTGTACAGGAGGAATTGAGGTAGCAGGTGTCCGTATTAAATGTTGGAGATATTATAGACCGCATGGTGCTGAAAGTTTAAGACAGGCATTGATGAATTCTTGTAACCCTGTGTTTATTGGATTAGGGCAAAAATTGGGGGTGCATACCTATTATGGCTATCTACAAAAGTTTGGTTTACTTAGCAAAACAGGAATTGACTTACCTGGAGAGGGTGGGAGTATTTTCTTGAAAGAAGAAAAGGCAGGACCAGTGGAATTAGCAACCATTAGTTTTGGGCAAAGGTTTGAAATTACACCAATCCAACTGGTAACTGCTGTGTCTAGTATTGCCAATGGAGGAAATTTGGTTCAGCCAAGAATTGTAAAACAAATTGTGGATAGTCAAACAGGAGAAAAAAGAGATGTAGAAGTTAAAGTCAAAGGGCAATCTATTTCGAAAGGAACGGCAGAAAAAGTATTAAGTATGATGGAAAGTGTGGTAGCAGAAGGAACACGGAAAAAATGCAAAAGTAGCAGGCTACCGAATTGGAGGAAAAACAGGAACATCTGAAGATGGTGTGAATACCAACAAATATGTGACTTCATTTTTAGGAGTGGCACCAATCGAAGATCCAGAAGTGGTATTATTGGTTACGTTATACAACCCAACAGGAGAAGGAGGACATCAAGGAGGTGGCGTGGCAGCTCCAGTGGGCGGACAAATTTTTTCAGAAATTTTACCATATATGGAGGTTAGTCAAGGAAATCAAGAAGAAATAGAGCAGGTAGAAGAAGTTGAAACACCAGATATCACAGGACTTAATATCAAAGAAGCACAAAAAATAGTAAAGGAAAATGGTCTAACCATACAAATGGAGGGAGCCAATATGGAAGAAATTGACAAAGAAAATACCATCATCAAAGAGCAGACACCAAAGGCAGGCATTGTTGTGAATAAAGGAACCAGTGTATATGTTAAAAGCTGAGAGCTTTTAACATATATAAATTATGATTTCATATTGACTATTTAGGTAATATTTGTTAAAATAAAAAAGGGACATTTATGAATAGTAAAAGAATGAATCGAATAGTAGCAATATTTAATATTATATCTATAACCACATTTTATATACTTATGTTTTCTGCAAGCTATTTAGCGTCGAATATTATGTCAAGAGAAACTGAAGCTAAATCAATTTATAATAGTTTTATAATAGAGACATTATTGAACAATATTCAAATCATAGTGCCTTTAATGTTTAGTGGAATTGGTATAATTAATATTATTTGTGCTATTCAAAATAAACAAAATAAAAAAATATGTTTTTGGCAATTAGTATTTGGAATTTCTTATGTTTGGTCAGGATTAGGTATATTAATGTTACTTACTGATATGGATGAAGATATTATTGATTGGATAGATAAGATTATATTTAGTATAGTTCCAATAATATTAGCAATGGTGAATCTGGCTTTAATAAAAAAACATAAACCAAAAATAATTCAAATTATTTCTTATATTGCAGTTATTATACTTTCAATTCTTAGTCTATTAGAAGTTCCTAGTCTATTAGAAGTTATTAGTCTGCATTGGTCAATAATTGCAGTAGTTATGCAATTAATATATATACATTTTCAAGATAGGAACATAGAAGAAAGTAAATCAAGGAAAATTGTTAATATACTATTATACTATGTATTACAGTTAATATTAGCTGTTGGTTTCTTCGTAATGGCATTATCTTCATTATTCATAACAAAAGTGAATGAAATTAAATGGAAAAATGGACTAATTGAATTATATCATAATGTTACTACTTTAAAAGGTAGCACAGATAAAGAGTTATATATTCCAGTAGAAAAAAACTACAAGTATGGATTTATCAATGAAAATGGGCAAGAAAAAATATCATGTCAATATGATAAAATAACATACTTTAACGAAATTGAAATCAATAATAGTACATATTATATAGCTCTAGCAAAGAAAGATAATAAATTTTATATCATTTCAAAAAGTAATAGTAGTATAGAACTAAATGGAGTTTTAGAAAAGTATATGCAAACAATTGATAATTATTTGAGCGAGCCAATGACAAGTATGTTCAATTTTGAATTTTCCTTACAAACTTTTACTAGAGAAGAAGCAAATTTAAATACTCAAACAGTTGAAACAAACAATACCAATAGTATTGCTTTAACAAAGAAAAAATCTAAATATTACTATAGTAATAAAAATTATTCTATGATAATAGAGCCAATATATGAAGAAACAGACGATGATGAAGATGAAAATACTAATGGCTTAAAATATAATGTAACGATAATGAAGTCTAATGGAGAGAAAAAATCTAGTATAGTATATTTACCTGGTTTATATGAAGATGATGCCACTTTAGATACATTTACGAATGGTTATATAGAATTTGAAAATGAAGAATACACAGGTAATGGTTGGTATGATAGTGAGGGAAATCAAATAACAATTCCTAATACTTATACGATAAGGGATATAAAAGATAATAAAGTAATATTGCAATTAAATAATACGGAAGATGAGAACTATAATGAAAATAAAAAGTACGAATTTCACTTTTTAATAATGGATATGACGGGAAAAATATTATTGCAAACAACAGCAATTGATATATATGATAATATGTACTTAGTAAAAAATGCTAATAATAAAATGGTTTTAATGGATAAAGATTTAAATGTAATTTCAAATGAATATGATAAGATAATGACTACTATGCAAATAGATAGATCTGCTAATTATAGTTCCTATTATTAATAAAAATATCAAATATGAGCCTATGATAAATTTAAAATTATGGGCTCATATTTGATATCTTTTTATAAAATATAGATTCATATACTAAACTTTTTACAGTATTGCACTATTTTTCAATTTTACCACAAGCAATTTTCGTTCCAGAATTTCCACTTGGCTGCGTAGTAAAGTCATCTGGGGAATCATGAATAATAATTACTTTTCCTATAATATCTTTTATTTTAAATTTATTTATTAAAACACTCATATAAGAATATCCATTATTTTCAATTAATGGAGGTAAATCACCTATATGAAAAGGATGAGGACAATTGTTAGGATTGAAATGTGATTTTGCATTTGCAAATTCATCTTCTAAATTTCCAGTACAAGAAGTTCCTTCATGAATATGAAAACCAAAAAATCTACCTTTACATTTATTTTTAGATTGTGGCAAATTATTAATTTTAGCAGTTAGGATTACGCCATTTTTAGTTTCTCTAAAAGTAACTGTGCCATCTATTTTAGGATATTGTTTGCTACCTTTTATATGTGCTTTTGCAGTATGCAATATATTAAGAAACATGTTAAACACCTCTTAAGTATTTTATTCCAAAAATTAGATAATGTTAAATATTTATGGGAGTATCCATCATAAAAGCCAAAATTTGAATTTTTATGAAAAATGTGGTATAATAATAGGTACAGTTATTATAAGCAGAAAAGGAGAAAAAGTTATGAAAATGACAAAAGAATTTTTGAGAAACGCACTGATAGCAACAGAGCTGATGATTGGCATTATAGCCTATCTGTGCGTTGCACAAAAAATAGGCAACGAAAGAGTTCGGAGCCTCATTATAGAGGCGCAGGCTGCTGAGGAGCAGCAGGGAACATTGGTGGAAATGATGGAACTGCCAGTGGAGATGATAGTTGTTCCTGAGGTTCAGGAGGAGCCAGAGGAAGAAGCAACCAATAATGAATGGAAGAATATTGGCGAGTTCAAAATTACAGCCTATTGTGGTTGTAGCGCTTGCAATGGCATCTGGACTGGTCAGCCGACGGCTACGGGGACCCCTTTAGTGGAAGGAAGAACTGTGGCAGTTGATCCTAGTGTTATTCCACTGGGGAGTACCATTATGATTGATGGGCATCCTTATGTTGCGGAAGACACAGGAAGTGCCGTTGTTGGGAACCATATAGACTTATTTATGGCTTCCCATGAGGCGACGGATTCTTGGGGTGTTCGGTATAGAGAAGTGTATCTCTATACCGGAGTGTAACAAGCAAGGAGAAAGCAAATGCAATCTCCTTGCTTTCTCCGTAAAAAATACCGCCCAAAAAATTCTAAAAGAAAAATATTGACGAATACATAAAAAAATGATATAATAGGCTAGATATTAGTAAAAACAAATGTAGTATAAAAGAGGGGAATTATATGAAAGTCACATTTTTTTCTAATTTTTTAACACACCATCAAGTGCCATTTTGTTTAGAAATGCAAAAAAGATTAGGACAAGATTTTAAGTTTGTCTCTACTGTAAAAATATTTCAGTGGAGATTAGACATGGGATTTAAAGATTTAGATCAGGAATATGACTTTGTTGTAAGAGCCTATGAAAATGAAGAAGGAGAGAAACAAGCGAAACAATTAGCTTTGGATAGTGATATTGTTATCATTGGTTCTATACCAGATGATTATATAGAAGAGAGATTAAAACAAGATAAGATTACATTTCGTTATCGATATAGAATCTTTTTATTTGTAGATGGAATTTGGAAAACGATATTCAATAAAGAAAAATTAAAATTATTTTATGATAGACATATCAAATACCGTAAGAATAAAAATTTATATATGCTATCAGCAAATGCATATGGTCCAAATGATTTTAATCGTTTTGGACTATATACAAATAAAATATATAAGTGGGGATATTTTCCAGAAGCAGAAAAATGTGATATAGAAAAAATCATGGAACAAAAAGAGCAAAATGAACCTGTTAAACTAATTTGGGTAGCAAGGTTTATTAAGTGGAAACACCCAGAAGTAGTTTTAAAATTAGCAAAACAGTTAAAAAAGCAAAATTATGCATTTGAACTAGAAATGTTAGGAACGGGAAATTTAGAAAAAAAGATAAAGAAAACAATACAAAAAGAACATTTAGAAGATGTGGTAAAAGTGATTGGACAAGTACCAAGTGAAGAAGTAAGGCGTCGCATGGAGAGAGCTAACATTTTTATTGCAACAAGTGATAGTGCAGAAGGTTGGGGGGCAGTTGTCAATGAAGCGATGAGTGCAGGTTGTACAGTAATTGCTAACAGAAGAATGGGGTCAGTTCCCTATTTAATTAAACAAGGAGAAAGTGGTATCAGGTATAATCGATATCAAGATTTAGAGAAAGCTGTAAAGCAGGCAATAGAAGACAAAGCATTAAGAAGAAAAATGGGAATAAATGCATACACAGTAGTCAATGAAGATTGGACAAGTAGTGTTGCAGCTGAAAATTTGATAACATTATTCGAATCGATTTTAACGGGAAAAGAATTTGAGATAAAAGAGGGACCAGCGAGTAGAGCTTTGCCATCATAATGAAGGAGAAATGAAATGAAAGAAAATTTAATATCGATTATTGTACCGATCTATAAAACAGAAGCATACTTAGAAAAATGTATCCAAAGTATTTTAGCACAAACATATACACAAATAGAGGTACTATTAGTTATGGATACCATATCAGAAGAAGCGGAAACGATTTGCCAAAAGTATAAGAAATTAGATAACAGAGTACGAGTGATAGACATTCCAGAACGTGTACAAGTAGGAGAAGCAAGAAATGTAGGGATTGAAAATGCAACAGGAAAGTATATTGGTTTTGTAGACAGTGATGATTATATAGAAAAAGACATGTATGAGGTGCTATTAAAAAATCTATTAGAGAATGAAGCCGATATTTCAGTCATTGAATTTTGGCGTGAAGAAAATGGCAAAATTGTACCAAAACAATTTACCAACCAGCTACAAATATTAGACCGAAGGCAAGCACTTCGAGAAGTGTTAAAAGATAAGAGAATCCAAAGCTATGTATGGAATAAGCTTTTTAAAAAAGAAATATGGGAAACGACTAAGTTTAGCAAAGACAAAGTATTTGAGGACATCGAAGTAATATATAAAATATTTTTAAATGTAAATCGAGTTGCTTATATGGATACTCCAAAATACATTTATGTGCAACGAAGCAATAGCATCATGCATGAACACAATAGTCGCTATATTTTAGATAGGCTAGATGTTATTGCAGAAAGATATTATGCTTTGCAAACCATTGAAGATGAAGAAGTACATTTCATGAATGAATATGCATTTGTTGTCAATATGATAGTAATATTTAGAAATATAGTATTGCAAGAGTACCATGATACCTATGAAGCATATATGAAATATTACGATATGTTTTTGAAGATGGTAATCCCACAAGAAGAAAGAATGCGAAAAATTTTAACGCCAAACCAAAATTTAGTGTTAGATTTTATGCTAGAAGATATAGAAACAGCAAGTGAAAAAATTAAGAAAGTAAAAGATATTGATAAGTAATATATGATTATCATAAAGAAACCTGAAATAAGATACATTAACATATCTTTTTTCAGGTTTTAAAATAAAATGATATGATTTTTCAAAAAGTATTGACAGAATGTAGTATTTTTGATAAAACATAAGAAATAATAGTTGAAAGAGAATTCTTTTCCAACTAGATTTATGTGAGAAAGGAATGTAAAAATATGAGAAATTTAATTGATATTAAAGACCTAACAGTAGAAGAAATTGATGAATTAATTACAGTAGCCAAAGATGTGATGCAATCTCCTGAAAAATATGCAGAGAAGTGCAAACATAAAACATTGGCTACTTTATTTTTTGAGCCAAGTACAAGGACAAGACTTAGCTTTGAAGCAGCAATGTTAGAACTAGGGGGGAATGTATTAGGATTTTCAGAAGCAGCTTCTAGCTCTACTGCAAAAGGAGAAAGTGTTTCAGATACGATTAAAGTGGTAGGGGGGTACAGCAACATTATTGCCATGAGACATCCAAAAGAAGGGGCACCTTTAGTTGCTTCATTAAAGTCAGATGTACCAATTATTAATGCAGGAGATGGCGGACACAACCACCCAACGCAAACACTAACAGATTTATTAACGATTTCATGTGAGAAAGGAAGATTAGATAACTTAACAATAGGCTTGTGTGGGGACTTAAAATTTGGAAGAACCGTACATTCATTAATTACAGCTATGGTAAGATACTCAAATATCAAATTTGTGTTAATTTCACCAGAAGAACTTAAAATTCCAGAATACATTAAAGAAGAAATCTTAGAAAAAAATCATATTGAATACATTGAAACAAGCGACATCGAAGAGCATATGGACAAGCTAGATATTTTATATATGACGAGAGTCCAAAAAGAAAGATTTTTTAATGAAGAAGATTATGTTAGATTAAAAGATTACTATATTTTAAACAAAAGCAAATTAGAGAAAGCAAAATCAGATTTAGCAATATTGCATCCACTACCAAGAGTCAATGAAATTGCAACAGAAGTGGATGATGACCCAAGAGCTTGCTATTTTAAACAAGCAAGGTATGGAAAATTTATCAGGATGGCGCTGATTCTTAAATTATTGGAAATTAAATAGGGCGAAAAAGAAGGGAGAAATAAAGATGAATATAGATAGTATCAGAAATGGAATTGTCATAGACCATATACAAGCAAAAAAAGGAATGGAGATATACCACGCTTTAAATTTGGGTGAACTTGATTGCTCTGTTGCCATTATTACAAATGCCAAAAGTAAAAAAATGGGAAGAAAAGATATTATTAAAATTGACAAAAGCATTGATTTGGATATGGATATATTAGGTTATATTGATCCAAACATTACGATTAATATTATCAAAAATGATGAAAGAACGGAAAAATATCATGTAGAATTACCAAAAGAGATTGTCAATATCATCAAATGTAAAAATCCAAGATGTATTACATCAACGGAAAATGAATTACAACAAATTTTTGTATTGACAGATAAAGAGAAAAAGGCTTATCGCTGTAAATATTGCGAAACATTAAAAGAAGACTAACCAATACGATTTTCTAGGCATATAAATTGCTTAGAAAATCTTATTTGTTTTCTAAAAAAAAATTGGCAAAACCCTATACAAAAAATAAAAAAAGATATATAATATACTAGAATTGTTGGCAAAAATTTACCAACAAGACAGAGTAAATTTGAAGGGATGATTCTAAATGGAATTAAAAAAATTATTAATCGGACTAGAAGGATTAAAAGTGAAAGGCAATGTGGATAAAGACATACAGGGAATTGAAAAAAATTCTAAAGAAATAAAACCAGGCTATTTATTTATAGCAATTAAAGGATTTGCAACAGATGGACATACATTTATTGCAGATGCAATCAAAAATGGCGCAACAGTTGTTATGGTAGAAGAAGGGTATGACATAAGGTCACAAAACATACCAGAAGACATAACAATTATCATGGCAAAAAATACAAGAGAAGCTCTAGCTATATGTGCAGCTAACTTTTATCAAAATCCATCTACAAAGTTTAAATTAATTGGAGTAACAGGCACAAAAGGAAAAACCACAACGACTTTTATGATAAAAGAAATTTTAGAAAGAGCAGGGAAAAAAGTAGGATTAATTGGAACGATAGCAACATATATGAATGGCAAGAAAATAAAAGATAGTGATAGAACAACGCCAGAAAGTTTAGAGTTACAACAAACATTTCATCAAATGGTAGAACAAGGCGTAGAAGTGGTGGTAATGGAAGTATCATCACAAAGTTTAAAATTACATAGAGTAGACGCATGCCAATTTGACATCGTATTGTTTACGAATTTTTCAGAAGACCATATTAGCAAAAATGAACATCCAGATATGCAAGATTATTTCCAATCAAAATTAAAACTATTTCAAATGTGCAAAACAGGAATTGTCAATGTAGATGATTTACAAGGAGCCAAAATTCCAAAATTATTTCCAGAAAGCAATATTACAACATATGGAATTGATAACTTCGCAAATGTATTAGCAAAAGATATTACAATTACAAACGCTTACGTAGACTTTAAAGTCAAAATAACAGATAAAAATGAAAGAATCAAAACAGGAATACCAGGAAGGTTTAGTGTATATAATTCATTAGCTGCGATTTGTGTTGCTAAAAAATTTGATATTTCACCAGAAGTTATCAAAGAAGCATTGCTAGAGGTAAGAGTGCCAGGAAGGTCAGAACTTGTCAACAACAAAAAAGAATTAACCATTATGATTGACTATGCACATTCACCAGAAAGTTTGCAAAATATTTTACAGGCAACCAAAAGCTACACACGAGGTAGAGTCATTTCTGTATTTGGGTGTGGGGGCGATAGAGACAGTGGCAAAAGACCAATTATGGGAGAAATATCAGGGAAAATAGCAGACTATACAATTATTACATCAGATAATCCTCGTACAGAAGACCCACAAAAGATTGTGAACCAAATAGAAGAAGGCATGAAAAAAACAAAGGGCAAATATGAAGTCATTGTTGATAGAACAGAAGCCATAAAAAAAGCCATTGGTATGGCAAATAAAAAAGACATTATTATATTAGCAGGAAAAGGGCACGAACCATACCAAGAAATTAATGGCGTAAAATATCCTTTTGATGAGAGAATCATTGTACGAGATATCATAGAAAAAAATGGATAAAACATAAATAAAACGAACAAATAAGGAATAAAATATACAAAGTAAGCAAATACGAAAGGTTTGATAAAATTGAATTTTGAAATAGAAGTATTGCTTGTATCATTTGCAATTGCAATTATATTAGGAATGATAACAATACCAATATTAAAAAAGTTAAAAGTAGGGCAAATTGAAAGGGACGACGGACCAGCTTCGCACTTGAAGAAGCAAGGAACACCAACAATGGGAGGAATTATTATTATTATTGCCATGATTTTGGGGACAATTGCAACAGCCTTTTATCTTTATGCAACCAATCAACAAGGAATCGCTCAAAAATTAATTCCCTTACTGGTACTTACGATAGGATTTGGAGCAATTGGATTTATCGATGATTATAAAAAGTTAGTATTAAAAAATACAGAAGGATTAAAACCAAGTTATAAAATGCTAGGACTTTTAGTAATTTCAGTTGCATATGTCTTATACTTAGTGGAGGGATTAAAATTAGGAACGCAAACATATATCCCTATCATGAAAACATATATTGTATTGCCAATGTATATCTATATTCCAGCGGCAATATGTGTTATTTTAGCAACAACAAATGCAATTAACTTAACAGATGGTGTAGATGGATTATCTTCTAGCATTTCAGTAATTATTATCACCTGTTTAACAGTGATTGCAATGTTAAGAGGAATTACGGAAATTTCTATTTTTGGCAGTATTGTCATAGGAGCCACATTAGGATTTTTAATTTTTAATTTGCATCCAGCAAAAGTTATTATGGGAGATACTGGTTCCCTGCTAATTGGAGGTGTCATATCTTCTGTTGCATTATACTTAAAAATGCCACTGATTTTATTAGTGATTGCATTAATACCTGTATTAGAAACCATGTCTGTTATTATGCAAGTAGCATACTTCAAAAAAACGGGAAAACGAATTTTCAAAATGGCTCCATTACATCATCATTTTGAATTATCAGGCTGGAAAGAAAACAAAGTTGTGATTGTATTTAGCATTGTTACATTGCTACTTTGTATTGTAGGGTTAAAAATAATATAAACAAAAGAAATCTTTTCTAATCACATTGTAACTTTAGAAAGAAAGGAGAAAATCATGGCAAAAAAGAAAGCAGGAAAATTTTCGAGCTTTTTGAATAATCCAATCGATTTTACAATATTAATTACCATTATTATTTTATTAGGTGTTGGATTAATCATGGTATTATCAGCAAGTTCTCCTTCTGCTTTAGCAGAAACAGGAGATAGTTATCGCTTTTTTAACAAACAATTGATATTTGCTGTCTTAGGGGTATTTGCCATGATGGCAATCTCAAAAATTGATTATCGATTTTATCAAAAATTTTATAAACATGCATGGTGGATAGCATTGCTATTATTAATAGCAGTAAAAATAGTAGGGAAAGAAATTAATGGTTCACAAAGATGGATATACGTAACAGAAACATTATCATTTCAACCATCAGAAATTGTAAAATTTTTAGTCATTGTATTTTATGCTGGAATATTAGTTAAAAATAGAGATCAGTTACCATATTTTTGGAAGGGATTGGCAAAACATATATGCATGGTTTTACCGCTCATTTTATTTTTGATGTTGCAACCACATTTTAGTGCTTCTATTGTTATTTTAGGGATTGTATGTGTGATGATGATTGTAGCAGGCTGTAAATTTTCACAATTTTTGGCTGTCGGTGGTGGGGCAGGAATTCCAATGGCTATTTTATTAATTGTAAAATCACCATACCGATTACAAAGAGTGCTAACCTTTTTAGATCCTTGGAAAGATGCAACAGGAACAGGATGGCAGGTCATACAAAGTTTATATGCCATCGGTTCAGGAGGATTGTTTGGCGTAGGCTTAGGAGAAAGTAAACAAAAGTATTTGTACATACCAGAACCACACAATGACTTTATTTTTTCTATTATAGGAGAAGAATTAGGATTTGTGGGATGTGCCTTTATTATTTTACTATTTGCTATTTTTATTTGGAGAGGTGTTTTAATTGCCATGAAAGCACCAGACATGTTTGGAAGCTTATTAGCAGTGGGAATTACAGCATTAGTAGGAATTCAAGTTATTATTAATATAGCAGTAGTTACATCATCTATGCCACCAACGGGAATGCCATTACCATTTTTTAGTTACCGGCGGAACAGCATTATTTATCTTACTTTGTGAAATGGGCGTATTATTAAACATATCAAGAGCGTGTGCGAAGTAGTGTCCCATTAGGGACGGTTCTTTTAGGGACATTTTGTCCCCAAAAAGAACCGTCCCTAATGAGACAAAGAAAGGTAGGAAGCTATGAAAGTTATAATAGCAGCAGCAGGGACAGCAGGCCATATTAATCCAGGCGTTGCCATTGCCAATAAAATCAAAAAGGAACAAAAAGAGGCAACGATTATTTTTATTGGAACACAAAGAGGATTGGAAAATGATTTGGTTCCAAGAGCAGGGTATGAATTGAAGACAATAGAGGCCTATGGGTTAAGTAAAAAAATATCAATAGATAATTTAAAAAAGATGGTAAAGACAATGAGGGGATTTAGCCAAGCTAGAAAAATTATAAAAGAATTTCAGCCAGATATTGTGATTGGAACGGGAGGATACATATGTGGAGCCACAATTTCAGAGGCTTCAAAATTAAAAATTCCAACGATGTTGCATGAGAGCAACGCTTTTCCAGGAAGAGCAGTAAAAATGTTGGCAAAAAAAACAGATACTGTTTTGGTGTCTTTTGAGGATGCGATTCCAAGGATTCCTAAGGCAAAAAATGTTGTATGGTCAGGTACCCCCGTAAAAAATCAAAAAAGAGACTATGGTACTCAACAAAAAAATACCATCATCAGTGAAATAGGATTAAAACCAGATAAGCCAATTATTTTAGTCTTTGGAGGTAGTCAAGGAGCTTTAAAAATTAATCAAACGTTACTAGAAATTGTAAAAAATGGAACAAATCAAGATTATCAAATTATGTGGGCGACTGGTCCAAAACAGTATGAGGATATGAAACGAGAGTTAGAACAAAACCAGATAGATTGTAGTCACATAGAAAATACAAAAATGGTGCCATATATTTATCAGATGGAAGAGATGATGAATATAGCAGATTTAGTTGTGGCAAGGAGTGGCGCTATGACAATTACAGAAATTGCTAATTTAGGAAAGCCATCCATATTAATACCACTGCCAAATGTGAGCCATAACCATCAGTTATACAATGCACAAGTGTTAGAAAAACAAAATGCAGCTAAAATTATTTTAGATAATGACCTTACGCCAACCATTTTGCATCAAACCATTCAAGAAATTTTGAAAAAAAATCAAATACAAATGATGGGGCAAAATGCCATGAAATTGGCAACCAAAAATGCTGAAGATATTATATATGCAGAAATCGAAAAATTAGTAAAGGAAGAGAAATATGTTAAGAAACACACAATCTAAAATTATCTTAATTATCAGTATTATACAAGCCATATTAATTACAGGGTTGGGCGTATATTTTGCATATACCAATCAGGTACAAATATATATTGCAATTGCCATTATAACAGCGATTTTAGTTTCTATTTGTATTGCTTTTTTGCTGTCAAAATCTGAAAAAACAATAGATAATATGACGGTGGAATTAAAAGCAAAATTGAGCGATGTTTCAACACAAAAAAATCAAATTGAAACCATTTTATTACATATGACAGATGGAATTGTTGCATTTAACAGAGAGGGAGAAATTATTTTAATTAATCCTGCTGCCAAAAATTTGTTAAGCATTGGACCAGAAGATAGTACATTTGATGATATTTTTGGCAAATTTCATTTGGACATGAATATGGAGAAAGTCATTTACTTAGAAACATGGACATCAACAGAGCAAAAAATTCAGGTGGATGACAAACATGTAGATGTATTTTTTGCACCATTTAAAGATGAAAAGGAATTGCCGAATGGGGTAATTGCAGTTGTGCAAGATATTACAGAGCATGTAAAGTTAGATAACATGCAGCAAGAATTTGTGGCAGATGTGTCTCATGAATTAAAAACACCAATTACATCTATTATGGGGTATGCAGACACGTTATTAGAAGGTGGGTTTGATGAAGAAACAAAAACCAAATTTTTAAATGTCATTGCAACAGAATCTAGAAGAATGGCGAGATTGGTAACAGATTTGTTGACTTTGTCTAGGTATGATAATAAAAAGACGGTAACCAAAAAGGAGAGTTTTGACTTAGGAGAACTTGTAAAAAAATCGCAAGAAAAGTTAGCAATTGAAATAAAGAAAAAACAACATGATGTCAATTGTTTTGTAACTGCTGATGTGCCACCAGTATATGCAGATAAGGATGATATTGAAAGAGTGGTTTTAAATATTTTAATGAATAGTATCAAGTACACAAAAGAAGGAGGAGAAATTAAAATTTATGTAGGGTTTGTGTATACAGATGCGTATATTAAAATTATTGATAATGGAATGGGAATACCAGAAGAAGATTTAACAAGAATTTTTGAGAGATTTTATCGTGTGGACAAGGCTCGCACCAGAGAATTAGGAGGAACGGGACTAGGGCTTTCTATTGCCAAAGAAATTTTAGATAAAAATGGGGGAAGCATTGATATAAAAAGTGAAGTAGGAAAAGGAACAGAAGTTGTTATTAGAATTCCAACCAAGCAGGGATAAAGAAATTTGTAATAAAATGATAAAACGCATTGCTAAATATAGAAAAGTAATGTATAATAGGTAAGAAAAAGGAAAGGAATGAGAGAAAAAAATGAAACCACAACTTAAAGAAGCCATGGAATGGGGATATTGCATTATTATAGCAATTGTACTTGCCTTGTTATTTCGCTATTTTGTAGGAACACCAACAATTGTTCAACAAATTTCTATGGAACCAACACTCAAACAAGATCAAAGGTTATGGCTAAATAGATGGAATAGAACAACCAAAAAACTACCAGAAAGAGGACAGATTATCACATTTGAGGCACCAAGAAAAGAGACCTTGACACAAGAAGAAATCGAAGAAGATGGAGTCATTGCTAAATATGAGAATCAACCAACCAATATCTTTAGTAAATTTTTCTTTTATGTGGTAGAATTTGGAAAAGAAAGTTACATCAAAAGAACAATTGCTTTACCAGGGGAACATGTGCAAATTAAAGATGGAAAAGTATATATTAATGAGAAAAAAATTGAAGAACCTTATTTACAGCCGGGAGTTATAACACCAGCAAAAGTAAAGGGATTAGATGACTTTGTCGTACCAGAAAATTGTATATTTGCTATGGGAGACAATCGAAATCATAGTACAGATTGTAGAGAATTTGGATGTATTCCACTAGAAAAAATTGAAAGCACAGTAGCAATTAGAATATGGCCATTGAATCTATGGGGGAAAGTGGAGTAATAGGAGAAAATAGATGTTTGAACAAATTATTGGGAATCAAAAAATACGAGAACAGTTAACACAAGCCATTCAGAATCAAAAAACATCACACAGTTATTTATTTGTTGGAACAGAGGGAATTGGTAAAAAAGAAATGGCAAAAGAGTTTGCAAAATCGATCTTATGCTTACAAGGACCCATGTATTGTCATACTTGTAAATCTTGTATAGAATTTGATACAGAAAATAATCCAGACTTTCAAATGATAGAACCAGATGGAAATACCATAAAAATAGAGCAAATTAGAGATATGCAAAAGAAAGTGGTAGAAAAACCAATTATTGCTACTAAAAAAATATATATCATCAATGATGGTGATAAGATGACAAAGGAAGCACAGAATTGTTTATTAAAAACGTTAGAAGAACCACCGGAATATGTTACGATTATTTTAGTTGGAACAAATGAGAATGCTTTTTTGAGTACCATAAAATCAAGATGTACCATATTACGTTTTCAAGATATTCCAGAGGAAGAATTAAAACAGTTTTTAGCTAAAAAAAATATTGCGTTACAAGATGATGCACTCTTAAAGCTATGTGGTGGCAGTATTGGAAAAGCATTACAAGTGCAAGAAAAACAAGAGGAATATATGCAATTGTGTGATATGTTGACGCATTTAAAGCAAAAGGATATCATCGAAATTTTCAAACAAGCGCAAAATATTTTTCAAAAAGAACAAATAGAAATGATTTTACAGTATATGAATCGTATTTTGCTAGACTTAGCAAAGCAAGATGAGCGATACACAAACTGTATAGAAATTGTGGAAAACACAAAGAAAAGATTGCAAGCAAACGCAAATTATGATATGACAATAGATAATATGTTACTACAGATAAAAGCACAAATAAAGTAAAACCAAAAAGAAGGTAGGGAATGATTTGAAAAATATAATTGGAGTTAGATTTAAAAAATTAGGAAAAATATATTTTTTTAATCCTAAGCATTTAAAGGTAAAAAAGGGTGACAAAGTTATTGTTGAAACAGCACAGGGAGAAGAATATGGAGAAGTGATTATACCGAATCGATATATTGAAGATGAAAAAATAATTGCACCGCTAAAAAAAGTGCTAAGAATTGCAAATTACAGAGACCAAAAACACTATGAAGAATGTAAAAAAATTGAAAAAGAAGCCATGAAACTCTGTCAAAAAAAGATACAGGAACATCATTTAGAAATGTGTTTAACGGATGTAGAATGTAAATTTGATAATAGTAAAATTTTATTTTATTTTACTGCTGATGGTAGAATTGACTTTCGAGAACTTGTTAAAGATTTAGCAGCTGTATATAAGACAAGAATTGAACTACGACAAATTGGTGTCAGGGATGAAGTGAAAAGAATTGGTGGCAATGGTGTTTGTGGAAGAGAACTTTGTTGTTGTACATTTTTAAGTGATTTTGAAGCTGTTTCCATCAAAATGGCAAAGGAACAAAATGTTTCATTAAATCCAACAAAAATTTCTGGAAATTGTGGTAGACTGATGTGCTGTTTAAAATTTGAAGACAGTGTATATGCAGAAAAATTAAAACATCTCCCTAATATTGGTGCTATTGTAAAAACAGAAGAGGGAGAAGGAGAAGTAGAGGGAATAGAAACGTTAAAAGAAAGAGTTAAAGTCAAAATAAAAACAGAAGATGGGTTTACTTATAAAAAATATGATGTGAAAGATGTCAAAGTGATTAAAGATATTCCAAGAGAACAATTAGATGAAGAAGAAATAGAACATAAAAAAGAGTTGGAAGAACTAGAAAAATTAGAAAAACTAGATGTAGAAGAAGATAAAGGAGGTGAAAAGAAATGGCATACAAAATAACAGAAAAATGTATCTCATGTGGAGCATGTGCAGCAGAATGTCCAGTACAATGTATTTCACAAGGAGAAAGTAAATTTGAAATAGATGCATCTGCATGTATATCTTGTGGTACATGCGCAGGTGTTTGCCCAGTTGAGGCACCAGAAGAAGCAACAGAAGAATAGGGAAAGCCCCTATTCTTTTTGTTTTTTTAAATAAAACAAAGACCCGACAATAATTGGTAAATAAAACGTATAGATGCGCCAAAACAAGATAGACATGTTGATGGTTCCATTTTGAAAAATGGATTGAAAGAGGATTAGAAATCCACCTTCAGCAGCAAGACCAGAACCAGGAGTGGGAGCAAATGTCATTAAAAGTAACAAAAATGCTTGGACGGGAATAATTTGCCAAAAGCCGATGCCAACATTTCCAAAAGCACGATATACCATATACGTGATAGAATAATAGGCTAAACTTTGTAAGGTAGCAATGATAAACATTTTTAAGAGCATCTTTTTTTCAGAACGGATAATTGAAAATTGTTCTCGAAAATGATCGATACTGTGAGAAAGTTTTTGAATTGTGTCATCTGGATGTTTTAAAATGTGCAATTTTCCTAAAAAGCGAATGACAGGATTGGTGATAATTGTAATTGCTCTTTTTTTGAATCCAGCAAGTAATACCACGAGTATGGCAAAGATGTTAATAGCAAACCCTATGATAGCAACCCAAACAAAATCTTGCATTAAATGAGCGAAAAAAGAAAATTCAAAAATAACAACAACTAGTGTAAAAACGACTAAAGCGGTTTGGGTTACGACAAATTTAATTGCCATAGCAGATAAGGAATCACTCACGCGTTTTCCAGACTTTGAAAATTCATAAGCTTGCATAGGCTGTCCACCAGAAGAAAAGGGGGTAATATTGTTAAACAATTGTCCAATCATGTTGACTCTAAAAGAATTTGAAAAACTTTGATCTGGATACATTCTTTGAATAGGCAGATGCAAAACGAATGCCTCACAAAGCCACTGAATGATTAAACATCCTAATCCAGCTAATACCCAAATATAGTTTACACTTTTTAGCAATTGGATCATATTTTCCATGCCATCAACACAAATCATATAGATAAAAAGCCCAATAAAAACAACAGCAATAAAAATAAAATTGAATCTTGTTAATTTTTTATTTTCAGGTTTTACTGTAGTTTCATTTTGTGAATCTAAATTTTCCAAAAAAATCCCTCCAATCAATGATAATATTGTTATATACGAAATGGGAAAAAAAGTCAACTACAATTTGTCGTTTACAAAAGTTGTTTTTTGTGGTACAATAGGCACGATAAAAAGGAATGTGATAAAAATGTATTATACATATATGGTAAGGTGCCAAGACAATTCTATTTACACAGGAATCACGAAAGATATAGAAAGAAGATTAAAAGAACATATGGAACAGACTGAAAAATGTGCTAAGTATACACTTTCACATCAGGTGATAAAATTAGAAGCGGTGTGGCAAACAGAAAATAGAACAGATGCTGCTAAATTAGAATATGCTATTAAACGATTAACGAAAACACAAAAGGAAGAATTAATTGCCAATACAGTGCAAGTTCAAGAATTGCTAAAGGATAAAATTGTTGCAGAAAACTATCGTAGGATTCATGTAATATGCCAAAAAAATTAAAGAATCATTGCTATGGGAGAAAGGGGAAAAGCAGATGAATTATGCAGATTTTGACTATCAAACAAAAGAGGAAGAAAAAGTAACACAAAATATACTGTGTGCCAATGCAATGTTTGATATGAAAGAAATATTGTCTAATGCTTTATCAGAAAAGCTATGTTCAATAGCGATTATTACAAAAAGGCAAGCAACAGGAGTAGCATTTTCCTATAACTTTTTTTCTGTAGGAGGTCATGCAGGAATAGCACAACGCCTGTTAGAAAGAATATATCCAGATTATAAGCACGATTCTCATTACGGAGATCAAGATGTATACCGAGAAGAAAGAAAAGACAATATTTTTATTGCAACAGCTGGTTCAGGAATCATTATGATTTTACCAGAAGGGATGGAGATGACACAAAAACAATATGAGGAATTAAAACGATATATGGACCAAGTCAAAGAAGCAGAGTTGATAAAAAATGGAACGATAAAAACTATTTTAATTTCTCGTGGTGGGAATGAAGAAGATATGGTAATTTCAGTAGAGAAAATAGATGAGCAATTAGAAGGTTGGAAACAATATATTACGGAGGAAAAAACGGAAAGGGAAGAATATTTAATCAGTGAGTTTGATTTTTCTCATTGTCATACAGAGGAAGAAGTCATGGAACAAGCTGGACAATATGCGAAGGATTTGAATCAAAAATTAGAACAGGCCAGACAAACAACAAAGATAAAATTACAGATGTTACAGAAGTATTATACCAAAAAATTATTTAGATTTCAACAATGTACCATAAAGGAAGCTTTAGAAATGCAAGAACAGGAAAGGGAACAACTAGGAGCGGATGTGAAGTTAGTTTTTCAATATAAAGATGAATATGGAAAAGCTGTCAAACAATTATTTTTAGATGAAAAAAGAACCATTGCAACACAACAATCTCCAGAGAATTTTGAACCAGTAATTTTGTTAAAGCAAAATAAAAATGGAACCCCATATTTTGTTTTTTCAGGGGAGTGGGTGCCACAAGTTAGAAATGATTTTGCACAAATGATGTCAAATATACAAGTATCTGAAGAACAAAAAGAAAAGGCACAAGCAAGAATGCAAAGAGATATAAAATCCATACGTGAACAAACCAATATCAAAAAAGAGACTAGATAATGATATTATCCAGTCTCTTTTTGAAAGAAAAGGTTTTTTAATTTGCTTTATTTGTCATTTCTTCTAGGTCTAATAATTCTTGCCACCTAGTATCTACCTCTTTTTGGAAGTCTTCAATCATCCATTCATTTCCTGGCTTAAACATGTGTTTAAAGCGTTTTTGAGGTCTCAAAAATTCTTCAATTGGTAATTTTTTAGCAGGTTTATAAGTAATATGATAAACCCCATCTACTACTTCATATAAAGGCCAATAGCAAGTATCAACAGCTAGTTTGTTAATTAGCATTAAATCTTCTGTTGCATATCCCCAACCTCTAGGGCAAGGAGATAGCACATTTAGGAAAGTAGGCCCTTCTGTATAGATAGCTTTTTCAGCTTTTTCATACAAATCTTTAAAATTCATAAAAGCAGCAGTTTGTGCTACATATGGCAAATGGTGTCCAACCATAATTTTTGCTAAGTCTTTACGAGACTGCATTTTACCAGGGATTACTTTTCCGGCAGGAGAAGTAGTGGTATCTGCAAATTTTGGAGTAGCAGAAGAACGTTGGATTCCGGTATTCATGTAAGCTCCATTGTCATAGCAAACATATGTCATGTCATGCCCACGTTCCATAGCACCTGACAAAGATTGAAGACCAATGTCATAGGTACCACCGTCACCACCAAAAGCAATAAATTTTGTATGGTTTTCTTCTGGTAATTTTCCTTGCCTTTTTAAAGAAACATAAGCAGCTTCTGCACCAGATAGAGTAGCACCAGCACATTCAAACGCCGTATGGATAAAGGAATCTGTCCAAGCAGAATACGGATAAATAAAGGTAGAAACTTCCATACAACCAGTTGCATTTGCTACAACTGCGTGATCTTCTTCTTTTAAGGCTCTCATGACATGCCTTGCAACAGGAGGAGCACCACAACCAGCACACATTCTATGACCTTCTGTGAAACGGGAAGGTTTATGTGCAACAACTTCTTTTACATTATATGCCATCTAAATCTCCTCCTTTCTTAATCCTAAATAGCGATAAGGATTTTGGACAGTTCCAGTTTTTACAATTTCAGATAAGTCATCATATACAGATGCAATATCGTTTGTGGTAGTATCACGTCCCCCAATTCCATAAACATAATCTACCATAGGAATATAGTTTCCAGAAACGTACATGCTAGAAGCAACATCTTGGAATAAGGCACTACCCATACCATTTAAAGAATCTGCTTTATCTAAAACTGCAATGGCTTTTACATTGGCTAGAGCAGCAGCAATTTCTTCACTTGGGAAAGGTCTGTATACTCTAATTTTTAAAAGACCGGCTTTAATTCCTTTTTTGCGTAACTCATTGACAACAGCTTTGGTTGTTCCTGCAGTAGAGTTCATACAAACAATTGCCATATCACAGTCATCTAACATATAGGATTCAAATAGACCATAATGCCTACCAGTCCAAGCTTCAAAATCTTTGGCAACATCTAAAATGACATCTTTAGCAGCTTTCATAGCTTCTGCTTGTTGTGCTTTATGTTCAAATAAATAGGCTTGCAAATCTAAAGGTCCAACAGCAATTGGTTCTTTTTCATTTAATAAATAATGTTTTGGGTGGTATTCTCCTACAAATTTTTTGACTTCACTGTCTTCTTCTAGCTCAATGTTTTCGATAGAATGTGAAGTAATAAACCCATCTTGGCATACCATTAAAGGAAGCAAAACGTTTTCATGTTCTGCAATGCGATGTGCCATCAAGGTGTTATCATAGGCTTCTTGGTTATTTTCTGAAAATAACATAATCCAACCAGCGTCACGAACGCCCATGGCATCCGAATGGTCACAGTGGATATTTAAAGGACCAGAAACAGCACGATTGACTAAAGATAATACGATTGGCAAACGTAAACTAGAGGCAATATATATCATTTCCCACATAAGAGATAATCCATTGGCAGAAGTAGCAGTCATTGCCCTACAGCCAGCAGCCTCTGCACCAATACAAGCAGACATAGCACTGTGTTCACTTTCAACAGCAACAAATTCTGTATCAACAGCACCATTGGCAACAAACGTAGAAAAATATTGAGGGATTTCTGTTGATGGGGTAATAGGGAAAGCAGCAACAACATCAGGGTTAATTTGTTTCATGGCAGTTGCAGCAGCTTCGTTTCCACTTAATCTTTCTCGAATACTCATAGTGTACCACCTTCTTCCTCCATTGTAATGGCACCAAATGGACATACTTTAGCACATACGCCACAGCCTTTACAATAGTCATAATTAAAATTTGTTCTTTTACAATCTTCTTTTTTGACTGGAATTGCGTTTTCTGGACAAACAGGGAAACACAAACCACATTGTTTGCACACATCTTCATGAAAAATTGGTTTCATACTTCTCCAGTCTCCTGTTTTAAATTTTCTGGCATTTCCAGCTTCATAAATATTCCCACCAATGGTCATATGTTCCATGGGGGTTTTATTCGTTATTTCTGCCATAATGGAACCTCCTTCTATACTTTTTTCACTTCTTTTAATGCCATTTCAATTGCTTTCATATTGCCTTCAATCACTTCTGGTTTTTTAGCAAATTTGTGCTTAAAAGAACCTTCCATGTCTTTTAAAAAGGCATCTTCTGCCATGATATTGCTGACTTTAACAATTGCAGCAAGCATAGGTGTATTAGGGAAATAACGTCCTAATGTTTCCATAGAAATTTTTCTTGCATCAATTGTGTAAATGTCACCACGATATCCATTTAGGACTTTCTTTAAGTATTCAGGTGATTTTGTTGTATTAATCACAATGGCACCTGTTTCTTTTAAACCAGCGGTAACAGCAACAGATTCTAATAGGGTATCATCCACAACAACCACATAGTCTGGTTCATAAATATTGCTGTGTATGGTAATAGGGTCATCACTAATTCTGTTATAGGCAGTAATAGGAGCACCCATTCGTTCAGGTCCATATTCTGGAAATCCTTGAATGTATTTACCTGTGTTAAATGCAGCATCAGCTAATAATAAAGATGCAGTTTTAGCACCTTGACCGCCTCTACCATGCCACCTAATTTCAATTAAATTACTCATAACGAACCTCCTTTTTATCTGATGGGGAAGAATCTTGGCTTTCTTCGTCTTCTTCATCGTCATCTTCTTTTTTTGCTTTTGGAATTATAATATGTTTAGGTTTATTATCACACTTTGGCTTTACAGTATTTAGATGTTCATAAACTGGCGAAATGTCTAGAGTTTCACCGTCTCCTGAAACAATTTCTAATTTCTTTTTATCATCCTCCATGAGAAAACCCTCCTTTTGCTAATCCTATCACAAAACAAAAAAAATGGCAACAAAAATTCGCAAAAAACATTGTAAAATTTTCAATTATATAGTAAAATATGGTTATGGAAGGGTGAGATAAATTGAACCACAATGACAATCTTAGCCTAAGGAGGATGTGATAAAACATGCAAGAAGCAAAGGCAATGATAGAAGCAATCTTATTTGCCGCAGGAAAAGAAGTAACAATCCAGGAATTAATGATGGCAACAGAAATATCTCAAGAAGAGATAGAAAATTTAATACAAGAGATGCAAGAAGAGATGAACCGAAATCCACAAAGAGGAATTGAGTTAGTCAAAATAGAAGATAGTTATCAACTATGTGCGAAAAAAGAATATTATGAATATATATATCCCCTTATTGATAAAAGGGCGAAGCCAAATCTTTCTAATGCAGCTATTGAAACCTTAGCCATTATTGCATATAATCAACGCATTACTAGAGCAGAAATAGAATCAATTAGAGGAGTAGGAGCAGATGCGTGTATATATAAATTATTAGAGTATGGGCTAATTGAAGAAGCTGGAAAATCAGATTTGCCGGGAAAACCAATGACATATAGAACAACCAAAGATTTTTTGAGAAAGTTTGGCTATACATCTTTAAAGGAATTGCCGGAGTTGCCGAGATTTAAGGTGGATGCCAATAGGCAGATTGTAATTGATGAATTGAGAGAGGAATGTGAAAAAAATGAAATTATCGAAGACAGGAATGGGGACAACGAAATTAAGTAATATAGATGAAATGTACCCAGGGCAAAGTATATTATTACAAACAGGACAGTTAGTCCAATATGGTGCAGGTTTATTTGGCTATAACACCATACCACTTTTAGTGAGAAGAAATATTGAAAAAATTATTGTAGACACATTAAACAAATATGGTTGTATTGAAGTATTATTGCCAACATTGCAACCAGATACCATTTGGAAAAATTCAGGAAGGTATGATCACTATGTAAATGATGGAACCATGCTAATTACAGAATCCAATAAAGGAACATTTTGCTTAGCACCAACAGGGGAAGAGGCAATGCTTGAATTTGCAAGAGAAAAATTAAAATCCTATAAAAATTTGCCAGTTACCTTTTATCAAATTGGAGAAAAATATAGAAATGAAATCCGTACAAGAGGGTATTTATTAAGAGGAAAGGCATTCCCTATGCTAGATGCATATAGCTTTGACGTAGATGAGGTTTCTATGGCAAAATCTTATGAAACCGTTAGAACAGCATTTTTAGAAATTTTTGAAAAAATTGGATTGCCAGTTATTCCTATCGTAGCAGATAACGGAGCTATGGGAGGAAAAAAATCAGAAGAATTTATGCTGGTATCTGAGCAAGGGGAAGACAAAATTCTCTACGATGAAAAAAATAAAATTGGTTTAAATACCGAAATTTTAGAAAGAGAAAACTACCAAGAATATCTAAAAAAAGAATATGGCATAGAAGACATTTCAAATTTTAAAGAGATTCGTACCATGGAATTAGGGCATATTTTCCAATTGGGGACACGCTATTCAGAAATGATGCAGGGAACTTACATCAACCAAGAAGGAAAAGAAGCTTTATATTATATGGGATGTTATGGAATAGGCGTTAGTAGAACAGTGGCAGCATTATATGAGCAGTGTGTGATCCATGATGCAAAATGGGGACCATCTGGGTTTGTCTTACCAAAAACAGTGGCACCATACTTAGTACAAATTGTACCTAAAATGGACAATGAAGAAAAGGTAGCTTTCGCAAATACATTATATGAAGTATTACAGAGTAAAAATATAGGGGCTATTTTAGATGATAGAGAAACGGTCACCATGGGAGCCAAAATAAAAGACTGCAAAATATTAGGAACACCATATCTAGTTGTGATAGGGGATAAGCAAGAAGGAGACAATATTGAACTTGAAGATATGAAAACAGGAGAAAAAGAAATGCTAACAATTGAAGCATTGATTGAAAAACGAAAGGAATGGGAAGGAGTGTAGGCATATGGACATGAAATATTATGATAAATCATTATATAAAACAGAACAAAAGGTAACCATTATAGTAACGATTTTAATTACTTTTGTGATTGGATTTTTCATTGGGTATTGGAGTAGAGGTTTTGAAAATGAAGCAACACCTCAAGAAAATATTACACAAGAAGTGCAAAATGAAGCATAACAGTTGAAAAAGAATGGAGGGAAAGGCTACATGATAGAATCGCTCAAGAAAAATAAAAAAGGAATCATACTAATGGTCATATCGTCAGTGTGTGCTTGCTTGGGACAACTGTTTTGGAAATTGTCTGGTGCTGAGAATCTTGTATATTTATTGATTGGGTTTGCTTTGTATGGCATGGGTGCACTCATTATGATATATGCCTATCGATTTGGAAAATTATCCGTCTTACAACCGGTTTTAAGTTTAAATTATGTCTTAACCATTTTAATTGCAGGTTTGGTTTTGAATGAACCAATTACAGTAACCAAGGTGATTGGAATTATTGTGGTGACAGCGGGAGTCATTTTGATTGGTGGTGGAGATGATATATGAAGTATTTTATCATACTCGTGATGATGACGTTGATGGGGTCTTTTGCTTCTATGTTTTTAAAAAAAGCATCAGGAAAAGAAACCATTTTGAAGATGTTAAAAGATAAAAATATATACATAGGCGGAATGTTGTATTTAATGGCAGCATTACTCAATATTTATGTTTTAAAATTTTTAGAGTATTCTACGGTATTGCCTTTGACAGCGATTACATACATTTGGACCTTAATCATTAGTCATACCTTATTAAAAGAAAAAATATCCCGAAAGAAAATTTGTGGTGTGGTTGCCATTATCGTAGGGGTCATCTTAATTGCCATATAGAAAAAACAGGGGGCTTTGAGTAAAAGGAGCCTCCTGCTTTTTTGGTTGTACAAAAAAATTAAAATTCACAGTTATAAGGTGTTCTAGGGAAAGGTAGTACATCACGGATGTTTTGCATACCTGTTAGGTACATAAGTGCCCTTTCAAAGCCTAATCCAAAGCCAGCATGGTTACAACTTCCGTATTTTCTTAAATCTAGATACCAATCATAATACATAAGAGGCATGTCTAATTCTTTCATACGTTTATATAAGGTATCATAATTTTCTTCTCTTTGGCTACCGCCAATAATTTCTCCAATACCAGGTGCTAGTAAGTCAGCAGCAGCAACGGTTTTTCCATCTGGATTTTGTTTCATATAAAAGGCTTTTATGTCTTTTGGATAGTCAGTGACAAAAACAGGTTTTTGAAATACTTTTTCACATAGATAGCGTTCATGTTCTGTTTGCAAGTCAACGCCCCAAGAAACAGGATATTCAAAAGAAACATCTGCTTTTTCTAATTCTTTGATGGCTTCCGTATACGTAATTCTGCCAAATTCTGAATGAATGACATTGTTTAATCTGTCGAGTAAGCCTTTATCAATGAAAGAATTAAAAAATTCCATTTCTTCTGGACATTGCTCTAACACATAGGAGAAAATATATTTTATCATATCTTCTGCCAAATCCATATCGTCATTTAAGTCTGCAAAGCAAATTTCGGGTTCAATCATCCAAAATTCGGCAGCATGTTTTACCGTATTAGAATTTTCAGCACGGAAGGTAGGTCCAAAAGTGTACACATTGCGAAAAGCCATGGCATAGGTTTCAGCATTTAATTGCCCACTGACTGTCAAATGAGCAGGCTTTTTGAAAAAATCTTTTGTGTAGTCTACTTGATGGTCTTCTGTTTGAGGCACATTTGCTAAATCAAAAGCAGTGACCTGAAACATTTCTCCAGCACCTTCTGCATCACTTGCTGTTAAAATAGGCGTGTGTACATAAACAAAGCCTTTTTCTTGGAAATATTTGTGAATGGCATAAGATAGCACACTTCTGACACGAAATACGGCATGAAAGGTATTCGTTCTTGGACGAAGATGTGCAATGGTACGCAAATATTCAAAAGAATGGCGTTTCTTTTGAAGCGGATATTCGGTATCACTCATTTGAAAAATGGATATGCAACTGGCATGAATCTCAAAAGGTTGTTTTGCATTTTCGGTTATGACAACAGTTCCTATTACTTGAATAGAGGAACTAATGGTTAATTTTGCGACTTCATTAAAATTAGCCAATGTGTCGTCAAAAACAATTTGAATATTTTTAAAATAGGTTCCATCATTAATTTCAATAAAACCAAAATTTTTAGAAGCACGAACGGTTTTTACCCAAGCTTCTAGGGTAATTTCTGTATTTGCATATTGCTTAAAATTTAGATAAACATCTTTTAGGAATAACTTGTCCATAAATGACCTCCTTATATTATGTACAGATTATACTGCATTTTTGAAGAAAATGCAAGTAAAAGTATTGAATAAATCAAATCAAATTGGTATAATGGGAAAGGTTGAGGTAACAAACATGATACAAACGTGCAAAAATATAATGTAAGGAGAGATTGTTATGAAAGCTGATGTTGTTCTAGGAAGTTTTTATGGAGACGAAGGAAAAGGAAAAATTATCGACTATTTATCACAAACAGCAGATTTTGCGGTAAGATGTTCAGGGGGAAATAATGCAGGCCATACGATTGAAATTGATGGAAAAAAATTTGCGTTCCACTTAATTCCATCTGGCATATTAAATAAAAATATGACAGCAGTGATTGGGAATGGTGTCGTGATAGATCCTAAAGTACTATTAGAAGAAATTAAAAGTTTAAAAGAAAATGGATATGATGTTAAGAATTTACGTATTAGTGATAAAGCACATGTTATTTTTTCTTATCATGTGGAAATGGATAAATTACAAGAAAAACTAAGAGGCAATCAAAAAATTGGAACAACGTGCAGAGGGATTGGGCCAGCGTATTGTGACAAATATGAAAGATGCGGTATTCGCATGGGGGATTTTGTCAATAAACAGTATGAAGAGCAATTTCGTAAAAATATTGAGGTGAAAAACAATATATTTAGGACATATGGCTGGGAGACCATGGATGCAGATCGTTTAATTAGAGAGTATAATGCATATGCAGACCAGTTAAAAGAATATGTGGTAGATACGGTTGCTTTGTTGCATGAGGCAATTGAACAAGATAAAAAAATCTTATGTGAAGGGGCACAAGCAACCTTACTAGACATTGATTTTGGAAGTTACCCATTTGTGACATCTTCAAACCCTACAATTGGTGGTGTTTGTACAGGAACAGGAATTGGTGCAAAATATATAGGAGAAGTATATGGCGTATTAAAGGCATATTCTTCTAAGGTAGGAGAAGGACCATATATTACAGAACAAAACAATGAAATAGGAGATACCATTCGAGAATTAGGACATGAGTATGGAACAACAACCAAAAGACCTCGTAGATGTGGTTGGTTAGATTTAGTGGCTTTGAAGTATGCTGTTATGCTAAATGGATTAACCGGTTTGGCAATCAATCATTTAGACACCATTGGAAAATTGGACAAAGTGAAATTATGTGTGGGATATCAAAAAGAGGGAAAAGTGACCATGCAGTATACAACAGATAAGGAAGAAATGGAAAAATGTGAGCCAATTTATGAAGAGTTTGAAGGAAATTTTGGAGACATTAGTCAGATTAAGAAAAGAGAAGATTTGCCAGCAAATGCCCAAAAATATTTAAACAGAATTGAAGAAATTGTAAAGATTCCGATTCGATTTATTGGAACAGGGGCAGGAAGGGATTGTATGATTGTATGTTAGAACTAATTATGGCGTCATCGAATCCAGGAAAAATAAAAGAAGTACAAGACATTTTAACGCAGTATCACGTGATTTCTCTTGCTGAGTTAGGAACACATATAGAAATAGAAGAAAATCAAGCAACATTTGAAGAAAATGCATTGAAAAAAGCAAGAGAAATCTCCAAACAATTGAATGGTAAATTATGTTTGGCAGATGATTCTGGAATTGAAATTGAATATTTGCATGGTTTCCCAGGGGTACAAACAAAAAGATGGTATGTAGGGAGTGACAGAGAAAGAAATCTTGAAATCTTAAAAAAGTTAGCAGGTGTTCCAAAAGAAAAACGAAAAGTCAAATTTATAGCAGCAGTAAGTATGGCAAAAGGAGATAAAGCAATTTGTTGTGTTGGAACCATGGAAGGCTATATTGCCACAGAAGCGAGAGGTAGCAATGGATTTGGGTTTGATGAAATTTTCGAACTAGAAAATGGAAAAACATTGGCTGAAATAGCACCAGAAGAAAAAAATCGAATGAGCAGTCGCAGAATCGCAATAGAAAAGCTTAAAAAATTGTGCCCCAAAATAGAAAGTTGATTATTAGAAATATTCAATAAAATGTTATGTAAAATGAAGTTGCCAAAAATGATAAAATATGGTATAATATAAATAGATGTAAAAAGCAAAGTAAGCGAAAGTTTATGACGCAAAGCCATAGGTCTAAAAGGAGAAATCCTCAAGATAGCTAGGTTGCCTTCCAGTGAAAAGGGAGGTTTTTTTTATGGAAAAGAAAACAATGAAAAAATGGAAGAAAATTGTTTTGGTAATTTGTATCATATTGGTGATGTTAGTTTTAATGGTTGCGTGGCGTTACCATGTCTTAACAAAAATAGCGGAGAAAAACCAAGTCAGCAATAGTAAAACAAACTATGCATATCATTCTGAAACGGAGGATATGATTATGCAATGTTGGAAAAAAGATAACATATGGAAAATACAATTAAAACAAATAACAGGAGAAGGAAATATGACATTTTGGCAAGATAACAATACAGATGAAAAATTATTGCTTTGGAATTCTCAGAAAAAATATGCCACAAGTGGAGAAATATTAGCAGCAACCCCAACCGGATTCAGTATAACATTACCAGAAGATAACCATACCAGATTTATGATGGCAATGACACCCATGTTATTTATTGGGACAACTAGATATAATGGAAAATCATGTTATGTGATGAAAATGGGAAACCAAAAAGAATATATAGAAAAGGAAACGGGTATGGTGTTATATAGCAAAACGCAAGGAAGTGAACGAAAATTAACATATGACTTTGACAGTGTAACAGAACAAGATGTAAAAAAACCAGACATTAGCACATATACGTTAGTAGAACAAGAGTAAACGATTCCAAAAAATTAAGATGTTCCAACAATTTGCATTGCAGTTTTCCAGCCGGATTTGTGCTTAGGAAAGGAATGTGAGAAAAATGGAAAAAAGAGAAGAAAATCAAAATTTTGAAGAATGGGAAGCGTATAGAGAAAAGCAAATGAAGGAACAAAAATGGCAAGAAAAGGCGAGAAAAAGGATGAATATTTTCTCAAAAATACTTGCCATTTTTTCAAAAACTGTTGCAACTTCTGCCATTGGAATTGCTTTAACTGTAATAGTTGTAGCATTTGTGACAATATATGCTTTGATTTATATTGCAACACCGAAAAATGTATTGAAAAGTTTAGAGGAATTATATAGAGGAGAGAAATTTGAGATTATAGAAGATTTTGGAGCTAAGGACGCTAATTCAAGAGGGTTATATATTGTAGCACCTAAAAAAAATAAAAACATTCAATTTAAAATGCTCAATACCACACAAGTACGAAGCGATAATGACTATTCTGCACAAAGAACCAAATATTATATAGAACATTGTGAGGATCAAGAATTATTACAAGATGTACAAATAGAAGAAAGTAGCATTACCTATAAAGGCATTGAATTTTTGCATTACACCGTTTGGATAGAATTAGAAGCGTATTCTGAAATAGAAGAAACAACAGAAAAAGCATATAAATTAGCAAAGTATTTACATGCTAAAGATCCAAAAATGTTTGAAGGTATTAGTATAAACGCAAAAAATTTTATGTCTTTAATTAGTGTAAGATGTGATACAGAAAAAAGTTTAGAAGAAGAGATATATTCAGTAAAATACGAATATATAGAGCAATTACATGAAGCTATCAAAAATCCAGCATTATCTTATGATGCTAACAACGAGCAAGAATTACAAGAGATAGGACAAGAAGAAATAGATACCATATGGAAACCCAAATATTTGCAATTAGTCATCAATGGAAAGGAAACCATAGGAAAAGCAATGTATCATTTGGAAGATAAGCAATATTACTTAGCCAATATGACTAATTTTTTAAAACAATTTGATGAAATAGAAATTGTAAAGATGGATATGTTTTCTGGTGACATTAAAAAAATAAAATATAAGGATAAAATGTTTGCAATAGAGAAAGGGAAGCATAAGGGGAAGGATAAAAGTGATGTAATATATATGGAAGAAGATTTAGATACGATTTTTAACAAATTTCATGCAAATGTGGTATATGATTATGATCATGATAAAGTGTATCTGACGATGTAAAGATTAGATCAGAAAATCTAATCTTTATTTTTTGCAAGTAGGCTATTGCGAAAAGATAAATTTTGTGATACCATTCATGTAAATCATTTGTATCGTAAAAAGTAAGTAGATAAGATACAAATCAAGTTTAAGAAAGGGAGGAAGTAAACCATGAGAAAAAGTATTAAAACGACGGAATCCATATTTCCGATGCCAGTCTTAATGGTTGCAACATATAATGAGGATGGTACTGTTGATGTCATGAATGCAGCTTGGGGGACTATGTTAGAAAGGGACCATGTGATACTGAATTTAACGGAAACACATAAGACAGTAAAAAATATCAAAGAAACAAAAGCATTTACTGTTAGCATTGCAGATAGTAAGCATGTGGTAGAAGCGGACTATTTTGGAATTGTATCAGGAAATCATACGCCAGATAAATTTGCTAAAAGTAAATTAACAGCAACAAAATCTGAGTTGATTGATGCACCAATTATAAATGAATTTCCGGTATGTATGGAATGTGAATTTATAGAATATCAAAATGGTCAATATGGTTGTGGTGTTATCGGAAAAGTTGTCAATGTAACAGCAGATGAACAGGCTATGAATGGGGATAATGTTGATATTTCTAAGTTGAATGCAATCGCATTTGATCCATATACGCATGGGTATTATAAAGTTACAGAAAGAGTAGGAGAGGCTTTTAAAGATGGAATGCAATTAAAATAAGAAAGGAATGAAAACGTATGAAACATGAATTTATCATAAAAAAATGCAAAGCATGTGATACCATGGTAAAAGTATTACAAAAGTGCAATGACGAAGGGTGTGATATCATATGTTGTGGAGAACCAATGCAAACGTTGCTTCCCAATTCGGTAGATGCAGCGGTTGAAAAACATGTTCCAACTTACGAGAAACATGGAGATGAAATTGTAGTTAGAGTAAACCATGTTATGGAACAAGACCATTATATTGAATGGATTTGTATGGTAAATGATACGACAGAATGTATGGTAACATTATGCCCAGGGCAAACGCCAGAAGTGAGATTTCCATACAGAGCAAATTCGACTTTGTATGCATATTGCAACAAGCATGGTTTATGGAAAACAGAAGTAGAATAAAAATTTTTAACAAGCAGGGAGAAAGTTCCTTACAGGAGCTAAGAAACTCTTCATAGAGTTCTCCTTGCTTATTTTTAAACGGTGAATTTGGTTAACAAAACAGGAAATGTCAAGAGGAAAGTGGAGGAATAAAGAGGAAGTTTATGAACAGACAAATCTTACATGTAGATGTGAATAATGCTTTTTTAAGTTGGACGGCACTAGAAATGTTAAAAAATGGAAGCAAGATAGATATTCGAACAGAACCATGTATTATTGGTGGAGATGAAGAAAATAGACGAGGCATCGTGATTGCGAAAAGTATGAAGGCAAAAGAATATGGCATTGTTACAGCAGAAACCATTTATAGTGCAAAGAGTAAATGTCCATGGATTAAAATATACAAAGGTTTAAAATACTCTCAGTATAAAGAATATTCCCAGCAATTATATTGTTTATTAAGGGAATATACCAATATGATAGAAAGATTTTCAATTGATGAATGTTTTCTGGATATGACACAACATTTAAAAGAGCGTACATTATTGGAAATTGGAAAAGAAATCAATGCGAGAGTAAGAAAAGAACTTGGCTTTACTGTCAATGTAGGAGTGGCACATAATAAATTATTGGCAAAGATGGCTTCAGATTTTAAAAAACCAGATAGAGTGCACACATTATTTGAAGACGAAATAGCATCTAAAATGTGGACATTACCAGTTTCTGAACTGTTTATGTTAGGCAAAAAGACAGTACCCAAATTAAATAGTATGGGAATTCATACAATTGGAGATTTAGCAAAATATGATAGATATGAAATGATTCAAAAATTTGGGAAACATGGAGATTTAATATGGGAGTATGCCAATGGAATAGACCATTCAGAGGTGAAATATAAAAAGGAATTGCCAAAAAGTATAGGACATTCTATAACATTACCAGAAGATGTAACAAAAATCGATGAACTAGAACCTATTTTATTAACACTAACAGAGCATATTGCGTTTCAATTAAGAAGATACCATTTAGTTGCAAATACAGTTAATTTACAGTTAAGAACAAATCAATTCAAAAATTTTTCACATCAGAAGAAACTTTTATATAGCACAGCAAGTACAAAAGAAATATATAAAACAGCAAAAGAAATTTTGACAGAGATGTATCCAAAAGAAAGTCCCATTAGATTACTAGGAATTAAAGTAGATAAATTAGTCAATAAAGAGGAAGAACAAATATCCTTTTTTTCAAATAGAAATGAAAATGATAGTGAAAAATTAGAGAAAACAGTGGACGCCATAAAAAGTAAATTTGGATTTTATTCTATTACATTGGCAGGAACATTGGAAACTTCAAAAGATATCAAACTGATTTCAACAGAATAAGAATGGTAGGTTGATTGGTTTACAATTGTTATTTTTTTTGTTATACTGTTATTATATAAATCGTAAGTGATATGGGAGGTAGGGTATGAAAAAAGGGATAAAAATATTTTTCATTGTTTTTGCTTTTTTTGTCATTGTTGTATTAGCTGATACAATACAGGCAAAAAGATTTAATAATCGCCCATTGACAAAAATAACTGAAAATGCTAATGGTGGAGAAGAGGATTTATCTCAATTTATTTATGTGGATAAAGATATAAAAATCATCGACGAAGGGCTGATTACAAATATCAATCGTCAGAGTATTACAATAAAAGACAAAGAGACGGATTATTCATACGAAATAGCAATTGATGAACATACACAATTTATCAATGACAGAACGACTGAGACTATGAAATTAGACGACATAAAGATAGGAGATTATTATAACGCTGGCAGAATCATAAGAAATATAACAGGTGAAGAGTGGAAAAAAGAATGCATTAAAAATTTAGCATATTGCTATGAAGAAGGAGGAAATTTACTATGTAATCCACAAAAAATAACAAACATTGAAAATAAAGGCAACTATGTGATAATCACTTTAATCATGGAGGATACTGCAACTGAATATATCAATGGAAAAGACAATATTCAAACCTTTGAATTACAAGCTATTGCTTATTCAAATTTAGAAATACCTACTGTTTCTGGCAATGTAACAATATATAATTTAAAAGAAGCAACAGAAGGATTTATGTTTTGGATAGGTCTGGACAAAGATACAATTGATCATCAGTATCCTACGATAAACGATATAGACATATATGATAAATAAAGGTTAGATTTAAAATCTAATCTTTTATATTTTTTTCAAAAAAGATGTTACTATGTATATCAACTATTATACCAAATTATCTTACAAAATAGGTACTTTCAATTAATGTAAAGGGAAGTATACAAAATTTTAAAGCGAACTTGCTAGTAAAAAAATACAACATTTAATATAATTTTTGTCAGAAAGGAGGGAAAGTAATGGAAGAAAATTTTAAGTTCTATCATGAAAAATTATATAAATTAAGGAAAACAAAAGGAATGTCACAAGAAGAATTTGCAGAAAAGATTGGGGTATCAAGGCAAAGTATATATGCTTGGGAATGTGGAAAAAGTATGCCAGATATAGAAAATATATACAAAATGTGTAAGATTTTAGGGATAGAAATCAATGAACTAACTAATTTAACACCTGTAGAAAGAGAAGGAAAAATTAATATTAAAAAAGTAAAAAAAATAGTAGCGATAATACTTCTATCTGTTCTTATCATATATATGATAATGGCATTAAGACAATTTTTTATATTGTGCCATATCAATAGAAAAGTAATGTCTATTGAAGATTATAACAATTATTCATATTGTATTACACGAGTACAATTTGAAAATAAAGAAATAGCTAAAACAACGGATGAACATGTATATTTTAAAGATGGAGTTTTGAAAGTTGTTTTTGAAAAAGCTGGTTCCGAGAATCATAAGGAAATAGCATGGAGTGATTTTATAAATAATAAAAAGTATATATTTTCAGAAAATGATACTGAAAAAATAGTAAGAAAAGAAGCAGTATCTAGTGGAGAAAAACAAGTATATCAAATTAAAAATATAGCAAATAGCATATATCATTTTGAAGAAAATGATAATTGGAAATATTTTGTATCATCCTTATTTTGGATATGGAAAGGATTTTGTATTCAAGTAGGAATTTCAGGGGATTGTTATATTTTGAAATCTAGCTCAAAAGATACAAGATTTCATGTGGATTCCTATTCTACATATTACATGAATCAATGGAATGGTTATCCTGTCGAGAATGATTTGTATAAAAGTAATGGAACTGGATATATTGAGAAATATAAAAATATAAAGGTAAATGAAACTACAGATGAAGATATAAAAATGCCAGACTTAGATGATTATGTCTTAGTTGAAAATTAAATTTATAAATATATTTTAAGTTGCAGTTGGATTTAAAAAAATAAAAAAAGAAACCTTACAAAAATGTAAGGAAAATGTAAGCAAAATCGATGGTAAATTCCTTCGTTTGCATTTATAATAGAAAGCGTAAGGAGGAATTTGTATGGCGTATGTATTAGAGGTAAATAATATTGAAAAATATTATGGAAATAAATCAAATTTGACCAAAGCAATCGACAACATTAGCTTTAATGTTATGAAGGGAGAATTTGTAGGAATTATGGGGGCAAGTGGTTCAGGAAAAACCACACTTCTTAATTGCATATCTACAATAGACAGAGTAACAGCAGGGCATATCCTAGTCAGTCGGTGAAGATATTACAAGATTAAAAGGAAATCAGTTAAACAAATTTAGGAGGGAAGAATTAGGGTTCATATTTCAAGATTTTAATTTATTAGACACGCTTACCTGTTATGAAAATATTGCCATTAGTTTAACCATCCAAAAGGTGAAACCAAAAGAAATTGAAACAAGGGTAGAAGAAATTGCACAAAAATTAGAAATAAAACAAATTTTAAATAAATATCCGTATCAAGTTTCTGGTGGTCAAAAGCAAAGAGTGGCAATTTGCCGTGCTATTATTACGAATCCAAAACTAGTCCTTGCGGACGAACCAACAGGAGCCTTAGATTCGAAATCTGCAAGACAAGTATTGGAAAATTTTGAATATTTAAATCAAAAATTACAAGCAACCATATTGATGGTAACACATGATGCTTTTACGGCTTCTTATGCGAAACGAATTTTATTTATTAAAGATGGTAAAATTTTTAATGAATTAATTAAGGGAACAGATACTAGAAAACAATTCTTTGAAAAAATTATTGAAGTACAAACGCTTCTTGGAGGTGATCTGAATGCTTGTTTTTAAGTTGTCATTAAAAAATATGAGAAAAAGCATGAAAGATTATGCCATATATTTTCTGACGTTAGTTTTAGGAGTAGCCATTTTTTATATGTTTAATTCGTTAGATAGCCAGCAAGCAATGCTTCAAGTATCTCAATCGACAAAAGACATTATAAAATTAATGATAGGGATTCTTGGATTCGTTTCTGTTTTTGTAGCGGTAGTATTAGGATTATTAATTGTATATGCAAATAATTTTTTGATCAATCGAAGAAAAAAAGAATTTGGGATATATATGACACTAGGCATGGGGAGAAGGCAAATATCCAAAATTATTTTATTAGAAACCGTATTTGTAGGGCTGATTTCGTTAGTCATTGGCCTTGTGATTGGTATTTTTGCATCACAGTTTATGTCTATACTAGTTAGTAAATTATTTGAGGCTGACATGCGTGAATTTCAATTTGTATTTTCAAGAGATAGCTGTATTAAAACTTGCATATATTTTGCAGTAATGTATCTTGCAGTAATGTTTTTTAATACGATAACAGTTTCAAGGTATAAATTAATTCATTTATTAAATGCTACAAAGAAAAATGAAGTTGTAAAAATGAAAAATCCATTTTTAGCTGTTTTAGTATTTATATTTGGTAGCAGTATTCTAGGTTTTGCTTATTGGAAAGTAACAGCAGATGTAAATTCAATGCAAACAGCAGAAAAATTGTTACCACCTATACTTATGGGAATTGCTGGAACTGTGCTAATTTTTTGGTCTTTATCTGGATTTATAATCACCATGGTTCAAAGAATGAAAAATGTGTATTTAAAAGATACAAATATGTTTGTTTTAAGGCAAATCCATAACAAAATCAATACAATGGTGGCAAGTATGAGTGTTATATGTTTAATGTTGTTTATGACAATCAGCATTTTATCATCTAGTTTAGCTTTAAGAAATACAATGCAGAAAGAATTAATAGAAATGACACCAGTGGATTTGAACTTATATAAAACTGCTAATTTACCAGAAAGTTATATGAAATATGGAGTAGAACATAGAATCACAAATGAGAAACAAAGAGAAGATTCAAGACATCCTATTAAAGAAACCTTAATAAATAACGGCTTAGATATGAATGTGTTAAAAGACATTGTTGAAATACAAGTATATGCTACAAATGATTTCACTTGGGAGGACTTCTTTGGAGAAAGTTTTAAGGAAGTGAAAGAGAAATTTCCAGGGCTTAAATATGAAACAGCAGAAGAAATAGTAAAAATATCTGATTATAATAAAATGGCAAAATTATATGGAATCAATGAATATGAACTAAATGAAGATGAATATATTGTTCTTTGTGATTTTGATCATATGTGCGATTTAAGAAATAAAGTATTAGCAAAAGGAGATTATCCATTAAAAATTGCAGGAAAAGAATACAAATCAAAATACAATGAATGTCAAGAAGGATTTATAACAATGTCAACAAGCCATACAAATACGGGAATCATATTAGTACCAGATGATTGCCCTTTAACAGAAGAAATGAAAGAAATGTATTTATTATCTGCAAATTATAATGTGGCAACTGATGAAGAAAAAGAAGAAATAGAAAAAATATTTGCAGGCAATGCTGGTTCTTCCAATCTTATAAAATCACTAAGTGATAATGGAATAGAAATAGATGGTTTTACAAAAATCAGTTTAATGGAAGCAAGTATTGGTATAGCAACAATAGTAGTATTTATAGCAATTTATTTGGGAATGATATTCTTAATAGCTAGTAGCACAATTTTGGCATTAAAACAGTTAACAGAAGCAAGTGATAATAAACAAAGATATACCATTTTAAGAAAAATTGGTTGTGATGAAAAAATGATAAACCAAGCATTGTTTAGACAAATTGGAATCTTTTTTGGAATGCCTTTAATTTTAGCGATGATACATTCAATTTTTGGAATTCAATTTGCTTTAAATGTATTATCTGGCATAGCAAAATCAGAAGAGTTATTACCATCTGTGATTGTAACCGTTATTATTATGGGGGGAATATATGGCTCTTATTTCCTTGCAACATATTGGGGAGGAAAAAATATTATTAAAGAATAAGGAGAGTAAGACTGCTCTCCTATTATTTTTAGGAATTAAAAAAGAACAAAATTTCGCAAAAAGTATTGAAAAATAGTTATAAATATGATATAAATAGAACAAATAAAATTCAACTATTCGGAATTATGGAATAGTTGAAAGAAGGAGAAGATATTTATGGCAAATGATTTAGTAAACAAGACAGAAAATGATTTTGAAAGTATCAAACATGTAGACGAAAATGAAAATGAATTTTGGTATGCCAGAGAACTAATGATAATGTTGGAATATAGTAAATGGGGGAATTTTAAAAATGTAATAGCTAAAGCAAAAGATGCTTGTAAAGGCAGTGATATTGCACAAGAGGAACACTTTGCCGACGTCGGGAGAGTGTTAAAAGTCGGAAATAATGCTGAAATGGAAGTGGATGATATAAAACTTACAAGATATGCGTGTTACTTAATAGCACAAAATGGAGATAGCAGAAAAAAAGCAATAGCACTCGCACAAACCTACTTTGCAGTACAAACTAGAAGGCAAGAAATAACAAGACAAGAATATGAACAATTAAGTGAAGATGAAAAGAGATTATACACTAGAAAAAATGTAAAAGATAAAAATAAATATTTATTTGATACAGCAAAATCAGCAGGTGTAAAAAATTATGGGAAATTTAATAATTATGGATATAGAGGATTATATAATGGAGAAACAGCTAAAGATATTGCGAATAGAAAAGGAATATCAGAAAAAGAAGATATATTAGACTATATGAGTAGTACAGAACTTGCAGCTAATTTATTCAGAATTACGCAAACAGATGAAGTGTTAAAAAATAAGAATATAAATAATGAAGATGATGCTTGCAAAACTCATCATAATGTAGGACAAGCTGTTAGACAAACTATAAAAAGAATTGGTGGTACTATGCCAGAAGATTTACCAACACCAAGTAAAAGTGCAAAACAAATTGAAAAAGAGAAACAAAAAGCATTAAAAGTCAAAGATAGTAAAAGGTTAAAATAAAAAACACCATTTATGGCACATTTTTGAATACGGCATTTTTTTGACTCACTTTTTACGTAAAGAAGACATAAAATATAGAAAACGTAAAGAAGGAGGAAAGAAAATGTCGAGTTACATAATAAAGGGCGGAAATAAGTTAGAGGGAAGTGTTCAAATTTCTGGTTCCAAGAATGCAGCATTGCCAATTATTGCAGCAACCATTTTAACACAAGGAACAACAATATTGTATAATGTACCCAATATTCAAGATACGCAAATGATGTACGAAATTATAAAAATATTAGGTGGAACGGTACAAAAAAAGAAAAATAAAATTATAATAAACACAGCCAATATTGAAAGATATGAAATACCAGATACGTTAATGCATAAAATGCGTTCATCTGTTATTATTGTAGGGGCAATTGTGGGAAGATATAAAATGGCAACATTTTCCTATCCAGGAGGGTGTGATATTGGTGCAAGACCAATAGATTTGCATCTAAAAGCATTTGAAAAATTAGGAATTCATATTAATCAGAATTATGGAACCATAACCTGTTCTGCCGAAAAAATTATAGGAAGCAAAATAGATTTAGATTTTCCAAGTGTAGGAGCAACGGAAAATGCAATTTTAGCAAGTGTATTAGCAGAAGGGAAGACAATGATTACAAATGCAGCAAGAGAGCCAGAAATTATTGATTTACAAGATTTTCTGAATAAAATGGGAGCCAAAATTCAAGGAGCAGGAACGGATAAAATTGAAGTGGAAGGTGTTAAAAAGTTAAAAGAGATTAGTTATAATATTATGCCAGACAGAATTGAAACTGGCACATTTCTTTGTTTAGCGGCTATAACAGGAGGAAAGATTGAATTACAAAAAACCAACCCAAGCCATATTACGCCAGTCATTAATAAATTAGAAGAAGCGGGTTGTCAAATTCAAATTCAGAAAGAAACGATTCAGTTGCAGGCACCAAAAAAACTAAAAGCCATTGACATAAAAACGATGCCATATCCGGGATTCCCAACAGACATGCAATCGATTATGGCAGCTACATTTACAATTGCCAAAGGAACAACTATTATTATTGAAAACATATTTGAAAATCGCTATAAGTATGTGCAAGAACTCAACAAAATGGGAGCAAAAATAACAGTAGAAGGAAAAAGTGCGATTATTAGAGGAATTCGAAAATTATATGGTGCAACTGTGAAAGCAACTGATTTACGAGGAGGAGCAGCTTTGGTTTTGGCAGGAATGTCTGCGAAAGGAACCACCGTGGTTGAAAATATAGAATATATTTTACGTGGATATGAAAATTTTGATAAAAAAATTCGAAAACTGGGAGGAGACATTGAAATAACAGATTTAATATGATTGAAAAGAGGACACTTGTAAGTGCCCTTTTTGACATGGAAAAATATTTAAAAAATTTATGAAAAACTATGGAAAAAAGCATATCATTTATGGTAGAATAAAAAAGGTAAAAATGGAAGATAGTGGAGGTGATAAAATTGAATAACTTGTATAGCAATCGAACCTTAGAAAATACAGATGAAGAAATCATAAAGCAACAAAAAAGTAAAGCAAGAGAAAAACGTATGAAACAAAAACAAAGGGATAAAGAAAAACAGGAACAAGAATTCAATTTTGACACGGAAACTGTTATTGGAATGACGAATAAAAATAATGCACGTGCAAGAGAAGAACTTCAAAAAAAAATGTATAAGCAAGAGAGGATGAAGCAGAGAAAGAAAAAGCGAATTAAGAAAATTTTGAAATGGACAACTATTTTGGGGTTACTAATGGGAGGAACGACATTTGCACTTGTGTCACCCATTTTTAATATTCAGGAAATACAAGTAGTAGGAAATGTGCTTTTACAACCAGAAACAATTATTAGTTTATCAGGGCTTTCTAAAGAACAAAACATATTTAGATTTGTTAGTCAGCAAATAGAAGAAAAAGTGAAAGAAAATCCATATGTACAAACCGCAAAAGTCAGCAGGATTTTTCCAAGCACTGTGCAAATAGAAGTTATAGAAAGAGAAAGAGACTTTAACATTGAGTTTATGAATGGATATGCATATATTAATAAACAAGGCTACATTTTAGAAGTGTCAGATAGTAAATTAGATGTTCCAGTCATACAGGGAATTACAACACCAGAGGAAAACATAGTACCAGGAAATCGCTTGCAAAGCGAAGACTTAGAAAAATTAGAGACTGTGATTGAAATGGTAAGCCTATGGAAAACAAATGGCATAGAACAAAATATCAATTCCATTGATATTACGAACAAAAATGAATACAGTTTGTATATAGAGCAAGAAAAGAAAAAAATTTATTTAGGTGATAAATCCAACTTAAACAATAAAATTTTATGGGTAGAGGCCATTATGAATGACAATAAAGAAGTTGAGGGAGAAATCTATGTAAATGGTGAGTTAAATGGCAACTTTCGACCACGTTTTAAACAAAAAGTATAAGGAGAGAAAAAATGTCAAATCAACGAATTATTAGCATTGTTTTAGGATTCATGTGTTTTGCACTAACTGCGGGCATTTTTATACAAATCAAAACAGTCAGACAATATAGTACAGCATCTGGGAAAAATTATGAACAAAATAATTTACGAGCAGAAGTGTTGCGTTACAAAGAACGATATGAAAATAAACTAAAAGAAATTGAGACAATTGACGATGCATTAACAGAAAAAATAGAAGAAGCAACCAACCAAAACACAGGGTTAGAAGAGGCAAAAAATCAAATTAATGAAGGAAATAAATTAATTGGCATGTCAGAAGTATCTGGGGCAGGAGCAATTATTACATTGGCAGATAGCACATTAGATGCTAGCAAAGTGTTAGACCCTTCCGCATTGGTAGTACATGATTTAGACCTATTATATATTCTAAATGAATTAAAAAATGCAGGGGCAGAGGCAATATCCATCAATGAACAGCGAATTGTTTCAACTACCGCTATTGAATGTGGAGGGAATATTATTACGGTGAACGGAGAAAAAATTGGCTCACCATTTGTCATAAAAGCAATAGGATTACCGGAAAATTTTGCTAATTTAAATAGACCAGGGGGATACTTAGAGAGGATGAGAGAAGAAAGCTTGACAGCTGAATTTAAAAAATCAAATCATATTACAATACCAAAGTATACAGGAATTATCAATTATAAATATGCACAAAGTGTAAAATAAAATGAGAAAGGATACACATAAATGAAAAACGTAAAAAAAGGAAAAATTACTTTGACCATTACCATTGGAATAGCTTGTTTGGCTTTAGTTACAGTTATGTTTATGCAGTTTAAAATTGTTAACCAGGTAGATTTGAACCAATTAGAAGTGATGAGAGAAGAAGAATTAAGAACCGAATTAGCCAATTGGAAACAAAAATATGAAGAAGCACAAACGCAATATGAGCAAAAATCGCAAACCTTAGAAGAATATAACCAAAAAGAGGCATCAGATAGTGAAACAGCACAATTAGTAGAAAAAGAACTAGCACAAGTTAACTTACTTTTAGGAAAAACAGAAGTGCAAGGCAATGGAATTGAGATAAAAATAACAGAAAATGCTTCAGCAGAAACATCCATTACATCTGATAATTTGAACATGATTGTCAATAGCCTAAGAGAAGCAGGAGCAGAAGCAATTTCTATTAACAATGAAAGAATTATCAATATGTCAGATATTGTAATGGCCAACAACATTATACGTGTGAATCAACAACGAATTTTGGCACCATACATCATTAAAGCCATTGGAAACCAAACCTATTTAGAAAGCTCTTTATTAGGAAATGGTGGAGAAGCAGATAAATTAATCAAACTAGGGCATAAAGTTGAAATACAAAAAGATAATCATGTAAAAATTCCAAGCTACGACAAAGAATTAACTACAAAATATATTGAATCGTAAAAGCATAAAAGATCATTACAATTTTGATTATTTTAGAGTCAAATGAAGGACTTTTACGTAATTGAAACCGAGAAAGGAATGAGGTAAAATGGTTTTTATAGCAATTTTAATAGGATGCATGTTAGGAGCAATTATAGGAATTAATGCACCAACGATTTCATATACATATTCAAGCTATTTGGCAATTGCGATTATTGCAGCATTAGATTCTGTGTTTGGAGGAATTGCGTCAGTCATCAATAAAAAATTTGATATGAAAATTTTTATATCTGGATTTTTCGGAAATGCTATCTTAGCTATTTTACTAACAATTCTTGGAGAAAAATTAAATGTTGATATCTACTTAGCTGCTATTGTGGTTTTTGTATGGAGAATGTTTATGAATTTAGGAACCATTCGAAGGTACTATGTAGAAAAATGGTCAGATAAAGTAAAACATAGGCATGAACCCAAAATAGAAAATCAGCCAGAAGTTGTAAAAGAAGAAAAACAAAAAGAAGCATAAAAAAAGCAATTTTACTTTTATGAAGCGTGTAAGGCAACGTAAATTTAGGATAGAAAAAAATCCCATTGGTATTTGCGTTTTGGCAAGAAAATGCATTACCAATGGGATACTGTATGGAACATAGCCAAAATTAAATTTTTTTCGAAGCAGATTTGTGGCTAAGAGAAAAAAATGGTAGTAAAAATGGAAAAAAGGTTGGTGTAAAAGCCAGAAAAAGAATGTTACAATATGATTACGAAATTATTACAAAAATATAACAAATCCTATTGACTTTTTTAAAAAAATGTAATATAAATACTCTATAAATGAAATACAAAATATTGGAGGAATTAACTTGGCAATTGGTGATATAATAGTTGGCATAGACATTGGAACAACCAAAGTTGCGGCTGTTGTAGGGGAAGTCAACAACTTTGGGCAAATCGAAATCATCAGTAATACCTCATATAAATGTAGTGGATTAAAAAAAGGGAAAATTATTAATGAAGATGAGATTATGCTCAGTCTATCCAGAACAATAAAAGATGCAGAAGAAGAAACAAATTTAGAAATAAATTCTGCCTATGTAACAATACCAGGAAAATGTGTTACCATTGTACAAAACAGCGTAACAAAGGATGTAAAAGATAAATACTCTGGAATATCTGTTAGAGACATACAAAATGCAATTATGCAAATAAAAGACATTGAAATTCCAGAAGGAAAGACATTAATCGATGTTGTACCAGATAAAATTACATTAGAAAATGGAACCGTGGTGACAGACGCGGTAGGGAACTTAAGTAGCAGTTTTACAATGGATGCACAAGTCATATTGGCAGACAGGGATTATATTAGGCAATTAACAGCAATTTTCAAAAAAGCAGGACTAGAAATTGATGGAATTGTACCAATTACATTAGCAGAAAGAAATTTGATTTTAGATAAAAATGAAATGAATGATAATATTATGTTGTTAGATATTGGAGCAGGCAATACCGATATAGGCGTATTTGAAGGAAATGCATTTATCTATACAGATTCTATTCCGGTAGGAGGAGACAATATTACCAGTGATATTGCATTAGTATTAAATATTACGGAAGAAGAAGCAGATAAGTTGAAACGCCAGTATGGGTTAGCATTAAAATCACTGATTGATAATGACAATGATATTATTCTAAATACCTGTAAAGACAATAATAAAAATAAAATTATTAAGAGTTCAGAATTAATTGAAATTATTGAAGCAAGAATAGAAGAAATTTTTTCAATTATTAATAAAAAAGTAACAAATCAAGGAATTAAATCAAAGATAAATAATGTTATATTGACAGGGCAAGGCATTATTAATATTAATAAAAGTGATGTAGCAGGAAAAATTACACTCAATATTCCGGTCAAAATTTCAACAGGAAGACTAATCAGTACAATTCGACCAGCCTATAGGACAAGTTATTCACTTGTTAGGTACATAGCTGCAAGACCCTATACCAAAACAGTATCAAGTCACGTAGACGTTAAATCAAATGAAAGCATGTTCAAAAACATTATGGGAAAGATAAAAGAGTTTTTTTACTCATAAAATATAAAAATTTATAAAGAAAAGGTATTAATTTTAAAAATAATAAAGGGAGGAAAAGCAAAATGATGGAGTATGAGGATAACAACTTAACAATGATGGATGGAACAGCCACAATAAAAGTAATAGGAGTAGGTGGAGCTGGAAATAACGCCGTTGATAGGATGATAGAGTCAGGAATTAAAGGGGTAGATTTTATAGCAGTTAATACAGATAGACAAGCATTACAAAAATCAAAAGCAGGTACCAAAATTCAAATAGGAGAAAAAATTACAAGAGGATTAGGTGCAGGAGCAAATCCAGACATTGGAGCGCAATCAGCAGAAGAAAGTAAAGCAGAAGTGGCAGAAGTATTAAGAGGTGCTGATATGGTATTCGTTACCTCTGGAATGGGCGGAGGAACAGGAACCGGGGCTGCGCCAATTGTGGCAGCAACAGCAAAAGAAATGGGAATATTAACAATAGGAGTTGTGACAAAACCATTTACGTTTGAAGGAAAGAAAAGATTATCACAAGCAGAAAGAGGAATTGAGAGTTTAAAAGGAAAAGTAGATACGTTAGTTGTCATACCAAATGATAAACTATTACAAATTATTGACAGAAAAACTTCTATTATAGAAGCATTTAGACAAGCAGATGATGTTTTAAGACAAGGTGTGCAAGGTATTTCTGACTTAATTGCTGTACCAGGTTTAGTTAATTTGGACTTTGCGGATGTCAAAACAATTATGTTAAACCAAGGAATGGCACATATGGGAGTAGGAAGAGCAAGCGGAGAAAACAGGGCAGAAGATGCAGCAAAAGAAGCGATTCAAAGCCCATTACTAGAAACATCAATAGAAGGTGCAAAAGGTGTTATTATTAATATTACAGGTGGAGACGATTTAGGATTACATGAAGTCAACACGGCAGCAGAATTAGTACAACGTAGTGTAGACCCAGAAGCAAACATTATCTTTGGAACTGTAACAGACCCAAGCTTGGAAGATGAAATTCAAATAACAGTTATTGCAACAGGGTTTGAAAAAAATGAACCAATAGCAAGTATCGGGGTAGAAAATATTGTATCAAAACCATGGGAAAAGAAAATTAGTGCAATTCCATCTAATACAGAAGTTAATGCATCACAAAATGACTTAGACATTCCTGCATTTTTAAGAAAAAATAAAAATAAAAATATGTAATATTTTTTCCTAAAAGCCTGAAAATAGTTATCTAAAAAAGATAATTATTTTCAGGCTTTTTTGTCGATGATTTCTTTTTTTCTACAATAAGAAATGACAGCATTTTTATGGTTACTATGGTATCATAGGTCTAGTACAAAAATATTGATACAAGGAAGGAATGGAGGTAATATGACGATCTATTTAGATATTGTCATTTTAGAAAATCTCATTATGAATAGCATTATTATATATGCCTCGGCAATCATTTTAAAAATACAAATTAAGCATATGAGAATTTTTATGGCAAGTAGTATACGGAGCCATTTATGCAGTTATGAGCTATATATCCAATTTCACCATTTATTCTAATTTATTTTTAAAAATAATCCTATCTATTATTATCGTATATATTGCCTATAAGCCCAAAGGTGTAAAATCATTGGCAAAGGAAATATTAATATTTTATTTGACATCATTTTTATTTGGTGGTGTAGCATTTGCTATGATATATGTGGTAAAACCACAAGAAATTCTCATGAAAAATGGATTATTTCTAGGAACATATCCATTAAAAACAGTATTTTTAGGTGCCATTATTGCTTCAATGATTTTAATCACAGCATTTAAAATAGTGAAAACTAAAATTTCCAAAAATGACATGTATTGTGATATAAAAATTTATTTGAATGGAAAAACAGTTACAACAAAAGCTATGGTAGATACAGGAAACTTACTAAAAGATCCTCTTACCGGCAATCCAGTTATTGTTGTAGAAGCGACACTTTTAGAAGATATTTTACCAAGAGAAATTTTGCAAAATATAGATGAGATGATAGGAGGTGAATTTACAAATGTAACAGATGAAATCAGAAATCAATATTTAGCCAAACTAAAACTAATCCCTTATTCGTCCTTAGGAAAACAAAATGGAATGTTATTAGGAATCAAAGCAGATAAAGTAGAGTTTATAACACCAGAAGAGGAAATACAAAAAGAGAATATTATTTTAGGGTTGTATACGAAGTCTTTGACAAAGAGGGGGGAGTATAGGGCATTAATTGGCCTAGAACTTATCTAAGACGTTTGAAAAATCATTGGTATCTAGCGATAAGGATGGCAGTTTAATTAAAATCTTATAAAATTAGCTAGAAGCATAGAAGGAAAGGAAGGATAGAAAAATGAATTTATTTGAATTGATAAAAAATAGTATTAATAATTTAGGGGCAATCTGTGCAAGGTATATGAATGAGGATGACGAAATTGATTATTTACCCATATTTTATATCGCAGGAAGTCAAACGCTACCACCACCACTTTCGCCAGAAGAAGAGGAAATGTATATTAAACAATTATCAGAGGAAGACAACATGTTGGCAAGACAAACTTTAGTAGAAAGAAATTTGAGATTAGTGGTGTATATTGCCAAAAAATTTGAAAACACAGGAATTGGGATAGAAGATTTAATTTCGATTGGAACAATTGGGCTCATGAAAGGCGTTAACACGTTTAAGGCAGATAAAAATATTAAACTAGCAACATATGCTTCTCGTTGCATTGAAAATGAAATTTTAATGTTTCTAAGAAAAAGTAATAAAATGAAAGGAGAAATATCTATTGATGAGCCATTAAACAAAGATGGTGATGGGAATGAATTGTTACTTTCAGATATTTTAGGAACAGACCCAGATATTACATCTAGAAATTTAGAAGATGAAGTAGACAAAACACTTTTGAGAGCTTCTATTTTAAAATTAAATGAAAGAGAAAAAGATATCATGGAAATGCGCTTTGGCTTTAAAACAGGGAAAGAAAAAACACAAAAAGAAGTAGCAGACGAATTAGGAATTTCCCAAAGTTACATATCGAGGTTAGAAAAAAAGATTATTGGAAAAATGAAAAAAGATATTACAAGTAAAATTGGATAAAACAAAAAAATTTTATTGACAAAAAACGACTAAAAAAGATATAATGGTAGTGAAAAGATTGGAGATGGTTTCAATCGGAGATAGATTTTGGGAGGAGAAGAAGAACAAATGAAGAAAATAGTCTTGTTTATCACTACCATATTATGTTTAGCATTTTATACGACACATGTCAAGGCAGATGTAGGAAGTTTTGAGTCATATGATTCATCTGGTGGCAGTAGTTCATGGAGCAGTAGTGACTCATGGAGTAGCAGTTCAGACTATGACGATTGGGACTCAGGAAGCTCATACAGATCAAACTATGGTAGCGGAACAGTAAATTATGGTAGTTTAGGGGTATGGGTCATTATAGTAGCCATTATCATTTATGTGATTCTGGAGAAAAAAACAAGAAATGGGAGGAGAATGGATTACCCTGTCCAACCAGTGATTGATTACCAGCAGAGGGAAAAAGAAGTAGAGGCAAAAATTAAACAAATTGATCCATTATTTAGCAAAGAAGAATTTATTGCCTCAAGTAAAAATTTGTTTATTAAATTGCAACAAGCATGGTCAGCAAGGGATTGGTCAGTGATTCGTGTGTTTGAAACCAATGAATTGTTTGAACAACATAAAAGTCAGCTACAAGGGTATATTGATAATAATCAAATTAATATTATGGACAGAATTTGTGTCAACTATGCAAATTTATTTGCATTTAGACAAGAAGGCGATAAAGATATATTAGTCGTTCGATTAAACTCTAGAATGGCAGACTATATTATTGATGCTACTTCAAGGCAAGTGATAAAGGGCAATAAAGAAACAGAATATGTCAATACGTATTTATTAACATTTGTGCGTAAAAAAGGATTACAAACCAAAGAAGGTACAGATAAAATCAATACAACCAATTGTCCAAACTGTGGTGCACCAACACAAATTACATCAGCAGGAGAATGCGAATATTGTGGCAGTGTCATTACAACAGGAGAATATAGTTGGGTACTAGCAAATTTAGAAAGAGAAAGAAAATAAGGAGGAAGAAATTATGGGATTAATAAAAGCAGCAGCAGGTGCCATAGGAAGCACACTAAAAGATCAATGGAAGGAAGCCATTCGATGTGAAGATATGACAAATGATATTTTGATGGTCAAAAAAACAACGCCAACAGGAGTCATTACCAATAAAAGTACAATTATTGTAGGACCAGGGCAATGTGCCATTATTTATGATAATGGAAAGGTACTGGATGCTTCAGCAGAAGAAGGAGTTTATGAATTTGATACTTCATCATCACCATCCTTTTTTGCAGGAGAATTTGGAAAGACATTCAAAGAAATGTGGCAAAGATTTACATACAATGGAGCAACGAGCAAAGAACAAGCGGTATTTTTCTTTAATACAAAAGAAATTATTGACAATAAATTTGGAACAGCCTCACCAATTCCTTTTCAAGATTGGTCACATCCAATCCCAAACCAAATGACCAACACAGTGACACCATTGCGAGTGCAAATAAAATGTTATGGAAAATATACATTTAAAATAACAAACCCAGCTGTATTTATGGCAGAAATGGCAGGAACAGCAGAGGTATACAAAAAAGAGCAATTAATTGACCAAGTACGAGCAGAAGTTATGGCAGCATTCCAAAATGTAGCAAATGAATTAGGAACAGAAAAATACAAGGTCCCAGTTTTAGAAATGCCAAGCCAAACAGATGAAATCAAACAAATGATGGACGAAGACGTCTTTGATGCAGATATCAGAAAAAGAGGAATTACCATTTTAGGATTTGCAGTAGAATCTGTTACCTTAGATGACGAATCAAAAACGAAAATAGATAACTATGAACTAAGCTCAAATGCCTATATGCAACAAGGAAAATTAGTAGGAGCATATGCCAATGCAGTAGAAGGAGCAGCTAACAATAGCAATGGAGCCATGAATGGATTTATGGGAATTGGCATGATGAATATGGCAAGCAATGGAATGGCAGGCGGAGCAGCAACAGGACCATGGCAAAATGCCCAAAACAGCACAATAGATTTAAGTAAGGAACAACCACAACATACAGAAAAAGAAGAATGGAAATGTACAACATGTGGAACAATAAACAATGGAAAATTCTGTGGAAATTGCGGAAACCCAAAAACAAACAAAAAACAATGCCCAAAATGCAAAACGATGAATGAGCCAACAGACAAATTCTGCAGTGAATGTGGCGAAAAATTATAGTAGGGACAATTAGGGACGGTTCTTTTTTGTCCCTAATTTTTTGCATTTGCTATATTTTCTTCTATTGCTATTCCTACCATTGGATCACTTTTCTATTTTTTATGCTTTTTTACTTTACTATATTGTTTTTTTTGATTTAGTAAAAAATTTTGGAACAAGTTTTTAATTTTCGATGAAAATTTATGATTTTGGTAAAGATAAAAGTAGCATAAAAAGGAGGGACAAGTTATGTTTTGGATTGGAATGTTAGTAGGAACATTACTTGGTGCAAATGTTTCATTATTTTTGTATGCAGTTATATTAGTAGGAAAGAGAAGTGAAGAAAGTTATAAATAAATAAAAAAAAGTGTCGTAAAGTAATATACTTTACGACACTTTTTATTGTAACATGTTTTGAGATAAAATTCAATATTTTTAGCCAAAATTTTTTAAGATTCTATCACTAAATGATCGTGTTATATCGTTTGCCCTCAGAAGATTTCTATTTTTAAGGCTACTCGCCTCTTCCCACCGGCGCTGTAACAATGCTATCGCATTTCTCTCTCAATTTGAGAGATTTTTTTGTCGTAAAGTATATTACTTTATGACAAAAAAATCAGGGAGAATATGATGGCAGATAACACAAAGAAAACGGGATACAGTGTAACGACATACAAGATAAGATTTTACACCAACCAAACAGAATATTTGAAGTTAACACAAGAAATCTATAATGAAATCATAGAAGCCTATTACAATTTGCTTTTTCGATATACAGAGTTACTAGCATTATCCACACAAAAATGTTTAAGAGAGCTTGAAAAGCTAACAATAATCGGTATAACAGGAGAAAAGCCAGCAGAATATTTTGAACAAAATGCACCAACAGAACTAAGAAGAGCAGCTATTAATCAAGCAATTGGTTTAGTAAAATCGTATTTTGAGCTTTTAAAGATGTCTGAAGAAAATGAAAAATTTCAGTCACCCAATAAAGCAACTTCATTTCATTGCTCATTGATTTTGTATAAGGGAATGTATAAAAATGTTGAATCAAATGGCAGCGTTCGTATCAAATTATTTGACGGAAAAAAATGGAGATGGTTTGATGCAAAATTTAAAAACTGGAATTTTCCAGAAGAGGCACAAATTTTATCACCAACCTTAGTCATTCATAAAGACTATGTTATGGCACATATTCCGGTCAGAAGAAAAATAGAAGATGTCACACCAATCAAAGAACGAATGAAACATGAAGAGGTACGAGTATGTGGAATTGCATTTTCTAATACAGATAAAGTAGCTACATGTGTTGTCATAAACAAGACAGGGGAAGTAGTTAAAACATTATTTATATCTGGTGGAAATGAATACAAAAGTTTAATCACAAAACTATTCAATAAGCAAAAAAAGAATATTTTAGAAAATAAAAAATTACAAGAAATCAAGCAAAATCACAAAACGTATCGAGAAAAAGCAAACAGGATTATTAACCATTATGCACATGTCATGAGCAGACAGATTGTAGATTTTTGTATAGAAAATAAAGTAGAAGTAATAGTTACAGCGCTAGCGACAAAAGACAAAGCCTATTATTATACCAAAAGTTCAAAGAGTAGACCAATTTATCTAAGAGAAAAAATAACAGAGTTTATGATTTACAAAGCATATAGAGAAGGCATTCTTTCTACAACAGTTTTAAGAAAAGACAAAGCGAGCAAATGCTACAAATGCAATGGAGCAATAAAAAGTAGAAAGTTAAAAACATATTGTGAAAATGGGCACCAAATGGACTACTATTTTAATTATGCCATGAATGTAGCATTAGCATGTTTAAAAAAATATGGCGTGAAAGGATAACCATAAAAACAAAATCCATAGGTAAGCACCAATGGATAAAAATATGAAAAAAACCTATATGAAATCAAACATATAGGTGAGTACATTAACTATAGGTTAGTGTATTTGTGTTGAATATCGCAATTCTATGCTGAAACTGTATAGATAAAGAAAAAAATATTCAAAGGCAGTAAAATCCAAAAATGAATAGGGGACGAAAATGAACACGATAAGAAAATATAGAAATGTC
>CANQPE010000006.1 GCA_947625645.1 uncultured Clostridia bacterium | reverse complement strand
TCTTTATATTCTTGTGCTACAATAAAAGTGTCGTAAAGTATAATACTTTACGACACTTTTGTTAAAAAAATATGTCCCTTTTGGGACAAAATTTCTTAAACTTCTTTTTTATTCACATAAACTTTATCCATAAATTCATCTGGATAATGCTTGTCAATAAACGTCTCCACTCTGTTTCTTGGTGGAATTTGATTTTTTCTTGCATCCTGCCTCATTCCTGCCATGCATGATATGACAACATCAAATACCATAAACCCAAATAAAACATATGTAATTCCCCTAGCCACTTTATTCACTAGCAATAGGTCTAATTTTTCTATCCAAGGAAACAAAACCTTTAGATACACGACACCAATGATCCCCCAAAAAATGCAGTATTGCAAAGATGTCCTTCCATTAATATCAAACGGCATATCTGTATAGTCCCATGAAATGGTACCAAAAATCACCTCTTGTAAAAAGGAAAAACAATATTCCAAAATGCCCCCCATAATCATTCCCATGAAAAATAATTTTACCGGTTGTTTTACCTTACAAATTAATAAATAATAAGCAACAGCACCCATTCCATAAACTTGTATAAATGGTCCATAGAGTAATCCCTTTCTAAAAACTAATATTTTATCCATTAGTAGACCATATACAATCTCAAGAAAAAATCCAAAAATACTGCCAATAAAAAATATCAAAAAAATCTTTAATACCTCATCTCTTTTTCTTCCCATATTATTCACATTCCCTCCGCACTCAAATCTAGTCAGAAAAGATTTCAACCTCTTCGCTACCTTCTAAAAATACTGACTAATTGTCTCTAACCCTTCAAAATGATTTTGTCTGCATATATCATATGCTACAATTGCCACTGAATTAGATAAGTTTAATGAGCGAAGTGTCTCTCGCATAGGAATGCGAATTGTTTTGGTAAGATATTTTTGTAAAATATCTTCAGGGAGTCCCTTGGTTTCTCTTCCAAATAAGATGAAAACTTCCTCCATTTGGTCATAGGCAGGGTCTGAATAGACTTGTTTTCCTTTTGTCGTTACAAAAAACATATTTGTCTCTTCTGGTGGATATTCTTTTAAAAATGATTCAAATGAAATATGTTCTTCTATGTCTAATTTATCCCAATAGTCTAGTCCTGCTCTTTTTAACGCTTTTTCAGAGATGCTAAACCCTAATGGATGCACTAAATGCAATTTTGCACCAATGGCAGCACATGTTCTTGCAATATTTCCTGTATTTTGTGGGATTTCTGGATTTACCAATACTACGTGTATTTTCATAACATTTTCTCCTACTTTTGATTTTTCATTTTTTGTCTCACATATTCATAACCAATAATTCCTGTTGCCACAGAAGCATTTAAACTTTCTGTTTTTCCTAACATTGGAATTTTCATTTTCTGGTCTGCTATGTCTTGTATTGTTTTTGATACACCATTTGCTTCATTGCCAATTACAATGACTTTTTTATGATATTCTATGTCAAAAACACTTTTTTCTGTTTCTAATGATGTCACGAGTATTTCAAATTTATGCTTTTTTATTTCTTTTAATTCTTTTCTTAAATCTTCACATTCAATGATATTCACTCTAAAAATTGCTCCCATTGTGGAACGAACCACTTTCGGATTAAAACTATCTGCTGTTCCTTTTGATACCAAAATTTGCGTTAACCCAATGCTGTCTACCGTTCTTAAAATGGTTCCTAAATTTCCTGGGTCTTGAATATCATCTAATGCAATAATAATATCTTCCTGATAATTAATTTGCTGGTTTGGGTTTGTTTTTTCCAAAATAGCAATTATGCCTTGTGGTTCCACAACACTGGTAATACTTTCAAATACCTTTTTGGTAACATAGATGCATTCATATTTTGCAATTTCATACATAAGTTCCTTAGGAATGCCCTCTATTTTTTCACAATCATCACATATGATAATCTGCTTAATTTTCACTTTTTCTTGGATGGCTTCTTCAATTAATTTGACACCTTCTATCATATATTCGTTATGCATATCTCTATATTTTTTATCTTTTAATTTTTTGATATGTTTCATGTACTCATTTTCCTTGCTTGAAATTATTTGCATACTTTTCCCTTCTTTTTTTATTTTATTGTACCTTTTTACAATGTTTTTTATACTTTGTTCTATTATATTCTTTTTTTTATGCTTTTTCAAGCTTCTGAGGTTCTATACTTTTTAAAAGTTCTGTTACATCATTTAAAATTTGCCTTTCATTGATTGAACCTATCTCAAAGGTAAGCATTGGTTTAATTCCTGGCTGAAATTTAATACGATTTCTGTATTTTTCCACCAGTTTTACAACATCTACTGTAAATTTGCTTTGCTCAAATGTAAATACCACTGCTGTTTTTTTACTAGCAATTTTGCTGATATAAAAAGGTTTAGCCAAATATTTTATTCTAGCAATGTCTAATAAGTTTTCTAATTCTGGTGGCATCGTACCAAATCGGTCAATCATCTCATCCACAACATTGCTAATATCTTCTTCGTTCTTACATAATGCAATATTTTGATAGATTTCTATTTTTTGGCTACTGTCTGCAATATATTCATCTGGAATGTAACTTGTTACATTCAAATCAATTTGTAAATCAATGTCTGGTTCAACTGCAACCCCTTGAATTTCTTTAACAACTTCATCTAATAGATGGCAATAGGTATCATACCCCACTTGTTCTAAGTGCCCTGATTGAATTTCTCCTAATAAGCTTCCTGCACCTCTAATTTCCAAATCTCTCATAGCAATTTTAAATCCTGACCCAAACTCTGTAAACTCTTTAATGGCTTTTAATCTTTTATCTGCCACTTCTGCTAACATTTTATCTCTTTTATACGTAATATATGCATATGCTTGCCTATTGCTTCTCCCTACTCTTCCACGAATTTGATATAGCTGTGCAAGTCCCATTCTATCCGCATTTTCTACAATAATGGTATTGGCATTTGGAATATCAATGCCTGACTCTAAAATGGTTGTACATACCAATACATTGGTCTTCTTTTCAATAAAATCTTGCATAATATCTTCAATTTCTCTTCCTGTCATACGGCCATGTGCATAGGCAACACTTGCTTCTGGAACCAATCTAGCAATATCATCTGCTTTTTTTTGAATGTTTTCTACACTATTGAAAATATAAAATACCTGCCCTTCTCGCTCAATCTCTTTGATAATGGCTTCTTTAATCACTTCTGCATCATATTCTAATACATAAGTTTGGACTGGTTTTCGGTTCTGTGGTGGTTCATAAATAACAGACATATCTCGAATGCCTACAATTGACATGTGCATCGTTCTAGGAATTGGCGTTGCTGTCATGGTAAGCACATCAATATTAGCCTTATATTGTTTGATTTTTTCTTTCGCCTTTACGCCAAAACGATGCTCTTCATCAATAATTAATAGCCCAATATCTTTAAATTCCACATCTTTGCTCAGCATTCTATGCGTTCCTATAACAATATCCACTTCCCCTAATGCTAATTTTTTTAGAACCTCTTTTTGATATTTGGCAGTTTTAAATCTGTTTAAAATTTCTACCTTAATGGGAAAATCTTTCATCCTATTTTTAAATTCCTCATACTGCTGTTGTGCTAAAACTGTGGTTGGTACTAAATATGCTACTTGCTTATGGTCCATCACAGCTTTAAATGCTGCACGAATGGCAACTTCTGTTTTTCCATACCCCACATCCCCACATAGAAGCCTATCCATAGGTTTTTCTGTCTCCATATCTTTTTTTACTTCCTCAATACAACGTAATTGATCCTCTGTTTCTTGGTATGGAAACTGCTCTTCAAATTGTGCCTGCCATGGAGTATCTTGGCTAAAACGGAACCCTTTTGCCTTTTCTCTTTTGGCATATAGCTCTATTAACTCTCTTGCCACTTCACGTAGATTTTTCTTAACTTTGGCCTTGGTCTCTCTCCAATCTTTGCTTCCTAGTTTGTTAATTGGTGGTGTTAAGGTTTCTCCTCCAATATATTTACGTATGGTATCTAATTGGTTGGTTGGCACATACAAAATATCATCATTTTGATATTTTAATTTAATGTAGTCTTTTGTGGTTCCATCTGCTGTTATTGTATTTACACCAATATAAATTCCAATTCCATAATTTTTATGCACCACATAGTCTCCCATTTTTAAGTCCGCAAAAACAACCTTCTCTCCCTCTTTATATGCTTGGCTTGAAAAGGTTCTTTTTGCCTTTCCCCCATCTATCAATTCATCTGCACTAATTACCATTTGATGGATTTCCTCATTTAAAAACCCTTCCGTCAGCTTTCCTATGGTAATGGTAACTATTTTTTGTCCTGTCTTGACAATAATGGTTTTGTCCAGCTTTTCTTCTATCTTACTAAAGATTTCTTCCTTTTCTAATATGTCTTGCATTTTTTTGGCTTTTTCTAGATTGGATACCACAATGTATATATTTGTATTTTTCTGCAATTCTCTTTTGACATCCTGAAATACATTTTCCATTTCACTTTTATAATATGTAATTTGTTTATACTGAAAGGCATACTTCTGAACTGGTTCTTTTACTTGTGTGTCTTGTTTTTCTATATAAATACTATTTTTGTCCCCTTGCTCGATTGCCTTCTCAATACTAGAATATGGCTTAATATTGCTAATAGCCTGTGGCACAATTTTTTCTTTTTCTATTAATAATCGCGTTACATTTTCTGTATCTGTAATAATATTGTTAGCCCTTTGTTCTATTTTGGTTGTTTCATCTAATGCAATGATATATTGACTATCTAAATACTCTAAAATGGTTTCTTGTTCTTCATAAAAACAATCAAAATATTTATCCATTTTACTAATATAATTGCCTGCTTTTATCTGCTCTATGTCTTGCTCAATAATCTCTTCTTGTGAATCATTTGCAATTAAATTTCTCATATTTTGATAAATTTCTTCTAGCGGTCTTTCTAAAATATATTCATGTGCTGGCTCTATTTCTACTTTTTCTAATGTATTAATTGACCTTTGACTGACAATATTAAAATTTCTAATAGAGTCTACCTCATCTCCCCAAAATTCAATTCTTACACCAGTTGTTTCATTCATGGAAATGTCTAAAATGCCACCTCTGACACTAAACTGCCCTCTTCCTTCTATTAAGTCACATCTGGTATACCCTAAATTTACTAGCGTTTTTTTGATTGTTTCTAAGGAATATACCTGCCCTACCTTGCATGTTAGAATATTTTTGAATAATGTCTTTTTACTTGGTAATTTTTGCATAACCGCTTCTATGGTCGTCACTAAAATCTGATGTTTTTTTCCTCTTAGCCTATTTAATGCCTCAATTCTAGCATATGGCAAATCCTTGCTTTCTGCGACATAATCATAGGTTACAATCTCCTTTTTGGGAAAAAACACTACTTTATCTGTAAACAGTTTCAAATTTTCCACAATTTGCTTTGCTTGCACCTCATTATATGTGATAATCGCAATTGGTCTTTTGGTATATTCATGAATGCTTGCTAACACTTCTAGCATCCCAACGCTAGTTAAGCCCGATATTCCCATCGGACTTTTTGTGGTTTCTATTTGATTAACCAGTTTAACAAATTTCTCTGATTTGCCTAACTCGCCTAAAATTGTATTCATACTAGTTCACATTCCTTCCGCAAATTACATTTTGACAACCAATTTGTCAAATTTTGAATGGATATATTTTTCTAACTTTTCCATAAATTCATCTGGTTTAATTTGTTTTTTTGCTACTAAGTCAAGCCCTTTTTCCCAACTTGCTGTTAATTTTGGGTTTAGCATATCTGGCATAGCATTTGCCACTATGTCATAAATCATTTCTCCTTTTTTGGTTGGCGTAATAATTTGTGTTTTGGTATTAATTTCAATATATTTAATTTTTTCTAATTTTTTCATAATTTCTGCTCTTGTTGCACTTGTTCCAATTCCTGCGCCTTTAATTTGCTCTCTTAATTCTTCATCTTCTATCAATTTTCCTGCATTTTCCATTGCAAGTATGATAGAACCAGAATTATACCTAGATGGTGGTGTTGTTTCAGCTTCTTTTATCTCTGCATTTTGCAATAAAATTTCTTGTCCTTTTTTTAGATTTTTTACTAACGCAACATTTTCATCTTTTTTACTCTCATTTTCCACAGTTTGTTCCTTGGTTGTGGATGGTTTTAAAATTTCTAAATAGCCTTGCTTGACACACACTTTTGTACTAGCAAAAAAACTTTCTCTGGTTTTGCTTTCTTCTGTTTCATATACGTCGATTGTTAGTTGTATTTTGTTAAATTCTGCTGGTGGATAGAAAATTGCTAAAAACCTTTTTACAATGACTTTATATATCTTTTTTTGTAAGTCTGGTAATTTTTCATAATTTTCATACCCTTGCCCTGTTGGAATAATGGCATAGTGGTCTGTAATTTTACTATCATTTACATATTTTGTTTTGATTAAATTGGTAGAATATTTTTCATCTATCATTTTTTGTAAATACCCTTTTATCTCTTCGTCTTGAAAGCCTTTTGCAATTCCATTTAGGTTCTTTTTGATTTCTTTCGCAACAGCCGTGGATAGCACCCTTGCATCTGTTCTTGGGTAAGTGACTAATTTTTTTTCATACAAATTTTGTATGATTTCGAGTGTTTCATCTGGCTTAATTTTAAAACGTTTGGTACATTCATTTTGGATTTCTGCCAAATTAAACAATAGTGGTGCATTTTCCTTTTGCTTGGATTTTTTTAATTCTGTTACTTTTGCCTTTTTTTGTGCTAACTCGCTAATAAACTGTTTGGCATCACTTTCTTTTTTGAAACCTGTTTCATTATATAACTTGGGAGATTCATACACACTAGATAAATTGGTTACTTTCCATTCGGTCTCTATGGTTTCTTGCTCTTGTCCAAATTTTCCAATGATTTTATAATATTTTGTTTTCACAAAGTTTCTAATTTCTCTTTCTCTTGAGACAATCATCCCCAAAACACAAGTCATCACTCTCCCCACAGAAATAGAAGCTTTTTCTTCTTGAATCCTCTGTGCCAATCTTTTTCCATAAATAATGGATAATAATCTTGAAAAATTAATTCCAATCAAATAATCTTCTTTGGCCCTCAAATATGCACTATCTGATAAGCTATTGTATTCCGATAAATCTTTTGCTTCTCTAATTCCTCTTAAAATTTCTTCTTCTGTTTGGGAATCTATCCATACACGTTTCATCTTGATATTGGGATTTGGTTTTGCCATCATAAAAACAAGCCTCTGTATATACTCTCCTTCTCTTCCAGAGTCCCCTGCATTATATATTTCTTCTACATCATCTCTATGCATTAATTGCTCAATAATATCAAATTGTTTTTGTACATTTGGTATAATTTCATATTTCCATTCTTTTGGAATAAATGGTAAGGTATCTAATCGCCAAAATTTTAATGCTTCGTCATATTTTTCTGGATAGCTCATTGTAACTAAATGCCCTACACACCATGTGATAATCCAGTCATTTGCTTCGATATACCCATTTTTTCTATTCACATTCATTTTGAGTGCTTTTGCAAATTCCATAGCCACAGACGGTTTCTCTGTTATTAGTAACTTTTTGCCCATTTTCTTCTACATTCCTTTCCCGGGTAACCATTTGTTTAATCACTTTCTTCTACTTAAACTCACAATTACTTTTGTATTGTATCATATTTTTTTGATTTTTGGAAGGGAATTTTCTCAGTTATTCAAAAAAAAACTTGTAAATTTCGACAAGATGTTGACTTAAGCCCCTACTATATATTATAATAGATGTGATATTAAAGGGGAAATCAGTTAAAAAGCAGAATTAAAATTTTGTACGCCATGCAAATTGTTTTTTAAACTGTGCCTAGAAAGGAATATGAGAAATATGAAAAAAATTAAAATTTTTGCTTGCCCATCAAGTGAAGAATTTACAAAAGAAATCTGTGATATTTTGCAATTACCTGTAGGAAAAATGAACTGTTTTAAATTTAAAAATGACAACAATTTTGTTCAACTATTAGAGACCGTTCGTGACCATGACGTATATGTGGTTCAAACAACGAAACCACCTGTTAATGAAAGGATTATGGAATTATTAATTACAGTAGATGCCTTAAAACGTGCTTCTGCTAAAAGAATTACTGTGATTCTTCCTTACTTCATGTATTCACGTTCTGATAAAAAGGATCAGCCTCGTATTCCTATTACCGCTAAACTGATTGCTCAAATTATTGAAGCTGCTGGTGCAGACAGAGTTACAACTTGTGATTTGCATAACCCTGCCATCCAAGGATATTTTAACATCAATTGTGACCGTCTAACCGCACAATACACGTTGCAATCTTATTTTAAATCCAAAAATATTCCGCCACAAGATATGGTTGTGGTTGCAACAGATGCAGGAAGTTCTAAAAAAGCTTACAAATATTCTGAATTTTTCGGATGCCCTATCGCCTTAATTGATAAACGTCGTCTTGGCAATGATGACCATGCTATTGCAAGTACAGTTATTGGTGATGTTTCAGATAAATGTGCCTTAATTTTCGATGATGAAGTTGATACCGCCGGTTCTTTAATTGAGACGGTTCAAATTCTAGAAAAATTTGGTGCAAGAGAAATTTACGCTGGATGTACACATGGGGTACTATCTGGTCCTGCCATTGATAGAATTAAAAATTCTTCTATTAAGGAACTTGTGATTACAAACACCATTCCGCTAACAGAAGAAAAGAAAATTGACAAAATTACAGTTCTTTCTATGGCGCCTATTTTTGCAGAAGCTATTAAACGTTTAAATGAAGAATTACCTTTGGGAGATATTTATTCTATGTTAGAATAATTTCCTCTTTATCATAAAAATGAATCGTAGAAACTTTACAAGCAAGGAGGCTGTATCATGACATATAATCATTTAGAAATTGAAAAAAAATGGCAAGACTATTGGGATAAAAATAAAACCTTTTATACAGATGTGTGGGACTTCTCTAAGCCAAAATACTATGCTTTAGACATGTTCCCTTATCCTTCTGGACAGGGATTGCACGTAGGTCACCCCGAAGGGTATACCGCTACAGACATTATGTCTAGGATGAAACGAATGCAAGGGTATAATGTGTTGCACCCTATGGGGTGGGATGCTTTTGGACTTCCTGCTGAGCAATATGCTATCAAAACAGGAAATCATCCTGCAGGATTTACGTTAACAAATATTGAAACATTTAAAAGACAATTAAAAATGCTTGGTCTTTCTTTTGACTGGGATAAAGAAATTTCCACTTGTGATCCTTCTTACTATAAATGGACACAATGGATTTTTAAACAATTATTTGAAGATGGATTGGCAAAATTAATTGAAATGCCTGTCAATTGGTGTGAAGAATTAGGTTGCGTCCTTTCTAATGACGAAGTCATTGATGGAAAAAGTGAAAGAGGTGGCTTCCCTGTTGTTCGTAAAAACATGAAACAATGGGTTTTAGACATTCCAAAATATGCAGACAGTTTAATCGATGGCTTAGAAGATATTGACTGGCCAGATTCCACGAAAGAAATCCAAAGAAATTGGATTGGTCGTTCTGAAGGTGCAGAAGTTACCTTTCAAATTGATGGTTTTTCCGGTACTTCTTTTACAGTTTTCACAACAAGACCAGATACTCTATTTGGTGCTACTTACTGCGTTTTTGCACCAGAACATCCTTTGGTAAAAACCATTACCTCTTCTGAGCAAGAAAAAGAAGTCAATGCTTATATCCAATTAAGTGCTTCTAAATCTGAATTAGAAAGAACGGAATTAAACAAAGAAAAAACTGGTGTGTTTACAGGTGCCTATGCTATTAACCCAGTCAATGGTAAAAAAATTCCTATCTGGATTTCTGATTATGTTTTGGCAAGTTATGGAACTGGTGCCATTATGGCAGTTCCTGCACATGATCAAAGAGATTACGAATTTGCTACTAAATTTGGCTTAGAAATTATCCCTGTTTTAGAAGGGGGAGACATTTCAAAAGAAGCCTTCACTGGTGATGGTGTGCATATTCATTCTGAATTTTTAGACGGTCTTGATAAAACAGAAGGCATTTCTAAAATGATTGCTTGGCTTGAAGAAAACGGTGTTGGTACAAGAAAAGTAAATTATAAACTACGTGAATGGATTTTTGCAAGACAACGTTACTGGGGTGAACCAATTCCAATTGTTTTTGTTGATGATGAAATAAAGGCTCTACCAGATGAAGAATTACCTCTTATTTTACCAGAGCTTGCAGATTATAGTCCTTCTAAAACAGGGGCTTCTCCATTAGATAATGCTACTGATTGGGTCCACACAACATTTGAAGGAAAGCCTGCCACAAGAGAAACTAGCACCATGCCTGGTTCTGCTGGTTCAAGCTGGTATTTCTTACGTTACATTGACCCACATAATCAAGACGAAATGGCAAATCAAGAACTGCTAAAACATTGGCTACCCGTTGATTTATATGTTGGTGGTCCAGAACATGCCGTAGGACATTTGTTGTATTCTCGTTTTTGGAATCAATATTTGTACAAAAAAGGACTTGTTCCTGTGCAAGAACCTTTTGCCGTACTTCGTCATCAAGGAATGATTCTAGGACCAAATGGCGAAAAAATGAGTAAATCAAGAGGAAATGTTATCAACCCAGATGATATGGTAAAAGAATATGGGGCAGATAGTTTAAGAGTTTATGAAATGTTCATGGGGCCTATTGAAAGTGCTAAACCATGGGACCCTAATGGAATTGATGGTTCTCGCAAATTTTTAGACCGCGTATGGAGGCTATACACTGAATCTAATAAAATTCAAGATGCAGAAAATACAAACTTGGAAAAAGCTTATCACTATACTGTTAAAAAAGTAACACATGATTATGAAACCATGAACTTTAATACCGCTATTTCTCAAATGATGATCTTTATCAATACCGTTCAAAAAGAAGCTATTTTCCCACGTGAATATGCAGAAGGATTTTTGAAGTTACTAAACCCTGTTGCACCGCACATTACAGAAGAACTATGGTCTACGTTAGGTCATACCAACACCATCTCTTACGAAACTTGGCCTACCTATGATGAAACAAAAACAATTTCTGATGAAATCACCTTACCAATTCAGTTGAATGGGAAATTAAAAGCAACCATTACCATTGAAAAAGATTTAGCAGAATCTGAAGTTAAAAATATGGTTCATCAAGCTGTTGCAGATAAATTGGATGGAAAACAAATTGTGAAAGAAATTTATGTAACAAATAAAATTTATAATATTGTTGTAAAATAAAATCTGAAAAGATGCACATTTCCTTGTGTATCTTTTTTGTCTTGTAATATAATTGTCATAAACTTTTAATATATTTGAAATGTATTTCCTTTTGTTTTATTGTATAATATCATTAGAATTTTATATACAAAGGAGAATTCATATGAGCATTGAATCAGAATTACGAAAGGATGGAATTGAAGTTATCCAGAAATTAGATACTTTGGAAATTAATAGTCTTGCCAAAAACATTTCTTCCAAAATTTGCGCTACATTTCCTAATTTTGGCCTAGATGAAAAAGAGTTGTTTATTAAACTATCTCGTTTAGATATGTATGTTGCCAAAATGCCAGAAGGAATGGCAGAAGCCAAGTACTTTTATAAAAATAATTCTATCTACTTCCATGAGCATATTCCAGCAGAAGACAGAGAAGAATTTGCCATCCATGAATGTATCCACCATATTCAAGAAATAAAAGATAACAAGAATTATTTGCTTCGTATGGGTCTTTGTGATTATACAGAATTTAAAACTTATGGATTAGCTTTAAACGAAGCTGCCGTGCAATTGATGGCTTCCAAAATCATTGGCATTGAAAAAGATTGTGTGAAATATTACGGTGTCAGTTTTGAAACAACAAGCCCTTCTTATTACCCTTTAGAATGTTGTCTTGTCAATGAGTTAGCTTATATCGTAGGCGAAGACGTTTTGTTTGAAAGTACGCTCAACAGCAATGATACCTTTAAAATGAAATTAGCAGAAATTACTTCTCCAAAAGTATTTCTTGCCATTGAAAATGCACTTGATGACATTTTGCAATTGGAAGAAACCATTATTACATTAAATAATAGAATTTTAGAAATTGACGACCGCAATAAAAAAGTAGATAATTTAGTAAAAAAAATTGGTGACCTAAAAAACAATATCAAAATCACATTTCTATATACCCAAAACCTTATTATTTCCAATTGTTTTGACCACTTGTTTGAACAAATTTCTAACCTAGAAGAAGTCGAAAACTACCGAAAAAAATTATCTCATTTTAGAAATTACATTGGGACAGCAGATGGTTATACATTCTTTAACAATTATTACATAGAAAAAATGAATCAACTAGAACATAAATATAATGTTTTGGAAAATGGTGGCATAGAAACTGCTATTTCCATTGAAACAAAAGAACAAAGTAAATTAAAATTGCTTTTCAAGAACATCAAAAAATTGGTTTTTGGTTTATTTGGGCTTGGAGAAAAAGTATAATATCTAACTAGAACTGCCAAATGCATATTATATTAGCATTTGGCAGTTTTTGATTCCATAAACTTTACTATGCTCTTTGCCGCTTCTCTTCCTGATTTTGCAGCCCATGCAACAGTTCCTTTTATCCCAGCTAAATCTCCACCAGCAAACACTTTTGGATCTGATGTTTGATACGCCTCATTTACAATAATATTGCCCCATTGATTATGGTTTAAAGGTAGATACAATGCCTCATCCTCTACCATTCCTCCTAGTGCCATTACAATATCATCTACAGCAATTTGATAATTGCTATTTTCTATGTTGACTGGTACTTCTCGTTTTTCTCCTTCTTTTTTTACCAATTCTGTACGAATGAGTTCCACTTTGTTGACATGGCTTTCTCCTAATATCTTAACAATATTATTTTGGAAAAGAAATTCAATGCCTTCTTTTTCAGCCTCTTCTATTTCCTTTCTTTCAGCTGGCATTTGCTCGCGTGCTCGTCGATAAATCACTTTAACTTCTTTAGCCCCTTTCCTTTTGATGGTTCTGGCACAATCCATAGCCACATTGCCACCGCCAACAACAGCTACCACTTTCCCACTATAATCTGGATGTTCATTTTTTTCCAATAACTCATTTCCGCCATAAACACCTTCTAACTCTTCGCCTTCTACCCCCATTTTGGAAGATTGATTGGCACCTATTGCAAGAAAAATGGCATCATAGTCTTGTTTTAATGTTTCTAATTGAATCTCCTTCCCTATTGTCTTCCCATATTGCACTTGTACCCCTAATGCTAAAATCATTTCAATAGTTTTTTGTACAAGTTCTTTTGGAAGTCTAAAATCAGGAATTCCATGCATCAATAAACCACCTAAATACGAATGTTTTTCATAAATTGTCACTTGCACTCCTTCTCTTGCTAAAAAGGCTGCACAGGTTAATCCTGCTGGGCCGCCTCCTACTACAGCTACTTTTTTAGGTTGGGCTTGCACCTTTGATGGCAAATCGTACATGGCGCGCAATGACAATCCCATTTCCATAGCTTTGTCAAATACATATGCCTCAATGTCTCCAATTTTTACAGTTTCCCCCTTAATGCCTCTCACACAACTGCCTTGGCACTGCTTTTGGTGCGGGCAAATTCTCCCACACACACCTGGTAATACACTTGTTTCACACTGAATGCTATATGCCTCTTTTATATTCCCTTGTTTTACAGCTTGGATAAACCCAGGAATATCATTTCCTAATGGGCATCCTTTATTGCTACAAGGCTTCACCTTGCAGTTCAAACAATATTCTACTTTTTCCTGTATTGGTTCCTTCATTTTTACTCAAATATCCCTTTCTATTGGTAACATACCTCATCAGCACTTTGCCCTAAAAAGATACGTCCTTCATAAGACACGCCTACCAATTTATACAACTTGCATCAAATCTTTGATAAAGTCCACTTTTTTACTTTCATCGCGGAGCAAGGCTGCAGGGTGCCATGTAGGCATGTATCGTATTCCTTTTCTTTCTACCCACTTTCCCCTGCTTGCTGTGATTCCATATTCTTTTCCTAAAATATTTTTGAGTGCTACACTGCCTAGTAAAACAATGATTTCTGGTTTTACTAAAATGACTTGATTTCTTAAGTAATCCATGCAAGCAAAACACTCATCATCTTCTGGATTTCTATTTCCTGGTGGTCTACATTTTACAATATTGGCTATATATACTTCTTCTCTTTTAATGCCCACCATCTCAAATGCCATATTCATAAGTTTTCCTGCTCTCCCCACAAATGGTTCTCCTAGTCTGTCTTCATCTGCGCCTGGTCCTTCCCCTATAAACATGATTTTAGCTTCTTTGTTCCCTACTCCAAATACAATGTTTTGCCTCATTTTGCAGAGTTTGCATTTCTGGCAGTTTTCAATTGATTTTTCTAATTCTTCCCATGTTTGATACATTTTTATCTCCTTCTATTTTCGCATGATCACAGCAGTTTCTAATCCAAATCCTTCTTTTTCTACGCGATACGAATGCAAAATCTGGCTATGGCATACTGTACAAATTTTGCTATCTATAATATTTTGTGGTTTTAATCCTTGCTTTTGTAATTGTATCGTATTTAATAATACGGTGTCAATATTCCACTTTCCTTTTTCACTAGATTTTTTCTGGATAATGGTGTCTTTTAGGTCTCCAAATTTTTCCGCAAACATGTTCTTGACGTCTTCTTGCACTTCAAAATGGCAACTTCGAATGCTTGGACACATACAGCATATTATATTTTCCGGCTTTACACCACATTCTTTTTGCATTTTTTGCACCGCTTTACTCCCAATCTCTTGATACGTTCCTTTCCACCCAGAATGAATGGCAGCAATCGTTTTCGTAACAGGGTCAAAAAATAACATGAGAATACAATCGGCACTTGTTGTGGCTAATATTAAATTCTTTTTTTGTGTAATAAGCCCATCTGTATGAATATATTCTGCTATATTAATATCTGGTCTTCCTGTTTCTATTTTTTCCTGTGCAATTTTAATTTCATCTGTATGCATTTGGTTGGGCTTTACTAAATTGTTTTTATCTAATCCTAGGCTTGTACATAAATTTTCATAATCTCGAATGGCCTTATCATATGTTTCTTTATTTATGGTTCTATAATCTGCTTCCTTTCCCACTGAAAATGCATGTACTATGTCATCTTTGTATTCTAATAATTTTCTAAATTGTATATATTCTACTTTCGGCGTTTTCACATGTATAATGGCTTCATTTGATAAATCCATAGTGCCTCCTTATTTCATTTTTTGTATCATTTCCTCTTTGCTTAAATTTCCAATATATTGATATTGGTTGCCATGATTTCTCGTGTCAAATCCACATATAGAATGATAACTACAGTATTTGCATGGTGTTTTTCTTTTATGATTGTATGGCTTTAAATCTATTTTGCCTTGCAAAATTTCTTTTCCAATTTGTTTGATTAGTTTTTTGATGTAATTTTGCAAGATTTCAAATTCTTCTCGGTCTACGCCATTGGTGTCTCTTTTACTGATGCCCCCTGAGTTAGTAATCCCTGCTGGAATCATTGTAGAGGTTCCGGTTTTTAAGTTTTTATCTTGCATCTGAATCACTTTGACCTCTGCCAAAATAAGCCCCTTCATTTTAAAATGTTTTCTCAGTTCTTCTTCCATTTGTTCTTCTGATATTCTTTTTTTGGTTGATATCATTTGCTCTAATAGTCCAAAATATAAAATTCCTGCTGGAAGCAAGTCTTGTTCCTGGCAAATGGCATCCATGTACGTAAGTAACTGTATTTGAAGTCCTGCATACACCTCATTTAAGTCAATGTTTTTGGCTGTAGATTTATAATCTATAATACGTAAATAATTTCCATCTGGTGTTTTTGCAATATCCACTCTGTCAATTTTTCCTATTAATTCAATTTTTTTCCCATCTTCTAACTCTACTAAAATTGGTGAATATAATTTTCCTTTTCCAAATTCAATTTCTGTGCCTTCTATATGAAAGTCACTATATACTAAACTTTCTATGATATATTTTAAAGCTTTTGTTACCATTCTTTCTAAGCGTTGCACAAGAATTTTATACCTGACTGTTGCTGTAAATCTATATTTTTCATAATCTAATTTTGTTTCAATAATCTCTTTTACAATGGCTTCTATGGTGTGTTCTTCTGCTAACAAAGTTGGTAATTCTTGGTTTGTTTCTTTGACGTGTTCAAAAAACATATCGATTACTTCATGCATAAAAGATCCTGTGTCAAAACTTTGAATTTTTAATTCATCCTTTTCCTTTAGGTTTAAGCCATATTGTAAGAAATAAGAAAACGGACAACTTTGGTACCTTTCTAGCCTTGAAATGCTAGTGGTTAATGTATTTCCATATAATTTTTGAATGGTTTCTTTTTGAATGTCTTGCGGTAAATTTGTGTAGTGAATCGCTTGGATATCTTTTTTTAGTTTTGTGTCCCACATCTTTTGATTTTTGAAGTATTGATACACTTCTTTCCATTTGATTTCAAGCTCTCCTACTTCTTGTGCTTGTGCTAGTTTTTCAATTAGTGTTTCATAGGTTGCTTTAGGTGTTGTAATTTCATAGGTCTGTTTTGTCACATCACTTTGTTCTTGTAGCTTTGGAAACATTTTTTTAATTTTGGTAATGTAAATGGATGGTCTTAAAGCTGTTCCATCGGTATTGGACGAACTGTAAGATAAATAGATTTCTCTTTGTGCCGTCGTAAAGGCTTTATAAATATTAAAATTATCGTCATATAAGTTTTCTAGTGTTCCTTTTGCTAGTTCAATCCCTTGTTCTTTTAGTTCTTGTCTTTCTTCATCATCTAAAAAGCCTTCACTTTTATTGACACTTGGATACACGCCATCGTTTAACCCAATCATAAATACCACTTCTACTTTGTGGCTTCTAGAACGATCCACATCCCCCATAATGACTTGATCTTGTGTTCCTGGTATTTTTCCTAAACTACTTGCTTTCAATCCTTGTCTTAATAAGTTTTCGTATTGTTCAATGGTAATGGTATCATTCCCAAAGATTGCCACAATCTCATCTAACAAATGAATGACAATTTCATAACTTTCTTTATATTCTTGTGCTAAGTCTATTTTTCCATTTGCATACAATGCTTCTATTTTTTGTGCTACTTGCGTTTCTATTTCTTGTCCTTGTAAAAATTGATACAATGCCATTGTCATACCTTTTGCTGTTTTTTCTTGTTTGATATCTTGTTTTAAATTCTCTAATGGGTCTATGATTTGCTTTCTTAACTGATTTAGATATTCTACTTCTTGTTTTTTGCTCTCTAGCTCGTATGTAAAATCATGCTTAAATTTATTTTGTTTAATCCCCCATTTGGTGCAATAATTCTCAAATTTGAAACTATCTTCTGGTTCCATATGGTTCCATCCCATTTTCATGTATTGAAACACTGTTTCTTTGCTGTAATTTTTACGGATCATATCCAAAATTGCTAAAATATATTGAATGATACTGTTTTGGCTTAATTCACGTTTTTCATCAATAAAAATAGGAATGTTATACTTTTCAAAAATTACTTTTGCTAAATTGCTATAATTTTGAATATTTTTTGTAATAATCGCTATATCACGATAACGCAAGCCCTTTTCTTGAATTAATTTTGTTATCTTTTTCGCAACCATTTCTATTTCAGTGTATTGATTTTTCGCTAAAAATATGTGAACATTTTCCACCTTTTGTTCCCATTTTGTGGATTTTGCTTGAAAGGTTTGTGCTTCTATTTGTTTTAACTCCTCATTTTGAAATCGCACTGGTTTGCTTAGACAAATGGGAGCTTCTATGTTTTTGTTTGCCATTTTTTCTAATTTGCGCACCGTCATTTTGTTTTCAAAAAACACATCTGTATCTGGATTTTTTGTGCTCTCTAATGTATCTGTTGTAATTGTAATATTGACTTGTGCACAATATTTGATAAGCTCCTGAATTACTTGATATTCTGGCACCGTAAAACCTGCAAATTCATCTATGTAAATGACAGCTCCTTTTAGCCACTCAATTTTTTCGATATTTTGCGCCAATACCGTTAACTCATCTGCCTCATCCATATAGGCTTGGCTAATTTTTTCATCATATTGTTCATAGATCACACAAATATCTTGTAACTTTGCCTTTAAATATTGATTTTGGGTATTTTCAATTTGTTGTTTTAACACAGCAAGACTAACGCCGTGTTTTTTTAATTCTGTGATGCACGATATTGCTAGCTCTATATTCTCATCTGATTTTGATAAATAGGTTAATTTGTTCTTATTCTGCGTTAATATGTACTGAATCAACATAGCTTTTCCACTTTTTGTCATCCTCTTTTCTGTCATACCTAACTCGGTAATGACCCTTTTGGCCATTCGACTTAGATGCAAAACTTCAGCTTGTATAATAGCCTTTGTATGTATTGATTCCATCAATTTTTTTTCCGCAGTATAAGAAAACTGCTCTGGCGTAATGAAAAAAATTTTTTTACCATTTTCTATTTCTTTCGCCATTTGTTGATAGCAATATTCACTTTTTCCACTTCCTGACCTTCCATAAATAATCCTTAACGCCATTGTTTTTCTCCTTTCTTGGACAATTAGGGACGTATCTTTTTTGTCCCAAAGGGACAAAAAAGATACGTCCCTAATTGTCCCTAGCCTCTGCGCCAATAAAATAAATATTGTTGTGCCATTCCTGCTAAATTTCCAAATTTTTGCTCTGCTAGTAGTTGTATTTTCGCTTTATTTACCTTGTTTTCTGGTTCATGTAAATATAGTTCATTCATCACGCGACTAATCCACACGTCTATTGGAAATACTTCCAATCTTTTTAAAGTTGAAAATAATAATATGCAGTCTGCAACTTTTGGCCCTACTCCTGATAATGTTAATAATGTTTCTCTTACAGCTTCTGTATGTGGATTTTGTTCTAATTCTTGCAAATTCACTTTATTTTCTAAAATCATATGTGTGGTTTCATACATGCGTTTGTCTCTAAACCCTAAGCCTAAATTGCGAAATTCTTCGATGGTAACATCTTTTAAATCTTGTGGCAATGGGAATGTATAGTAGTCTCTTCCTTTAAATTCAATTTTTTTCCCATATGCTTGTGCCAACCTTTGGATGATTTTTTCAATTCTGGGGATATTGTTATTCGCTGATATAATAAAAGATACTATAGTTTCCCATAAGTCTTGGTTTAGTAAACGAATTCCTTTCCCATATTCAATACTTGTCTTCATATTGGAATCAATTTTAGCTAATTGTTTTTGTAATGTTAAATAATTTCTTTCTAAGTCAAAGTATTGATGGACCAATGTTTTGATATCTTCGTTTCCTACTGATGTAAAGCAATACTTTTTGCTTTGTGCTGTTACTTGAATCACGTTTTGCCTAACAACTCCGGTATAACTATTGTCTGTATTTTTCTTCCAACGAAAGCATTGCCCACATGTAAACGTGTCTTTTAAATCAAAGCATGGTGGTTTCTCTATGATATACTGTTGTTCCATTTTGCTTCTTTCCTCTCTATGCCTTACTTCTTTTGTCATTATACTACATTTTTTTTATTTTGGGAAGGGGTTTATTCTCTTTTGAATCCTTGTCCGACTACTTCTCTTGCATTGGCAATAATAATAAAACTATTGGGGTCAATATTCCTTGCCATCAGCTTAATTCTAGCAATGTCCCCTCGTGAAGCTGCACACATTAAAATCAGTTTATTTTGCTGTGTATACATTCCTTTTCCAAAAAGCCCCGTTGCGCCTCTTTGAATTCGTTCTCCCACTTGTTTGGCAATTTGCTCATTTTTGTCTGATACAATAATAAGTAATTTCGTAAAATAAATGCCCTCAAAAATAATGTCTATCATTTTTCCCATCAAATATATGGCAATGGCAGAATACAACCCTATTTCAATCTCTCTAAAAAATATCATATTTAATGTTACAATTACTGTATCTATTATGGTTATCATTCTACTCATTCTGATATTCGGCCTGTATGTTCTAACAATAAAGCTGAGTAAATCTGACCCTCCTGTTGAAGCATTGCTTTTTAATATAATTGCTGTTCCCAGGCCGATAATAATTCCACCATAAATACAAGCTAATAATCTATCATCTGTCAAAGAAGGTAATTTATCAAACAAGTCAATTGCTATAGAAAAACTAATTGTGCCCAATATAGATTTTGCACAGAAGCTTTTTCCTAATTTATAAATTGCAATCAAAAATAGCGGAATATTAAGCGCTAAAATTGTTGTTCCCATTGGAATTTTTAAAAAATAATATAAAATAGTCGCAATTCCTGAAAAACCTCCTGTTGAAAGTTGATTCGGCAATAAAAATAATGACGTTCCTATTCCCATAATAATTGCCCCTAAAACTGTTCCTCCGCCTTCTTGGATTATCCTTCTTATATTATAATTTTCTTCTACTATCATACTGATCACCTATTGGTAGTATGTGCCATTTTACAAAATTTTATCTACTCTTTAAAAAGTGTGGCAGGTAAATGATTGTAGCCCACAAAAAAAATTTGACTTTTTCGACATATTATGCTATAATTAAAATATATTATACAAAGGAGGGATCGTTATGAAAAAACTGGACGATAAAGATTTAAAAAAGGTAGATGGAGGTTCTACAAGAATAATACTTTTTAGTCAAACTTTTGCAGGTAAAGCCAATCGAACTGGTAGTAATACCATACGTTCTAGTGGTAATACCATAGGTGCTAAAAAGCCATTTAAAAGCTATAACCTTCCAAATACAAAAAAGGCTCCTGTTTCAAAGCCTGCATCTCGTAAAAATCAGCGCACAAAGTAATAATGATAAAAAATTAACCTGAAATTTTCTATTCCTTGCAAATAATTAGAAAATCTCAGGTTTTTATATGTTATAAAATGTTTCACCTTAGTTGAGTGAATATAAAACCACTTATCGTAGCCAAAATCATGCCAATGCCCAATAACATAATCTTAACCATATCTTGTATTGTAAATGCATTGTGTTGAGAAGTACTCTGTTGAAGTGGTACATTTAGGTTGAGGCTATTCTCTCCTTCAGAGCTGATAATGCCTTGTTCTTCTATATTTTTTTCTTCAATTTTTTTTACCATTGATTTTACATTCATGATTAGAAGTGCTATGATTGCTATATTGATTAGCATTACAAGAGCTACTATAGCATTTTTCTTCATTTCTATCATTCCTTCCTAAAGCATAATGCCGTTGTAAAATCATTTTCTTTGCAACGATACTATGTTTGTTCATGATTCTTTTGTACAGTATTTACCACTTGATTTTGTGTATTCCATAATTCATAAAACATCCCTTTATTGCGAATCAACTCTTGTGGTGTCCCTGCTTCTACAATGCTTCCATCTTTAATCGAAATAATTTTATCACATTTTGCCAATGTATTTAATCTATGGGCAATAACGATTTTTATTTTATCTCTTTCATGTGCTAAACTATTAATAATAAATTCTTCTGTTTTGGCATCTAAATTACTAGTTGATTCATCTAACACCAAAACATCTGGGTTAGTTAATAACGCCTTTGCCAAAGATAATCTTTGTTTTTGTCCTGTAGAAAGGTTAGTTGCTCCCTCTTCTATAACCGTATTTAACCCCAATGGCTTATTTTCAACATACTCTCTCATATGTACCATTTCTAACACATCATCAATTTGATTTGCACTAATCTTCGAATTTCCCATTGTTAAATTATGAAATATGGTATCTTGAAACCAAAAATCATTCTGGGAAACATAGGCAATTTTTTGCCTCAAAGATGATGTTGTAATAGTATTAATATCTTCACCATTTATATAAATTTTTCCTTCGGTTGCTTCATAAAAATTTAATATCAACTTCACTAATGTTGTTTTTCCTGAACCACTTGGACCAATAATTCCAATACTTTCCCCCATATTCACTTTAAACGAAATATCTTTTAAAATGGGGCTACGAAATCCATATTGAAACTGAACATTTTCAAATTCTATACTTTGTATCTTCCCATTGATATTTTGCCTATTTTTATTGACTTCCTTTTCAGTTGTTGTTCTAAAAACATCATCTAATCTATCTAAAGATGCTGTTGTTTCATATATCTCATCTTGCATATCGGCTAAATAATCAATTGGAGCAGAAATATAATCAATCAGCGTATATAAAAACATCAAATCTCCAACAGAAATCACACCTTCCATAACTAACATGCCTAAGATAGCCAGCATGAATAAATTTGTAACTTGAATAACGGAAGATACCAAAGTGTCTTGTATTTGGACAAGTTTTATATTTTTATAGGATATATCTTGAAATTTCTTGTATTTTTGTAACATTTTATTTTCTATTGCACTTTCAGAATTGTAATTTTTTATGGTTTCACTTCCCAAGAAAGTAGCATTTGCAAAAGAATATATATCTGTATTTGCTTTCATTTCTTTTGTCGTCTGTTCTATCATTTTATTTTTGAATACATATTGCGTAAATAATACAACCTCTGTCATAATTAATGTCAAAAGTGCAATTTGCCAACTATGACTAATACATATCGTAATAATAGCAACAACGGCATAAACGAAATCAATTATAAATTCTAATGTAAAATCAATTACCATCGAACGTATAGAATTCCCATCTTCAAATCTTGATGCCAAATCTCCAGAAGTTCGAGAGGAGAAAAAACTCATTGGTAAATTCGTAATTCTGTTATATATGTTAAGAATTAATTCCTTATCCAATTGCTTGTTTAGACGAATTGTAAGTTTCAATTTTATCCAATTTATTACTACCGTAAATATATAAATTCCAATCGTAGTCAGCAGTAATTTACACAACAATTCTAGATTAGAACTTGGGATAACATGGTCTACTAAATAGGAATAAAACCTAGCAGTAACCATTCCTACCATTGATATCATTGCAGATATAGCAATTAATTGTATTAAACTTTTCTTGTATTTGAAAATTAATGAAAAAATGATTTTGTAATTTTTTTTATATTTTTGGTTTTCCTTAAAATTTTCTGTAGGTTCAAATGTCATCACTTCGCCTGTCCAAATTTTTACAAAATCTTCCCTTTTCATATTAATCTGTCCTGTTGCTGGATCTCCTAGAACGACACTATTTTTTTTTACCTCAAATAATACCATATAATGTTCATACAATCCATCTACAATGGTGTGTACAATGGCTGGTAGTGGTATTTCTTTATGAATGATATCATCTTCATCTGCTTTATATGCACTTGATTTCAAATATAACTTTTCTGCCGCCATTTTTAATGAGAACATTGAATTTCCTTCTCGATCTGTTTTCGCAAATTCTCTTATGACTGCTAAAGATATGTTGCTAATTCCATAATAAGCACATATCATGGATAAACAAGCAACCCCACAATTCATTTCATCTGGCTGTTTGACAATTTTATATTTCATTGTACACTCCTTTTCTTTAAAATGTTTGGATGATCCTTGATTTTCTCTTTATTTTTTTATTGGTTATCTGGAACGCTTCTTTTATATTATGCACCGCTTCTTGCACTTTAGTTTCATCATTCGTATAAATATACGCTAGCAAATCTCCTACCGCTACTTGATCTCCTACCTTTTTGCAAAACATAATGCCAGCTCCCATATCAATATCCATATGCATTGCATATCTAATTGCATTTAAATATTGTGCCGTCGTTCTAACAAGCGAAACATCAATCCTCTCTACATAACCTTCCTCTGTTGACATGACTGGTATGATTTTTTTGGTTTCTGTTAACGCATCCATTTTCTCACTTTTAGAAATAAATTCTGTCAATGTATTATACGCTTTTTTGCTATCTATTGCATGTAATATTTGCTTTCTATTTTGCTCTAAATTTTTATTACCAGTTACCATTTGTAACATATTCGCTCCAAATTCAAGAACGAGTTCTTGCACATCCATTGCCATATTTCCATTTAATGCCTCTAATGCTTCTCTTAACTCCAAAACATTTCCATAATATTTCCCAACTGGTTCATCCAGTCTTGTCATAATGCATTTTACTTTCTTGTCTAGGCGAATTCCCATATTAATTAAATATTTAGCCAATCTCTCTGCATCTTTTAGCGTTTTTATATAAGAATTTTCTCCATAAGCAATATCAAAAATAATATTTCTAAACCCTAACGCTATTTTTTGGCTCATAAGATTGATTGCAATAATGGAAATATCATCATTACAAGCAATTTCTTTTCTTAATCGATACAATTCATTTTCTACTGGTGCTATATTTTTTGGTTCTTCTACAATCATAATTTCGTTTTTAGCAATACACTCTCTAAATTCTTCTTTATTTTCTTTTTTTATTTGCAAAAGCTTTGTTTGGAACAGTTTATCCCTCACACCAATTTCTCTTCCAATGATTTTAATAGAAGGAAGCCCTAAAGAACTCATAATAGCTAGTAGCATGATAATAATTTTATCATCCATCCCACCTATTGGATGAATATCTATCAATTGATTTGACAATTCATATAATTCTAATTTCTCTCCTGTATTTGCAATAGCATTAGAAAAACATGCTATTTCTTTTTCTGTTAATCCTTTTATATTCATTAATATGACAAGTGCCGCTGCCTGCTCCTTTAAAATTTCATTTTTATGATAAGCATCAACAAAAAAATCAATTTCCTCTTCTGATAATTCTTCATTACTTTTTTTCTTTATAATTAACTCTCTAATATCTAACATTCTTTTACTCCTGTTTTTTTTCTTATTTTTCTAATTTTCTAGAAAATCTTGGTATATCTTTTTGATTTCTATTTTTGACTTGCCTTGTTTCATGGCTTCATCTTGTTTAATCACCAAATCAACATCATAAAGTTCTTTTAATTTTTGCACATTTTCCCTTTTATGTCCAATGACGTTGTTAGCATCAATTGGATTGACAATCACTTCCACTTCTTTTACTTTCACATTTAACTTTTTAATCTTATTTAAAATCGCTTCGTACCACATAGCTGATTCCACTAACTGTCTGAAAGCAGGATGAAATGGACCAGCAACAACTTGACTCCCTACGTCTTTTGGGTCTGTTATTTCATCTGTATTTTGAAGTCCTACTCGGATGACATCAATATGTTTATTGTCAAACATTCTAACCAATTCCTCACAAATTTCAACAGCTTGTACCACTGTCAATGGCTGATATTTCCCCTCTTGAAATTCTTGTTCTAACTTAGTTCCTTTAATGACCAATACAGGATAAATTCTAACCATCTTAGGTTTTAGTTTTATCAATCGTTTTGCGGTATTGATTTCATCTAAATGTGTACTTTCTGGTAACCCTACCATCATCTGATGCCCCAATACAAAGCCATATCTTCTAATTAATCTCGATGCTTTTTTGACATCTTCAAATGTATGTCCCCTTTCTGCCCTTTTTAAAATATAGTCATTTGCTGACTGTACGCCCAATTCAATTGTCTTTACCTTATATTTTTTTAATCGTTTTAAAATAGCCCTATTAATACAATCTGGTCTCGTTGAAATGCGAATACTACTTACTTCTCCCTTCTGGATATATTCATAAGCTAATGAAAGCAATTTTTCTTGTGTATCTTCATTTATTGCTGTAAAACTTCCTCCAAAAAAAGCAATTTCTTTTTCTCCTTCTTTATCGTGTATTTGTGCTAAAAAATTTTCTATGATTTTTCTTGCTTTTTCTTTTGTCATGGTTTCTTTTTGCCCACTTATGGATTTTTGATTGCAAAATACACAATCATTTGGGCATCCTAGATGTGGTACAAAAATGGGTATGATATACTTCTCCTTCATCGCTTTCCTCCTTACTTTCAAAATAGGGGACAATTAGGGACGGTTCTTTTTTGTCCATCAGGGACAAAAAAGAACCGTCCCTAATTGTCCCTACAGCATCTGCTCTAATGCTTTTTTAGCTGCCTCCATTTGTGCTTGTTTTTTGCTCTTTCCTTTGCCAATTGCTAATCTCTTTCCTTCCACAACAACCTCTGCTTCAAACGTTTTGTCATGGTCTGGTCCCATCTCTTTGGTAATTGTGTAAGTAATCTTGACATCTCCATGCTGCTGTAACTTTTCTTGTAATACTGTTTTATAATCTTTGTCCCCTACATGCGTCGTTGCTATGTCAATCTCTTCTTTTAAATTTTCAACAATAAATTGTTTTGCGGGTTCCATCCCTCCATCTAGATATATGGCTGCAATCACAGCTTCTACGCTATCTGCCAAAATTGCTGGTCTTTCATTCCCTTTGGATAATCTCTCTGATTTTCCTACATACAAGAAATCACTAAAATTATGTCGTTTCGCTACTTTGTATAAACTACTTTCACATACGACTGCTGCTCTAACTTTAGTCATTTCTCCTTCCTTTAGATGCTGGTAATTCTCAAATAAATATTGGCTTGACACAAACTCTAATATGCTATCTCCTAAAAATTCCAGTTTTTCATTACTTGGAATATGATACTCATAAGCATATGACGTATGTGTTAATGCATTTTTCAGTAATCCAATATCTGTAAATTGATAGGAAATTTGCTCTTGTAATTCTTCTAACTTATTTTCTAGCATATTTTCTTGTCTCCTTTCTTGTCAATCTGTCTATTACGAATATATCATAAAATTTTGTTTCCTTCAACACCTTTTCCATATATTTTACAAATTTTACAATGGTTTTTTTTGAAATATCTATGGACAAGTTCCACTTCTTAGTATATAATAGTATTGAATATTTATTTTAGTGAAAAGGAGCGAAAAACTATGTCTTACCAAAAAGGTTATTTTGGTTCTGATAATAGGCAACTTACTGATGTGTTTAGAGAACTTCAAGAAACTCGCCTTCAATATGAAGCACAAAACAAAAAACATGCTAAAAAAATACATCCTTCCCAAATGAGCCCTGCTCAGAGAATGTCATACCAACAAGCCTCTCATAAAAAGACTCTTAGCATATCCATTATCTTGATGATTTTATTATGCGCAATGGGAATGGCCCTTTTTTGGTCAACTTCTATTTCAGCAAAAGATGATTCTGTACAGCTATATTCTCCTTTGTCTGATGTCAAAAAAGAATCTATCTCAATTGAAATTAATCGACATCGTCTAAATGCTCATTCTATTATTACTTCAAACGCAGCTTTAGAAATGGTAAAAGAGCAAGTAGTTGAAGAACAAGTCATCCCTTTTGACACATTGTATACCGAACGTTCCATTTTGCCAAAAGGAGAGCAAGTTGTGTTGCAAGAAGGTATAAATGGAAAGAAAAATGTTACTTTTGTAAGAAGTTATCAAAATGGTGAATTAACAGATGAAACCATTTTAGCCGAAGAAAAAACTCAAGATTACATACCAAAAATTGTGGATATTGGAACTTCTGAATTTTTGGCAAAACAAAAAGTTCATCTAAAAGATACCTTATACTTAACTCAAACTTCTTCTTTACGTAAAGATATGGATACATCTGCTGAAGAACTTGCTCAAATTAAGAATTATTGGGATGTTGTTCTTTTAGATTTACCTAGTGAAGAATGGTGCAAAGTAGCTTATGAAGGAATGGAAGGCTATTTACCTACCAAAATTTTAACATCTGCTGCCGTTTCAACTACTATGCCAGAAAAAAATCGTATTCAAAAACTTGTTGTAAAATTAGATAAAGATATGCCATTAAATCAGCCTTCTGGATTAACATTGGCAGACTACAAAAAAATATTTACTGGCCTTTCTTATGATACGAAAAAAGTCTTCCAAGATCACTACGAAGATTTCTATCGTATTGAAAAGAAATATAACATTAACGGTATTTTCTTAGCTTCTATGGCAATTCACGAAAGTGCTTGGGGTACTTCACAAATTGCAGATGATAAAAAGAATTTATTTGGATATGGTTCTTATGATGCTACGCCTTATTCTTCCTCTTATGAGTTTGAAACCTACGAAGAAGGAATTGAACTGGTAGCAAAAGTACTTGTTAAATATTATATTAACCCTATTGGAACTAAGATTTACGATGGTGAAAAAGCGGTAGCAACTTATTACAATGGTTCTACCATAAGTGATGTTAATATTCGTTATGCCAGTGATGACGAATGGCATACGAAAGTGTATGGTTATATGGAAATGTTATACCACCGACTAGAAAATTAAGGAGGAATGCAAAGTGAATTTCTTACACATTAAAATTAAACATACCAAACTTGCTTTTGTATTGTTAATGCTTTTGTTGTTACTTTGTATTCTTGCCTATTCTTATATTTTCTATGTTAGTTACTGTAAGGAAACCTTCATTGAGCAATCTTTAAAAATAGCCAAACAAAATGAGGTCTCTGTTTTCAGAGTAAGCCGTATTTCATTTTACAGCAGTGGAAGCGCGATTGCAAATGATTCATCTTTGCAAAATTTAGACATTTGCCAATATACAGATATTGCCATTTCCATTGATAATACTTCATCAATTTCTGAATTAACAACGCAAAATACAGTAAAAGAATTATGGATTGATAATATTCGTATTCGAACCGCTAACCCAGATGTTGGAACACAAATATTAAATTATAAAAACCCAAATTTGCTTGGTACATTCCAACCCTTGTCTAGTGCTTCTGGTGGCAAAATTAATTTTAAAGTTGTGAATACCAATGAAGAAAATGAATCCACCGACTATAACGCCCCTACATTTTATACAGATTGCTCAAATCCAATTTCTCTAGGGTATTTGAATCGTGGTATTGTACAAAATTATTCCATTCATGATGAGATTCATTCTGTCGTGTATAATGGTAAACTATTAGAACAAGCTGGTGTAGACTTAGCCAATTTAGATGTTAATTTATTGTTTGATATCCATCTTAAAAATTATGATGATGATACATTTGTATACCATGCAAATATGGATGTTGTTTTAAATACAGAATCAAAAGAAATTTTTGGCGGTTATTTATATCAACCTAGGACCGATACTTCTGGTAATGAATATGTATTTTTTAAAGAACTTTCCTAACCAAAGAGGCATAGCAATATGCCCCTTTGATTTTTTTTATTTTTCTATACTTAGATAATCCTTTAATGCAATAATATAAATCTTTTTAGCCACCATAGGATTTCTCTTTAAATATCGATATTCTCGCATAGAAAATAAATGCTTATTTTCCTTCAAGCGTTGACTCACAAAGTCTTTTATAAAATCCTGTTTCTTATTTTTCATAAAATATAACCTCTCTTTCGTAAAATTATTTGACAAATTTTTTCCAAAAGGTTATACTAATACTGATATACCCTTTTGGGTGTATTGTGTCGGAAGAGATAGATTGATTTTGCGGTCACTATCTCTTCTCTATATTATCCATATTCTATTCTTTTGTCAATTTTTTTACCGTCATTTTCGACAAAAAATGCTTATACTCGCCTATTCTTCTAGAAAAATTTTTCCATTTTCAATTCCCTTTCCACGCGGATTTGCAAATAGTTCCACTCTAATTGTGACATATATTCTAGTGTAATATGCATTGCATATCCCCTTTGTTTGGCATGGGCATTCCATTCTTGTGTTGTCGGAAATTTTTTCTGTTCACTCGTTAATTGTTTTAGTGCTATATAGGATTGTTCATAAAACTTCTTCATCTTACTATTTTCTGGATATCTTGTAATTTTAATGCTAGTATAATATTCATTAATTGTTGTATTGATTTCGTGACTAATTTGTTTTGTCTCTTCTGCTTTTAATCCATTTTTTTTAATACTAACATTCAATTTTTTTCTTAATTTTTTAATTCTTTTAAAAATATCCTTTTCCATCTGTTATCACCAGTTCGATTATATCATAGTACAATAGTATAGTTCATAAACCATTAGTCATATCAGTCACTTCCTTCCTTTCTTGTGTAAATCATACCGTACATTCATTCTTTTGTCAATCATATTTTACATTTTTTTTGTTTTTTTAATTGACTTCTCATAATCTACGGTTTACAATGTACATAGGGGGTTGATACTATGAGCAATATGCTAGGTGATTTTTTAAGAGAAAAACGTGGTGATATTTCTTTGCGAGATTTTGCAAAAAAACTAGATATTAGTCACACTTATTTAGATAGCCTTGAAAAGGGGTACGATAATCGCAGTAAAAAACCTCTTAGAGTTACAGTTGATACGTTATCTAAAATTGCTACAGCCCTAAATGAACCACTTGACAAATTAGTTGCATTGTCTGAAAATCGTAATCCCAATAGAGTGCATTTAACTGCTATGGATTTTGCTTTTGCTGCCGGAATAAAAAAGTTAAACCGAGAAAATCAAGAAATTTTAAAACGCATTATGCAAGAATTATTAGACAAACAAAAAGAAGATGAGGCTAAAAATAAATAAAATATGACACTCAATTTGAATAAATTTGTTAATGAAGGTATTCTTATTTTAGGAATATCTTCTTTTTTTGACAAAATGCACATAATTAATTTACATTTTCTGGCTTTTATGGTATAATTAAGGTGTAAGCATGTGTTTTTATGCCAAACGAAAGGATTGTGAAAAAAATGAAAAAATTGTTATGGGCTATGCCATTTATTCTGATGATGATGTTAATATTTGTAGGAAATAGTAGTAATGCACATTCTTTGGGCGTTGAGGCTAGTTTTATTCCTAGTGGTTCTGGTCGGTCGGTGGTGGTTCTAGTTCTGGGAGCTCTCAACCTAGTGTAAATCCTGGAAATCGCCCTGATATTTCTGGTTCTGGAGATGATGTTGAAACTAAAACAACCTTAGTGTATTATACTAGTATTTCTGGCAATGCCTTTGAAGATATTAAAAACATGGAAGGCGACTTAGCCCAAGCAACTGGTATGCCTTCTACAAATGGTGTAAAAGACAATGACGAAAAATATATTTCCGATATCTATGTTGAACTGTTAGATTCAGATGGAAATGTTGTCTCTACCCAAAGAACAGGTTCAGATGGTTCTTATTGCTTTTCTGGATTTTCTGGAAGCTATTCTGTTAGATTCCGTTATGGCTATCTTGGCGATACCAATATGAATCAAAGTGAATCTGTAAAAAATATTTTAAAATATAATGGAAATGATTATTTTAGTACCTCTGTTGGTAACAGTGGAAATGCCCTTGATTCTTACACAAGAGAAATTATAATTAGTGGAAAGGGTTGTGCGCAAGTGTTTCTTACTATCGATATTTCTCCTAGTATGATTGAGGAAACCTATCATGGAAGGTCTAGAATTTCTTACGAAATTGATGCCGCAAGAAACTTAATTGATTCTTTGCTTTCTAATGATGACAATACCTATATTGGAATTGTTGCATTTGCTGAAAAAAGCTTGTTAATCCAAAATCTAACACAAAACAAGGACTTGCTAAATCAAAAATTAGATACCCTTTTACAATATGCTAGAGTAGATGTTACAGGAGCTCTTACCAATATTAAAGATGCCATAACGCTTACTGGTGAATCTTTTGTGAATACAACAGCAGATTCTAATAGACTTATCCTTTTACTATCAGATGGTATTCCTTTAACTGAAGGAAGTGGCAATCCTGAAATGACATTGTATGCCGAAGACTTAGAGCCAGAAAATACAGAGACTTTAGACAAAAAATTAAATGCCATTGTTGGTTCAACCAAAGCAGAAATGCAGCGCTTAATTGATGAAGGTGTTTATATGATTTCATTAGTTACCATAACAGGAGATGCGGAAACTGATAATTTAGTTAACAGAATGTGTACATTTGATAATGAAAATACAAAATTTTTCCATGCGGATGATGCAGACGTTACCAATATTATTACCAACTATGTGAAAGAATTAATTATGAAAAATGTAACAGAAAATCTAAGAGAATTTTCCGAGTATATCCCATACCTAAAGGGTTGTGATAACGAAGCTCGTAGACAAGAAGTGACACAAAATTTTGAAACCATGACTGCTAATCAAGATAGATTATTCAAAATGATTGATAACTATACGCCAAGCATAGCAAATCAAACCAAAGCCAAAGAACTCTCTGATAAAAGTTACATGATTGCTCAGACAGGAACTTATCCACTAGACAATGTTAGCGTGACTTCAGTAGAAGGTGGTTGGAATGTCGGTGGAACCTTCTATTCTAGTGACGAATATAACATTGTTGAGACATCCTGGTCTGGTCAAAATTTAGCACTTTCCTCAAGAGATCCATTCGCCCTAGAAACAGAAATGAAAGTAAGTGGCGTGCGAATTACATTATCTGATGGACGTGAATTATTTTACGATGTTGATAAAGGTTCTGCCTTTATGGATGCCGATTTGGCACCTGCTGAAACCAAAGAATTAAGAGATGTAAAAGGACCTGTTCTTCTTTATTACCTAGACCGTGAAATTATGGCAGGTAGCACTCTTGAAATAGAATATACCATTGGCATTCGAAATCCATCTCCGGTTTCATCTGACAAAGTTACTTTAATGAGTTATATCCCTGACGGACTTTCTTTTGACCCAAATGCAACACTCTTAACAATGCCTGGTAAAACAAATTCTACCTTTGGCTGGAAAGCGCAATCTGACTTAAATATTGAGGATAACCCAACCAATATATGTGTGACAACAGAACTTGAAAACTGTGATGCTTTTCGAAATGGAACCATTGGTAACAATGGTGAACGATATGCCAAAGTAGTCTTTAATAAGAGGTTAAATAATACAAACGACATCTCTAACTTTAAAGCTGGTGCTGAAATCTTTCAATATTCCAATGTGATTGGAAGAAGAATGCAGAGCTACTCTTCTATTTCCGCAACACAAGTACAGCTTAACAGTATGTATGTGGCAAGCCAAAATGAATCTGACTTTTCTAAAGCTTTATCTGTAACAATTATTCCACCTACAGGAATTAGCATAACTCAGCAAATTATCACTTACCTACTTGCCATCACTTGTATCTGCACATTCATTATACTTTTGAAAAAACATAAAACACAAAAATAGAAAATAGGATCGGATAAAACAATCGCCCCCGCTCGTGTTAAGACAAATTGTCTTAACACGAGCGGGGGTTTTTGGTCGACACTTATTTCATTTCTATTTTTGTGTGGCAATATAGCATGCTAGATCTACTAGTTTGTTTGAATATCCCCATTCGTTGTCATACCATGCTACTAGTTTAACAAAAGAGTCTGTTAGCATAATACCTGCTGTAGCATCAAATATAGATGTATGACTGTCATGAATAAAATCTGATGATACAACTGGTTCTTCTGTGTATTCGATAATTCCTTTCATTTCATTTTCTGATGCTCGTTTCATGGTAGCACAAATTTCTTCATAGGTAGTTGGTTTTTCTAAATTACATGTCAAATCTACAACAGATACGTCTACTGTTGGTACTCTAAATGCCATTCCTGTTAATTTTCCATTTAATGCTGGAATTACTTTACCAACTGCTTTTGCTGCTCCTGTTGATGATGGAATAATATTGGCTGCTGCTGCTCTTCCTCCACGCCAATCTTTCTTAGAGGCTCCATCTACTGTTTTTTGTGTTGCTGTTGTGCTGTGTACGGTTGTCATTAATCCTTCTTTAATTCCAAAGTTGTCATGAATGACTTTGGCAAGTGGTGCTAAACAGTTTGTTGTGCATGATGCATTTGATACAATATTCATTTCTGGTTTATATTCTGTATGGTTAACTCCCATAACAAACATAGGTGCATCTTTTGAAGGTGCGCTAATGACAACTTGTTTTGCCCCTGCATCAATATGGGCTTGTGCTTTTTCTAACGTTGTAAATACACCTGAACATTCTAACACATATTCTACGCCTAATTCTCCCCATGGGATATTATGTGGATCCATTTCATTATATACTTTTATTTCTTTTCCATTTACGATTAAATTTCCATCTTTTGCATACACTTCTCCTGCAAATTTTCCATGTACAGTATCATATCTTGTCATATATGCCATATAATCTGCTGCAATAAATGGATCATTGATAGCTACGACTTCTACGCCATCTCTTTCTAACGCTGCTTGGAATGATAAATTTCCAATTCTTCCAAAACCATTAATTCCTAACTTAATTGCCATTTTAATTCCTCCTCATCCTAGCCTTTTCGGCTATTCTTATTTTACCCATCTTTTCCTTGGGCAATACCATTTTATACCAAAAAAGAATACTTTTCAAGTATTCTTTAAAAATTTTTGTAATACAATAATAAACATCGCATGGGCCCATCCTAAACCAATGACCCAGTTTGGTTTCATGGTACTATTGTCTATTTGTTCTCCTAAAAAATAATGTTTTCCGCATGTTTTAACAACAAAGTCAAATGTTTCTCTTGCTTTTCGTTTTTCTCCTGATTCTAAATAATATAAGGTCATCCAAAGATTCGCTATTGACCATGGATTACCATTTCGATAATTATCTTGTTCAAATCGTTGATAGCCTCCTGTATAGGTTCTTAATGACATATTGATTCTTTCTACTGTATTTTGCATCTTTTTTTCTTTGGGCTTGAACACATGAAATGGAACAACTGCTCCCAATAAACTAACATCCATCTTTTTATCTTCTGTATTTCTCACATAACACTTCTTTTCTTCGTCATATAAATTTGTATTCATATATTGTTTTATTTTAGTCAATTGTTCTTCTAATTCTACTTTATTCTTTTGTATTTTTTCTTCTTTTAATCGGTTATGTTCAAAATCTGACACATTTTTTCCTAAAACGCGGTATATCTCCAACATCCTTTCAAAAGCTGCATAAATGCTTGCTAATGAATATAAATGTATGCCCTCACACATCTCCCACAAGTCGTAACTAACATGATATTGATGATTTTCTTTTGGTTCTAACCAATCTTTCACATAACGCTTTAAAAAATCAACGGCTCTCTCACACATTGGTAATACTTCTTTTAAAAATTTTTCATTTTTTGTCATACAATAATGCTCATAAGCTCCATACACAACACTTGCCGTTTCATCAACTTGGTAGCCCCATGATGGTGCTAATTTTCCATCTGTATAAAAACGCTGTTCCCACATCCCATTTTTGCTCTGTGTCTTTTTACAAAAAACTTTGTAAAACTTCTCTGTTTCCCTTTCCATTTTCAATAAATCCATTGCTTTTGTCATAAACACTGCATCTCTTGGCCAGCAATAAGCATACCTTCCACATTGTGTAAAATTTTCATCCACTTCTGGTGAAGCAATCATTCCCCCTGTTTCTTGATTGATTAATAATGGAAACAGTAAAATACTACGCCTATATATTTCATAAATCATCTCTTCATATGTATTTTTAGGTTCTTGAATATTCATTCCATTATGGTCTCTTACATATTTTCTCCAATAGGCCTTTACATTATTATATTCTTTTACATAATCTATTCTTTTGATTCTGTCAATTTCCTCTTCCATTCGGGAAATATTGGTATTTTCTCCTATTGTACAAAGTATATATATTTCCTTTTTATGCCCTGGTTCCAATACGCCAATATCATAGCAAACACTACCCTCTGGAGACATTCCGATATAATCTTTATCATAAAGTTCTCCTCTTTTGATGGTATTTTGGCTACCATGAATTTGATATTTTAACGTATCATATCCTTTTGCAAACGTAGCAATTGCATAATCGTGTGCATAGTGTAACATTCCCCCATCTACCATTTTACAGCTTGTTTCATTATTGCAATCTGTCACAAACCCTGCATATACATAAAATTCCACCTTTAAATCTATTTTAGATTCATTCATAAATGTATATTTTTTTACCAATACATCTTCTTTTAGCAAAACAAAATCTGTTTGCAACATTTTTAAATGAAAATACGTATTTTCCACTTCTGTATTTAAAATGTTGGTATCTGTATCATAATATTGCTTGTACACATTGTTGATATCGTCATGCAAATAAATCACATCTGAGCCATTAATTTTTACCCCTGTATGGAAAAAATCAATATATTGTTTTTGGTCTCTACAAGGGAAATATACCCTTTGCAATTCTCCTTTTTCTGTATAGGTTGCTAACATGCTTCTGTTTCCTACCATGGCTTCATTTAAATACTTGTTCCCCATTTTTTACTACATTCCTTTCTAGGTACAGTTTTCATGAAAATTGTCGTTGTGTTTCAATGCATCTTATCCTTCAATCACATTTAAAATTTGTTTTTCCAAATCTTTCATCTTCTCATTTATCCTAAAGACATCTTCATCTTTCATATCCGTATTTATCATATCTTCACGCACATATTGCTCCATATCTTTTATTTCTTCTTTTAGTTTCTCTAATCGTGTAATGACCTCACGTTTCAACCTCATTTCAGGTTCTCTTCTTTCTACTTTATGTGTCATGGTTACTTCTTCGTCTAGTGTATACGTTTCTCCAAACTCTGGAATGGTAACTGGCAAATTGGTTTCTTCTATAATTTTTTGTTCTAATACCTCTTTTGATTCCTCTTCTCCATGCACTAAAAAAATATGTTTTGGTTTTTCACGGAAAGAATAAATAAAGTTCATCAATCCTTCTTGGTCTGCATGACCTGAATACCCTTCAATATATTCTATGCGCGCATTGACTGCAATATCTTCTCCAAAAATTTTTACTTGTTTTGCTCCATTGACAATGTTGTAACCTAATGTTCCAGGTGCTTGGTACCCTACAAATAAAATGGTACTATTTGGGTTCCATAAATTATGTTTTAGATGGTGCTTAATTCTACCCACTTCGCACATGCCACTTGCAGATATAATAATACTTGGTGTGGTGCTTTCATTAAGGGCTTTTGACTCTTCTGTTGTCATAGCAAACTTTAACCCTGGAAATTCTAATGGATTATCACCTTTTAACATTTCTGCTTGTGTTTCGTCATCAAATAAGTCCATATTTTCACGAAATACTTCTGTCGCAGAAATCGCCAATGGACTATCCACAAAAACAGGTGCCTGCATTAAGGTTTTATATTGCTTTTGAAATTCTTCATCTTTTCGAATATCTTTTAATTTGTTAATTTCATATAAAATTTCTTGTGTTCTCCCCACTGCAAAAGAAGGAATGACAACTGTTCCTTGTTTGTCTAATGTTTCAGAAACAATTTTTAAAAATAGTTCTGCTTTTTCATCATTACGCACGTGTAGCCTACTACCATAAGTAGACTCCATAATTAAATAATCTGCTTTATCTATCATGGTTGGTTCACTAAGAAGTGGAATATCATTATTTCCTAAATCACCTGTAAATACTGTTTTGGTTGTTTTTCCATCTTCTTCAACCCATAACTCAATAATGCTTGACCCTAACATGTGTCCCGCATCATTAAAACGTACATGAATCTGTTCTGTAATGTCTATAATTTCATCATATTTTACTGGATGAAAAATCTGCAAACACTTTACGGCATCTTCTGCTGTATAAATTGGTTCTCTTGGCTCTTCTCCTTTTCGAATCCTCTTTCGATTTTTCCATTCACTTTCCATTTCTTGAATGTGACCACTGTCTGGTAGCATTAAGGCACATAAATCGCATGTGGCTTTATGGGCATAAATAGGATTGCGAAATCCTTCGTTATATAATTTTGGAATTCTCCCAGAATGGTCAATATGAGCATGTGTTAATAACATAAAATCAATACCGCGTGGGGTCAAATGCAAAGTCTTGAAAATTCTGGTCCTCAAATTCTGCTCTTCCTTGCCACATACCACAATCTACTAAAAAACGTTTGCCAGCTGCTTCCACTAAAAAATTCGAACCTGTTACAGACTCTGTTGCTCCTAAAAACGTAATTTTCATATTTATTCACATTCCTTTCTAATCAAAGATCTTTAACTTTTTATTCAACTTAACTTCTTCCATTTCTTGAAGCTTTTTCATCGGTATTTTTTCTTCAAACATATCTTCATCAAAAACTTGCAAAATATACTGGTCCTTTTTATCTTTTGTTAATTTTATTGATACATCTTCTAGTCGGATGGCTCTCACTGCAAAAATTGCCTTCCAAATTTGATACATAGTTTCTTCGTTTTTTGTTATTTTTTGAATGGCTTTTAATTCCTCAGCTTTGCTTAGTAATTTTTGCATCACAGGTTTGATAAGCGTTTCTGGTATTTCCTCATAAACATGCTTTTCACGTGTGATTGGTAATTGCAAATAATAACGGAATTGATATAGCAATGTAATGATTTCTTGTTTTGTATTGTGCTTGTCTATTTGCATCGAAAAGCACATTAAAAATCGTTTTTGAAACCTCACAAGATAACGTTGAATTGCTTTTTCTAAATCTTCTATGTCTAATAAAGCTAAATATTTATATTTTTGCTCTAATTCTTTTTTATACCTCACATAATTTTTAGGGTTTAAATGTTGGTTTAATGTTTCTACTCTTTGACAGATTTTTTCTCTTTCCTGTTTCATTTGCTGTGATAGCACACGCATACTAAAGATTTTCTTGTCTAATGGTAGTACCTCATTTCTTTTAATATATTCTTGTTGTAACAAAACCTTACTATTTAATATTTTGTCAATTTCTTTAATTTTTTTGGATAACTTCAACTTTTGTTTTGTAATTGCTTCTATATAGGCTGGTTTATCCTGCATCTCTACAAATTCTTTTTCCACTCTCTTTTTTTCTATCTCATATGGTAGCATTTTCTCTGGTGTAAATTTTCTCTCTAACAAAATTGCAATGGTAATCCATTCTTTAATTATGTTACCTGCTAATTTTTGACCATATTCATTGTTTAAGTTTTCTTTTAATTCATCATAATAGTCAATCATCATTTCTTGACGGAATACCCAATTGGTTAAAAATTGATTGCCTACTAAAATACGCAAATTCTGGTAAATTAAGTTGTGAGCAATACTTTCTATTTCTGTAAAAAGTGTTGTCCAAGAATATCCGTTAAAGTCACGCAATGGTTCTACAAAATCAATGGTATTTCCTACATTTAAAAAATCAGAAAGTGCCATATCTATTAGCGAATTTCCACTTTTAAGTAAGCATTCTTTTTTGCCTAGTTTCCATATAGCATATAATACTTTCCTTTCAATAGGATAGCATTCCAATTTTTTTTTCTCTTTATCAATAAAAAAAGTAGCATGTTTAGGAATGCACGTATCTTCTGACCCCATACGAACCAACTTCACAGAATCACATTGGTATTGTATTGTCCATATCAATTTTTTTATATACTCTTCTTTTGTATAAATATCTGGTTTTACAATACTAATATCTCTATATGCTGCTTCAATTTTATACAAAATGCTAAGGAGTGTACTTTTTACGTTTTCTTCAAATTCTTTTTGCTCTAGAACACTTTCTAATTCATCATTAAAATTTTTTTTCACAATTTTTTTCATGAATGTTTCCTTTTTCTTTCGCAATCTGACACTCCCTTTCTATGTAGAATAAGGTTGAAAAATCATTACAATTTTGATGTGCCAAAATTGAATTGTTTTCCAACCAGTTCCATATTTTTTCACCAAATTTCTATTCCTTTTCCGGCAATCCCGTTTTTAATTCTCCTAATCGCTCTAACGTCATGAGCACTTCTCTTGGTTTGTTTCTTTCGTATCCGGATATTACGCCCCTTTCTTCCATTTGATCAATAATCCTTCCGGCGCGTGCATACCCCACTTTAAATTTTCGTTGGATAAAAGAAGTAGAAGCTTGTCCGGTTTCAATCACTGTTTGAATGGCATCCATTAATAAATCATCTGCCCCATCCTCATTCTCTGCAGTTTCTGTCACTTCTTTTTCTCCTTTGTTTGGATTCTCTATGCTTTCTAAGATTTCTTCACTATATGTTGCTGTACCATTTTGCTTAATAAAGTCTACAATTTTTTCTACTTCTTCATCTGATACAAAAGCACCTTGTACTCTGACAGGTTTTGGTGCACCTGAAGGGAAAAATAGCATATCACCTTTTCCTAATAGTTTTTCTGCACCTACACTGTCTAATATTGTTCTTGAATCAATTTGTGAAGATACTGCAAATGCAATTCTTGAAGGTACATTTGCCTTAATTAAACCGGTTATAACGTCAACAGATGGTCTTTGTGTTGCAATGACCAAATGCATTCCTGCGGCTCTTGCTTTTTGTGCTAAACGACAAATTGATTCTTCCACATCTTTTGCTGCCACCATCATCAAATCTGCCAGCTCATCTACAATGATAACAATTTGTGGAAGTTTTCCCATTCCCTCTTCATTTTCAATGGCATGGTTATATCCTTTGATGTCTCTTACACCTTTTTGTGCAAATAGGTTGTAGCGGTTTTCCATTTCTTGTACAGCCCAAGCCAAAGCTCCTGCTGCTTTTTTAGGATCGGTTACGACTGGTATTAAAAGATGAGGAATTCCATTGTATACGCACAATTCTACAACTTTAGGGTCTACCATCACTAGTTTTACTTCACTTGGTTTGCTCTTGTATATAATGCTTGTAATAATGGTATTAATACAAACACTCTTTCCAGAACCTGTTGAACCAGCTATTAGTACATGGGGCATTTTTGCAATATCCCCTAATTGAATATTTCCAGCTACATCTCGTCCTAATGCTATCGTTAATCTTGAATTGCTTTCTTGGAATTCTTCACTTTCAATGACTTCTCTTAATTTTACTGGTTGTTTTTCTTTGTTTGGCACTTCAATTCCCACTGCTTGCTTTCCTGGGATTGGTGCTTCGATACGAATGGTTTCTGCTGCTAAGTTTAATGCAATGTCATCTGCCAAATTTGCTATTTTGCTAACACGTACTCCTTCAGCTGGTTTTAGTTCATAGCGTGTAATGGCTGGTCCTACTGAAACATGTTCTACCTTTGCTGAAACACCAAAACTATATAATGTTTTTTGTAGTTTGGCTGCTGTATCGGTTAAAGCTCTTGCCCCTCCTTTTAAAGCCTTTTGCTCTGGTTTTGCTAATAATTCTACTGGTGGATATTCATAATGTTCATCTTCTACCATCATAGCATGTTCTAATTGCAATACTTCTGTTGTTCTGTCTTCCTTCTTTTTCTCTTCTTGTTTAAATAAATTATTTTCAATGACATCTGCTTGCAACTCTGGTGTTTGCTGTTTTTTGTCTTCCTTCGCTACGATTTGAGGTTCTCCTATTTGTTGTGGTTGTTCTTCTTGTGCTTCATGTTTCAATCCAAATATTCCACTTTTCTTGGTCTGTTTTGTTAAAGGGATGATATCGTCTTCAGTATGGTCATATTTTTTCAAGTTTTTATTTTCATTTTCTTCAACGATTCTTCCACCAAAATTAATTTTAATTTGTTCTCCTACTTCTTCTGGGTCACTCATCTGGACGGCTTTCCTTCTTGGTGGTTGTTTTTCCTCTCTTAGCATCTGGCGTGCCTCATAACGTTCTTGTCTGCGCATTTCTTTACGTTCTTGTGACTTTTGTATGGCATTTTGGATTAACTGTGACATATTAATGCCAAACATAAAGACAATTAATAAAATGGTAACGCCTAAACTTAAAACAATTGCTCCAAATGTTCCTAATAAATTTACCAGTGGAACTGCTATGGCTGCTCCAATCGCTCCTCCTCCAACGCCGTTTGTTCCAATGGCATAGGCGTCTTTTAAAACTTCTTGTAATTCTTTTGTTGCCACTAAGTCTCCCTTGGAAATTTCAAATGTTGCCATGACAGTTGCTATGGTAATTAAAAAAATAACATATTGCGTCAATCGATATGTGAGGTCTTCACTACCTTCGCAAGCAATTTTTACACCTAATGCAAAGATTCCTATTGGTACAACATAGCGTATGATTCCCATCAGTCCACCTAAAATTTCTGTTAATTTTATCCCTATGACTCCTGATTTTGTATAAATTAAAACAGCAGAAAGAATACTTAAAACAAATAAGATAACAATTGCCATATCTAATCTCGATGCTTGTTTTCTAGTTGTTCTTTTTGCTGCTCCCTTTCTTGGTTGATTTCCATTGTTTATTCTATTTCTTGCCATTTTCTATTTCAACTCTTTTCTACTATTTTGTATAATCTTAATATTTTCCTCCATAGAAAGTTGCATCAAATTCAATGCTTGACTCATATTTTCTTCTAATTTTGCCAATGTATTCGTTAAAACAGATTCTGTATCTCCAAGTAAATTATCTGCATAATCTTTGGTTCCCTTTGTAATTTCACGTGACATTTCATTTGCTGTTTCAATAATTTCTGCCTTTTGGTCATATGCTTTTTTTGTAATTTCATGTTCATCAATCATTGCTATAATTCTATTTTCTGCTTCTTTTACTATGTCATCTGCTTCTTTTTGCGCTTCTACCAAAATCCTTTCTCTTTCTTCTTTTACCCATTTGGCTTGTTTTAATTCGTCTGGAAGTTTGATGCGGATTTCTTTGATTAAATCTAACATTTGTTCCTTATCCACTAGAGATTTAGCTGAAAATGGTAAATTTCTGCTGTTTTCTAATAAATCTTCTAATGTATCTATCAACGTGAAAATTTCCATAGTTTCTAGTAGATGCTTGCTTGTTATAAGCTTACATCTTCTCCTTTCTTTAAATTTGTTGGCGACTTACTGATAATATTTTCCCCTTTTATTAACAGTGCTGTTTAAAAAAGATTAAACTAACCCTTCCATATTTTCTAATTTGTTCTATTTTTATTTGTTTCATGTTTTCCAATTCATTTATTATTTCTGTTTCTCTGTCAGTTTCTATTATGCCAAGGGTGCTAGATTTTAAAGCCTGCTTTTGTTGCAATTTTTTTACGGCATTTACAGCATCGTTTGTTTGGTATGGTGGGTCTATATATACAATGTCTGGTTTTTGTGTTAAGTGTGCTTTAATATACTCTGCATAATCCCCTTTATAAAGTTCTACTTGTTTTTCTAAATGTGTTTTTTCTATGTTTTTTTGGATAATTGCAATCGCTTTTGGTGCTTTTTCACATAAAATTGCTTTTTTAGCGCCTCTACTTACTGCTTCTAGTCCCATAGCTCCACTTCCTGAAAACAAATCTAAAAAAATGCTTTCTGGTATTTCATTTTGAATGATATTAAAAATAGATTCTTTGACTCTATCTAAAGTGGGTCTGGTTTCTAGCCCTTCCAACGTATACAGTTTTGTTGCTCTTGCCTTTCCTGCAATGATTCTCATAGATACTACTCCTATGGTATTATTTTATCGTATTTTTCTAGAATGTCAAGATAATTCATGGAATTGTAACATACATTTAACAGTTTTGTAATATTATACCTTTATTTCAGCAAATATTGTGCTTTTCCTAAAAAAAAAGCAGTTAAAATATACATTTCAACTGTTTTTTCTTTCGTTCTTTATTCTTCTTCTTCATTTTTACTAATTTCTTTTAATAATTCCCCTTGTGATACAATTAGGGATTCCATTTTTCTTCTATAGATATCAAATTGTCTTTTTAAATCATCATATTCTTTTTGTTTTAACATAATTTGTGTATTTAATTCATCTGACTGTTTTTGTGCAGTTCCTTTGGCTTCTTCTATAATTTGGTCTGCTTTCTTTCTGGCTACATTTTTTAATTCTTCTGCTGTTGTTTGTGCAACAACAAGCGTATTTTGCAAGGTATCTTCCATTGTTTTATATTGTTCCAAATTTTTATTTAGTTCTTCTACTTTTGCACGTAACTCTGTTACCTCTTTATAATTTTTCATATAGTCTACTGTTAAATCATCTAAAAAATCATCCACTTCATCTACGTTGTAGCCATTCATCATTTGTTTTGAAAATTTTTTATTTTCAAGTTCTAATGGTGTTATCATTTTTTCCTCCTATATGACTAACTAAGATTATTGTTCTTTAACCAAGAAACAGAAAGCTTACTTTTCATTTCTTCTCTTGCCATTTCATTTGTAATTTCATAGTTTGATGGTGCTACCAAGAAAATAGAATTTGATACTTTTTGGATATACCCGTCTAATGCATATACGCCACCACTAATAAAGTCAACAATTCGCCTTGCTACATCTTTATTGACATACTCTAAATTTACAATCACAGATTTTCTTTCTTTTAGAAATGCACAAATCTCATCTGATTGTTCAAATGCGGTTGGTTGTGAAATTACCATTTTGATAGATTGATTGGTTTGTGGCATATTCACTACCTTATTGTTTTTTCTTCCAAACAATTTTCTATCTTCTACTGCTTCATCTTCCTCTGCCTCATCTTGATATGTATATCCATTCTCTTCTTCATAATCCTCTTCATCTGGTTCTGCAGAATCCATTCCAAATAAATCCCAAACTTTATTCATTAACGCTGACATAAAAACCTCCTAAAATATCTTTCCTTTGTATTACTTTGTAATAAGTATCTAATTTTTTTACAAGATTGTCAATAGTTTTTACAAATGTTATTATTTTTTAATATTTCTGTAATATTTTTGTAATATTTATTTTATTTTCGATAAATCCGGGTTGAGAATAATTTCGTCATATATACTTATATTTCGCATATTGGTAATTTGTGTACTTGTATACCCCAATTCTTTTAACTCTTCTGTGTCATAATTGCTAATAATAGAATATTTTTCATTTTGCTTTTTCACTTTTACAAGAATTTGGCTTAAATATCCCGCTCTGTTTCTCACCACATATTGAAGTCCATCTTGTTCAACAATCGCTTGATTAGGAACTTTTAATCCACTATGACTCCACCAAACCAACTCAAAAGAAATTTTTCTATAATTTAATAATTCTTCAATTTCTTTATTAATTTTTAAAATTAGCAACGTCTCCTCTTCATTTTCTTGCGAAATATACGCTATTTCTGCTTCTATTTCTTTATTGTTTGCTAAACGAACCGTAACGACATTGCCTACTTCTGCTGCTTTACTTTCTGGTGTGTCAGAAATGGTTGCAATATAGGCTTCAAAGTTGTCTATCACTTTTCCACATTCTTCACTCGTTGCAATTAATTTTCCTGTTTTCAAATTGAGACTTTCTAAATATTGTTTACTAAGCGCCGAAAAATTTGCTGGTGTCAGCGTTGCCTCTAGTCCATCTACTTTATACGATAAAATTCCGCTTTTGGGTGCCTTAATGGTTTCTGCTCCTTGATTTAGCTCTTTTTCCAAATTTGCTCTTTGCGTATTTAACTGCCCTAAATAGGAACCAGATGGGCTCTTTTCTCCTACAATTTTTGCTTTTTTATCAATTAGTTGCACAATTTGTTTTTCATATTCGGCTAATTTTGAAATATCTGTCACTTGATTTAATTTTTCTATTTGTTCGTCAATTTGTCCTTCAATTAATTTGATATCAGACCAATATAAATCATTTTGGCTTTTTACTGTTTCTTGAATTTTGGCATCTAATTCTGCAATTTGTGCCTTTAAATTTTCTTCGTTTTTACTATAATAGCGGAAAATACTTTCCCCTTTTGCAGCTTTTTCTCCTTCTCCTATAATTTGTTCCATTCCATTTTTATAATTATTCCCTTGCACAACTACCTCATCGCGAATGACATAGCCAATCCTAGATTCTTCTAAATACAATTTCCCCTCTTCTACTGTAAATATATCCGTTGGTTCTCTTACTAGCAGATAAATGACGTACAAAAAATAAACAGCAATTATAAGTAATATCACAGAAAATATGGTTTTATGTGCCTGTTTTGGTCTTTTTTCTTCTTGAATGTTTCCTTTTGTATCTTTCATTCTCCCTTCATTCCTTCCAAAATAATATTGATATTATTTGGTCTATCTTTTGTTGCATCTAACCATATCGTTTGCTTGTTTTTACGAAACCAGGTTAGTTGTCTTTTTGCATACCTCCTTGTTTCCTGCTTGATGGTTTGTATCATCTCTTCTTTCGTGGTTTTCCCTTGTAAATACGCAACGACTTCTTTGTACCCAAGCCCTTGCATAGCAGTTGGAAAGTTTTTATATTTTTTCAATATGTACTTTACCTCTTCTATTAATCCTTGTTCTATCATATTGTCAACCCTTTGATTAATTCTTTTGTATAGAACTTCTCTCTCCCAAGATAACGCATATACATGGTAATCATAGTCTGGTTCTTTTTGTCTAGATTGTCGCTCTTGTTCTGTTTTTGTTTTTCCCGTTGCATGGTAAATTTCTAAAACACGCAAAATTCTTTTTTGATCTGTTTTGCTAATTTTTTGAATGGCATCTGGGTCAATCTGTTTTGCTTGTTCATATAATGACGCTAATCCTTGTTCTTTCACTTGTTGCTCTAATTGTTTTCGGTATGCTTCATCAAAAGCAATTTCAGGGTATTCAATTTCGTAAATCAAGCTATCTACATATAACCCAGTTCCTCCAACAACAATTGGTACTTTTCCTTTTTGAATAATTTGTTTTATGGCTGTTTTGGCATCTCTTTTATACTCTGCCACGCTATATCTTTGTGTTGGTGGCACAAAGTCTAGTAAATAATGTGGAATTCCTTGCATCTCTTCTACAGTTGGCTTTGCTGTTCCAATATTCATATCTTGATAAATCTGCATAGAATCACAAGACACAATTTCCCCTTGTATTTGTTTTGCTAGTTCAATAGAAAGTCCTGTTTTGCCAGATGCTGTGGGGCCACATATGACAATTACAATTGGTTTTTTCAAATTATTCCATCCTTTCGCCACATTCTACACACGTCCTTTCATCACTCTTAAAATACCTTCTTGCGTATTGGTCATGTATCCACATTCTAATACTAACAACACAACTAATATGGCAAGACTAATTAGGGTTCTATGTACAATCTGTTCCTTGGAAGCACTTTCTTGGTATAAGGCTTCTACGCCTCTACTAAAAAATGGCATAACAAAAAGTCCATTGATTCCTGTAAATAGAAATACCAATATATTTTGAACATACCCCATAACCGTATCGTTCGGATATTCAATTGTATTTTTGGATATGTGGTACGTAATAAATGTTGCAATCCATACAACAAATAGTTCTGCTACAATCCATAGTACCTTTCTATTTATTTCCATGCTTTCTAAACTACGGTATGTCCAAGATATGAGAACTAAAAATGTTATAAAAATAGTCATAATAACAATTGGCATAATTGTTTCCTCACTTCCTAGCAAACTTTCGCTCAATATCATACTGACTCATCTTAATCGCCGTTGGTCTTCCATGAGGGCAACTAAATGGGTTTGGCAGTTCTAGTAAATGATCCATTAAACTTTGAACTTCTTCAGTTGTAAGAGCCATTTTAGCTTTTACAGCTGCTTTGCAAGCAACGGTTGCAATAAATTTTTCTTCTTTTTCTTGTTTGGCCGTTCTTGCTACTGTATTAATTTCGTCTAATGTTTCAAGGAATAAATCCTGCGTATTTAAGTCAATACAAATCACTGGGACTCCAGTTAATTTTATGGTATTTTCTCCAAATTCTTCTAAATCAAAGCCAGCTTGACGAAACATTTCCCAGTTTTCTTTGGCAATCGCCATTTCTTTGTGTGTTACGGTAATAATATCTGGTAACAATAACATTTGGGAATCTTTTTGTGTGTTGCTATAATAATTCTTTTTTACTTTTTCATATAAAATTCTTTCATGTGCTGCATGTTGGTCAATGATATACATTTCTTGGTTCATTTCGATGATAATATAGGTATCAAACACAATTCCAATAATTTTATACAATTGCTTTCCATAATCTTCTATCTCATCAAAAACCGATACATTGTCGTTTAAAATATCTATGACTTGATTTTCTGGTTTCGTTTCTTTTTCTGTTCTTGGCGCTTTTCCAAACAATTTTTGATACATTTCATCAAAGTTTGGTTTTGGTTCTTCTACTTGTTCTTGTTTTTCCATTTCTTCGGTTTGTTCTAGTTTTGGTTTTCCTTCATCTTGTTCTAAATTCGGTTCTTCTTCAGTTTGTGTTTGTATGGTTTCTTCTTTGACTTCTGGACCACTATCATATAATCGATTTTTAATATTTTTTAGTTGTAACAATCGGTCCAAAGCAGATGGCTTTGGGGTATCTTCTTTTTCTGTTATATCTTCAACTAATGCAGCCTGTGCTTGTGCAATCTCTTCAGAATACCCTTCTTCTTGGTTGTCTAAATCTCGCATTTGCTGTTGCGACATTATTTCTTCCTTTTGAAATGCCTCTTGATCAGTGGGTTGCGTCTCTTCTTGTTTAATGCTTTCTGTATCTTTTATGCTATTTTGTTCTTGTGCTACCTCTACTTGAACATTGGTTTTTATTTGGCTTTCTTTTTCAGTATAGGCTTCAATTTCTTCCTCTCCTGGTTTTCGTAATCCAAATAAACCTTGGTTATCTCCATTTTTTAATAGCGTATCTTTTATGGCATGAAAAATTGCTTGGAAAATTTTATTTTCTTCTTCAAATCTTACTTCTAATTTAGCTGGATGAACATTCACATCCACCTTTGCTGGGTTCATCGTAATATTAAGAATCACAAACCCAAATTTTCCTAATGGTATCATTCCTTTGTAAGCTTGTTCTGTTGCTGAAGATAGCATTTTATCTTTGATATATCTTTGATTGACAAAAAATAGTTGATTGGTTCGATTTGATCTTGCAATTTCAGCCTTTCCCACAACACCATCTATTTGAATATCTTCATATGTATAGGAAACGGGCATACAAGCACTTGCAACTGTTTTACCATAAATGCTATATAACACTGCTTTTATGTCCCCGCTTCCATTGGTTTGTATTACCGTTTTTCCCGTATTAATTAATTTTATCGCAATCTCGGGATGTATTAATGCCACTCTGGTTAACACATCCTCTATGTAACCTGATTCTGTGTAATCTTTTTTTAAAAATTTATAACGTACTGGTGTGTTGAAAAATAAGTTTTTTACTGTAATTGATGTTCCTATAGAGGAGGGAGCAACTTCTTTTTCTAATACATTTCCCGCTTCTACCACAATACGATACCCTGTGTCTTGTTCTTGCGTTTTTGAAATAAGCTCTACATTACTAATTGCTGCTATACTTGCTAACGCCTCTCCTCGGAACCCCATTGAGGTGACTGTATTTAGATCTTCTGCACAACGTATTTTACTTGTTGCATGTCTTTCAAATGCAATTTCTAAGTCGTCTTGTGCGATTCCTTTTCCATTGTCTGTTACTTTGATAAAAGAAATTCCTCCATTTTTTATTTCTACTGTAATATTGGTAGCACCAGCGTCAATTGCGTTTTCTACCATTTCTTTAATAACAGATGCTGGTCTCTCAATGACTTCTCCTGCTGCAATTTGGTTAATCGTTAGTTCATCTAATAATACAATCTTTCCCATTTTTCATTCGATTCCTTTCTCTCTTTATGAATTTAGGTTACGCTTGTTCGTTACTTTGTTCTTTTTCTTTTTGAAGGTTGATATACGTTTCTAACCTTGCTGTACAAAAAACGGTTGACAAAACATATACAATAAGCACTAATGGTAAAGTCCATACGCCAATTGGAATTCTTGTTACTGCAATGATGCTAAATAATAATGCTTGTCCCACTGTAATTGCTCCAATTGTTTCTAATAAAATCTCTGCACTTGTTTTTTTGATAAATCGGAAACCAATATATACTAATATAATTACTGTTGTAATAATAAGTGGTATTATGTATGGTCTAATAATGTCTCGGAAACGTGTATTTGGCACTACAATAATTTCACTTTCTTCTGCACTTAATTCTAATCCATATTTTTCATTTATTTTTGTAACAATGGCATTTCGTTGTTCTTCTGTAATATCTGGTGCTAAAATACTAACTTCCTGTTTATATACTTCTACAATTTGAACTTGTACATTTTCTCCTAATACTTCTTTGCTAATTTCTTCTATTTCTTGTTTTTGTACATCTTGCCCCAATTCTACTTCTATTCTTTTTCCGCCTTGGTAGTGTAAGTCAAAACGAAATCCTTGCTTTGCAACAACAATAATGCCAGCAATAATTATAATAATACTTATGGCAAGTACAACAGTTAATATCTTTTTCGTCTTTTCAAACTCCATGTTCCTATCCTCCTATTCCTTCTTTCCTAACATGCTGATAAGTGGTCTCGTCACCACATAATGGTACACTGCCATTAATACAATTCCCCAAAATAATGTCATTCCTAAGCTTGTAATTGGTACCCATTCAATAAAACAAAATACAATTGCACTGACACATAGTGGTATGATTTTTAAGAAAAAGGTGACATCCTGTTTTTTGTCTGTTTGGTGTAAAATCATTCTCTCAATAAATACATAACTAATAGCAAATGCTAATATGATTCCAAAAATTCCTTCTAATGATAGGGTAACATTTGCATAACGAATTAGTAATAAATACGTAGCAATATATCCAATATATGCAAAGCTTGCTAAAATACCACGTAATCTGTACCTTATGATAAAGTATAATATTCCTACAGCAACAACGCCTGCTATTGCATACACAACATATTGTAATTCTTGTGTTGTTATTTCAGAAAATATAAATTCATTTCCTGATGTTTCATATTCGATTGGCAACACTCCATTTTCTAAAACTGTCGCAATCGTTACTGCTCTTTCTGCATAGCTACTTAGTAGATCTGCATCTGTTGAGGCACTGCCAACATTTAATTGTATCATCCCTGTGTGTATTGGTGTTTCAAATGATGTACTCATAATCGTTTCATCATCAATTTTCATGGTAATTTCTTTTTGCGTTTTTTCTGCTTCGTCTGTTTCTTCTGTTGTTTCTCCTTCTGTTGTTGTATTTTCTGCATTTTCTCCTGTTGCATTTTCTTCTGTCGTATTTTCTGTGTTTTCTTCTGTTGTATTTTCTTCTGTTGTTGTATTTTCAGCTTCAGTTGTATTTTCATCTGTTGTGCTATTTTCGACCGTACGATATGTATTAGAAATTTCTTCAAGCTTTCCTTTTCCTTCTTTGTTAAAATCAATTTGTAAATAGACACCTGTTCCTTCTGTTTCGGCTCCATATAAAACTTTAGCATCTTTAATGTCGTCATTGTTCATTAAAACTTCTTGTGTTTCGCTGTCTACGATTTCAAATTTTCCAACTGTAGGTAAATTACTTACTACTGAGTCTGTGCTCTTATTTTCTTCTATTTGAATTGTAAATTCTCCTGTTTGTTTATTTAGTTTTATATCATAATTCTCTACTCCCATCGCGTCTAGTCTCTTTATGATAATTTTTTTTGCTTCTTCAAAATTTTCTTCTGTTAGATTTCCTTCATTTTTCTTCACTTCTTCTTTGGTATATCCTTTTTCTGTGATTTCCTCATCTGTTAATTCTTCATCTATAACATTTCCTTCTGCATCTTTTATGATTGTTTCTGTTTCATCTTTTGGTTTTATGGAAATGACTCTTCCGCCGTTTAAGTCCATCGCTAGGTCGTAGTCCTTCATTATATTTTCCATACGATTTTGCTTTTGTACATAAATTCCGATAAAGCTTATCATACTAACACATATGATGGCTAATACAATCGTTACGATTTTTACGAAATCCCCGATCTTTTTTGTTGTTTTCTTTGTTTCCATTTTTTTCATCCTTTCTATAATAGTTTTGTATCATTAATCACTAATGAAAACCATATTCTTAAATATTTGGCAGCATATTTACTCATCATGGTTCTATCCATAAAAATTTGGAAATAATCTAATACAGGACAAATTTCTGTATCAATTTTTAAGTTTAGTGTAATGATACGTGTTTGAACATCTAGGGTTAAAGTTGAATTTGTTACAGCATAGTTGACACGGTCATGAATATCAAATGTTCCTAAATTGGGGTTACATACTCTGTCTCTATGGGCATCTGACTTGTCTGCTAGAATAATAGCTGCCGATATGTCACTGATAGCAGTTCCTGTTGCTTCATCATGGTTGCCAATTGCCATCATAATTTCTGTTCGTTCTTCCACTGGCATGCCCATACTCCTTAAAATGTCATATGCTAAAATGGCTCCACTATGTGCGTGGTCAACACGATTGACACAGTTTCCTATGTCATGTAGATACCCAGCAATTTTAGCCAGTTCTATGGTACGCTCTGGATACCCCAATTTTTGCAAAATATCTCCTGCTCGTTTTGATACAATTGATATGTGCCTAAAGCCATGTTCTGTATAACCTAATGCATCTAATTGTTTTTGTGCGCCTTTAATCAGGGCATTTACCTCTTCATTTTTACATACATCTTGTAACGTAATCATATGCTCCTCCTTTAATCTCCCTTGATTTTATATTAAATTTCAAAAAATATCAACTATTTTCCAGTATTTTTTTAAAGTTCTTACTTTTATTTTGTACAATTTTTAAAAATCTAAACATATTTTCGTTTTAATTTACATAAAGTATTGATTTTTTTTCCAAAAAATGGTATACTATATATATACTTTTTGTATCAAATGCATTTGTTGTCAGATCAAATGCAAGTAACTTTCAAATGGTAGTTATAAAGGAGGAGAATATGGAAACCAGGTACAAAATTTCTTATGTAACTGATAAAGCTAAAAAACGGGGGCTTGTTGTAGTTCCTGACAAAACAGAAATGAAGGGAATTTTCTTATTGGCTGTACATGGCCTAGAAAAACCGTTTGTTTATATTCGTGGACAAGACAATGGATTAAAACAATCCATCCTATGGCCTTGTCTCGAAGACGACACTGCTCCCGAGCTTTCTCCGACGCATTCCTGCTCAGGTTGGAAATTTGCTCAAGGCGGTCATACCTCTGCACCCGAGTGGATGCGTAAAATTGCAACCGACCATAGAGCCGATTGCACCTACTTCCGAATCTGACGAAGCATAAGCCCGACCTATTCAGGTCGGGCTTTGCGATGATGACTTCTTGCAAAGATCCTATTTTATCATTTTGTCTATCTACTGCTCTCTCCTTTTGAGCACATTATACCAAAATATCTAACTATTTTCAAGCAAATTACTATGATATTAAAAAATTCCTGGTTCAAAATGAAAAATTTAAAAGTGAAAGATTTGTAAAAAGTTTATAAATCTTTCACTTCTGAATTTTCTTAAAAATATCATTGGGATTATATTTCTTTCGTTTTTCTTTTTCTATTTGCTCTTTCTCATATCTTTCTTTTGCCTGAATTACTTTTCTTTGCTCCAATGTTGCCCAATAATCTCTAAATAGATTTGCCAATATTGCCTTTGTTTCTTCTCGTAAATTTTGTTCTTGCAAGTTCTTATGCATGTCAATTTCAAAATCATAATTTTGATCCATTTTAGTTTGAAACATCTCTATCATTTTTTTTGGAATTTTACTCACACTTTCTTGTGGCATGTATTTCAAAATTCCCATAACTTCCTTATATGCTTTTGGATAATTATCTTCCACCTTTCCTCCTAGTCCTTTCTATACTCTCCTTTGAGCTCTATCAATATAAAAGTATATCATAAATTTAATAAATTGCAAGAATATAAATACAATTTTTTCAAAATAAGAACTGGGTTGATAAGCAACTACATAAATAATAAAAAACTCACATCTGTAAATTTGACGATTTAGATGTGAGTTTTTATATCTATTTCGGCAAAACCACGTTTGTGGAATTGTCATTTCCTATTTGAACGTTTACGAGTATTTGATTGATTTTGACTTTGCAATAAATTTGTTCTATTTATATTTTCTAAACATACTTCTAATTTTGTTTAAAAATCTTATAAATATATTTTCTTTACATTCTACCAACTGTAAATTAGTATTTACAGTTTCTGTTATACCTATTTTGCTTTCCTTTTTCTTAAAAATATCATTAGGATTATATTTTTCTAGTAACTCCTTTTGAGATATATTTTCGTTCTCATAAAATATATTGATTAATTGTCGCTTTTCTTCATCTGTTGACCAATAATTATATTTTATAACTGCTATTAAATCTTTTGTCTTCTTAGAAAAGTTTTGCTCTAATAAACTTTTATGAGTATCAATATCTATATTATATTGTTCTTGAGATTGTTTTTTGATTAATTCAATAAGTTTTTTCGGCAACTTATCTATATAAGATTGTGGCATATATTCTAATAAACAATTAACTTCAGTATAAGCCTTAATATAGCTGATATCATTCGTCATCATCGACATCCCATCCTTCGTCCGCTTTATCATTTTCTATCTGATCTATCATTTGCTCCTGCTCACTTAATTTTTGCGTACTTTTTATATTTGAACTCATCTTATTAAATCCTGACATTGTTGTTTCACTAGATAATTGTTGTAATTCAGAATTTAGAGTACTTTCTTCAAATTTTGCTTTGCCCTTTTGTTCTTGTCCAAGTTTTGCCTTTTCACTTAAACATACTTTACCATCTTTTATTTGCAAATATCCTTGATTTATTGCTTGCCTTGTATTTAATTCAATGACTGCTGAAACCAATTCTGCACTCTGTGAATGATTTAATCTTCCTAGTTGAAATCTTTGATATTCTGGATTCTCAATATCATAACGTAAAATATCTAACCTATCAGCATCTTGTAAAATTTCGGCACACCTAATTAATTCTACTTTTCGCTTCTGACTTATATTGGGAAAAATGTCTTGTGCTAAATCATTAAATTGCTTTTTTCCTGCTAATTCATGAGCTTCTATTAAATATGCAACTTCCTCTTTATTTAAATCACTATTTATATTTTTCAAATACCAATCTGCCCCAAGCTTTGCATGAACTGGATCCGCTGGTCGTTCATGGCAAATATCGTGGTAAATTGCTGCTTCACGTATGATTGCTAGATCTTTATATGATACACCATTTATTAGTCCTAAGTAATTTGATAATAAGAGTACATTTTTCACATGCTGTATTCCGTGTACTTTTGAAGTAGAGTGATTTTGTGATTGAACATGCTCTACTTTATCAAATAATGGTTTAATTTCTCTCGAATATTCTATAACAGCACTTAATGGTATCTGTGAACTAATATTACTATAAAATGCTGTTTTTTGTTTAGTATGATTTGCTACAGCTAAATTATAAGTCAAATTACCTATTCCAATATTTTGTTCAATGGTTTGTTCTTGTGTATGAATATTTTGTGGTTCTTGTTTTTTTATTTCAGGCAATTTTGATACATAATCTGCATACCTTTGTTCAAATTCTAAAGTCGCTTTTTCATTATAAGCAGTTATAGTTTCATTAATTCTATCTGTTCCTAATATATCTCTAATTTCATCAATAACTTCTGTTTGTTCTGCGCCTCCTATAAAAGTATAAAGTTCAGGTGAATCAGTAGTGTATTGTTTAGCATCTTCAAGTAATTTTTCTTTTAATTGGTTAACAGTTGGATTTTGGGCAAAGAAAAATTCAAAAAATTCTTTTTGGCTTAATGCCTCAAGATGTTTATTCATTTGCTCATTATGATAATAACGATTTCCATCTCCTGTACCACCAATACCTTTGTATGCAATATGTTCCAAACCAGGTCTACCAATTTTTTCTGAAATTTCAGCAAGTCCCTTCATAAATTTTTTATTAATATCATAATTTTGTCTACTTTCGTTATATGCATTTATAGTATATGGCACTATACCCATTCGGCAAAGTTGCATATCAATAGCATCTTTTGCCGTACCACGAAATACTACAACATTTTTTCCTGCAAATTGTGATACCATTTCAGAATCTTCCATTAATAATTTATATCTTGCTTCAGGAATTAGATAAACTGCATTTTGGGAAACCGGAAGAGCCTCATCCTTAACATCAAAAACAGTATCTCCGTGGATGCAATGAAATTAAGTTAGGATTGTTTATATGGTCTGCTAACGGCTCAATTATATTAAAATCAAAGTCACTCCATTCTCTACCTCCTGATGCAAATTCAGTAAGCCCATTAAGTGAAAAGTGCTTTGTATCACGATAATGATATGTAACAATTTCAGATCCTAAAAAAGATTCAGATTTAGAAATTCTTGTATCTTGATTTACAGGCGTATGATATCCTTTAATTGGAAAATCATTTGTTGCTCTTACTAAAGCATAATCTTTTATGGTTATAGGAGTATCTCTTTGTACAAATTGATTTTGTAAATCAGTCTTCAAATTTTCATCAAATGCTACCGTATTTAAAAAACTATGTGTTGGATACATTAAAGTTGGTGGTGATGTCTTCAATGCTTCTTTTTCTTCTTCTGATAGTTCTTGTAAACCTGTTTTTTCTTCTGAATTTATGTATTTGTCAGGATTTCTTATTTCATCATTAATCTTTTTACAATATTCTGTAAGTGTAATGATAGGATCAGCATTAGGCGAAAAGTTTTCTGGATGTTTTTGCCACATTTCTATAAACATTTTTGGAATATCAAAATTAATGCCTTGAAATTCTTTTTCACTTAAGGCTTGTAAGTCCATAAGTAGAGTTCTAAATTTTTTTCCATCTATTGAACCATATCTTTCTAAACGGTCTACAGGTGGTAAATATCCTAACTTATCTATACTTAATTCATCTGCAATTTTATTACGCCATTGATTCAAGGAATCAATAGGTAATGCATGCGGTGCAGGGTTTTCAGGATATTTTTGCCATAATTTTATAAAACTTTCTGGTAATTTGAGTGTTAGTGGTTTGCAATGAAATTTATAATCAACTTCTGTTGGCATTAAATCTGTCATCCACATACGAAATGTTTTCTTTTCGTCATCTGTTAATATATTATACGTATCTAATCTTTCTAAAAATGCTGGCATAATTCCTCCTCTTTTGTAATTATTTTTTATTATCCATACTTTTATTATAGTATAAATTATAAATACAAATCTATTTCTTTTTATTATTATCTTTCAATTTCTTTGTATCTTCTAAATATTTATAGTTTAATGCATTCTCTTTACTGATAACCAATTTTCCTAGTTGTTTTTCTAAATTACATAAAAAGGTTATTTGCGAAAATTCTCTCTCCCACATATGCTCAAAAAAATAATTTGATTAATCAGCTGATAAAAGTATTATATCTAAAGAATATTACTTTTTCAAGAAATTTTCAAAAAATACTATACTTTTCCTAATTTTCAGTGTATCACCTAAGTTTGACAGTAAAAAAATGGAAAAATAGCCTTGCGCAATACTAATATCGGTATGTACAAGGCTTAGAATTTTGTCTTTTTTTTATTGTGAAAAAATTATTTTTTTGTGCCTGATAAAATTTTTTATACTTTCTAGCCGTTGACTAACAGAATATTTACATTCTAATCTTTATTGTAACATTAAAAATTTATAATTGTTCGCTTATTTTTTATAAAAATATGTTGTATAGTATGCCTTGTAGGAAATGAGAATAAGCAGATGTGGTTTTGCCACCATTTTTACGAATCTTCGTGGGAGAGGTGGTGATGTTTATGGTTAAAGTGATACTATCTTTAATATTATCCTTAATGTTTTCTTTAACATTAAACGTTGCCTTGGCTACAGTTCTGTATAAGAACTGGGTTGATAAGCAACTACATAAATAATAAAAACTCACATCTGTACTTTGACGAGTAGATGTGAGTTAACTCTATTCGGCAAAACCACGTTTGTGGAATTGTCATTTCCTATATTTATTATACTTGATATTTTTATAAATGTCAAATAATATTAAATTATTCCGTTTATAATTTTTTCTATATTCTAATACTATAATGACATTCCCATACCTTTTGAACGTTTACGAGTATTTGATTGATTTTGACTTTGCAATAAATTTGTTCTATTTATATTTTCAGTATTAACCTTTAAGGAATGTAAGAACAAATTAGATCTTGTTTGCTTAGATTGGCTTTTTTTAGCCTGTTGCATAAAAGATTCTGCAGCTGACAATTCTTTTGAACTTTGATTTTGTGCAATAGTTAATCCTTGCTCTTGTTTCATGCCGTGAAATATAGGATCTTTATCAGGCACATCCATTTCAAATGTTATTCTCCCATCTTCTACATTCATACTACCTGGATTCATACCTTGTTGTCTACATATAACTCTACCTAATCTCACCATCATATTTTGCCTTGAAGTAATATCTTGTAATGTTGTAGCATCTGTTTTTATAGAAAAAATACCTGTATCTGCTATTTCTGATATATGTTCATAAAATCTTGATACCTCTTGTTCTGGAGTTTTACCTTTTAACATACTATCTGAAGAAAGATAACTATTTGCAGCAACCTTATCTTTTTCTGCAACTGTTTTAGGAAAATTTGGTAAATTCCCAGATTGTTCATTTTCTAATGCTCTCTGTTTAACTTTAGCTATATTATTTGACGTTAACCTTTCAGTTATTATTTTCTGAACATCAGGTAATTGTAAAAATTGTTCTAAATAATCAGTTCCTATATCTAAAGAGATACTATCAGCAGCTTTTAAAAGATGAATAAAATCAGCTTTATTTTGAGTAGAAAGTAATCTGAATTTTTGTTCTTGAATTGCTTTTAGAACAGATTTTATACTTTGGGATTCATTATTACTTCTTCTTTTATATACATCTAATGTTTCAGATTTATCGTATATCGCAATTATATAGTTAATCCAAGATTTTATATCCATACTAATAACACCTCCATACATCTTTATTATAACATTTTTTTACAATTTCGTCAAAAAAATGTTGACATTTAATAGTTGGTCTTTCTACTAAATATTTTGCTCCACAATGCCTTTATTTCAATTTTGAGTGTTAAGATAGTATAATATAAAAAATTTCCATAAAAAAATCGCCTTGAACTTATTTCTAAATTCAAAGCGAAATTTTTTATAATTTTGCCGACA
>CANQPE010000005.1 GCA_947625645.1 uncultured Clostridia bacterium | reverse complement strand
TTAATTTTTTTATTCATTCGTACCACCTTTTTAACCTTTCTATTATTTAGACGTTTTTTTCTTGCTTTTTAGTTGGTGTTTTATAAAAAAAGTTGTACAAATGATAGTAATGATTAAAAATATTGCTGAAATACTTACAAATCCAATTCCACAGTAATAGATTGTATTATGTTCTATTTCATTTATAACAATGCTTTCTTGTTGGTGATTCTCTTCTTCTATGATTTGATTTTGTAATTCTTCATTATATTCCTTTTGAGAATCCATTGTTTCTTCTCTTGACGTGTCTTCTTCTGTTTTTTCTGTGGTTTGATCTAATGTTTCCTTTTCAGTGGTATTGTCTGGTGCTTCTTCTACTTTATTCACTTTGTTTTTATGCAATAGCATTTTGAAACCAATTGTCAATGTTATCATAAACATACCTAGATTACTCAATAACATTTTGATTGTCTTTACTGCTTTATAATATCTCCATTTTACTGTTCCAGATGGTTCATTTAATAATTTACTAATTTCTTTAAACGAAAAATTTCCTAATACTTTGAGTGATATTATTTGCTTTTCTTTATTGTTTAGTTTGCTTATTAGTCTATGATAACTATCACAATCTATAATATTATTTATCTCATTATTATTATCTTCTATTTCATATATGTTTTCTAAATTAATCGCATTTTCTTTTTTTCTCAAAAACGTTATGGTTTCATTTTTAGTTAATGTATAAATCCAACTTGCTTCTTTATTGGTAGGAAGTTTTTCTGTACTAATTTCATATATCTTTGAAAATACAGTTTGAACAATATCTTCAGAATCAGTTTTATTTTTTAAAATACTAAAAGCAATTCCATATACTAATCTATTATATTTAGTATATAGATTTTCAAAAGCCTTTTTATTGCCACATCTTAATTCCATAAATAGTTCTTTTAGTTCTTTTTCATTTATTTTTAACATATGTAGTTGCTCCTTTTTCTTTATATTTATATATGGCTTTACGTAAATTATCGATATTTCACTGAAAATACGTATCTCATTTTTTATATATTTTTTAGATTTTCCAATATTATAATCACGTATTTATATATTTTTTTCAAAGAAGATATTGAGCATCTCTCTTTTGGACTATGTGCATCATAAATATTAGGTGCAATAGCAACAAAGTCTAAATCTTTCTTCTTCATTCCAAAAAAACCAGCCTCCAAACAAATATGCATGTCTATTACTTTAGGCTCTCTATCAAAACACTTCTTACTAGTGGATTTCCATATTTATCCATATAATATACTCCATTAGGTATGCAATTTATAATCTTTATTATTTCTTTTGTTGTTTTAGAATCAAAATGCATATTACTCTCCATATCTTTCAATTCATTAATCAATACTTCTGCACTTTCAAAATTGCTTTGCATTCTTTTCTTTAATTCTTTTATATCTTGTTTTATTTTTTGTATGTCTTTTTTTTCTACATATAGTTCACAACAACATTCTCTCGGAATTACATTAACTTTTCTTCCTCCGTAAATGTTTTTTAATAAAATATTATATTTCTTATCTAAAATATTTAATATTTTCCCCATTTCTTCAATAGGATTTCCTCTTTTTTTAGAAATATCTTTTCCTGAATGCCCTCCTAAAAAGCCTCTTAGTTCTATTTTTAATAGACTTTTATCATTTATATTATTTTCAATATTTCCCTTTATAGTATATTCAAAAATTTTAGCACTAGCACATCCAATCCATAATTCTTCTTCATTCATATTATCAAGAGAAATCATTTTTTTTGAATGCAACATACTTAAATCAATTTTTTTTGCTCCCTCCATTGTGGTTTCTTCCTGTACTGTAAAAATTGCTTCTATTCTAGGGTGTTTTATTGTCTTTGAATCTAAAATAGAAAGTATTATCGCTATTCCTATTCCATTGTCAGAACCTAATGTTGTTCCTTTAGCTTTAATGAAGTCGTCTTCTATATATAAATCAATTCCTTCTGTTTCAAAATTGTGTTTACTATTCTCTTCTTTTTCACAAACCATATCTAAATGAGATTGTAGCATTATACTTTCGTCTTTCTTTTCCCATTTATTCGCTTCTTTTATAATTATAACGTTATTATATTCATCTCTTATGTATTCGAAATTTCTTTCTTTAGCAAAATCTACAATATAATCAGCTATCTTTTCCTCTTTTCCAGACATTCTTGGAATTTCGCTGATTTTATAAAAATATTTAAGCACATTTTCTATATCATATTTACTCTCCATGTTAAACCATCCTTTATAAATTATTTAAAACAAATGTTGTTTTCCCTATAGATGGTCTTGAAGCAATTACAATCAATTCTCCATTATTTAATTTTATATTACTATCTATATCTTTAAAACCTGTTTTCATAAATTACCTCTAAAAATTACTTTTTATATCTTTTTACTGCATCTTCTAACAATGTTTGTATTTCTTCTATTTCCTTTTCTGTTTTCGTTATAGTTACTTTTTCATTCGTCTTAGTTAATTTTTTTCTTCTATCTAATCTATTACAATTTTCTTTTCTACTCTATCACCTTTTATACAATATTTCCAGTATTCAAATTTTATCTTATTTTTTTCATAATGCTATTTGAAATATCTTCTATGTTCTTAATTACTTCTATATTACTGGTCTTACCTTTAGCTGAATAACTAAATGTATCTATGATTGCTCTAATTTTTCCAGGTTCAAAATCAGTTTCTGGATCATTGCTGATATAATATCCAATTTTGTTGTCATTGTATGTACTAATATCATATCCGAATTTTTCTTTAAGTAGAGTTATATTCCTTCTTATCGTTCTGGGATCAATATCTTCACTGTATATTTCATTTATTTTTTCTTTTAGCTCTGATATAGATAATTTGTGTTCTTCATCACTATATTTTTTTAATACATTTAATATGTATAATATATTCCCATTTTTTGTTATGATAGGCTGTAAACAATACATTTCTCCCTTACTTTATCAATCCTTACCATTATCTTTTGTACACAAACATTTTAAAATCAAATTAGCATCTTTTTTTTCAACAATTGCTGTTATATTGGTGTTATTATATTTTTTTCTATCTTTTAAATAGTTTTCTGTATTAGATGTAAGAACAAAATCTTTTATCTTTATCTGTTTTAAAGTATCTTCTTTCTCAAATATAATTAATACTTCTTTTAGTTCATCAATATTTTCATCTTCTATTTCTAAAATCTTTATATCTTTTATTTTTCCTTTTATTTTTTTTAGTTCTTTTTTTTCAAATATATTGCTATTAAGTATTTTTTCTACAACTTCTTTATCTGTAATAACATTATTTACTAAATTAATTAGTTCTTCATATAATCCATACTTTATAAAAAGTTTTTGTACATCTGAATCCTCTATTTCTTCTGGACTTCCATACCCAATATATCTATCAAATACATCATCTTTTGTCCATTGCTCTTTTGGTTTATTTATTAATCGTTGCTCAACTTGTTCAGAAGTGATTATCTTTTCTTCCATATTCTTATTTCTCGCTTTCTTTTATAAAATCATTATAATTTTGCATATGATTAATATTTAGTGTTTTAATTTTACTCTCATCGTTATCACAATACATAAAATTCAAATTCTTTATAAATTCTTTTTCTTCTAATTTTTCTTCTAATCCTCTTATTATTTTTACACTTTCAGACTTGCCACCTCCGACAAATAAAAAACCACACCAAAGTTTTTTCTCGTTAAAAAATTGTTTTCCATATTTATCTATAATTTCTGAATTAATTAATTCATTTTCTTGTAAATATTTTATTCTTCTATATATTTCTGTAATAAATTTATCTTTACTCTCTTCATTGTTTAAAATATGTTTCATATGGCAATAATGACTAAGAATATTATCACAATTTTCGTTATTTACTTTTAGTTCAATTATGCCAATCCCATCTTTTGAAATCATAATTATGTCAAATTTAGGTTTCTTGGTAATTTTCTTATTTCCTTTTTTATGTTCCATATCTATAAATTTTTTTATTTCTTTATCAGAATCCATTTTTTCAAACCAAGAACTAGGACATTGAAATTCCATATCTACTGCTATCCAATCATTTTCTGAAATCATAAAATTGCTCATAATTTGAGTTTCTACATCTCTTTCTTTTTGGTTATTTTTTTCTTTCTTTGTCATCTTTTGCCATTTACGTTCAAAAGCTTCATTTATTAACTTAAAATTTTCTTTATTCGATAATACTTTTATTAAATTCTCTTCATTAGAAGCAGCTTTTTTTCTAATATCATTGAATTTTTTAGTCTTTTCTATATTATCCTTAAATTGGTTTTCATACTTTTTTGACATTAATGCTGATTTTTCTCTTTTGCCAGTTCCAATATTTGCTAATCTACCGCCCTTATAATATACCCTAAGATGTGTATCTGGGTCATTTTCATCTTTTAAAGTTGGACCTACAATTACTATTTTATGATTTATCTCCTTTATTTTTTTGCAAATTTCTTTTTTATCCATTTGGGTTACCTCCTACTATAAATTCTTCACCATCTTCTAATATAACAGCTTTATCAGTTAGTTCTCTTATTTTTTCTTTATCCTCTGTATGTATTGGTATTACATAATTTGGATTCGTAATATTAATAACTTCTTTAATTGCTTCTGGAGTTGCATGTCCACTTGTATGTAAATAGATATATTTTTTTGGAACAAACTCTTGAATTCTTTTATAATCTTCATTTGATCCTTTCAAATATCCGAGCCATTCAGAATATATAAAAGCATTGTTTTCAAACATCTTTAAGAATTTTGCAAACTTTACATTTGCTCTAACTAACATGACAAAACCATATTTCTCCATCTTTGTTAACAGGTTTGGGGCATAACGATAGACTTTAGTATTTTTTATGTTATTAGTATCATTAAATTTATATAAGCCGCTTCTTGAAATTGTATTAATATATTCTAAAAGTTCATATTGATAATCATCGCAAATAAACATTTTATGACTATTTAGTGCTGCTTTATGTAAGGCTGCTATCCTGTCTATATTGGTACTACTACATAATACAAAATTATATTTATTTTCAATAAAAATTTTTTCTGCTTCTTTTTGTAACTCGAATTCTGTTAATATTTTACTGTTATCTCTTGTTAAAGTTGTTCCTTCACAAATTAAGCAATCCACTTTACCAACATATTTTTTTATTGCTTCTAAAACTGCTTTACCTCTTTGTCCATGTGTTCTAAAATCTCCTGTATGTAAAACCTTTTTTCTATCTGTTTCAATTAAAAACATATAGCTATCAAAGGCAGAATGGTCAACAGCAATAGGAGTGATTTTTATATCATCAATGATTATCTTGTCTTTAATAGTAAAAGTTCTAAATTTCGATATTCTCTCCAAATCTTCTTTTTTCACAAGATTTGCTTTATTAAGTCTAGTTTGTACTATATTATAAATTTCTTTTGAAACCTCTCCAATATAAATTGGTATATCCGGTAATCCTTTATTATATAACCCTATATGATCTCCATGATAATGAGTAATAAATATTGCTTGATAATTAGGAACCCCTTTTGTCAAGCCTTCTAATTCAATTTCTGGTTTTTTTCTACCTTCTGAATCTGGTAAATTTGCACCAATATCTATCATTATTTTAGTCCCTTTACTTGATTCAATTTCAGTAAGACAACCTCCTATTTGGTTCGTTCCTCTATTAATTTTTATTTGCAATAAAGACACTTCCTTTTTTCTAAATATTCTTTTATAATAATATAACAATTTTTTATTTTTTTCCATAAGCCTGGTCATAAAATGTTCTATCTTATTAATTTATTTAATTTGATATACCTATAATTTCAGCCAATTTTGATTGAGAAATTGTTGGTTCATTTTTTACTAATTCTAATATTTTGATTTCTACATTAGTGAAGTTATCGGTGAAGTTATTGGTGAAACATATATTTTTTATAATCTAAGTATTATTATTTAATTCTAAATTTTTCTTTTCTTCTTCTACTGCATCAATCAATTCTTGTTCTGTTGGTAAATGTAATTTATAACTTGAAGAAAATATATTCTTATTATCTTCTGGTAATGTATATTTTACTACTGTTTTATTTTTTAATGTAGAAAGTAGTATTCCAACAGTTGGATTTTCATCATTACTTTTTATTTCTCTATCATAGTAATTTACATACATTTGCATTTGCCCAATATTTTGATATGTTACTTTTTTAATACTTTTTCTTTATTAACATATAACGATAATCTCTCATATAACAAAGAACCTATTTGTCTTTGAAGTTCACGAACACTCCATCTTGAATTTATGGTTTCTTTCATATAAAATTTTCTTTTTAATTCTTCTTCAACTTTAATTAATTCAAGATAATGTGACCAACTCAATTGCGACGACACTGTTGTCACAATCTGTTTTGCGAACATTTGTATTGTATCATATTATCATTAAAAATTCAATTGTTTAATATAAATTTTCAAAATTAACACTTTATAATCTACACTTTTTTACATATCAAAAAAGGAATGTAACATATATATTATGTCTACACTCCTTTATTTGAAATGCTTTTTGTTCGCATATTTATATTTTTGCTGACAAACGAACTTTTTTATTGTTTTTCAAGCTTTGAAAATCTTTTGTAATTCAGTATTTAAGCATTCTTCCCGCAACAGTTCTTATACTTTTTGCCTGAACCACAAGGACATGGGTCGTTTCTTCCTATTTTTGGACCTTCATTGCGTACGGTTTGATTTTCATTCATATTCATAGATTTTCCACCATCAACACTATTGATAGCTTCTAATGCTGCTCCTGTAATTTTTGCTGTTTCTTGGCGCCTTACATCTTGTTGTTTTCGGATGTTCATCAAAATTTTGACAACATCATATTTGATGTCTGCTGTCATTTCTTCGAACATGTCCATACCTTCCATTCTGTATTTTACAACAGGGTCTTGCTGACCATAAGCACGTAAGCCTATACCGTCTTTTAACTCTTCCATACTATCAATATGGTTCATCCATTTTTCGTCAACAACTTTCAATAAAATAACTCTTTCTAATTCACGCATTTGCTCTTCGCCAACATCTTGTTCTTTTTCTGCATATCTTTCAAGAGCAAGTCTCTTTAATTCTTCTTTTACTGCTTCTGGCTCATTTTCATGTTGTTTTAAGAAGTCAATCATGTCAATAGCGAAGTTATTTTTGATTTCATTTCCTAAAGATTCTATTTCTATATGGTTATTTTCATCTACATAAACTGCTACAACATCATTTGTTACACTTGTAATCATATTAGTCATGTTATCTTTTAAATTTTCACCATCAAGAACTTCTTTTCGCTGTTTATAAATAATTTCTCTCTGAATATTGTTAACATCATCATATTTCAATACATTTTTACGAGTTCCAAAGTTTCTACCTTCTACCTTCTTTTGTGCATTTTCTACTGCTTTTGATATCATTTTGGCTTCAATTGGCATATTTTCATCTGCTCCTAAGGTATTATATACTTTTGTAATGGCATCTCCACCAAAAATTTTCATAAGGTCATCATCTAGTCCAATATAGAATTTAGATTCTCCTGGGTCTCCTTGACGTCCACTACGTCCTCTTAACTGGTTGTCAATTCTTCTTGATTCATGTCTTTCTGTTCCAATAATTTTTAAACCACCAACTTCAATCACTTTTTCTTTTTCTTGCTTAATGGTTTCTTCATATTTTTGTACGAGTTTTTTGAATTCTTCTCTGGCTCTTAAAATGTCTTGGTCATCTGTTTCATAATACGTATTAGATTCTTCAATTAAGTTTTCTGGAACACGGTTTTTACGCATTTCCTCTTTGGCTAGGTATTCACTGTTTCCACCTAGCATAATATCTGTACCACGTCCTGCCATGTTAGTTGCAATTGTAACAGCACCAAATTTACCAGCTTGTGCTACAATCATGGCTTCTTTCTCATGTGATTTTGCATTTAATACTTCATGTGGAATTCTTTCTTGTTGCAATAATTTACTTAGTTTTTCAGATTTTTCAATTGATACCGTACCAATTAATACGGGTTGCCCTTTACTATGACTTTCTTTTACACTCTCTACAACAGCTCTAAACTTAGCATTTTCATTTTTATAAATAACATCATTTTGGTCGTTACGTATCATAGGTTTATTGGTTGGAATAGAAACAACGTCTAAATTGTATATTTCTTCAAATTCTTCTGCTTCTGTCATAGCCGTACCTGTCATTCCTGCTAATTTGTCATACATTCTAAAGTAATTTTGGAATGTGATAGTAGCAAGTGTTTTAGATTCATCTGCAATTTTAACATGTTCTTTTGCTTCAATTGCTTGATGTAATCCATTGTTATATCTCCTTCCATACATAATACGCCCTGTAAATTCGTCAACAATTAACACTTCTCCATCTTTGACAATGTAATCTATATCTTTTTTCATAACCCCATGAGCACGTAATGCTTGGTTAACATGGTGTACCAAGGTAGAGTTTTCTAAATCATTAAAGTTTTCTAAGTGGAAGAATTCTTCTGCTTTTTGAATTCCTTTTTGTGTTAAAGAAGCGGATTTTGCTTTTAGGTCTATAATGTAATCATAGTTTTCATTATCTTCTGCTTGGTCAAAGTCTTTAACATCTTCTTCTACAATGACTTTTGCTTCTAGTTTTTTAACAAAATCATTTGCTTTTTTATATAAATCAGATGATTCGTTTGCTCTACCTGAAATGATTAATGGAGTACGTGCTTCATCAATTAAAATACTATCAATCTCATCGATAATTGCATAGTGTAACCCACGTTGCACTAATTGGTTCTTATAAATGACCATGTTATCTCTTAAATAGTCAAATCCGTATTCATTGTTTGTTCCATAGGTAATATCACTATTATATGCTTTCTGCTTTGCGCCTGGTTCCATGCCACTAATGACAAGTCCTACAGATAGTCCTAAAAATTTATATAATTTTCCCATCCATTCGCTATCTCTTTTTGCCAAATAGTCGTTAACGGTAACAACATGAACGCCTTTTCCTTCTAATGCGTTTAAATACACTGGTAATGTTGCTACTAAGGTTTTTCCTTCTCCTGTTTTCATTTCTGCAATTCTACCTTGGTGTAAAATAATCCCACCAATTAATTGCACATCAAAATGTCTTAAACCTAATGTTCTTTTAGATGCTTCTCTTACAACTGCAAAGGCTTCTGGCAATATATCGTCTAGCGTTTTCCCTTCTTGCAATTTTTGTTTGAATTCATCTGTTTTGGCTCTCAACTCATGGTCCGTTAACTTTGTAAGTCCTTCTTCTAAATCGTTAATTTGTTTTACAATAGGCATTATTCTTTTTACTTCTTTTTCGCTATATGTCTTAAACAATTTCATTTTTTTATCATTCCTTTCTTAAGTCACAAATCCAGTTGAAAAAGACCTTCTTTTTCAACCTTACCTCTTCCTAAGTTATCTAAATTTACTCAGTAAACTATATCATGAAACAGATTTTTTTTCAATACTTTTTCATAATTTTCTTTTGCAAAATGCCTGTCAGTGCAAATATTTATCCAGCGTAACATATTTTTCTAGTGCTTGCATATGCTTTAATAAAATGATTTGTAAGAAATGAGGCGTTTGGTATGTTTGTTTATCATGTAAAGATTAATGGAAGTAAAGTTTTTAAAATGTTTTTCTCTGGTGTTGTTGTCCTCATTATTTGTATTTCGTGTTTTGTTACCTTTAAAGTTTTTGGTGGTGCCAGTCAAGAGAGTGCAAGTTGTATGCCTCAAAGTGAGATTTCAGAAATTTCTCCTAGAAATTATACCAATGTTTTAAAAGCAGTTCATGATGATATTGATAGCTACCTCGGTGTAAAATTTCAGTTTACTGGGTATATGTATCGTTTATCAGATTTTACAGATACGCAGTTTGTGCTAGCTAGAGATATGGTTATTTCTTCTGATTTTCAAACTGTTGTGGTTGGCTTTCTTTGTGAATATCATAAAGCAAAAGATTTTGAAGATGGGGCTTGGGTTAAAATAACTGGGGAAATTACAAAAGGAGATTATCATGGTGACATCCCTGTCGTTAACATTATGAATATACAACGTACCAATCAGCCAAATGAAGAATTGGTATATCCCCCTGACGAAAGCTATATTCCCACAAGCGGAATTGTATGAATTTTAACAAATCCATTTACTTTTGCGACAAAATATGCTAAAATTTACCTATAATAAAGGGAGGTAAATGGATATGAAAAACAATGAAGTCATTTTAATTTTAGATTTCGGTGGACAATATAATCAACTCATTGCTCGTAGAGTGCGTGAATGTCATGTATACTCAGAAGTAGTTCCTTTTGATATTTCTTTAGAAAAAATCAAAGAAAAAAATCCAAAAGGAATTATTTTTACAGGTGGTCCTGCTAGTGTGTACGGAGAAAATGCGCCAAAATGTGATGAAGCTATTTTTTCTTTAGGAATTCCTATTTTAGGCATATGTTATGGAATGCAATTAATGAGCCAAATTTTGGGAGGAACTGTTGCCAGACCAACCAAAAGAGAATATGGAACAATTGATGTTCAAATTGATAATACTTCTCCCCTATTTCAAGGGTTTGAAAAACAAAATGGTTTCTTAATGAGTCATACCGACTATGTTGAAACACTAGCACCAGGCTTTAAAAATATTGGACATACCGCATCTTGTCCAAACGCTGCAATTGAAAATGCTGAAAAACAACTCTATGGAATTCAATTCCATCCAGAAGTAATTCACTCTGTCAATGGAACACTTGTGATTCAAAATTTCTTGTATAACATCTGCCATTGTTCTGGTGATTGGACAATGTCATCTTTTGTAGAAGAGAATGTCAAAAAACTAAAAGAGAAAATTGGAGATAAAAAAGTGTTGTGTGCATTATCTGGAGGTGTTGACTCTTCTGTGGCAGCAGTTTTAGTGCACAAAGCAGTTGGAAAAAACTTAACCTGCATTTTCTTAGATCATGGGCTTTTACGTAAAAATGAAGGAGATGAAGTAGAACGTGTTTTTAGAGAACAGTTTGATATCAACTTAATTCGTGTCAATTGTCAAGAGAGATTTTTATCAAAACTTGCTGGCGTAACAGACCCTGAAAAGAAAAGAAAAATAATTGGTGAAGAATTTATTCGTGTTTTTGAAGAAGAAGCTAAAAAAATTGGAACTGTTGACTTTTTGGTACAAGGCACCATTTACCCCGATGTCATTGAAAGTGGATTAGGAAAAAGTTCTGTCATAAAAAGTCACCACAATGTAGGAGGGTTACCTGACTATGTGGACTTTAAAGAAATTGTAGAACCTTTGAGAAATCTATTTAAAGATGAAGTTCGTAAAACTGGTTTAGAATTGGGAATTCCAGAAAACTTAGTTTTTAGGCAACCTTTCCCAGGACCAGGTCTTGCCATCCGTGTCATAGGAGAAATCACATCTGATAAGTTATCTATTTTAAAAGAAGCGGATGCTATTTTTAGAGAAGAAATTGCAAAAGCAGGATTGCATAAATCTATCAATCAATATTTTGCCGTGTTAACCAATTTAAAATCTGTTGGAGTCATGGGAGACGAAAGAACCTATGACTATACCATTGCACTACGTGCTGTAGAAACCACTGACTTTATGACTGGTGTTTGGAGTAAAATTCCGTATGAAATTCTAGAAACCGTATCCTCTAGAATTGTCAATGAAGTAAATCATGTCAACCGTGTTGTGTATGACATAACCTCAAAGCCCCCAGCAACCATTGAATGGGAGTAGAACAATGGAACAAGTAGGAACAAACAGGGACGTTTCTTTTTTGTCCCTGAGGGACAAAAAAGAAACGTCCCTGTTTGTTCCTATTTGTTCATCTTCTGTCAAAAATTGTTTTCATCACACCGCCATCAATGAAAGTAGCAAATATGTTTTTTAAAATAATGAATATGATTGGTCCAATTAACATTCCCAAAATTCCTAAAAATCGAAATCCTGTGTACATAGCAATTAACGTAAAAAGCGGATGTACCCCTATATTTTTGCTGACAATTCGTGGTTCTAAAAATTGTCTAACAATAGACATGATAATAAATAAAATGATAATGGCAATACCTAAGCGTAAGTCGCCATTAATGGCACATATGATAGCCCATGGTATCATAACCGTTCCAGACCCTAAAATAGGTAAGGCATCTACAAACCCAATTCCAATGGCAATGAGCAATGGAAATTCTATAGCAAATCCTGTAAATTTTAAAATGTATAGCCCAATTAAAGAAATGATAAAAGAAACAAAAACAAGCGTTGCTTCTGCTTTTAAGTACCCGCCTAATGTTTTAGTTAAATCGCGTAAGTGTTTTCCTACTCGCATGACCCATGTTTTGGGTAAATGATGTTCGATTTGATCAAGGATGTATATTTTATCGACACAAATGAAATAAAGGGCAATCACAGTAATAGAAAAATAAATCGCAATCGTCGGAATGGAAGTTACAACATCAATTAATCCATTTAAAAAATTACGTATCCATTGCGATACCGTGCCTAAAATATCTCCTGTTGAATTTTGCAATATGGTTTGTATTTCGTCTGGCAATTTTATTTTCCCAAAATCTGCATTTTGAAGCAAGTTTTGGAATAAAGCATAGGCTTTTTCTATATATGTGTTTAATTCTTGTAATAAATTAGATGCTTCTGAAAAAAGAGTAAAAATAGCCCATGTTAAGCCTCCTAATATGATAAGTGAAACCAATAAAAATATAATAATTGAGCTTGTTTTTCTGGTGGCATTTGTTTTTCTCATAATCCATTTGATGGCAGGCTCCATCATTAAATAAATAATAAAAGCAATGAGAAAGGGTAAGTAAAATACAGATAATTTTAGTGCAACTACAAGTCCAAGTAAGATAAAAACAACATATAAAATTCGGTTGAACACTCTTGTCCAATATGACATATCGATAATCATATATCTTCTCCTCTTTTTTAATATATGCAAAAAAAGGCAGAAATATCCGCCTTTTTTAGTTTCTGATTTTTCTATTGCGCATTTTGTTGTGTTTGATTGCAATCACATATATTTCCTATGGTTTGACCTACTTCTTGTGTCCCAATTTGTTGTTCATTTTGGCATAAGTCTCCTATTGTCAAAATTCCTATAACATGGTTGTTATCATCACATACTGGCAATCTTCTAATTTGTTTTTGTGACATTTGATTTTGTGCTTGTCGTACTTCATCATTTTGCGTACAAGTCCATACATTTGTTGTCATAACTTCACTGACTGGTGTTGTATTGGCATTTTTATTGCAAGCAACAGTTCGTAATAAAATGTCTCTATCTGTTACAATTCCGCATATGCAATTTTGGTTATCACATATTGGAATAGAACCGATATGATATTGGCTCATTAATTTTGCCACGTCACTTACTGATGTTTCTGGCTTTACACAACATACATCATTACACATACAATCTTTTACTTTCATAATTCATCATCCTTTCAAAAATTCTCATTTTTATTTTTGACGAATTTTTGAAATTTATGTTGTCGTTTATTTAGAAAATTTGGAAAATTTTGAAAAAATAAATTGACTTTCCCAAAGTGAAGTGGTATACTATTTATGTTACATATTGTATTGTTTCTGTGTGCAGTGCACATACGATACAGAAGGAGGTCGTATTATAGAATTGGCTATGGTATGATCTCTTTCTCGTTATTCATATAAATCTGGGTAATAGTCGCTTCTAGGCATCATAGGTGGTCTTGTTCCTCCTGGGAATCCTGGACCAAATGGTGGTCTTGGGTTTGGTCCTCCTGGTCTTGGTGGTCGCATTGGTGGTCGAGAGTTTCCTAGTAATTCTCGCAAAATTAAAATTTTAATCAAATCTCTGGTTAATGGATTATTTCTGATATTTCGGTCTTCTTCCCTATTTTCTTGTTTTTCTGTTGTTTTTGCATTTTCCTCTGTATCTGCCCCTCTATTTTCTGCATTTTCAAAGGCAGTATAAATTTCATCTGTCATATTTTCAATTTGTTCTCGTGTTAAGTTTTGACCTGAATTCATACATATTTTCCTAACCATAGGATATAGTACTTTATACACTTCAGGATAATAATTTTCCAATTGTGAATTCATTGACATGGTAGGATTCATCATATAATTATTTGGCATCATATTTGCCATTGGCTGCGAAGGATACCCTAAAATGCTTCTTATGTATTCTTCATATGTTTCATGATACATAGTATAACCTCCTTTTAGGTATCATATGCCATTTTTTAAAATTTGTTCTTAATATCATCAAAACGTTTTTGCCTATACTATTTCCTAGAACTCAAAAAAACGCGAATCTTAAAATGTTCAAAACAGTTTAAACTTCGCGTTTATTTTTTTAATCTTTAAAACGTTTTCCTTTTGATTTGTTTTTTCGTATTCTTTCTTCTATATCATCAAATTCTTGCATTTCGGTTATTTCTTGAATTTTTTCTTTTTTACGCTTTGGCAATTCTATTTCTGGTTCTTCTTTCTCTTTCTCAACAAATTCTGGCTGTTCATCTTCTTCATCTTCGAAATATGCATCATCATAGTCGTCATCCTCATAATCTCCTTCTCTTCGATAACGAATATATCGAACAATTAAAATGAGACTAACAATAACAATCGCTCCCACAATAACGGCAAGAATTGTCATATTCTGTCGTTTTTCCTGTTCTTCTTTCTCCCTTTCCTTAGCAATGGCTTCTTCATCAACTAAACTTTTATTGACTGTAATTTGATACGTTGCTGTTTTCTCTTCCTTTTCATCTGTTACCATAATGGTAATAATATTTTCGCCTTCTTGTAAATCTTCATTTCCCACAATTTCTATTGTTTGTCCTTCATCAATGGCAGTTGTATTAATATCTAACATCGTTTTATCGCCTATTAACTTTGCGGTATATTCATAGACATCTTTTTGAAATGTTGGAGATAAGGTTACTCCCGTAATTGACAAATTACTTAAACCAACTGTCAATTTCGTCTCATCATCTTTGTCATTTGTCGTTGATTCTGCTACTGTATTCGTATCAGTGGTATTTTCACTTGTCGTTTCATTTTCTGTTGTATTTTCTTCTTGTGCAGTTGCTGCCTCACGTGTAATAGATAGCGTATATGTACTTTTAGTAGTTCCATCTTCTGCTGTAACTGTTACACTAAATTGATTCGTACCTTCTTGTAACGTCTTTTTCCCTGTTCCTGAAATGGTTTGCCCACTTTGCCCTTTTTTGGCATATATTTCTATACTTGAAACAGAATTAGGCACTGTAGCTGAATAAGATGTTTTATTTGCAGTAAAGCCTTTAAAGTCATTTGGTGTAAACCCTAGATTAGAAAGTTTTGCATTGTTTGATTTTTTTGGTGTTTCTGGCTCTTTTGTAGTTGCAGGGGCAGCAGGTGTATCTGGTGTATTGGTGTTAGTATTTGTGTTAGTTGGAGTACTGTTGGTCGATGTTGCCGGTTTTTCTTTCACTGCAATTGCTACACTTCCAGTAATTGGTTTCGTTTGATTGTTGCTTCCTTCTGAAACATCTCCACTCATATTGACAGTGTAATTTCCAGGAGCTGATGGTGTAAAGGTTACTTGTTTCGTAAATGACGTATTTTCTGCATCATCAGTAGAATCTGCAAATGTACCAGTTGCTGCGCCTGTTACGTGAATATTCCAAGCTGCAGCATTCACGGAGACCGTAATTGTAACTGTTTCACCAACTGTTGCAGATGTTTTATTTGCTGAAATTGTTGCTGAGGCTGCCTGTACTTCCGAGCAATGAAATACCATTAAGATATAAAACGTAATGAGTATTAATATATTTCTTATTTTTTTCATGGATTCTTCCACCTTTCCTGATATTATTTTATGACATACGTTCCTAATAAATGTTTTCGAATTAACAATAAATCTCCGGAATTTACCGTTCCATCTTTATTCACATCCATTGCCTTCAAGACTGCTTCATCTGTAGCAACTGCTGTTCCAATTAAATGCTTTCGAACAGCTAATAAATCTCCTGAATTGATAGCACTATCTCCATTACAATCCCCTAAGTTATATTGCTTTTTTTCATTTGGATTAGAAGCTGGAGGTGGTGTTTCTGTTCCTCCGTTTGTTTCTGAATTGACAGGTACTAAATACAATTTATAGTTGCTTTCATAATCAAAGGTTTCTCTTGCCGTATAGCCAACTTGCCCATTGGCTTTTTGAACTTTGTCCCAGTAAGTTCCATTTATCTTTGTAGTAGCTTTCTCTAATCTTGCCACAATTTCATCTTTCCATAGCCAAGCTACAAGTGTACTGTCCTCTGGTGATTTTCTAAGTTTCAAACTGCTAGTTACATTAATTCTTACCAAATCAGTGCCTGGTAAAGTAACTCCAATAGATTCTGGTCTAGGTGTTACAGTCGTTCCCATATCCTTATAAAGTGGAATAATAAATGTATGGGCAGAATTTAAAGCATTCACTGCTTGATACGTTCCTTTTAACGTTTCACCTTCTGTTTGGGCTGCTGTTAAATTTTGTTGATATTGATGTGCGTATGTATCGGTAGCTGTAACATTAAATTTTTGAAAATACAGTGTATTTTGCCCTTTTTTAATATATTGATTTGCAACAAAAGCAATTCCACCATCAATTGATTTTTCTAACGTATCCCATCCTTGTCTTTTGGCATATGCCAATCCATTTTCAATGACCTGTGCACTGGAAGAGCCAGATGCTCCAATATTGAAAGCATTATAAACCCCAGATTTTCCAGAAACAAGCACAGAACCAGATTTCCCCTGTTCTTGGATTAATCGTGCTACAATGTAATATGCATTTACTTGATGTTTGGTTGCTGTACTCACAATGCCTTGCTCATGTCCTTGCAAAAAAGTTCCATTTGTCATTGTTTTTACCGTATCTAAATTGGCTGTTGCCCCCGTTAACTCTTCAAATTGAAAAATATTAGTTTCATTTAGCATGTTTCTAGGATCCATCATATAGCTTATGGCAGATTCAGATGCACATCTCCAAGTTCCATTGTCATAAGCGCGGTTTCCGCAAATAGAACAAATCCAACTAGAATCACGGCTACTGGCTACTAAGTTTTTGGGCGAACTACCATGTCCTTGATATTCGTTTGCAATAGCATCTTTCCAACTCAAATTCGTATACAATAGTTTAAAGGTCCAATTGGGATATTTTTTTTGTAATTCTTGAATGCGTTCTTTGATTCCAGGATAAGCAGATGTATCAATTCCTGCAATGTCAGTGCTAATTTGTTGTGTAACAGAATATGTATAGGGATTACCATATATTTGTAATATGGTATATGAAAGCAATGTAAATAATAAAATGAAACAAAAATATTTTGTCTTTTTCATATGTCTCCTCCTAAGTTTCTATCTTTAACGTATTTTTTTTCGTTTTTATTATATCATTCGCATTTTTTTTCGTCAACAAAAAACGAATTTTTTGGAAAAATGTAATACTTTTGTAATATTTTGTGATATAATAGAAAAAAATGAAAGGAATGTAAAAAATATGATTGAATTATTAGCCCCTGTTGGAAATTTTGAAGCCTTAAAAGCAGCTGTCCAGAACGGTGCAGATGCAGTATATTTTGGTAGTAGTTCATTCAATGCGAGAGCTTTTGCAGATAATTTTGATACAGAAACCTTGCAAAAAGCAATTCGTTATGCTAAATTACGTGGTGTTCAAACGCATTTAACATTAAATACATTGTTAAAAGATAATGAATTAGAACAAGCTTTTCATTTAGCAAAGCAAGCCTATGAATTTGGAATTGATGCTATTATTGTACAAGATTTAGGGTTTGCAGATTTGCTTATCAACTCCTTTCCAGACTTGCCAATTCATTCCAGTACCCAAATGTCTATTCATAATTTAGAAGGGGTTTTGAAATTACAAGAAATGGGATTGAAACGTGTCGTTTTATCCCGTGAACTTTCTTTACGTGACATTGCATATATTTGTAAACATAGTTCTATTGAAATTGAAACCTTTGTCCATGGAGCACTTTGCATTTCTTACTCTGGCCAATGCCTTTTTTCAAGTTTAGTTGGTGGTCGCTCTGGTAACCGTGGAAAATGTGCACAAAGTTGCCGTCTTCCCTATTCCCTATTAGAAGATGGCAAGAAAATTGATTCTGGCTATTTATTAAGTACACGCGACTTATGTGGCTTGCAATTTCTACCTCAATTCATTACGGCTGGTGTAACAAGTTTTAAAATTGAAGGCAGAATGAAAAATAGTGAATATGTTGCCATTGTGACCAAACTGTACCGTAAATACATTGACTTAGCACTAGAATGTATTGCGTCTGGTCACCTTGAAAATTATAAAATTAATTCCGAAGACGAAAAGATGTTATTACAAGTGTTTAACCGTGGGAATTTTTCCAATGGTCATTTAGAGGATACACCCAATAAAAGCTTAGTGTATAAAGAAAAGCCTAACAATATGGGAATTTTCTTAGGAATTGTACAAAACTATCGTCCTAACAAAGGTCATATTACGTTAAAATTAAAAGACACCATTCAAACAGGTGATACCATTTCTTTGCAACGTGAAACAGGCACATACACCATTTCCGAAATTTTGCAAAAGAATGAAAATGTGAAAGAAACACACGTAGGAGATACGGTTACGATTGGCCGAATGAAAGGAAATATCCAGTCAGGAGATAAAATTTATAAACTTTCTTCTAAAGCACTTTCTAAGTTTGCTAAGAAAAGTTATAGCAATGAGAACCGAAAAATTTATTTAGACGCTAAAATCTGTATAAAAAAAGGGAAACCAATTTCAATTAGAATAACGCCTTCGTTTCAGTTACCCAAAATATATCATAAAATGAATATTCAATATGAACTTCCTGATAGCATTCCCATGGAAGCAAAAACACAACCATTGCTTGCAGAAAATGTCATTTTACAAATGACAAAAACAAATGACACTCCCTATCAATTCAAACTGATTCAAATTGATTTAGATGATGCTATCTTTTTACCGAAAACCAAACTGAATGAACTGAGGCGTATGGCTCTTCAAAAAGTAGAAGCATTTGCTTGTGAAAATATAACGAGAAAGGCACCAAAATTCGTCATCCCACAAATAGATACGCAGACAAAAAGTACCAAAAAAATAGAACATCCCCCTATTTCCGTATTGCTAAATACGCTGAATCCATCATATGAGTATCAGAACTTACAAAAATCAATTCAGCATATCTACGTTCCTTTACAGTACTTCTCATCTCCTGAGTATGCCCGTATTTTGGAAGAAATAACCAGACATTTTCATGTCTATATCTATCTTCCTACAATTATCAAAGTCAATTACCGTAATTTACTTGTTTCGGTTATACATAAAACACTAGAAAAATATGCAATAAAAGGATTTGTGCTATCTAATATTGGAAATTTAGAATTACTTGAAACACTTGATATCGATTTAAACCGATTTGAATTAATTGGGAATTACACACTTAACGTTTTTAACACACAAACCGTAGCCAAATTAAAAACGTTGGGAATTACCAAATATACCATTTCTCCTGAACTTGACAAACAAACCTATTTACAATTATGTAATAGTTCTATGTTAGAAAAAGAATTAATTGTATATGGCAAAATTCCACTTATGAATATACGATATTGTCTATTAGGGAACACCAATTCATGCTTTCCAGAATGTAAAAGTCCATGTACTTCTCCTCACACTTACACTTTAAAAGACAGAATGCAAATGGAATTTAGAATACTCCCAGACAATATTCAAACCATAACCACAATTTATAATAGTAAAACGCTTTCTCTTCATTATGAAGACTTCTCCGTTAATTCTGTACGTATCGACATACTAGACGAAACAATTGAAGAAATCAATCATATTGTTGACACCGTAAAAAATCACAAACGCTTCGAAGGAAGCAATTACACCAATGGTAATTTAAACAGAACCATCTAGGACAAATAGGGACGTTTCTTTTTTGTTCCTCAGGAACAAAAAAGAAACGTCCCTATTTGTCCCTATTTTCCTCTTGATAGTTGTATTATGAGTTCCATGTTGTCATCTTTGGCTGCTTTGTTTTTGCGAATGGCTCCGCATTTTTTGCATTGAAAAATGATGACATATCCCTTTCTAGAGTTAATTTCTAATCCTATTGGTTCTAAGTCTCCATGACATGTTTCTTCCCTATCCCCCGGATTTTTATCTACATGTTTAGAGTGCAAACAGTAAGGGCAATGGTTTCTACAAGAGTATCCTAAAGGTAGAACTTCCTTGCCACAATTTTCGCAAATAAATTTTTCATCAATTTCTGTAAATTTTCCTTTTTCTAACATATATTTCTCCTTTTTTAGACATAAGTTTCGTTGAATATATTTTTATTTCCGTTTTCTATGTTTTATTTTAACATGTGAAGTTTCTGAAGTCAAGGAAATCAAAAATCATTAAAAGCCTTTACTTTGACATATAAAATATGTTATAGTTATGATAAGAAATGTCAAACTTTGAAAGGAAGTGTTTTTTTATGATAGAATTACTCATGAAAAATCCGATTGTGATTGTCATCTTTTTACTTGGCTTAATCAGTTCCTTTTTTTATAAACAAATTCGAGGTTTTATGGGAGAATTTTGGGTTAAATGGGAATTAAAAAAACTTCCGAAAGAATATATCACCTTAAATAATATTATGCTTTCTTCCAACAGAGGAACGCATCAAATTGACCATATTGTAATATCAAAATATGGTATTTTTGTGATTGAAATGAAAAATTATTATGGATTAATTGTTGGAAATGAATATAAAGACAATTGGATACAGTATTTAGGAAAACATAAGCGTTATTTTGAAAATCCAATTCATCAAAACTATGGTCATATAAAGGCTTTAGTAAAAAACTTATTAATTCTTTCATTTTGTCTTTTAAAAAACAAATCTTATCTCAAAATTTGCTGGAAATAAAAGCATTCTTAGAACAAAAAAACATCGTAGATTCTAACACTAGGAAAGCGCATGTTAAAAATATACAAAATAGGCTAAAAGATAATGAAATCAAAAAATCCTCCATGATTTGTCCTAAATGTGGTGGTAATTTAGTTGAGCGAAATGGGAAGTATGGAAAATTTATAGGATGTTCCCGTTACCCAAAATGTAAATATACTACCAAAAAGATACTTGAAGAAAAATAGAACTCATGTATTGTATATCCACTGAGTTGAGAGATCCATGGCTGCTCTACAGGCTTTAGTTTGGTCTAAACGATTTAGCATAACAAAATCATGTATCATCCCTTGAAAAGTAGCTTGTGTAACACTGTTGCCTGCTTCTCTTAACTTGTTTGCATATGCTTCTCCTTCATCTCTTAACACATCTGCTTGCCCATTTAAAACCATTGTTTCTGGTAATCCTTGTAATTGTTCTATACTTGCTTTTAGAGGTGTTGCTAAAATATTGTTTCTATTTTGAAGATTTGGTTCATAATTGTTCCAGAACCACTTCATACCATCACGATATAAATAATATCCTGTGGCAAATTCCAGGTAGGAATTTGTATTGAAATTATCATTTGTTACAGGATAGTATAGCAATTGTTTATCAATTTTAGGTCCGTTTTGAAACTTGGATAAAAGTGCTATGCTAATTGCCATATTCCCTCCTACACTATCCCCTGCTACAATCAGTTTTTCCATAGTCACTGTTATATCTTGCTTCGTTAAAATATAGGGAATTTGATTCAAGATGGAATAGCATTGTTCTATGGCAATGGGAAAACGAGCTTCTGGGGAACGTGTATATTCTGGGAATATAATAATTGAATTGGTTCGATAAGCTAATTCCCTTACTAATTTTTCATGTGTATGAAAACTTCCAAAAACCCAGCCTGCCCCATGGATATAAAAGATAATATTTCGTGTTTCTGAAGGATAAGAAGGCGTTACGATATACACATGAATATATCCATGGCAATTGGTATTTACCCAATCAACCCTAATATCAGCCGGATACATATATACAGGTTGATTTTGAGCTTCTTCTAAAATTTTTCTTCCTTCTTGCACAGGAAGTGTAAAAATTAGCGGTGGAATGGCACTTTGTTTTGCAACTTCAAACGCCGCTTTTTCTAATACGACCTTTTCATTCATATTACATGTTCCTCCTTTTATATACAAATTTGCCATACGACATTTGTTAACATACATACAATCATGCCGCAAATAGTTGGAATTAAAAACGAAACAATCGTCCATTTTATACTGCCAGTCTCTTTTTTTATGGTTAATAATGTAGTTGCACATGGGAAATGTAGCACCGTAAATATCATAACATTAATCGCTGTTAGTATCGTCCAACCATTTTGTCTTAAAATTTCCCCTATGGCAAATGTATCTTCCATATCTATTAATACATGTGCTTTTAGATAGCACATTAAAATAATTGGCAATACAATTTCATTTGCAGGTATTCCTAAAACAAAGGCTGTTAAAATATAGCCATCTAATCCCATTAATCTTGCAAAAGGGTCAAAAAAGTTTGCAATAATAGTTAGTAGACTTTCTCCTCCTATTCCTACATTTGCTAATAACCAGATGACAAGTCCGGCAGGAGCTGCCACTTTTATGGCTCTAACTAATACAAATAATGTTCTATCAAATATGGAACGTACTAATATTTTGCCTATTTGTGGCTTTCGGTATGGCGGTAATTCCAATACAAACGAAGACGGCATTCCTTTTAGAATGGTTTTTGATAAAAGTTTTGATATCCATAAAGTTAAAACAATTCCAAACAAGATAACACCAATGACTGTTAAAGTTGCTAAAACAGAAGAATATCCTCCATAACTACCTGCAATAAAAATGGTAGCAATAGAAATGAGAAAGGGAAACCTTCCATTGCATGGTACAAAATTGTTGGTTAATATGGCAATGAGTCTTTCTCTTGGTGAATCTATAATTCTGCATCCTGTAACACCACAACTATTACAACCAAATCCCATGCACATGGGAGTGACAAAATGGTAGTGATAAAAATAATTGCCAACCAAAAAATCCAACTCAAAAGAGCTGGATTTTTTGTATAAAACATTTTTAATGTCTTGAATGTTTACCTTTTGACTTTATGAATATAATTGCTACAGCAATGACAACTAAAATTACTAGTAGTACGATTACCCATACATTTGAACGATTGCCACCAGTTTTCATTGCATTTACAATTTTGTTTATTATTGACCCACTTTGTGAATTTTCTGATGTTTGTTGTTCTGGGGTTGCAGAAGTTTGTGGCTGTGGCGTTTCTGTAGTAGATGTTCCTGGTGTTGTAGCCTCTGGCTGGGTTGTTCCTCCTTCAGTTCCTTGGTTTGGTGTCTCTCCTTCTGGTGTACTTGGTGCTGTGGTTTCTGGATTGTTTGTTTCTGAACCAGGTGTACTTGGTTTAGGTGTTTCTCCTTCTGGCGTATTTGGTGTTGTCGTTTCTGGGTTATCTGTTTCTGAACCAGGCGTACTTGGCTTAGGTGTTTCTCCTTCTGGCGTATTTGGCGTTGTTTCTGGATTATCTGTTCCTACATCAGGTGTACTTGGGCTAGACGTTCCTCCCTCAGGAGTACTTGGTGTTGTCGTTCCAGAACCAGGAGTATTTGGGTTAGATGTTTCTCCTTCAGGCTGTTGTGGGCCTGGTTCTTCTGGCTCTTCTGTATAAGGTCCTTCTGTGGTTGTCCTCAAAATGTCATCCTCTTCTACAGGGACAATATTGGCTTTATGTGATAAAGATACTGTTTTTGTAAAACTTGATTCTGTACCATCTCCAATAGGTTCTACTAAAATAGTTGAAGATTCTGTATTAATTGGATTCTGGTCTTCGCCCTTCACATAGTTAAATGTGATGGTTCCTACTTTTACATTATCTACATCTACTGTATTTTCTTCTTTATCTCCTTTTAGCTGATTCAATTCTTTCGTTCCTGTATAATAAATATTGATTCTTTTCTTTCCTTGATAATTTTCAAGGTTACTTTCTTTTAAAATTCTATATTCTTTATAATTTTCTGTACCATCATTTAAATTAGATGCCCAATCAAAGCTTGTATCATAGTTATCTGCTATATCTACCTCTAATCCTATTTGAAAACTTGCAACACTTGAATTGTCTGCCATTCCTAAATATACATCTACTTTAGTAGGCGTATCAACTTGTTGCTTTAAAATTACACTGGAATGTGGTCTTGTGACCGCTTTTTCTTTTATCTGTGTATCAGTATTACTGTTACCTGCTAAAACGAAACCCATAAGTGCAATTAGAATAACAATTGGTATTAGAATACGTAGTAATTTTGCTTTTTTGCTAGATTTCATATTTTTCCTCCTTTCAGACTTTTTCCTATTTAATTTTGAGTGCTACTACTCGTTAACACAATACTATCTAAACTACTTGGAAGCGTTGTGACTAATGTATCACTAACAAGCCTTTCGCCCTCATTTGTTAAAGCATTATCTACACGATATAGTTCAACTCTTACTTTTCCCTTTCCTAACGCTTTTTCAATACGAGTATAATCTTCATTGTCTTTTTCTATTCCATCTTGTATCACAGGTTTTCCATCTTTACCAAGTTCTTTTTTCTCTACAACATAAACCCATTTACCATTACTTGTTTCTCCCAAATCTGCTTTGCCTGGGTCTGGTGCTAAGATAATTTGATATCCATTTAACATTTTCCAGCTTCCTGTTGTTTCATCTTGATACCATAATTTTGCAACATTATATGCTGGATTTCCTTTATAAGTTCCTGTAAAGATAATGGAGTCTGCTGGTATAGAATATCCTGCTTTTTGATCATAGGTAAAGTCTGATGCAAGTTTTCCAATGGAGCCTGTTTCATTAAATTCAACATTATCTCCTGATTGTGCCAATAAATCTATTTCACCGATACTCACTTCTGTATCTTCAAAAATTAATTTTACATAGGTACAATCATAATCATAGTTGTATAATGTTTCTTTTCCATTTTCAATTTTAGCAAAATAGATGGTTTCTGAATCTTGTTTTTCTCCCTTTTCTACTTTCTTAACAGTGGTCCAATTTGTTCCATCTGCACTGATTTTAATTTCATAACCGTTCCATTTTTCTCCAGAATATTTTAAGCCAACCAATTTTTTCATTTCTGGCAATGAAATAGTAATTTCTGCTTTTCCGCTTTTTGCAGTTCCATGAAATACCGTTTCTGTTTTTCCATCTGCAATCGTTGGAACTGCTGAAATATCTTGCTCACAATCTGATGTCTCAGCTTGCGTTAGATTTTCGCTTGAATATCTTTCAGAGGTATCATCATTTGAAGTCATATTGGTTGTCACTTCCCAACCTTCTTTAGAAATTTGTCCTTCATGTGATACTTTTACAGGTTCTAATTGTTTTCTAGCTACTTCATATAAATATTTGTCATAGGCTACAATTGTATATGTAAATACTCTGTTGTTAATGGTATCAATTGTATCTGTATATGTAATGTTAGCGTTTACTGTACCGTTCTCATTGATAGTAGGTTCTACAAATGCCACCGCTCTTGAAATTTCTTCGTCATTTGATTTGTAACTCCTAATAATTTCATAACCTAATAATCCATTTGGATTCACATTTTGACCAGAAATATTCAATGAAAAGTTTACTTGATTACTTGAAACTCTATTCTTTTCTGCATTTGTAATAGAAGCTTCTAATACCGTTGTATCTTCTGGTAATGGATATTGCTTTTCTAATACATAATTTCTAGCTTCATCATTTACATACCAAATTGCTTTTTCTTCTTTATCCCATTGTTCCGCATATTGAACCGTTTGCTCATTTGGTATCATTCCCCATTTTTCAAAGAAGGCTAGAATATTCTTTTTGGTTGCTGCACATGCTAGTCGCATTAAGTTATTGTCCGTGTCAGAATCGATTGTTAGCTTAATACCTTTGTCATGTGTTGGCGTTGGCGCTTTATCAATATTTCTTGCATAGGTATCTATTCTTGCATAGATTGAATTATCAAATTGATTTTGTTGTGTGGTATATTTTTTATAGTTATATCCCCCTCTGTCATATGCTAAATGTAATTGCCAGTATAGTCCTAATTGTGTAAATACATTTTGTGCTTTTCCTACTTTTCCAGATGTTACTTTTGCATATACATCCTCATACTTGAAACGTACGGTATCTCTTGTATTATCTGTTTGTGCTAAAATTGAGAAATAATTGTTTGTTACTTCCCCATGCACATAGGCTTGTTGATTAATAACATGTCCAATTTCATGAGCAATTCCCCATCCAAAGTAATTTCCTTCTGAGTCTGCTGTTTCTTTTCCTTCCGTGTCTACTTTCATTGGAACACCTTTCGCTAAATCTTTTACTTCATTCCATTGTATACCAATATGCAATGAACCTGCATACATAAATGCTCTTCCTGTCATCCTCATACACCTAATGTTTTGTCTTGCTCTTGGATACGTATTGTTTGAACCATAGGCATTAGTGTTTTGGCTAACCCCTTGTTTTACCAATCCTTTTTGGCTATAGAATAAATTCATCATTTCATCCATTGCCATTAAAGAATTGTAAAGTGCATCTGCTTTTTGTTGCGTTGTTGCATTTTCTCCCACTTTTTCTGTTAATCCATCATAAATTTGTTTTGATGAAACAGAATACATCATTGGATCTAATACAATTTCTGTTAATCCTAATAAGCAATCTTGGATTCCACATTCATCTTCTCCTTTATAGTCTTTACATTCATCACTATGTCTTTTTTCTAATGAAGGTACAACCGTATCTAGTTCTTTTACATATTCTAAAACAGCTGCTCTTTTCTCTGCTTCTGTCATCGCCACTCTGTTACCTGTTGTTACATCTTCTTTGCTACTTAAATCTAACATTGGTATTTGAATTCCACCAGCAACTCTAACAGCATAATTTCTATCAATGTATCTAAATGGATCATCATCTTTTAAGCCTGTATAATTAATGTATAAAGATCCTCCTTTTTCTCTTGCTGTTTGTATCATTTCTGGAATTGTGATTTTATTGACTCCTACTTGTAGTTCACTAATCACTGTTTTTTGGAATTCCCCTTCTGCACGCCATTGTGTTGCAATTAATTGTAATCTTGTAGATTCTCCCACATTCTTATATGGATTTCCTACATAGATTGTAATTTCTTCTCCTGCTCTAGCAGATACGCCTAATGGTTGGAATGAACTTAAACTTCCACTAAATTCAATATGAGAATCATACCACTTTGTAACCTGGCTATTGATTTTAGTTACTTTACCAAGGTTTGCATTTTTTAAAAGAAGTTCTGCTGTTTCAAGTTCACTAAGTAGAGCATCTTTATCTGGATGATAATCTTTTTCTCCTTCTTTTCCACCTTGTTTTGCAATACCATTGTTTAATTGATTTTTGAATGTTGAAATTTTGGTCTTTAGACTTTCCTTTGCTGCCTCTGTACGAATATCATCCGCTAATTCTAGGTGCATACCATCTTTGAATAATGCATTAATTTGAGTTTCAATTTCATCATATTCATAGAAGCCCATTTCTGCAATGGTAAGATCCCTATTTCCTGTACTTGCATTTCCAATAGAAACTGTCATTTTGTTTGTATAAATTGGTTGTTGTAATTTGATCATTGTATATTTATTTCCATCAGGGTCTGTTCTGGTCATTACTTGTGAAGCATCTGCTCTCAGTAATTTTCCTTTTGTGGTGCCTTCATTGCAGTCATAATACCAAACTCTAGCATATCCCAAGTCGCCATTCCATTGTACTTTTGCAACAGTAATGTAATTCATCTTATATGCTTGGTCAAATTCTACTGTAACACCTTTATCTGATCCACTATAGAATCCACCCCAGTCCCAGTCATTTACTTGTAAATATGAACCAAAACTATTGTCTGCTACCCCTTTTGCTGAATTTTTGTCTGTGTCTAAAGGACTGTCCTTCATAACTCTATCATTGTTAGCATTAAAAGTGATGTTTTTAATATGACTTGACAATACTCCGTTTCCTTTAGATGTATTAATTTTTCTATATGTAGGTAATTCTACCTCTTGTACGGCTAATGTGCTTGCTGTTGCTACTAATGATGGCTTGCTTACACCTAGGCTGTTACAAGCTTTTACTCTTACAGAATATTGTGTGACTTCACTTGATAACCCCGTTATGGTATACGCGGTTTCTTTGATTCCTATTGTTTCATCTTTTTTGGTAAGTGGATTGTATTTTGTAGTAACTGGTGTTACCACTTCAAAATCCTTATCACCATTGGTTTGTTTGTATTCTACAATATAACTTGTTGCCCTTGGATCTGCATTCCATGAAACTTTCATTTGTTGATATCCGCCTTTTAAGGTAACGCCGGTTGGTGCATTTGGTACACTTGTTGGTTTTGGTTTTACTGGATAAGCTTCAGAATATGGGCTATGCCATTCTCCATTCACAGAACGTACCTTTACATGGTATACGGTAAAATCTTCACTAGTTGGATCTTGGTCAAGCAAATCTTTTATGCTTTTTCCATTAAATTGTTCAATTTTAATTTGGTGTCCATCTACATCAAATACTTGTGTTATTTCTGTTCCCCCTAAGTTAGCTGTGATAGATACTTGGTAACCAGTTACATTTGGCTCAGTATCCCATTTTACCATAAAGCTTTCTTCTGTAATAGAAGCATCAATATCTGCTTTTCTAAGTTGTGGAATATTTAACTCTGGTTCTGGAATTTTATCTTCCATTCCATTTAAAAATTCTACTTTAGAAATGTCTGCTAAGTGATTACTGGTGGTTCCCGTTACATGAATGAAAACTCTTTTTACCGCAATCACATCTCCAAAGTCAACCACAATAACCCCATTTGAATCTATTGAGGCTTCTCCTTCTATTGATGTAGCAGCTAATTGAATAGAAGATGTTACATCTCTCATAATAGCATGATAACTTGCTAATTTACCTAGAGATTTTACTTTGGATAGTTTTTTGCCATTCCCACCAATTTTACATTCAATTTTTACTTCTTCATTCGTTTTAACATTATAACCATCTACAATAATTGTTCCTTCCGTGATATTATTTTCCACGTCTGAAGATGGTGCAATGCTTAACAATTGTGTTTGCGCCGTATCTTCTTTGATATCAATTGCAATATTAATTGGATTTTCTTCTGATATTAGCTTTTGAGTGTCTGCTGGTTGTAGCGTTACGTGTTTATCATTATTTTCTAATACATCTTTTATGGTTCCATTACTGCTAGAAGCTATGCTACCAGTTTCTGCTGTAGCTGTTACCATGTTTGTATTAATATTTGTAATATATCTAGCTGCTGCACCAATAAAAGAGTGGTTCTTATTAATTGCTGCATAAGAAATATCTACGATATCAATTTGACCATCTTTATTTAAGTCATATGTATAATTGCTACCTGCACTTTTTCCACTTTCCATACGGTCTATAATGGCTGTAATATCTTGCTCATTAATGTCTTTGTTGCCATCGACATCACCAGTTCCAATAACACCTAGTTTTCCTTTTGCTGCTTCTTGTTCTTCATTTTCTTTTTCTCCTTCTGGTGTATAGGCTGCTAATCCATCATATCCATTTGTTAAGTGTAATTCTGTCCTTGTATTTGCTTTTATTTCTATATCTTTTTGCTTAAAGGTTTCATATCCTGTTCCTTCTACTGTTAAAACGTAAGTTCCTGCATCTAAGTCTTTAAAAGTATAAAAAAGTTGTTTTTCTTTTTCAATACCATTTGCTTTCGTTGCAACTTCGCCGTTTGTTTGATTCGTTTTCTTTAAACTAACATTGAACGTAGGCATTGTAGTTTGTGGAAGTCTTAAATCTATACTAAGTTCAAGCATTCCCTTTAATTTTGAAGTATCTGCAACTATTTTTTTTAGTGGCTCACCTTTTTCTTTTAAAATCGTCGCATTTTTCTCCATTTGGTCATTTAGATTTTGTGTTACTTCATCAGTTTTATCATCTGCTTCTGAAGTTCCTTCTGCCGTATTTTCAAATGTTTGATTTGAAGTTTGGTTGCTTTCTTCTTTGCTTACATTTTCTGAAGTTTCTCCCGTTTTTTCTTTTTCTGTTTCTTTAGAAGTTTCATCAGATTTTTCTACTGGTGCTTTTCCTGAAACTTCTTCTGATGTTTCCGTTGTTGTATTTTGGGAAACTTCATTCATGTTTTCTGTTGGTACTTTTTGTAAAACTTCATCAGATTTTTTTGTTAATTTCCCATTAGAAGTTTCATCTGTTTTCTTTTCTGTTTTTGGCTTAGTAGTTGTATTAACAGATTCTACTTCTTTTTCTTTATTTTGATTTGCTTCTGATGTCGTAACTTTTTCACTAGTAACTTCATTCATAATTTCTTTTGCAAATACGGTTGTATTTCCACTAAGAATTGTTACGATGATGAATATTACCAGAGCGAATTTTAAGTTTCTCTTCATAAATTCATCCTCCTTTTATTTTTTAACACAAAAAAAGCACTCATTTTGTGTTTTCTTTATTATACCAATTCTCTCTTTATTTGACAATATATTTTTCAAAAATATTTCCAAAATGTTTATAGGTATAGGACAAGATGCCTTTTAGTATATTATCCATAGAGGTACTCTTATGAATGAGAATTTTATAAAATTAAAAATAGAAACAGTTGTTAACCAACTATTATATGACAAACATGTCATTTCACAAAGTGTATATGAAGAAGCTGCTAGAAACATTAATGCACAATTATATGAGGAGCGTGATGAGATTGACTTTATATGATATGAGGCAATCTTTTTTGCATGGAAAAACAATCTTTGATTTACCTTTAAAGGTTTCTTATTATGCCAGAGTTTCAACGGAAAAAGAAGAGCAAATGAAATCTTTGGAAAATCAAGTCACTTTTTTTGAAGATTATATTAAAAAAAATATAAATTGGGTTTTGGTTTCAGGTTATGTAGATGAGGGAATTACGCGGAACAAGTTCCTTTAAAAGAGAAAACTTTATGAAAATGATTGCTGACCGGTAAAGATAAAAAATTTGATTTACTGATTACCAAAGAAGTGTCTAGGTTTTCTCGTGATACAATTGATAGCCTATTTTATACTAGAAAATTATTAGAATATGATGTTTGCGTATATTTTTTGTCTGATAATATTATTACAGCTTCAAATGATGGTGAATTAAGGCTTACTATTATGTCTAGTATGGCACAAGACGAAGTACGTAAAATATCAGAAAGAACAAAATTTGGTTTTAAAAGAGCCTTAGAAAAGGGAACCGTTTTAGGAACAAATAATATTTGGGGATATACAAAAGATAAAGGAAAACTTGTGATTGATGAAGAAGAAGCCAAACTGATTCGAACTATTTTTGAAACGTATGCCAATGATTGTAAAATCGGTCTCAAAAAACTTTCTATTTTGTTGCAAAAAGCCGGGTATTACAACCGAAATCGGAAACCCTTTTCACCAAAATACTTTAAAAAATATTATCAAAAATCCTAAATACAAAGGGTTTTATACAGGAGGACTTTCCACTGTTATTGATTTTAGAAGCAAAAAAAGAAATTTTAATAAACAAACAGATTGGAAACTCTATCAAGATTATGAAAAAGTACCTCCTATTGTTTCCGAAGCATTATGGGAAAAAGCCAATCAAAAATTGCTAAGTAGAAGTAAAAAATCTAATACATACCAAAAATGTCAAATGCAATATCCTTTATCTGGGAAATTATATTGTGAAAAGCACAAATGTGGTTTTGTGCGAAAAATAAGGCATTATAAAAAGAAAACAGATGATGTGTATTGGTACTGCGCTAATTTTCATAAGACTGGTAAAAAAAATTGTATTACTTCTTGTTTGAAACAACAAGAAGTATATTGTGCTATCCTTTCCGTACTAACCCCTATTTTTAAAATGTATCAACAAGAAATCTGCAAAGACTTACTTTCTTTGTATTCTGAAACTCCTAAGTTGGATAAATCCAAAGAACAGAAAAAGCTCTTAAACGAATTAAGTGCTTTAAACCAAAAACAAGATAAACTATTAGATTTGGCTCTAGAAGGCAGCTATCCAAAAGAGCAATTAACATCCAAAAATGAAATGATCGAACAACAAAAAAAAGACATTATGCTACAGTTAAAAGATTTGAAAGCAGTAACACAAAATGAAAGTCAATCTCTCCCTTATCTAAAAAAACAAATTCTCAAAGAATTAGAAATCACCAACGAAAATATAGAAATTTACATAGAAAATATCGTAGAAAAAATTACTATTATAGAAAATACAGATGTTTCTGGGAAACCTTCAAAAAATTCTGAATTAAACATTGAACTTTCTGGTCATACCATAAAAAATATTTCAATCTTTAAAAACTAATTCTCTTGTATTAGAATTCGTTTTCATACCATTTTGTCACTCCCATGCACATGGTTATCATCTGTTTTCCTGTACAACATGCTTTTTTAAAGAATTTATCTAAATTGAATGCAATTCTTGGTAAATACCCTAAATCTTCTAAAAATGTAAATAGCGGAAAAAAGATTGCCATAGGTGGTAGCATAACACTAACAACCCAGGTAAGTGTTTGATAAACTCCTAGAATGAGCATATCAGAAAGCCATTCTGGGATGTGTAACCATATTGCCATTTGCACTAAGCCTTCTTGCATCCATCCAAAAAAGGCAAACAATAGATTAGAGGGGTAATTGCTTCCTACAATGGTTAGCCAAAAGATAATCGCTAAAAATAGTATCATAATAGGAATGCCCCATTTTTTGGATGTTAAAATTTTGTCAATTTTTCTGTCTCGATTGGTATAATTCTCATTTTCAAAAGTGCATACTTGTTTACAGATATCCTCTGCATGGTATAAAATGTCACTGACAACTTTATCTTTGAAGTTTTCCGTATCAATTTCATCTTGCTTTAATTCTTGCCTTGCTTGCATAACAGCTTTTAAAATTTTAGGGTGTTCTATTTCTAACTTGGTATGGTTTTTGATGGATTGTAATATCCCCTTTTCCCCGTCAATTAATTTAAGGGACACCCATCTTAAAAAATCTTCTGAATACCCATCTGGTTCATCGCCTAATGCTATGACTTCTTTTAATTGCTCTTCTATATTTTTAACAGCATTTTCAATTGCTTGTGCATATATCACCTTGTTTGGTTTTGGTATTATTTTTTTTGTGCAAACTTGATCAATCACTTGCTTTAATTCTTCTAAAGTGTGTTTCTTTTTTGCCGTTGTTCCTACAACAGGAATGCCCAATTGCTCAGATAATTTGTTTAAATCAATTTTTATCTTCTTCTTTTTTGCTTCATCTAACAAATTAACACATAAAATAACATTTGGTGTTATTTCCATAATTTGAAATGCCAAATTGAGATTCCTTTCCAAACAGGTACCATCCACCACAACAACTGTGGCATCTGGCTCTCCAAAACAAATATAATCTCTTGCAATTTCTTCCTCTTCTGAATTTGACATGATAGAATATGTACCAGGAATATCAACAAACAGAAAGTCCTTATGGTTAATTGTTGCTTTTCCTGTTGCATTTGCCACTGTTTTGCCCGGCCAATTTCCAGTATGTTGATGCATCCCTGTTAAGGTATTAAATATCGTCGATTTTCCTACATTTGGGTTGCCTGCTAAGGCAACTGTAAAAGTTCCTTCCATATGAATTGCTCATTCCTTTCCTGCATCAATTAGATGTCAAAATTTTTTAATGTTATTACATCATATGATAACAGGTTTGAAATGTGATTATGTTTTAATTTGTATCTGTCTGGCATCTTCTTCTCGAATGGCAATCAATGTACCTCTCACTTCAAACGCTCTAGGGTCACCTGATGGGCTAATTAGCACAGGTACAATTTTAGTTCCTTCGACTAACCCTAAATCTAATAATCTACGCTTAATGTTTTCTCTGCATTGTATATCAATAATCTTTCCGCTTTTTCCTAGACTTAAATCATGTAACTTCATGCCCAGCACTTCCTTTGGTATCATTCTTCTCATTATATTATATTTCGACAATTTAGAAATCGTGAGCAATTTCAGGAATATCATAAACTGAATTTTTTTCTGTTTTTTCATTTTTTCCCGCGTTCCTTTTTTGTTTTATCATCCAAAAAGTGGTAAGAATGTGTATTATTTTTAATTCAAATGTCCCATCTACTTGAAGATGTATGATATTTTTACTTTCATATATCGGCGTGACTTTAAAATTTTGTTGATTCATTTGATATTTTGTCTTTGCAATGACGATAGCTATCACTGTACTAACCACTGGAATTAAAAATGAAGTTAATATGACATTTTCTGTTCCCAACTCTATTTTTAACTCCAGCTCATGCGTTTCTAATTTCATGTATTTGGCAATTTCCTTTAGATCCTTCTTGATGTCATATTTTTCTGTTAAACGTACCATATTGGGCATTTTCATTTGCTCCATCATTTTTTCTTTGATATGTGTTTTCTGGTTAATCTTAAAAAATTTAGATGGTGTCAATTTTAGTCTCACGATTGGAATTTTATTTAAGACATAAAGATAAATTATCATTCGATATCCTGGGGCAATATGTGTATTTTCTTTTGTTAGCTCTGATTGATATTTAAAATTTTCTATTTTGATTTGTATTTTCATAGACAAAATGAGTAAAAGAATGAATATCAGTAAAAAGAATGTATAAAACAAAAATAACATATTCATACCCTCTTTCTTGTTTTATACATAGTTTTTCCATTTATTTGAAGTTTAAACCAATATTTGTAAATTCGTAGCGTTAGTAGCAAAGAACTCTCTTATTTTTTTTCTACGACAATATCTCCAAAAAGCTTTTCTTGATTTGTAGCAACTTTATTTTTTCTTGATAATTCTAATAGACCACTAAATGCCGTTATCACTTCTTGTTTATCTTTTTGCTTGATGGAAAATAACTTATTAAATACAAATTTTTTCTGTTTTACCAATACTTTTATCATTTCTTTTACTTTACTTGCAACTGTGTAATTTTCTACTAAAGCTATTTTTTCTATGTTTTTCGCATTTTGGTTTAATCTGTGGCTTGTCCTTTCTAATAGTTCTTGGTATATTTGCGGAATGATATTTTCATGATAGGTATCTTGTAATTTTCTTTTTGGCAATGGTATTTCTTCTTGTGGTTTTGTGATGCGCTTAGCATATAAACAATAATTGTCTTTTAATTGTTTGCTAATTTCCTTGTATTTTTTATATTCAATAATTCTTCTAATTAATTCTTCTTCTGTTAGTTCTTCTTCTTCCTCTTCTTGTTTTGGTAATAGTCTTTTAGATTTTAAGTACAGCAAGGAAGATGCCATGACTAAAAACTCACTAGCAATCTCTAGATTCAATTCTTCCATTTTGTTTAAATAGTCTATGTATTGTTCTGTAATTTCTAAAAGTTGAATATCATATATGCTCATTTTGTTTTTTTCTATTAGATAAATTAATAAATCTAATGGGCCTTCAAAATTATCAATTTTTATGGCATATTTTTTTGTTTCTAATGTTAATATTGTTGGCATCTTTGCTTACCGTTCCTTTCCTGGCACAAGTCTAGTTAGAGAAGAATTTAATTTTCTTCTTCTAGTATTTTTCTAATATTATCTTTCTGATAGCCTTTTTTACTTAAATACTGTACAATTTCTTCTATATTCATTGACGTTTGCTTTTTGTAAAGGATATTTCTAATAGAGTTTTGTTCATATTCTTCTAATTCTTCTTTATTTTCATAAATATAATCATCAATGTCATCTTTAGAAATTCCTTTGCTAAACATTTTGTATGTTAGTTCTTTGATAGACAAATTTTTTAAAGCTTTCAAGTTATTTACGGTTTTGTTTAAATATTCTTTGTCATTAATGTACCCCGCTTCTTTAAGATATTGAATAATATCTTCTAATAGTTCTTCTGACATACTAGAAGAAAATCTTGCTTTCACTTCTTGTTCGGTTCTTTTTTTATATAAGATGTATTGTAATACTTTCGTTTTTTGTGCATCAAATTCTTCTATGGTATACATCGTTTCTCACCTTTATTCTTCTTCATCTTCATCAATTTCTGGCAATTCTTCTCCTAAGCTCTGTTCAAATGCTTTGGCAAAATTTTCTCTGACCTTTGCCTCTACTTCTTCTAGAACTTTTGGATTATCAGTTAAGTATTTTTTCACATTTTCTCTACCTTGGCCTATTCTTTCACCATTATAGCTAAACCATGAACCACTTTTTTCTATAATATCTAAATTAACAGCCATATCCAAAATATTTCCTGCTTTTGATATTCCTTCTCCATACACAATATCAAATTCAGCTTCTCTAAATGGTGGTGCTACTTTGTTTTTTACGACTTTTACTCTTGTTCGGCTTCCTTTTACTTCTCCATCTTGTTTGATATTTTCGATTCTTCTAATATCTAATCTAACAGATGCATAGAATTTTAGTGCTCTTCCTCCTGTTGTGGTTTCTGGATTTCCAAACATAACCCCTATTTTTTCTCTTAATTGATTAATAAAAATTAAAACGGTTTTTGATTTATTAATGGCTCCTGCTAATTTTCTTAAGGCTTGTGACATTAATCTAGCTTGAAGTCCCATATGGGATTCTCCCATATCTCCATCAATTTCAGCTTTTGGTACTAATGCAGCAACAGAATCCACTACAATAACATCTAGTGCGCCACTTCTCACTAAACTTTCTGTAATTTCTAGTGCTTGTTCACCCGTATCAGGTTGAGAAACAAGTAAATTATCTATATCTACTCCTAATTTTTTTGAATATACTGGATCTAAGGCATGTTCTGCATCAATAAATGCCACTTCTCCCCCTTGTTTTTGAGCTTCTGCAATAATGTGCAATGCTAAGGTTGTTTTTCCTGAGGATTCTGGTCCAAAAATTTCAATAATTCTTCCTCTTGGCACGCCCCCAATTCCTAATGCAATATCCAAACTTAATGCTCCTGTTGGAATTGCCTCTACTTCCATTGCCTTGTATTCTCCTAATTTCATAACAGCACCTTTTCCATATTGCTTTTCTATTTGGCTCATTGCTGCTTCTAATGCTTTTTTCTTTTCTGCATTTTCACTCATCTTTTTTTCCTCCTTATTTTCCTTTGCAAATTTCCTTTGTATTTGCATCGTTTCCACCCCATATGGATTAATTGTTGAACTTTTGTTTGATATTGTTATTATATACCAAATTTTTGTTTTGTCAATACTTTTTTAAATTTTTTATTTATACCATCCTGAAATATGATAAAATACATTATACCAGTTTGGTGTAACGTCTCCTTTTAAATTGGAATGATAACATACTGTAAATTTATTATTGTATAAGCTAATGTAGGGAACTTCTTCTTTGTATATTTCTGCCAATCTTTTATATCGCTCTTTTAAAACGTCCTCATCTGTTGTGTTCTTTACTTCTTGTAAGATATTCGTTACTTCTCTATTTGTATAATTGGCTAAATTATTTTGTCCTAAGAATGTTTCTAAATTGGGACTATATGACAAGTTTATACTACATAAAAGCATGTCATAACTTTTATTGTTCATACTATTATAATATTGCTCATCTGTTAATTGTACAATGTTTATTTGAATCCCTTGTTGCGCCAATTGTGCTTGTATATTCTGTGCGACTAAAACTCTTGCGGAATCACTAGCTTTTACAGCAAAATTCAATTGTAATTTTTGGGTACGATAATTTTCTGTTCTTTGCCAGCTTTGATTACGATAACTCCATCCATTTTCTGTTAGCATTTTCTTTGCTTGGTCTGGGTTGTATCCTGCACTTGCCTCTTCTACGTTATATAACCAATTTCCATAGTCTAATGGAAAACTAGAAGGATAGTATTGGCTATTAAAAACATTGGAGATAATATTGGTTTTATCAATTGAATAGGCAATTGCTTTTCGAACTTCCTTCCTTGAAAGAATAGCATTTTGTGTATTTAACACAATAAAGTCATGCTCTCTTCCCTTCATTTCTTTTTTGGCATACCCTATGCTTCCTATATATTCTTGTAAATTACTGTTTTGGGTATCTATGACATCAATGCTTCCCATTTTAAAACTATTATATAATTCTCCTAAAGAAGAATAGAGATTGATTGTTATTTTTGTTAATGTTGCGTTTTTACTTTCCCTCCCATTTTGGTTTGGTTGCAATGTTAAATGTGTTGATTGAACATCTGTATATTGGTACATTCCTGTTCCTACTGGAACAATCCCATCTGAAAATTCTCTGTCTTGATAAAATTGACTAGATAGTATCGGAAATGTCAATTGATATTCAAAGAAAGGAACTTCTTTATCCAGATATAGTTTTAATGTATAATCATCTGTAATTTCTATATTGGCAATATGTTGTACATTTGTTGTGTAAATAGAATTGATGTTTTTTAGGGTTTCAATTGTAAATTTTACATCATCTGCAATAAATTTTTCTCCATCAGACCATCTTACATTGTCTTTTAGTTTAATAATATACGTTGTTTCATTTTGTTTGGCCCATTCTTCTGCCAGGCAAGGTTGTGCTTTATAATCTTCTGTTACTTCAATTAATGGTTCGTAAATAAGCCTTGAAATATCTTGTACATTTTTGTTTTTGCTAAGAAGCGGATTGGTACTGTCTAATGATGCAATTCCTAGCGTGATTTCTGTTATTTTTTTTTCTTCTATACTGACTTGTGTTTGTTCTTGTTCTTCTTGTTTTTCTTCTGTTTTGATTTTATAAATGGCAAAAATCATAATTCCAATTACAAATATAGCAAATATATATTTAAAAAAGTTAGATTTCATCTAATTTTTTCACCTCTATCTTCTTGGTCTATCATACATTATCTTGACAAATTTTTCAAGTTTTTATGATATATTTTTTATTTTTTTGTTCATACTACACATAGGTGATAAAATATGAAACATTCTAATCATACCACTTGGTATGTCATTGCTATTTTGTTATTGCTTGCTATTGTTGGTGTTGTTTTTTTCTTTTTTAACGGTAAGCATGCAGAAGAGCCTTCTCCTACTTACGAAACACAAAAAACAGCTACCAATACAGAAAAGCCAGAAAATACATCTCAAGAAAATGTTGAAAATACTCCCCCTTCGCCTCCTGTTGAAACACAAATTTCGACTTTTTCTACTCATATTTATACACAAGAAAGCGGAAGGCAGCATAACATGGTTTTAACTGCTTCTCGTCTAAATAATCATGTGGTAAAAAGTGGTGAAACATTTTCTTTTTGTCAGTTTTTAGGTCCTTCCTCTTCTGAAAAAGGTTATGAAAAAGCTGATATTTTTGATAATCAGGGAAATAAAAAGAAGGGAATTGGTGGAGGAAATTGTCAAATTAGTTCTACCCTATATAATGCTGTCTTGGCCGTTCCTAGCTTGCCTGTTATAGAAAGGCATGCTCATAGCAACTATGTACCTTATGTGGCAAAAGGAAAAGATGCTGCAGTTGCATATGGAAGTTATGATTTAAAATTTCGAAATGATACAGGAAAAGATATTAAATTAACATTTGATGTAACAGAAAATGCGGTTACTTGTACAATATATCAATTAAACTAAACTCATATTTTTTGCTTTTCCACATACATTCATATTGGTGATATTGTGAGAAAAGCAAAAATTTTTATGATAAATGGGGTTATTTTGACATTTAGTTCCCTTATTATGCGTAGCGTAGGTTTTATCTTTAATATTTATGTTGCCAATCAAGTGGGGCAAGAAGCAATAGGAATTTTTGGTTTGGTTATGTCCGTTTACTTATTTGCCATTACGTTTGCGTCTTCTGGAATTGGGCTTGCTTGTACATGTATTGTTTCTGAAGAACTAGAAAAAAAAGATTTTGCAAATGGCTTAAAAGCCACTAAAACATGTATGTTTTTTTCCCTTGTTCTTAGTTTACTAGCATGTTTTCTTTTGTTGCTATTTGCACCTGTCATTTCTAAGGTATGGCTAAAAAATAGTGTTTCCAATATGCCAATTTATGCCATTGCTGTTGGTCTTCCTTTCATTAGCATCTCTAGTGTAATAAATGGATATTTTACTAGTATCGGGAAATCTTATAAAAATGCAATTTCTCAATGTTTAGAGTTGCTTGTAAAAATTGTAGCTACCATTATTTTGTTGCAAAACAACATACATAACGGAATTGATGCCATTTGTTGCAGTTTAATTTTTGGAGATGTTATTTCTGAATTTTTCTCATTTTCTTTAAATGCATGTCTATTTTATTTTGAGAAAAAAAGATTTCATTATGCTCGTAGTTATACACAAAAGATAGGAAAGCGTATTTTTAAAATTGCGTTTCCTGTTGCCATGACTTCTTACATTCGCTCTGGACTATCTTCTTTAAAACAATTCTTAATTCCTATGCGCCTACAATTGTCTGGATTAAATTACTCTTTAGCAATTTCAAAATATGGGTTAATTACAGGTATGGCTTTGCCTGTTTTAACGTTTGCTAGTTTTTTTATCCAATCTTTTAGTGCGCTTTTAGTTCCAGAATATGCCAGATTGTTAGCAGGGAAAAATTTCCATCGAATGAAAACAGTTTGTGACAAAATTTTTCAGGTTACTTTTGTATTTTCTGTTTTAGTAGCAAGCATTTTCTTATTTTTTGCAAATGAAATCAGTTTAGTCGTTTATCAAAATTTAGAAGTAGCTTTTTATCTTCGCTTGTTAGCACCTTTAGTTATTTTTATGTATGTAGATAATATCATCGATAATATGCTAAAAGGAATGCAAGCACAAATGCATGTTATGTGTGTTAATATTTGCGACTTACTCATCACCATTGCAATTATTTATTTTTTTGTGCCTACCTTCGGTGTGAATGGCTACATTGCTAGTATGATTGTGAGTGAAATTTTTAATTTTACCGTCAGTTTTTTATTGCTAAAAAAGAAATTACAGCTACATTTTGATATTTGGCATTTTTGCCTAGAACCTTGTTTGCTAGTATTAATCGCAATCATTTTCTGTTGTTTGATCCCTTTGCAAACAGAACACTTTTCTTCTTATGTTCTATTAAAAATAGGTTGCTTTATTAGTTTATATGGTATTTTATTTGCTCTAGTGCAAAAGAAAGAAGGGTTTCGTTTTTAATTGTATCGGCAAGCACCTGCAAGTTTTCTTACTCTTTTTGTAATTGTGCCTTTATCTGGTTTAATGTTTTTTGATTAATTTTTGTTACTTGCATAATAAACTTATCGTCTGTATGGCATTTTAACATTTCTTTGACAATACTTCTTATGCTTGCCTCTTTTCCCTCAGATATAATTTTTTCTTTTTCTTCTATGATTAAATCAATAAAACTCATTTTGTTTTCCCCTCCCCATTCTTCTAATTCTTCTTTAATTTTTTCATTTCTTATTCTTTCATTTTTTGGGAATTTTTTCGAATAAAATAAAACCATCATTTCAAAAAGATATATATTGAATATAAAATATCATAACATAAAAAGTCAAATTTTGCAATCCCTAATAAACTACTTTTCATCGCAAAATTCGACAAAATATTTACAATGCCAAAACAAAATTTTATTTTTTCCAAACAAACATTTGACATTTTATTTTGAATATGATATAGTGAGAACAAATATTTCAGAAAATATTGTTCGCTAAATCTTTAATAAACTTCATTTCAAACTTATTACGAAAAAAGGATAGATGTTAATTATGGAATTATTAGATAAACTAAAAATTTTATCAGATTCTGCCAAATACGACGCTTCTTGCAGTTCCAGTGGAAGTACAAGGAAAAATACTTCTGGGGGTATTGGAAATGCAGAAACAGCGGGTATCTGTCACAGCTGGGGTGCTGATGGAAGATGCATTTCACTATTAAAAATTTTGCTAAGTAATGCGTGCATCTATGATTGCAAATATTGTATTAATCGCTGTACAAACTCTATTGCAAGAGCTACATTTACGCCACAAGAAATTGCAGATTTAACCATTCACTTTTATAAGAGAAATTACATAGAAGGCTTATTTTTAAGTTCTGCTGTCATACGTTCTCCAGATGATACCATGGAACTATTGATCAAAACCGTTTCCATCTTACGAAATGAATATCTTTTTAATGGCTATATTCACTGTAAAACCATTCCTGGTTGCTCACAGGAACTTATCGATAAACTTGGCGTTTTGGTGGATAGATTAAGTATTAATATTGAATTACCATCTCACGACAGTCTAAAACTTCTTGCCCCACAAAAACAAAAAGATGGTATTTTAATGCCAATGCAATATGTTGCCAAAAATATTCAAACCAATTTACAAGACACTTCTCGCTATAAAAAACAATTTGCTCCCGCTGGGCAAACCACCCAACTCATTGTTGGAGCTACTCCAGAAAGTGACTTAAAAATTTTAACCTTATCAGAAGGACTTTATAAAAAATTAAAATTAAAACGCGTGTATTACTCTGCCTACGTTTCCATAAATAATGATGCTCATCTGCCTGCGCTTCCTTCTCCTCCCTTGTTACGAGAAAATAGACTGTATCAAGCAGATTGGCTCCTTCGTTTTTATGGATTTCAAGCAAACGAACTTCTTTCAGAAAGCCACCCTAACTTTAATACCTTATTAGACCCAAAATGTGATTGGGCGCTGAGAAATTTACAATATTTTCCAATTGAAGTTAATACTGCTGATTACGCTACTTTACTTCGCGTCCCTGGTATCGGAGTGGTAAGTGCAAAAAAAATTATCCGTGCCAGGAGAGCATTTTTATTGAATTTCGAAAATTTGAAAAAACTTGGCGTTGTCATGAAACGTGCACAATATTTTATCACATGTAAAGGAAAATATTTATATAAAAGTGCTTTGTTTCGTTCCGACTTCATTGAAACAAATTTATTGGCGATAGAAAAAAGACAAATCACTTCCCTTTCACAAAAATACGAACAAATATCAATTTTTGATACATTACAACCAACAAAGGAGGATAAAATAAAATGTCTAATTGGAAACTTGTAAATCAAACTTTTCTTTATGACGGAACTTTTTATGGGCTACTAACAATTGTATTTGATTGTTTTTACCATAAAACATTACCAGTAAAAATTTATCCCAAAAACAATTATATCCCTAATTTTTTAGATAAAACGATTGAAATTATGACAAATGAAAAAAAATCCCAAAGAGTCTTTGATGGTATTTACAAGCACATAGGATATCAAGCCCTATACAATAGTTTTTATGCTTTTTTATCCAATGCACCTCATAAAGAAATTGATATTTTAAAGTATTTATGTGATGGATTCGAAATCGGTCCCAAAATCAACGATAGAATAACACTTTCCTATGTTGCCAATGTCATGGCAATGCGAAAACGTGCCTTAAGTGAATGTCATCGCTTAAAAGGATTATTGCGTTTTGTAGAAACAAACCAGCATATTTTCTATGCCTCTATTCATCCAGACAACAATATTTTAGAGCCTTTGGGGCACCATTTTATGCGAAGGTTATCCTCACAAGATTTTGTCATTCATGATCAGAATCACCATCTTTGTTTTTTGTATCATGATGACCAATATCAAATCATAGAAGACACTTGTTTTCAGCTTCCGGATTTAAGTCAAGAAGAAGAAATGTATCAAAAATTATGGCAAACTTTTTTTCATACCATTTCAATTGAAGAACGTAAGAATCCTAGATGTCAAATGCAGTTTATGCCCAAAAAATATTGGCGTGATTTAATTGAGAAGCCTATATAAAAAAGTTTATACTAAAAATGCGGACTCAGAAAAATCATCTTTGTCCGCTGCTGTGCTATCTCATTAACACATCTATCAAAAATTGTTTGCATTTCTTGTGGTGAAAAAATTTGATATTCTGGAGTCTCAACTTCAATCTGCGTTTTAAGGCTTGCCATGTCTTGCAAATAGGAAATCGCTTCTAAAATATCTTGTTTTTCTAATGGCAACCAATCGATTTCTTTTGCATACATCAACATCATTTCATCATACTCTGGTATTTCTGCCAAATGTTGTTCATAGATATACTTTGAAAATAATTTAAAATCATTGGTTTTAAGTTTGCGTAATTCCTCTTTTTCTGCTAAAAACTGTTTTCCATTTTGCAATTGTAATCCAATTAAACGTTTCTCTTCATCAAAAATACCTCTCTCTCCATAAGCTACCCCATTCCAAAATGTATCTGTCAATATATGTGTATAATATCCTAATAGCAAAGGATTCTTGAATTTTTCATGATACTTATCATAAAATCCTTGTATATCATGCCTACGTTCCTTATGATGATTAATTTGCACTTCTTTTGCAAAATGTGTTTGGTTATGTGATATTTGATGTGATATATGTTTCACAACATATCCATTTAAAATATCTGGTGCAATATTTCCTAATAAAAAGCTATTTTTATTTTGTTTCGGTATGTTCCACTTTTCACTCAATTTAGTTGCCGTCGCTAAATGAATTGCCCAAGCTGGCATAGTATTCCCTCCCTTTTATTCTATCATATATCAAATTCCTAAAATTGTAAAGTTATTTTTTTACAAATTCTACATATATTTTAGTAATAAAAACTTAAGGAGGTCGTTATGAAATTACGAAAATATATTGGTTTATTATTCATTTTTTTGTTTTCTTTTTTTACATTTTTTCCTGTAACTAGTCTTGCCATAAATGATAGTAGCTATATTTGGTCATTGGCAGATGAAAGTTCCTCTGTTTCTGTCAATAGTGATGTTGCCACTGAAACGACTGATAATAGCTTAAATTTAGAAAGTGGTTCTGCTATTTTAATTGAACAACATACCGGACAAATTTTATACAGTCATAACATTCATGAACAATTGCGCCCTGCTTCTGTTACAAAAGTCATGAGTATTTTACTGATTATGGAAGCAATTGCCAATCAACAAATTTCTTTAACGGATAGTGTGCCATGCTCTGAAAATGCTGCTTCTATGGGCGGTTCTCAAATTTGGCTGGACCCTAGAGAAACTTTATCTGTAGATGATATGTTAAAAGCCATCTGTGTCAATTCTGCTAATGATTGTGTCGTTGCTATGAGCGAATTTATTGCTGGTTCTGAAGAAGCCTTCGTGCAAATGATGAATGACAAAGCAAAAGAACTAGGTATGAATGACACTACTTTTAAAAATTGTCATGGTTTAGATGAAGATGGGCATGTAACGTCTAGTCATGATATTGCACTAATGTCCCGAGAACTATTAAACAAATACCCCAATATTACAAAATATACCACTATTTGGATGGACACTTTACGTGATGGAAAATCGCAACTTTCTAATACTAATAAATTAATTAAAACTTATAAAGGGGCTACTGGTCTAAAAACAGGTTCTACTTCTCTTGCCCTTTACAACCTATCTGCCAGTGCCACACGTGATGATTTGTCCTTAATTGCTGTTATTATGAAAGCACCTTCCACAAAAGTACGCTTTAGTGAAGCCCAAAAGTTATTAGACTATGGATTTAATAAATTTGCTTTTAAAAGCTTTGGGAAAAAAGGCGATTTAGTCAAAACAATTGACGTTACAAAAGGTGTCACTTCTCAAGTTGATGTTATCTTAGAAAATAATAGTGGTGCTTTGATAGAAAAAGGAAAAGACTCGCAAGTGTCTCAAACCATTACCCTATCCGATTCTTTCCCTGCTAAAATTACTGCTGGGCAAAAATTAGGTGAAGCCACATTTACCTTAGATAGCAAAGTACTAGCCACTGTCAACTTAGTTGCAAAAGAAGATGTTGAAAAGCTAAACCTATTTACCATGTCCAAGCGAGTTATTTACAGCTGGATTGACCTACTAAGAAGTTAGCTACGGCTGGGACAATTAGGGACGTTTCTTTTTTGTCCCTAACGGACAAAAAAGAAACGTCCCTAATTGTCATTTAGTTTTTGCAATTAAATACATTTCCTTTTTTACAGATAAAATAAGTTCATCAAATGCTTTTTCATCTTTTTTCTTAGCTCTTGCTACAAGTTCTTCCACTTTGAAATTTTATAGATAATTTTTTCTTCCATAATACATATGTGAAATATATATTGTTTTTTTATTTTCATCAATTGTATATAGAACAACAAAATTATCTATTACCATTCTTCTAAATTCTCTTTTTCTTTTATCCTTTTTTTCTATTTTCATATATATTTTTGGAGATCCTGCTAAATCCATTACACTTTGTCGCATTTTTCTCATTAATCTCTTTGCTGCTTCTTCTGCAACTAGATTTTTTGAAATATATTCATAAATATCTCTTATCTCATCTCTTGCATCTTCAGTAAATTCTATTTCATATATTTCTTTTTTAGAATCCATATTTTTCTTCCAACTCCCTAAATACTTCTGTTGCTTTTACTGTCTTTCCTTCATCTATTTGTTTTTCTGCATTTAATAATTTTTTTTCAATTTCTTCATCTTGTAATTTCTTTTTATATTCTTCAATACTTAAAAGTATCATATTATTTTTACTATTTTTTGTTACTACCATTTCTCCATTAAGACTTATTGCTCTCTCTAATTCTTGAATATTAGTTATATTCTGCATAAAATCACCTCTTTTTCAAATTCTATAATTATTATAGCATAATTATAGGAAATTTTAAATACCTTTTTATATTTTTACCAGATTTGGCTAACAATATTTTTCACTTGTGCTTTGTGAAGAACAAAGATTATTAGACTATGGATTTAATAAATTTGCTTTTAAAAGCTTTGGAAAAAAATAGATGGCAAAGTACTAGCCACTGTCAACTTAGTTGCAAAAGAAGTTAGCTACAGCTGGGACAATTAGGGACGTTTCTTTTTTGTCCCTAACGGACAAAAAAGAAACGTCCCTAATTGTCCCAGCTGTCCCCAAAATTTTAGTACCAGCCTGTCGTAGAAATTGTAACAAATTTGATGGAATAGATATCGCAATATACTAAGCTATCGTTTTCAAAAGAACGAAGTAAAATATAGCTTGCCCCAACATCTTGCAAAATTCCAATTCTGTCTACTAAATTATTGGTTCCAATTAAAAATTCAACACGCATTAAACTTCCTATGTATTCTCTTAAAAATGCTGGCGTATAAATTGAATTTGTTAGGATTTCTGGTGAACTTTGATTGATATCCACTTGCCTATTTTCTCTTTGGTTTGTGTTTGATTTTCTTGTTTCCATACTTTTTTCTCATTCCTTCCTAATAAAATTTGATTTAGGCTAAAATTACAATGGTTTTTTAATCTTTTTCCTTCTTTTAAGTATTACGATAAGTAGCAGTTGGTCGATAAAAGCAATGTTTTCCTAATCTGGTATGAAACGTTCCAGAACCATTGCTTGGAAATGTAGCACTACAATCTGGTTTAAAAGGATTCAAATACCATAAACAATTTCCAATTTCATTCAATCGCTGACCTGCCAATGCCCAATCTGCAATATAGTAATGAATCTCTGTTGGGGTCATGTTATAGATATTTTGTGCATTATATTGGTTTCGAATTGTTTCACTCGCACAGTCATATTGCCCTGGCTGAAAAATAATGTTGCGTACATTTCCTCCCTGTGAAACTCTTGCATATTCCCCTTCAGTGCTATTGACTCGATTCATCGTTACACTTGCCACTGCCTTCATTCCATTGTCCCCTTCTCCTCCGGCTTCACATTGGATAATTCTTGCCAATAATTCTCTATCTGAAAATGCCATAAAAAATCACTTCCCCCTATGCGTATTTTATTCCGCTGGGAAGTGATTGGTTACTTGCATATTTTTATTTTCTTTTCTCTTTTACATATGCTACAAATGTTGTTCTTGTATTTTTCAATATCCTTATTAGGCACATAATTCTGTATCTTGGTAGTTTTATCCTTTCTAGTCAAACTTCTTAATTCTGTTTTTGCTAACACATTTTCTCCAATAATTTTTTACAAAATTTACTATATCATTCATTTGTTCTGTCTTTTTATAAAATCCCCATACAATAATCATATGTATGCACAAAATTAAAACAATGCTTATCATAAAGGTAAAAACATTAATTGGAAAATTAATCCCTTTTAGCATTATAGACGTAGTCACAAAACTAACTATTAATACAATAATGTACTTTAAATAAATTTTTATATACTCTGTTGCTTTCCTATTAAAAATATTCTTGTATATTATATAAATCCTTTGCCAACACGGTAATGCTATTCCGCTAATAATTGTACCTAATATTACTCCCAATATTCCTATATATTGAACTAATATAATAGATATAAGTAAATTAATTACTGATTGAATAATGGGAGAAAATTTGTCTTCTTTATACAAACCTGCCGCATTTTTTATTGTTGCCGTAGGGATTCGCATCCCTGTAATAAAGAAGTTTATTACAATGCAATATACTATTTCTATACTTAATACATACTGATTTCCTATCCATAATGTAATAAATACATTGAATAAATTTAGCATTCCAACTGTACAAAGTCCGAAAATTAAAAAACCTATGAAATCTATTTGTCTAAATATAATATAATCTTTCTCTCTATCTTCTGCTACTAACAAATTCCCTAAACTAGCAACCAGTCCATTATAAATAATATTAATAAACATATTTAGCATGTTTATTATCGTTAAATAATTAGAATAAATCCCCACCATATTAATTCCAATAAATGATGAAATTATTATATTGTCTGTTCCATTTGTACAATAATCTCCTATTTTATGAAAAAACATTGCTTGTACATTTTCTATAATTTTTTTTAAATCTGTTTTATCAAGTTTTTCTTTACATTTAAAATTTACCATTTCATATTGCTTTGTTATATATCGATTAATAAAAATTTTCTGAATGTATGTAATTAGTAATTGTGTTACCAAATAAATAATAAAATTTTTTGTTAATATCAAAACAATAATTTGTCCCACATTTACTAATATTGTAAATATAAAATTTATTTTGGTAAGTTTATATGCTTTTTGGTCTGCTGTAATCAATGTTTCTTTATATGAAATTAAATAACTAAATACAGTATTTGCTAAAAATAAAAAATATATAATATTTAGATTTTGAATACTATTTGCATCTTTAATAATCATATCTAAAAAGAAATATAATATTATTCCAACAATAGCAACAATAATTGAAATTATTCTGTATGCTTTTTTATAAAATGTCATTAATTTACTTACTTTTAAATAATCTTTTTCTGCTAATGGTTTATATAAACTAAAATTAATTGCTGTACTAATTCCTAATTCTGCTAATGACAGCATGGATAATACATTGGTTAATAGCCCATTAACCCCTAAATAAACTTCTCCTAAAATTTTTATAAAAAAAGTTCTTCCCACAAAATTTATCACTATTTTTGTAAGCGTTATAAAAAAAGTGGTACTAATATTTAAAATTGAATTTTTTGTTCTCATTTATTTTTTCAATGCCCTTTCTAAATATGATATAGATTTTTGTTTTTCATCTTCTAATAATAATTTAACTGCATTAAAGTCTATCTTCGGAAACTTATTTTTTAATACAGATTGATTTTCTATAAATCTACTTTCAAGCTGAACTTTCTTTAACAAATTTTTCATTCTTGAATTCATTCCTTTTCTTGAAAAGCAAAAAAATTCCTTCTCAAATATTATTGAAAATACAGTGCCATGAAAAGAATTTGTTAAGACGATATCAGCATGATGGAGTAATGTTAAAAATTGGTTTGGATTTGCAAATGGTTTCCTTTTCTCATTATTGTATTTTCTTGAAAATCCGGTATGAATAATTTTTAAATTACTTTGTTTAGCAATACCATTTATCATTTCAATTATAGCATCATCTGGCTCTATTAAATATACAAAAATATATTTTTCTTTCTGTAATAATTTATTGTTTTTCTCTAATTTTTTCCACTCTTCTTGGCTTAGTAATAAGGTAGGATCTAATACAACTGTTACCTCTTTTTTCGTTAAATGATTTATTAGCCTTTTTCCGGTATCTTCTCTTACAGAAATGTCATTAAAATTTTGCAATCTTTCTGCAAAATATTTTTCGTCATCTTCCGTTAAGTAATCTACACCTATGCTTGGAGCATACGCTATTTTTTTTATATTTCTATCTCCGAAATTCAAAAAATAAACATCTCTAACTTGTTCATCCATTGTTCTAGGATTCCATATTTGATCACTTCCTGCAATATAAATGTCATAGTTTGGGGAACATGCTTTAATTTCTTTTGTATGATATTCTTTGGTAAGATTAATATATTGTTTTCTAAACTTTTTAAACTGATATTCTTTCATTAGTTTAATGGGAGAAAAAATTAGTTGTTGAAACGTAATTTTTTTCTTTTTTTTCTCATGTTTATAATTAATAACATTAACTTTCCTATCGTATCTTTTTAATACTTCTTGCAAAGCATACATTTGATATGTTGCCCCATAATTTGTTCCATCCTGAAATGTAAATATTCCTATACTCATTTTGTTCCTCCTTCATTAATTTTATCATTAAAAATATTTTTCAATATTTTTTGATAATTTTCTGCCTTTTTGTTTGCCTCTAATAAATTTTGCTCAAGCTTAACTCTTTTTTCTCTTTGATTCACTAAATCTTTTATAGCCTCTTTTATCTCTTGCTTACCATAATTAACAATTATGGCAGTCTCACCATTTTTAAATTTTTCTTCTACTCCTTTTGTATTTGTTGTAATAATCGGTTTATGCAAAATTTTTGCTTCTGTTGCTGTAACAGAATTCCCCTCATTCTTAGAAGGTTGTACAAAAATATCTGCATTTTTTATATACGGATATGGATTCTTTTTTTCTCCTAACAAAATAAAACTGTTTTCTATTTTTTCTTCTTTGATTAAATGTTTTAGACTTTCTTTTTCCTCCCCGTCACCTACAGCAAACCATTTTATAGGATAGTGTTCCTTTACTAATTCTGCCGTAATTTGTATGGCTAATTCATACCCTTTCCCTTTTGCTAATCTTCCTACTGTTACTATGTTTATATTTTCTTTAGAAAAACAATTTTCAAAGTGTTCTTCTGCTTTTTTTATAATTTCTTCTTTTATCATAACATTATAAAATGTTTCCAATTTATCTTTATATTGAGGTAACAATTTTTTTGTATCTTCTGTTCCCTTTTGTGAAACTGAAAAAATTTTATCATATTGTTTTAGATATTTGTCATATTTTTTTATCTGTTTGAATGGCACAGATAAAATATCTGCATGATTCCATAAATATTTTTTATTTGCTTTAACCTTTTCTGCTACAAAAATAGTAATAGGTGATATCGGAACTTGATATGCAACAGCTATATCTAAATTTTCACTTAAGTCATCTGCATGAATTGCTAATTCATTTCTATCTTTATGAATTATCTTACAATACATAATTTTAAAAAGAGTTTTTAAATAATCCATATATTTTTTATCTTTTATTTGGTTTTGCAAAATTTGTTTTCCATTCCATAATAGTTTTTCTTTTAATTTGGGAATTTCTTTTATTTGTACTATTTTTTCGAATTCTTCTATGAGACATCCTTTTTTTTCTATTGTATATATTGTTATATCATATTTATTTTTATCCATTATTTTTATCATATTAAGTAATGCTTTTTCTATTCCTCCTATCCCTAATGAAGATATAAAAAAACCAATTTTTTGTTTCATTTTAAAATCAACTCCTTCATTTTTTTATCATTGTAAATAAAGTTTCAGTTAAATATGCTAAAAATAATGATAAAATAACAGCTACCACATATATAACAATCGTATTTTTTAATGAATATATAAATTCGGACAGAAAATATGTAGTTATAAAAGTATGTGTTAACCATATATCTGTACAATATTTACTTAATTTTAATAATATAGTATTTTCAGTAATAAGTAGCGATAAACAATAAATAATAGGAACCACAGAAAGCATTTTATAAATTTCTCCTATTACCGGAATATCTGCTATTATAAATAAAGAAATCATTAATACAAATAAACTCAATACAACCATTTTTTTATTTTTTAAATAGTTAAATTTATCAAATATTTTATATTTTGAAAAATACATTCCTAATACAAACAGAAATTGCCAAATAAATACTATATCAATAATTCGATAAATAATTTGAACTTGACTAAATATTTCAGCAAACTTTACCATGCCCATCCCTAATATCATCAGAAAGAAAGAAACAATTATATTCCATTTTTTTTCTATTATTTTTAAACAAAATGGATAAACTGCTAGCATGATAATATAAAATGTCATATACCACCATTCATAATTATAATTTGATTGTATTAAAAAAAAATTCAAAATAATCCTTTTGACATTAAATTCATATTTTCCTAATAGAACTCCTATTGGTATAAATATTAAAAATATAAACCAATAATGGTATAATATATTTTTTATTCTTGTGAGCCTACCACATGTATTTTTTTCATTCCCTATGGTAATATATAATCCATAGCCAGATAAAAAAGTAAAAATTCCAACACATATACCACAAGCATTAGAGATTATTTTTTCAATGCTAAAACCAAATGGTTTTGTTAATGATACATAATTAGACTCATTCATAAAACAATGCAAAAAAATCATCATCATAATTGCAATCATTTTTATAATTTTACTTTTATTTACTGTTATAAAATTTTCTTCCATTTTTTCTCCTATTTATAATAAATAATAAATGGTAATGTTACTTGTATTCGTGTTAAAAAATATATAACCTTTTCTTTTTTAGATAACCCTTTTATTTTGCCCTTTTGAATAAATTTACTTACCTGAATTATATTTTTTCTTTTTTCAAAAAAAGATTTACTACTACTACATTCATTAACTATACTTGCATATATATTATAGAATTTCTTATACATAATAACATTATCTAAATTAATATTTTTTCTTTGTAAAATAAATTCTGTATAATTTAATCCCTTTTCAAGTTGTTCATATAAATTTTTTATATATGTATGCGTAATAGAGTTTGTATTGCTTTTAACATAATTATAATAATAGATTTTTTCAAATTTTATCTTATTGCAACATGTTATATACTCTATCAAAAAACACAAATCTTCCGTTATTTGTATTTCTTCTAGCATCTTAATTTGGTTCATTTTTATAATTTCTGTCTTGAAAATTTTTGACCATACGCCTGCCATAATATTAGGTATTCTCTCTCCTCTTTCATTTACATTGCCAATAAAATATGGTATCAATTGTTGAATACTTTTTTTATCAAAATATTCCATATGATTCAAATAATCATAATCTTCAAAAATCGGTGTAGTACCATCTCGTACAATATATGGCATAATATATAAATCAATATCTCTATTCTTTTCAATTAATTCATGAAGTTTCTCTATGCTCTTTGGTTCTAAATAATCATCTGCATCAATAAAAATTACATATTCTCCTTTTACCCTTTCAATTCCAAAATTTCTAGTTGCACTTACCCCTGAATTTTCTTTGTAAAAATATTTTATTCTTTTATCTTTCTGTTCATATTCTTTTACAATTAATTCTGTTGTATCCGTTGAACCATCATTTACTACAACAATTTCTATGTCGTCTTCTTTATAGCTCAATATGCTTTCTAAACATCTTCTTATATAGGTTTCAGAATTATATGTTGGAATGATAAAACTGATTTTGGTCATTTTTATACCTCTTTATTAAATATAGTAATAACATTTTTATAACAATATTGACCTATGTTTTTTTGTATATTTAACTTCTGTAAGTTAGAAAATTGTATATAGCATGAAATCAGTATACTTAAAAACATTACCAATATAATGAATTTCATGTATTTTTTTATAATACTTATATTATCCATTAAAATGAATGCAAATAGTATAACACTCATATCAAACCATCTATAAAAAATATCCCAATAATTAAATGAACATAAATTGAACAACAGATATACTTCCGTTGCTTTATATAATTCGGTATTTTGCACTTCTCTCGAATTTTTTCTTTTGATATTGTAATATAATACTATCATTAATACTAAAAATACTATATGTACTATGCTATTTGTATTAAAGCTTGTTGTTAATTCTGTATAATAACTTGTTTTTAATGATAAATCTGAAAACAATGATAAGTCTCCTATTAAATTTGAAATTGTTATTATTAAATTTGGAGAAAAAGCATAAATAAGCAATCCAAATAATAATATTACTTTATTTTTGCGCAAATTTATATTCAATAAAATTCTAATAATAACTCCTATAATTAATGTCATATGAATACATACGGGAACAATATATAACAATTTATATATAAAGTTTTTCTTTTTTTTAATATATTCATTATATAAAACTAATATATAAATTGTTAAAGCTACGTTATTTCTTATTGCTGTTAATAAAAAAATATTATTTAGCCAAAATATTGTTGTTATCAAAATTAATCCGTAAAACTTATTATCAACTTGATTTATTTTAGCATAGTCAGCAAAAATATAAAATATAATAAAGTAATTGATTACTGTGGTTACAAATTGCCAAATTTCAAAATTTCCAGTCAATGATATTATATAAAATAAGAAATTAGTAATAGGCTCTTTTTGCGTTAGCAATATATCTTTCATTTCTATAAAGTTCATAAATTTATAATGGTTCATATAATTATAATATACTTTTAAATCTATATCCAAATTAGTCAAATCGATATGATACATAATCATTCCCAATATCATAGCTAATAACAAACCATAGAATTTTCTATATTTTCCATATTTCAACATGGCTAATACCACAACAGGTGCTGAAATGATTGGAAATATTAAAAATAGTGTACTTGTAAAAATTACCATTAAAACTCCCTTCTAGTTTCTATCAATAACTATTGTAAATATTTTTTAATTTTTCAACAGCCTTGTCAATATCAAAATTTGTTTTTCTCATATCTTCATTTTTTTGCATTCTAGTTTCTTCTTGATTTTGCATTACCACTTTTAAACTTTTATCAATCCATTTATCTGGATTTTCTAGAGAAACTTGTATGCAATTATCATTCACTACGGTGTGTTTGGAAATCCTATCCGACATAATAATGGGTATTCCATTTGCCTGTGCTTCTATCAATGTCAAAGGAATTCCCTCAAATAGCGACGGGAATAGCAGACAATCCATTAAAGACAATATTTTTTCAACATCCTTTCTAACACCCAAAAATTTTACTTGGTGTAATAAATTTTCATCCTTAACTTGTTTCTGTATGCAATCTTTTAATGGGCCTTCTCCAATTAGCAGTAAAACGCTATTGGGTTGCTTTTCTATTATTTTTTTAAATATTTTTATTAAAAAATCATGATTTTTAGGATATGTAAATGTTCCAATATGCCCATATACAAGCACATCCCTATCTATTTTTAGTTCTTCCCTTAACTTTGTTTTGTCAAATTGATTAAATTTATATTTTTCAACATCTATTGCATTTTCAACTATTTCTATTTTTTTATTCTTGATAACACTTTTGGAAAATAATTGGTTATTTACTTCATTTGAACAAGTAAAATAATTAGTTGCTAAGTTGCTAATTCTGTTTTTAGCATATATTTCATTATATAACTTAAATTTTTTTAAAAAATTTCTATCAATGCCATGATTATGTATAATTCTCGTTTGTACATTATATTTTTTGGCCATTTTCAATGGATAAAAATATGTAATTCCTTGATGAAATTCTGCAATATCATAGTGATTTTGTTTGAAAAATTGTTTAACTTCTTGTTTGTTTTTTATTAAATTTTCTCTTCTTGGTGTTACTTTATAAATTTTTCCCCCTAAGCTCAAAATTTCATCTTCATAAAAAACTTTCTGTTTCGTAAATAACAAAAAATCAAATTGTATTTCATTTCTATCCATTTTACGATAATAATTCATTATCATTGATTCCATACCGCCTGCATTCATGCTAGCTATTACCTGTAATATTCTAATCATCATTTTCTCCTAATATATTTTTTATTCCAATACCAATATAACATTTCACTCGGTATTTTTATAACTACTAACAATACTTTATACCTTGCCTTTTTTATTGTTTCAAAGTAACTTTCTCCTAATATTTTGCTATATATTAAATATAATAACGCATTTTTTATTCGTACCTTTATGCTATATCTTTTACTTAAATATTCTTTTGCATGATATCTTCCACCTTTAGGATTTCTGATTCTTAGTTCTCGCCCACTTTTTGTTAATCCATCTTCCAAATATTCACACAAATAAATAACTTTATTGCAAAAAATCATATTATAGTGATGAGACATCTTGCTCCATAAAACACCTTCCCCCAAAAATTTTTCATCTTCAAATTTTGGAAATTCATATTGGCAAATGATAGATGTTTTAAACACTTCTGCTTTATCGCCTTTTATTCCTTTATTGATAATATACTTATTATAATTAGCTAAAAATTCCTCTGATGCAAATTCAGGTGTCATTTTTTGATCTTTATTAAAAAAATTTCCTTTTTGATAAACATACCCCATTACATCCTTATTTTCTTTATATTTATTATGAACTTCTAATATATCTCTTACTGCTGTGTTTATTAATGTATCATCACTATCTAATATCATAAGTAATTCCGTAGAAACAATTTTAAATGCTTGATTCAAAGCTATATGTTTTCCCTGATTCTTTTGTTTTATATAATGAATTGGAAATTTAGCTTCTTTTTTTAATTTGTTCACTATTTCAGATGTATTATCTTGACTTCCATCGTCAATAATAAGCCATTCAAATTCTTGCATTGATTGTTCTTGCAATGATGCAAAAGCCATTCTAATTTTATTAGCTCTGTTATAAGTTGGTGTAATTATTGTTAATTTTTTTATCATTACATATAACTCCTTATCTTATTTTTACTGATTTAATATTTTGATATTTTTTATCTTATTTTTTATAAAAGTCAAACTACTTTTTCTTATATATTCTATAATGACACAAATACAGAAAATTAATAAAACACTTCCCATAACAATCCATACACCAAATGAATTATTGTAACATATCTCAGTATGTAATATATTTGAATACAAAATTTTACTTAGGACCGTTTGTTCATGAATTAAGTATACTGCGAAAGTGAGAGGTGCAATCTTTAATATCATTTTGCTAATCCATTTACTTTTTATTCTTAAAGAATTAAAATATAAAAATAACATTATAGATTCTATAAGAATTACTGGATTATTATATGCCCATACTTTTTCACCTTTTGCATTTATCACTAGCTTTTTGCATATCCAGTCTATCGATAGTTTTGCCACTACGATAAAAATAACACAAATAAAATATATAAAAATCCATTTATTATGATATTTTTCTATATAATCATTTGCAATAAACAATCTAATGTATGCACCTATAAAATATAAACATACAAACCATATGATTCCATATCCTCCTGTTTTATCTAAGCACCATTCAGCTGGTAATACTGTCATAACCGAAAATATAATAATAAGAAGTATTAATAATTTTTTAAACTCCTCTTTTCCTAATGCATATATTAATTTATTTAAGAACGGCATCAATAAGTACATAACTAAATATACATTCACAAACCAATATTGCTTGGTTACTACTGGAACTATGCTTTTTATTACATCAGTAAATTTAAATTCTATTAATCCAAATAAGTACAATACTACATAAATGGTAACAGAATAAAAGAATACTTCTCCCCATAAATTTAAAAATTTTTTTATTTTAAATTCAGATTTTACTAAAAAATATCCGCTAATCAGAATATAGCAATTAACGGCTATAATTGCTAAAGTTTCAAGAATGTTATATGTGATATAATTTGTATGATTACTATTTTGTGCATCTAGTAAACCTCCTTTTGACAAATAATGTAATATCAATATCATTACCATACAAATAATTCTTAGAAAATCTAGTCCTATATTTCTATTATTTATTCCACTGTAATCTTCCTTATTTTCGCTCATCTTTTCCCTTTCTATTTGTGAAAAATTTGTTTCAATTTAATGTCATATTATAGTATATTCTTTCTATATTTCTAGCTAATGTAGCTATATTATACTTCGTTTCCTTTATCATTTCGTTATTTTTTTCATATCTTTCTTTTTTCATCATTCTAATTTTTTCTGCCCATTCTTTTGGAGTTTGTTTTAAGCTCATAAACTCTATAGTTCCCGTAACATTTGTTTTTTTGTCAATCGTATTTGAACACAATATCGGAAGTCCTGTTGCCTGTGCTTCTATTGTGACTAAACTCATTCCTTCAAACAATGATGGAAATAATAATAAATCAAATATACTATACATCTTTTCTATATCTTGTCTATTTTCTAAAAACATGACTTTTTGTTTTAAGTTTTTATTCTCCACAATTTTTTTTATCTTTTGTTTTAACTTTCCATCTCCTACTAAAATTAATTTAGAATTAGAATCTATTCTTTGATACTCTTTAAAAATTTCTATTAAAAATTTATGATTTTTTTGTTTTGTAAACCTCCCAATATGTCCGATAATAAGTGCATTCTTGTCAATATTTAATTCTTGTCTAATATGATTTCTTTGTTCTTCATCAAAGTTAAATCTTTGTAAATCTATACTATTAGGAACTATTACTGCCTCCTTGAATTTCTTTTTATATAACCATTTCGCCGCCTCTTCCCCACAAGCAAAATAATGTGTTGCATTTTTATTAATTTTTGACTGCAAATATTTTTTATATATTTTTATCATGAAATTATTCGTATTCTTTGTATTATGGCTATGAGCAATTCGATTTGGTATATGACATTTGTTTGCCGTTTCTAAAACAATTCCCGAAACTTGATCTAGATGTGAATGTATAATTGTATATTCAGAGTGATTCATAAAAAATGAAGTTAATTCTTTAACATATTTAAACTGTCCTATTTCGGTAATATATTTTATATAGTATATTTTTCCTCCCAGCTTTTTTATTTCATCATCAAAAATGCCTTTATCACTTACCAAAAAATCAAATTGAATTTTTTGCTGATCAATATTCCTATATAAATTCATGATAAAATTCTCTGCTCCACCCATATTCATACTTCGTATAATATGTAAGATTCTAATTTTTTTATTTTCCACTGCTATATATTTTCTCCATTCTTTTTTTCACATTTTTTAATTTGTATTCTTCTTTGTTATAATTTTCAGTTATTTTTTCATTTTTTATATAACTTTTTATTTCTTTACTTAGTTCATCTATATCACCAATCTTTACTAATTGTGTTGCAATATCTCTATTTCCTCTACAATCTGTCGCAATCATTGGTAGTCCTGCTATCATAGCTTCTATCAAATTTACTGGCAAGCCTTCTCTCATACTTGTTGACACATACAAATTGGTTATTTTTAATATTTTAGGTACATCTTTTCTATATCCTAATAAAAATACATTTTTATCTAACTTACTATTTGCTATTTCTTTTTCTAAAAATGCTCTATATGTACCTTCTCCTACTAATAAGACTTTTATGTTTTTGTAGCCGTCTTCTTCAATAAGTTTTCGTACTGCACGAATTATCATAATATGATTTTTATTCTTGTTTAACTCAGCCACATATGATATAACAAAATCATCTTTTTTTAATCCCAATTCTTCTCGTAATTCTTGTTTTTCCTCATCTGTCATCTTAAAATTAAATTTGCTTTCATCTACTCCAACGCCATGAACCAATTCTATTTGTTTTGCTCTTAAGTGTTTCTTAGCAAATTCATAATCTTCTTCATTGATTGTAATTAAACAATCTGTATATCTTGCCATAAGTTTTTCAATTGGATAATAAATTAGCCAATTTTGTATGGGAGCTCCTTTGAAAAAATGAAAGCCATGTGCTGTGTATATCACTCTTGTTCCATTTTTTCTTGCCTTTAGAGCTGCTAATCTTGTGACAACACTTCCCATAGGTGTATGGCAATGTATAATTTCAAACTGTTCTTTTTCTATGATTTTCTTTAATTGCCCAATGGCTTTTATATTATTGAATTTTAATGGACTTCTTTCAAAAGAAATCTGATGTTTTACATCACAATAAGGAATGACTTCCTTTCCATTTGTAGCCACGTGCACCTCATATCCATGCTCTTTAAACCACTTCAAATATGGCAAATGAAATTGCTTTATGTGAGAATCTACTGTAGCTGCAAATAATACTTTCTTCATATTTCACAATTCCTTTCTAAGCATAAATCTGACTTACGTACATACTTGTATTCAAAATCAGAATTGTACTAATTGTTTAAATTGCTTTATTATACGTTCCTTCATGTACCTCAACTTGTTGGCTTCTTAATTCTCTGATTTCTTCCTTAATGCCTGCCTCTGTAATTTCTGCATCTGCTTTTGAAAATACAGCTCTTATTGTTTCAAAAATCAGCTTCATATCTTGTTTAAAACTCATATTATCTATGTATTCAATGTCATATTGGATTTTTTTAAAGATATTAATTCCATTTCTTCCTTTTACTTGTGCTAAACCTGAAATCCCTGGTAGCACTTCCACTCTTCTTTTTTGTTCATCCGTAAACCATTCATAATACTCTGGTATCCATGGTCTTGGTCCAATAAAACTCATTTCACCTTTTAAAATATTAATCAATTGTGGTAACTCATCCAAACTTGTCTTTCTAATAAATTTTCCTACTTTCGTTACCATTTGTTCGTGAGATAATTCACTATGTAATTCTTCTCTGTGGGTTTTCATTGACCTAAATTTATAGATGTCAAATACCTTTAAATCTTTTCCCATTCTTTTGGATTTATATATGATGGGATCTCCATCTTCTACTTTGATGCATATTGCGACAATTGCCATAGGAATAGCAAATATCATTAACAAAACAATTGCTAATACCACATCCATGACTCTTTTCACTTTTATGTACATCGTTCTTTCCTTCTTTCCCCTTAAAATATTCATCTATAAAGTACAAATATCTTGAATATTTTACGTCTTCGTATGTACTTTGAAAAAGTACATAACCTGCGATATTCAACACAAATATACAGACATATAGTCCATATACTCACCTACTTGTCACCAAATAGGATTTTCTATATTCTAGGAAAATCATCGTCGAAGACGATAAATTTGACGTAGAAGATAGTTATGCGAAATTTAGATTTTCTTAGCAATTTATTGCTTAGAAAATATTAATTGCGTTTTTCTATATTCTAGACTTGGTTTTTAAGTTGTAAGCACTCTCGCCCTATATTCATCGCCGAGTTAAAAAAATAATCCATATGATGTCCCTTTTCACATGTGACCTTTAATTCATCTTTTCCTCTTTTCACAAGACCTCCGCATTGATAACATTTACTTGCTGTTTCCTTGGGACTAACTAGTTTTAACAAAATCCCTTCTTGAAACGCTTTGTATTTTAAATATTTCGTTATTTTGGGTCTTAGATAAATTGGCGTATATTTTTTTATCTTTTTCCTGTAATAATAACCAGTATCTTTGGAGTTGCTGTTAAAATCTGCAATTGCTATTACTTTTACTTGATTTTCTACACAAAATGTCACAATTTTTCTGCTTACATCATGGGCATAATATTCATTGATGTTATGCAATTTTTTCCAGTATTGTACATGGTCATTTTTTATCATTTGCCATTGTTTTATCTC
>CANQPE010000004.1 GCA_947625645.1 uncultured Clostridia bacterium | reverse complement strand
TTTATATATCTTCTAGGAAAAACAGGGATTATAGTAGCAGGATTACTGGTTTGTACTATAATATTAATTTCGATAAAACTAATTATAAATGCAAAAAGTGTAAGAGAACAATATGGAAAATATTTAATCATAGGCATAAGTACATTATATATTTTACAATCATTTGCAACAATACTTATGAATGTCAATATGGGGATTCAGACTAATGTTAATTTACCATTTGTAACGTATGGCGGAGTATATTTTATAGTAAATATTCTAACGATTGCTATTATATTTTCCGTATATAGAAGAAAAGATACCTGTTTTGGATTGCAATAAAAATAATTATGTGATATAACATAGAACGGAATTAGAAGAAGTTGTATTTTGAAAAGGAGTAAAAATTATGTTGAATGCAATAAAAAGAGCACTAATCGTTATATTAGGTGTTATATTACAATTTGGTTTCGCCATTGTGATAAGATTATTTTTTTATAAATATCTTGGACTGATTACATTATTTTACAGCATAGCAAGTATTCTCATTGTTCTTGGTATCTTAAAAGAAAGTACACGACTTTCTAATGACTTACCATGGATCATATTAATTTTGATATTCCCTATATTTGGAACAATTTTATTAATTACTTTAGGAAAAAATTATTCCAAAAACAAGTTATTAAAAAATATATTGGACTATGAAAAAAAATATAGTTCTTATCTAGTTCAAGAAGAAACCATCAAAAAAGAGATAGAAGATAAAAACCTAGATAATATTCAATATTTAATCAATAGAACCAGTTATTTTGTTAGTACAAACAATGAAATTACATATTATCATTTCGGGGAAAAATTCTACCCTGAGCTATTAAAAGAATTAAAAAAAGCCGAAAAATTTATATTTATGGAATACTTTATCATTAATGAAGGCGTTATGTGGAATGGCATTTTAGACATATTAAAAGAAAAAGCAGCCCAAGGTGTAGAAGTAAGAATCTTATATGATGATATGGGAAGTATTGCCATGCTTTCTACAAACTATTCAAAACAACTTGCTAAATATGGCATAAAATGTATTCCCTTTAATAAATTAAGTCCTTTCAGAGGTATCTTTATGAATAATAGAGATCACAGAAAAATTACAGTAATAGACGGAAAAGTAGCCTTTTCCGGTGGTGTGAATTTAAGTGATGAATACATAAATGTTAATAGTAAGTTAGGAATATGGAAAGATAATGGCATCAAAATTGTAGGAGACGCTATTTGGAATTTAACTGTTATGTTTCTAACACTATGGAACGCTAATACAAAGGAAGATAATGACATTACAAAATTTAAATATGACTTTCACAATCATGATACCAATCATGGTTATGTTATCCCTTACGGGGTTGCACCGCTTCATAAAGATTTAATTGGAGAAGATGTATATATTAATATGATTACCAGTGCCAAAAAATATTTATACATCATGACACCGTATTTAATTATTGATACCGATATGGTAAATGCACTTTGTAGAGCAGCAAAAAGAGGCGTGGACGTAAGAATTATTGTCCCAGGCATTCCCGATAAAAAAATAGTGTATACACAAACATCATCTTTCTTTAAGGTCCTACATGACAATGGCGTTAACATCTATACTTATACAAATGGATTTGTTCATTCCAAAGTATTTTTATCAGATGATATTCGAGCCGTGGTGGGAACCATAAACATGGATTATAGAAGTTTATACCTTCATTTTGAAAATGGAATTTATATGGAAAACGTTAGTGAAATCCAAGAGATTGTGAAAGACTTTGAAAATACACTACAAGATAGTAAAAAATTAAATGATGCAGATGTGAAAGCCGGACTTGTCAAATCTTTGTGGCAAGCTGTTTTAAGATTATTTGCACCACTGTTTTAAGAAGTCTTGAATAATTTGGAAATATATTGTATAATATCCTTTAGACGAAAAAATCATGCACGAAAACCAATTTTTGTAAAGAAAGTCGTGAAAAAGAATGGAAAGGATGCGTATTTCATGAAAAAATTAGCCAATTTCATGATAGACAAAAGAAAAATAATTCTATTGGTATTTGTGATATTATCTGTTGTATGTGCCATCGTATCGCAAAATGTAAAAATAAATGATGATATCACAAAATATTTACCAAGTAGTTCCGAAACACGAATTGGTATGGATAAAATGGAAGATGAATTTGATGTAGAAGAAGCATCAAGCTCCTTTCATATCATGTTTCAAGGATTAACAGAAGAAGAAAAACAAGATATTTACCATAAACTAGAAACAGAAGAAAATGTATCATCTGTAGAGTATGATGCTACTGAAAAGCACAACAAAGGGGAATATACATTATATACCATCAACATTGATGCTCCTAGTGACTCTGAAATGGCAAAAACTGTATATGAAAGGATAGAAGAAGAATATAAACAATATCCTATAGAAACCAATGGAGAAATCGCACAAAAAAATATTGTGGTATTACCTACATGGATTCTCGTTGTTGCAGTCATTGGTGTTTTAATCATTTTACTTATCATGTGCGAATCCTATGTAGAACCGTTTTTATTTTTGTTTTCCATTTTCATTGCCATTTTATTAAACAATGGAACCAATATACTATTTAATAGCGTTTCTAATATCACCAGCTCCATATCTGCCATATTGCAATTAGCCCTATCCATGGACTACTCCATCATGTTAATCGACAGATATAGGCAAGAAAAAGAAACAGAAAAAGATTCCCAAAAAGCAATGAAAACGGCATTACACCATAGCATTCAATCTATTTCCAGTAGCTCACTCACAACCATCGTGGGACTTATCTGTCTTGTATTTATGAGCTTCACAATCGGAAGAGATTTAGGATTGGTACTAGCCAAAGGCGTTCTATTTAGTTTAATAAGTGTTTTCTGCTTATCCCCAGGATTAATCATCATGTTTGACCATCTCATTACGAAAACAAAAAAGAAAACACCCAATATCAAATTAACCAAATTAGGAAAATTCAGCAATGCTGGTAAATATCCTCTAGCAATTGCCTTTTTAGGTGTATTTGCTATTAGCTTTTTACTAAAAGGAAACTTAAACATAGCCTATACCAGTTCAGACAATGATGAAGTCTCCAAAGTGTTTGGTTCCAACAATCAAATGGCAATTATCTACAATACCAAAGATGAAGAAAAAATTGCCAAACACCTAACAGAATTAGAAAATGAAAAGGTAGATGAGGTATTAGGATATTCCAATACAATCAACGAAAACTTAAAATATGATACATTAGTCGATAAGTTAAAAGATTTAGGTTCAGAAACAGAAATAGAAGACTATCTATTAAAAATCATTTATTATAAATATTATCATCCCGAGGAAAATAATACCATGACATTTGATGAATTAGTCCAGTTCATACAAACGGAAGTATATCAAAACAAAGAATTAGATAAGCAATTGAGTGAATCTCTAAAGAAAGATATAGAAAGATTATCTAATTTTACAGCTCAAACAAAAGTAAATCAACAACGAACTTCTGAAAATATTGCAGAAATATTAGGCATGGAAAAAACAGAGGTTGATGACATTTTAGTATATTACAATTCTAAACATAATCATTTACAACTATCGCTAAAAGAATTTGTCAATTTTATGAACAATACCATCTTAAAAGACAAGGCATATTCTTCCAAAATTACAAAAGAAACGAAGGAAAATTTACAAAAACTAACCAAATTTACCAATCAAAATACAATTACAACAAAATACACCAGTAGCCAAATGGCAAGTTTATTTGGAATGAAAGAAAGCGACATAAGAGATTTGTATGTGTATTACAATTCTGTCAATCCAGTAGACACAACATTATCTTTATCTGAATTTGCTAACTTTGTCCAATCAGACGTATTAACCAATCCTACCTATAAAAATATGTTTTCTTCTTCTACCATACAGAACATTCAATTATTGGCAACATATAGTAATAAAAATACCATTAATCAAGAGATGACATCAAGTGAAATTTCTCATTTATTAGGAATCAGTGAAGATAAAGTGAAAACATTATTATTGGTGAAATACAGAAATATTGATAATGGAAGTACCTATACAATACCAGAAGTTATCAATAAAAGTATAGATTTAAAACAAAAAACAGATTACCTAAACGGAATAGATATTAGCAAGTTCGAAAAATTATCAATATTTGCTAAAAATGAAAATAAAATTAATACAACAAAACTTGACAAAACACATTTATCTGCCATATTTGATACCATTAGCAAAGGATTGGTAGAAACCATCTATGCAGCAGGCAAATTATCAAATACACACACATTTACACCACAAGAATTTGTTAATTTTACATTAAATTTGCTATCGAATAGTCAAGCAACTGGAAAAAATGTTTCCTCATTCAAAATAGATAGCAATTCAATCAATCAATTGAAATTGGTAAAATTGGTAATAGATGAATCTGTATCAAAAACACCTCATCAATACAGTGCAACAGAAATGGCAACTGCTTTTGGAACAAATAAAACCTCTTTGTATTCTTTATATGCTTTATTTGATTATTCAAGCGGAAAAATAACCAAATGGAAAAGTACGCCATATGAATTTGTCCGTTTAATCTTAAATAATATGGAAAATAGCCAAATAAAAAACGCCATTAGTAGTGAACAATTACAAAGTTTAAATCAATTAAATCATATTATGACGAGTTCTTTAAATGGAACAAAATATACATACACGGATTTAGCCAACTTTATCGGTTCAGATTGCAATAGCATTAAGAAGATTTATGCATTATATAAAACGAAAAATACGACATTAAAATTAACACCACAAGAGTTTGCAAATTTTGTATTGAATCATAGAAAAGATGAGACACTAAAATCAAAATTAAGCTCCAATACAATCAGCTCTTTAGAGTTGTTGCAAACTGTAATGAAACATACAATAAATAACACAAAATTTTCTAGTCAAAATTTAAGTAATTTATTATCCATCGATAAAAACAGTCTAGATTTAATATATGGTGTATATATTGCTAAATATCAAAAACCAAGTATTTCTTTGAATCACTTAATTGATTTTATTGTAAATGATGTGATGAACAATAAAGAATACGCTAGTCGTTTTGATGGAAATAAAAAATTAAAATTAAACACTGTAAAATCAATTATAAATGCATCAATTAATGAAACAAAATACACGAAAGATGAAATGATTGCTATTTTAAGTAATTTATCTGATGAATTAGAAAGTAATACATTAGAATTAGTCTATTTATACTTTGGTAGCAGCCGTGAATATGATGAAAATTGGCATTTAACAGTAGAGCAATTTGTTACTTTTTTAAATGATACCATTTTACAAGACGAACGATTTGAAGATTTTATTGATGAAGATATGAAAAACGACATTATAGACAGCAAGCAGACCATTGCAGATGCGAAAGAATTACTTGTTGGAGATACTTGTTCAAGAGTTGTCCTCAATACAAGCATGGAGCTAGAAAATGAAGAAACCTTTCACTATATTCAAAACATAAATGATATTTTACAACAAGAAGGAATGGAATTTTATATGATTGGGGATTCTCCTATGGCATATGAAATGAATCAAACTTTTGCCAATGAATTTAACTATATATCCATCTTAACGATGATAACCATATTCATTGTTGTTGCCTTCACATTCAAATCCTGCATAATTCCTGTCATTTTAGTTGGAGTCATTCAATGTGCTGTCTATTGCACAATGGGAATTTTGTCGCTATCTGGAGGAACGGTTTATTTCATTGCACTACTCATTGTTCAAAGTATCTTAATGGGGTCCACCATTGATTATGCTATTTTATATACCTCCTATTACCTAGAAGAGCGACAAACTAAGCCAAGGAAAGAAGCTATTGCCAATGCTTACCGTGAATCCATTAATACCATTCTGACATCAGGCTCTATCCTAGTGATTGTAACATTCATTGTAGGAATGTTTGCCACTGCCATTACTGCAAAAATCTGTATTACGCTATGTAAAGGAACTTTATGTTCTATTGTATTAATCTTACTATTCTTACCAGCCATCTTGGCAACATTTGATAAATGGATTGTAAAACAGAAAACATGCCAAAAATAAAAGAGAAAGAAGGAATAAAACATGGGAAACAAACAATTTAAAGCAGAATCCAAAAGATTGTTAGATTTAATGATTAACTCCATTTATACCAATAAAGAGATATTTTTAAGGGAATTGATTTCAAACGCAAGTGATGCCATTGATAAATTGCATTACCGTTCACTAACAGATAAAAAAATCAAAGTAAATAAGGAGGATTTAAAAATAAGAATTGACATCGAAAAAGAGTCACGAACTTTGACCATAACAGATAATGGGTGTGGAATGACAGAAGAAGAGCTAGATAAAAATTTAGGAACAATTGCAAGAAGCGGTTCTTTCACATTTAAAGAAGAAAATGAAAAGAAAAAAGATATTGATATTATTGGACAATTTGGTGTTGGTTTCTATTCTTCTTTTATGGTCAGTGACTTGGTGACAGTAGAAAGTAAATCCATTGATTCTGAAAAGGCCTATCAATGGACATCAAAAGGGATAGATGGGTATTCTATTGAAGCATGTGAAAAAGAAGACGTTGGAACCAAAATTACCCTTCATATCAAAGAGGATACAGACGAAGAAACGTATAGTGACTTTTTAGATACCTACAAAATACAACAAATTATTAAAACCTATTCCGATTATATCAGGTATCCTATTCAAATGGAGGTAGAACATAGAAAGAAAAAAGAAGGCACTGAAAATGATTATGAAACTATAAAAGAAATAGAAACCATCAATTCTATGATGCCTATATGGAAGAAAAACAAGAAAAAAATTAAACCGGAAGAATATGAAAGTTTTTATATGGATAAATTCCATGATTATGAAAAACCTTTAAAAGTTATCCATCATCATGTAGAAGGACAATACAATTATGATAGTTTACTATATATTCCTTCACACCTGCCTTATGATTATTACACGAAAGATTATGAAAAAGGATTACAATTGTACAGCAATGGTGTGTTAATTATGGAGAAGTGTGCTGAGCTAGTACCAGACTATTTTGGATTTGTCAAAGGGTTAGTGGATAGCGAAGATTTATCTTTAAATATATCAAGAGAAATGTTACAAAATGACAGAAGTTTAAGAGTAATTTCAAGAAATCTTGAAAATAAAATGAAAACCGAATTGGAAAATATGCTAAAAAACGAAAGAGAACAATATGAGCAATTTTTCAATATATTTGGAACGCAATTAAAATATGGAACTTATAGTGACTATGGAAACAACAAAGAAAAACTACAAGATTTATTATTGTTCTATTCATCTACTGAGAAAAAATTAGTTACCTTAAAAGAATATGTGGGAAGAATGAAAGAAACGCAAAAAGTGATTTATTATGCATGTGGCGAAACCATTGATAAAATTGATATGATGCCACAAGTAGAAGTATTAAAAGACAAAGGATTTGAAATACTATATTTAACAGAAAGTGTCGATGAGTTTGTGTTACAAGTATTAATCCGCTATGATGAAAAAAACTTCCAAAATGTTTCCAGTGATAACTTAGATATAGACACAGAGGAAGAAAAAGAAGAATTACAAAAAGCCAATGAAGACAACAAAGAGATGTTTCATACCATGAAAGAAGTCATCCACGACAACGTAGCAGAAATACGATTTACACACAGGTTAAAAAATCATCCTGTTTGCTTAACTTCTGAAGGAGCCATTTCAGTAGAAATGGAAAAGACTTTAAACCAAATGCCAAACAACCAAGGGATTAAAGCACAAACCATATTAGAAATAAACGAAAAACATGAAATTGCACAGAAATTAAAAGATTTATATCAAGATGACAAAGAAATGTTAAAAAAATATACGAAAGTACTATATGCCCAAGCAAGACTCATTGAAGGATTGACCATTGAAAATCCAACAGAAATCAGTAATTTAATGTGCGAAATTATGACAAAATAACATGAGAAAGGATTTGGCTATTGCCAATTAAGATTTTAGAAAAGGAAGGAAATATGGTTATAGAAAATGTCAAATTAATAGAAACAAAGAAGTTAAAAACTTTGGATAATAGTATATATACAATCATTACATACTTTGTAATATACAGTATATTAGGTTTTTTAATTGAAACCATGTGGGCTATTGTTACAAAAGGCACATTGGAAAGTAGAAAAAGTTTTTTATATGGACCTTTTTGTGGCATATATGGTTTAGGTGCTGTTTCTTTGATTCTAACTTTACAACATTTGAATAAAAACAATACAAAACTATTTATAGGAGGATTTATAGTAGGATCTATTGTTGAATATTTAGTAAGCTTATTTGCAGAAATCTTTTTTAATGTGAAATGGTGGGATTACTCTCAAATGCCATTTAATATAAATGGTAGAATCTGTTTACGCTTTTCAATCTTTTGGGGTTTTTTAGCAACATTTTTTATGACGCAGATTCATCCTAAAATAGAAAGATTGATTACTTATATAAAATCAAAAATACCATTAAGAATATTGAAAATAGCAATCATGACAACAGCCATCATTTTATTATTTGACGTTTTAATAACAGCATATGCTTTAGATATGTTTTATATCAGAAAAGTCTATGAAAATGATCTAAATGTGGCAAACAGGCAATATATAAATAAAAGATATGAACAAATATATCATAATGAAACACAGTCAAAAATAATTGATAGATTTTTTGGAGATGAAAAGATGATTAAGACATTTCCAAATTTAAAAACGCAAGACAAAGATGGAAATATCATTTATTTTGATTGTTTTGTAGGTGATATAACTCCATATTATTATCAATTTAATTTCAAATAACATAATTCCAAAACATAGAAAAAGAGAGACTCTGAAATTTCAAAGTCCTCTCTTTCTTTTTGGTGTTTATGGCAAATACGATAGTAGGCTCATAATAGCGTTGGCATATAGGACATTCCATCCATAATATACTTTGAATAAAGAAAATAAAAAGGGGTGTTTTATGAAAGTCATTACCATAAAAAGAAAAAATATTTTTAAAATTACGGCAATTATATCATTTATACTAACGATAGGGATATTCTCAACTTCTTTTGGTATGCAATATTATTATCATGTTGATTTTTCTACGGGATTAGTAACTGCAAGTACTCTTAATGTAAGAAGCGGTCCAGGAATACAATATAAAATTATTGCAACTGTGAAGAAAAATGAATATATTAGAGTTTTTGCGGGAGTGGGGGACTGGTATGTTGTGCAAGTGGAAGGAGATTATATTGGAGCAGTAAGTAAAAACTATGTAAAACCTATTTATCCAAGCTCATCAAATAGCGGAAATACCAATAACAATACAGGAAACACACAAACCTCATCTACGATGAATTCAGATGAAAAAGAAATCTTTAACTTAATTAATCAGCAAAGAGCTAATCATGGATTAACCGCCTTGAAAGTAGATGAAGAAGTGCAAAGAGTCGCAAGAATAAAAGCAGAAGACATGGTAGCAAACAATTATTTTTCTCATACATCACCAACCTATGGCTCTCCATTTGATATGTTAAAGAGTTTTAAAATATCCTATAAAACGGCAGGAGAAAACATAGCTGCAAATTCAAGTAATAGTGGAGCTGTTACTGCTTGGATGAATTCATCAGGACATAAGGCTAATATTTTAAATTCTAATTTTAATTATACTGGAATAGGGGTAGTTAGTAGTTCTAAGTATGGTAAAATTTTTGTGCAGATGTTTATGGGAAAATGATTCTAGCACATCTTTAGTCTTGAAAGGAGAAGGTTGAAAATGAAACAAATACAATATAATAGACAAAAAGCTGTAGCATACGCAAAACAGTGGGCATTTTCACGAAATCCAAAATACTATAACTTTGATAGTGTTGGGGGAGATTGCACAAGTTTTATATCTCAATGTATTTATGCAGGTAGCAATACCATGAATTATACAAAAGAAAAAGGCTGGTACTATATTAATGGAAATAACAAGTCACCTTCTTGGAGTGGAGTAGAATTTTTATATCAATTTTTAATACAAAATCAATCCGTAGGACCATATGGAATAGAAGTAGCTCAAACTAACATAGAAATAGGGGATATTGCACAATTATCATTTGATGATAAAACCTTTGGGCACTCATTAATGATTGTCAATATTGAAAATACATATAGTTTACAGGGGATAAAAATCGCTTCACATACATTGGACAGTTACAACAAACCAATTTCAGAATATGATTATGCAAAAATGAGATGGATTCATATACAAGGAGTTCGAATATATTAGTCTGACGAGTACGCTAAGGATAATATATTCATAACTTCATTGACAAGAAAAGTATATTTATGTATAATAAGTTCATATTCTAGGAAATAGGAGGCATTGATAGCAACGATGCAAAAAATTTTAATTGTTGAAGATGATGAAAAATTAAGAAATGAAATAGAGATTTTTTTCAATCATAATGGCTACCAAGCAGAATCTCTAAAAGAATTTCGTCATACCATTACAGACATTTTGAGAGCAAATGCAGATTTAATATTGTTAGATATTAACCTACCGGAAGCAGATGGAGAATATATTTGTAAAGAAATCCGAAAGCAATCTAATGTTCCTATTATCATCATAACCAGTCGAGATAATGAACTAGACGAATTATTAAGTATCAATTATGGAGCAGACCATTATATTACCAAACCATTTAACATTCAAATATTGCTTGCTAAGACAAACTCTTTATTAAGAAGAAGTTATCTTGGAAAAGCACAAGACAAAATTAGTACACCAGATTTTACGATTAATGTATCCAATAGTACGATTATCAAGGGCGAAAAAGAAATTGAGTTAACAAAAAATGAACTAAAAATATTAAAATATCTAACTGAGAAACAAAATCAGATTGTTTCTCGAGAAGAACTGATGGAATATCTATGGGAAAGTGAAAGCTTTATTGATGATAATACATTAACAGTTAATATGGCAAGAGTAAGAAATAAATTAGAAGAATTAAATTTGAAAGAATTGCTAGAAACCAAAAGAGGGCAAGGGTATCTATTGAAGGGAATGAGATAAAAAATGAAGTTACATAGTTTTCTAAAAGATAAAATCCTATCCATTGTGCTTCTTCTGTTTGGAATCATAACAATCGAAATATTTTTGTTAGCATACCCTTACGGATATTTTATTAAAATTTATATTCCCATTACCATACTAGGAATCTATTTTATTGGCTTACTAGTAGAGTATTTCAAAAAACGTAAATATTATCAAGATATTCATCAAATATTACAAGCCTTAGACGAAAAATATTTTATTGCTGAGATGATAAAACCGCCAGATTTCGTTGAAGGAACCATCCTAAAGGAATTCATAGAAGAAGTAAATACATCAATGATTGAACATGTAAATCAATATAAATATTTACAAGAAGATTATAAAGAATATATTGAAATGTGGATTCATGAAATTAAAATTCCAATTGCGACAAGTAAAATGATAATTGAAAATAATAAAAATGAAGCAACCAAAAGTATTGATGAAGAATTGCATAAAATAGAAAATTATATTGAACAAGCCTTGTATTATGCAAGAAGCAATGCAGTTGCTAAGGATTATTATATTAAAAAACATGCTTTAAAAGATATTGTAAATGATTGCATTAAAAAGAACAAAACCGTTTTGATTGGAGAAAAAATAATAATTCAAATGCACGATTTAGACTATGATGTCCATACAGATAGTAAATGGATTATCTTTATTATCAATCAAATCATTCAAAATAGCATCAAATATCGAAAAAAGGGGCAGCCTTCCGAAATTGAATTCTATGGAAAAAAAGGAAAAGAAAATATTATTTTATGCATCAAAGACAATGGAATGGGGATCAAACAAAGTGAAATTTCAAGAGTTTTCGAAAAAGGTTTTACTGGAACAAATGGTAGAATGTTAAATCAAAAATCTACGGGAATTGGATTATACTTATGTCAAAAATTGTGCCATAAATTAGGAATTGCCATAGAACTACAGTCTATTCAAGATGAAGGAACTGAAATCAAATTAATATTTCCGAATAGTAGTTATATAGAAATGCCTTGACTGCCTTAAAATTGATAAAAATATTGAAAATCTTGCCATAATATGGTACAATAGATATGCAATATCAAACAAATACAGAAAGGGGTTAATTTATGGTGAAAATAACTGGAATTAAATGGGAAGAAGGTTTATATGAGATTAAATTCTCAGATGTAGCAAATCTGTCACGGCAATTGTTAATACAAGGCGCCCTGGAGCAGATGTTTGCACTCGGTCTAGAATCTATACGGATTCATGCAGACCACAGTAACCTGGAGCTGAGTTTTGAAGGTAGAAATGAAGCTCTGGATAAGCTTCACACATATTTCACAAAAAAATGACCCAACCTAGCGGAACGACAGTTGTTCCGCTAAATTAATTTGATAGGAGCGTGATAACATGTTAGAATTGGAAGAGAATTTAAAACAATTAGAACAATTACAAAAAAAATTACAAGAATTGGGTGAATCTCTTTGACATTGCTAAACTAAAATTACAATTGCAAGAACTAGAAAAACAAACGGGAGAACCTGGATTTTGGAATGACAGCCAAACTTCTGGAAAAGTACTCTCAGAAATGAAAAAAATAAAAACAAAATATGATACGTATATGAAACATGAAGCTGAATTAAATAATCTAATAGAAATCAGTCAATTATTACAAGCAGAATACGATGAAACAATGGCAAAAGAAGTCATAAAAGGAACAAAGGGACTCATAAAAAATATTGAAAAATTAGAAATTGCCACTCTATTTTCTGGTAAATATGACAACAACAACGCCATTGTTACCATTCATCCAGGCGCAGGGGGAACAGAGTCACAAGATTGGGCAGAGATGTTATACCGCATGTATACCAGATGGGCAACCCAAAATGAATTTACCGTAAAAGAACTGGATTATTTAGAAGGTGATGAAGCAGGACTAAAAAGTGTTACATTTGAAATTATAGGAGAAAATAGTTATGGCTACATGAAATGTGAAAAAGGCGTACACCGCTTGGTTAGAATTTCACCTTTTGATAGTGGAGGAAGAAGACATACCTCATTTGCCTCTGTAGAAGTACTACCAGAAATTACAGATGACATTGAAATTGAAATTAACCCAGACGATTTACGAATTGACACCTATCGTGCCTCAGGGGCAGGAGGGCAACACATTAACAAAACTTCTTCAGCAGTAAGAATTACGCACATACCAACAAACATTGTTGTTGCTTGCCAATCTGAGCGTTCACAAATACAAAACCGAGAAACTGCCATGCGTATGTTAAAATCGAAATTATTGGATTTAAAAGAAAAAGAACAAAAAGAAAAAATGGAAGACTTAAAAGGAGAACAAAAAGACATTGCTTGGGGGAGTCAAATACGTTCTTATGTATTTTGCCCCTACACAATGGTAAAAGACCATAGAACCAATTATGAAGTGGGGAATGTAGAAGCGGTTATGAATGGCGATTTGAATGGATTTATGGAAAGTTATTTAAAATCTTAGGTTCGTTTTGGTACCTTTTAACATATACTATTAAGAGCAGTATTTAAACTTAAATATCGCTTTTGAAATTGTATAAAAGAAGGTACGTAAGATGGACACAATCGTATTAAAATTTGGAGGAAGTTCCGTAGCAGATAACCAAAGATTAAAAATGGTTGCTGAAAAAATTATTGACCTTTACCAAAAAGGCAATAAAGTTGTTGTCATTGTATCAGCACAAGGAAAAACAACAGATCAGTTAATTGAAGAAGCACATACATTATCGAAGCAACCAGAAAATAGAGAAATGGATATGTTACTTAGTACAGGAGAACAGATTTCAATTGCTAAATTAAGCATTTTACTCAATGAAATGGGGTATCCTTCTATATCCCTAACCGGATGGCAAGCCGGAATCTTTACCAACAATACCAACCAAAATGCTACAATTGAAGGAATTGATACTAACCGCATACAAACAGAATTAGGAAAAGGAAAAATTGTTATTATTGCAGGGTTCCAAGGGTATAATGAAAATTTGGATATTACAACATTTGGCAGAGGCGGTTCAGATACCACTGCAGTAGCAGTAGCCTCAGCTTTGCAAGCTAAAAACTGTTATATTTTTTCAGATGTTGATGGTGTATATACGGTTGACCCCAATAAAATAGAAGGTGCTAAAAAATTACCAGCGCTTTCCTATCCAGAAATGTTAGAATTATCCAGTGAAGGGGCAAAAGTTCTTCATGGAAGATGTGTTGAAATTGCAGAAAAATATAAAATTCCCATTATTACAAAATCAACGTTTAATCAGCACGCTGGAACGGTCATTACAGACAGCATTGAAGAAAATACCATCAAAAGTGTTGTCAAAAAAGAAATTTCTAGAATTTCTATCATTGGAACAGGTATCATCCGCCATACGGAATTCATCAAACAAATACTAGATATTATTGCAAAAAATAAATTAGAAATTCTCGAACTTCATGTCAGCGAAAGTAAAATTTCAATTGACTTTAAACATGAAGTACCAGATAAAATTTTAGAAGAAATTCATGCAGAAATGATATCATAAACCAAAATTCCCACAGAGGTTCTCTGTGGGTTTTCACGTTTCTTTATTCATGTTAAACTGTTTGCGTACCAGAGTTACTTCCATAAATGGTTCCTACATATTCGCTATTGCCGAATCCCAAAATCATATAAAAGATTGGTGCTAAAAATAATAAGCCAACTGTATATCCAATGTCTTTTCCAAAAGATTTTGCTAAGCAATTTGCTTGGTAAACGGTTAGAACTAGAATGGCAATCCACCCAACAATTGGAATCATACCTGCTAAGAAAACTAGAATTAACCAAGGTGAAAGTCCAGAAATCTTGAATAAAGTAATCACATTATAAATAGGAATAATAGATTTCCAACCTTTTTCTCCTGCTTTTGTGAAAATTCTCCACATAGCAATAATTTGCACTACTGCAACCACCATGATGATTACCATATATGCACCCAAAGCAGCACCCATAGCAGCCCAAAAGCCTTCAGAATTTTCTAGTTCCTCTAAAGTACGTGCATATTGTGACATGTCATAATCATACATAAGAAATTCCCCCTTTCAAAATTTATTTTGACATTTTTCGACTTTTTTGTCAATAGCTCTAGTAAAATATTTTTTCTTTTGGTATAATAAAAATGGACATAAATTTTTATGATACTAATATCAATATGATAAGGAGGATATAATAATGCATGACCAAAAAGAAAACGGTACTTGTCAAGAAGTACAAGCAAATATAACGCAATTTATGCAAGAAATTTTTCATACATATAAGAAGCAAAAAGATAATTTAATTCCTATTTTAGAAGAAGTTCAAGAAAAATTTGGATATATTCCAAAAGAAGCGCAAAAAGAAATCTCAGAATTTTTAGAAATTCCCATGGCAGAAATCTATGGCGTTATCACATTTTATTCTCGATTTACATTGGAACCAAAAGGGAAATATGCCATTTCAGTTTGTTTAGGAACAGCATGTTTTGTCAAAGGATCTCGCAAAATCATGGATAGACTAACCCAGAGACTAAATATTGAGCCAGGTCAAACAACAGAAGACGGCTTATTTTCCATAGATGAAACAAGATGTGTTGGAGCCTGTGGTTTAGCGCCTGTGTTTACAGTCAATGGGGAAGTCCATGGAAAAGCGACTGTAAAAATGTTAGATACGGTATTGGATGAAATTCTAGAAAAAGAAAAAACAGTTGAAAAATAATTACAATTTTGACTGTGTCAAATTCCATATTTGTGCCTAAAAGAAAGGAATGTGAAAGTAATGAAATCTCTTGAAGAAATCCATAAAATAAGAAAAGAAAAAAGAAAAGAATTAGACCTAAGAACCAACACCAAAGCTGATACGCGTGAAAAACATATTTTAGTTTGTCATGGAACCGGATGTACCTCTTCAAAATCCCCACAAATATTAGAAAATTTTAAAAGGATTCTAAAAGAAAAAAACATTGAAAATGTAAGAGTCATTAAAACAGGTTGTTTTGGTCTATGTGCCAAAGGACCAATTGTGATTATCCGACCAGAAGACACGTTTTATGCTAATTGCCGACCAGAAGATTGCGAAGAAATTATTCAAACGCATATTATAGAAGGAAATGTTGTTGAAAGACTACTTGCCAAAGATATAGATGGTAGCAAAGTACAAAAATTAGACAACTTAAGTTTCTATAAAAAGCAAAAGAGAATTGCCTTAAAAAACTGTGGCATGATAAATCCTGAAGAAATAGATGAATACATAGCATTTGATGGCTACAAAGCCTTAGAGGAAGTCTTAACAAAATGGACACCAGAAGATGTTATCAAAACCATCTCTGACTCTGGACTAAGGGGGAGGGGAGGTGCCGGATTTCCTACCGGCAAAAAATGGGAATTAACAAGGGCTGCGGAAGGTACTCAAAAATATGTAGTTTGCAACGCAGATGAAGGTGATCCAGGTGCCTTTATGGATAGAAGTATCTTAGAAGGAGATCCCCATGCTGTATTAGAAGCTATGGCAATTGCGGGATACACAATTGGGGCCAACAAAGGATTTATCTATGTCAGAGCAGAATATCCTATTGCTGTTCAACGATTAAAAATTGCCATTCACCAAGCACAAGAATATGGAATTCTAGGAACCAATATTTTTAATACCGGTTTTGACTTTGATATAGAAATCCGTTTGGGAGCAGGCGCCTTTGTTTGTGGAGAAGAAACAGCTCTATTAGAATCCATTGAAGGAAAAAGAGGGCAACCACGCCTAAAGCCTCCATATCCAGCTCAAGCAGGTTTATGGGGCAAACCAACCTTAATTAATAATGTGGAAACATATGCCAATATTGCCCAAATTATTTTAAAAGGAAGTGACTGGTATTCCTCTATTGGAACAGAGAACTCAAAAGGAACTAAGGTCTTCGCATTAGGTGGTAACGTAAACAACATTGGATTAGTAGAAGTACCTATGGGAACAACGTTACGAGAAATTGTCTATGACATTGGTGGTGGGATTCCAAATGGAAGGGACTTTAAAGCTGCTCAAACAGGTGGCCCTTCTGGAGGATGTATTCCAAAAGAACATTTAGATACACCAATCGATTACGAATCTCTAAAAAATATTGGCTCTATGATGGGGTCAGGTGGACTTATCATTATGGATGATACAAAATGCATGGTAAGTTTAGCTAAATTTTACCTAGAATTTACGGTTAGTGAAAGTTGCGGAAAGTGCACACCTTGCCGAATTGGAACCAAAAGAATGTTAGAAATTCTAGAAAAACTATGTGAGGGAAACGGAACGAAAGAAGATATTGATAAACTAGAAAAACTAGCTATCAACATCCAAAAATCTAGTATTTGTGGACTAGGGCAAAGTGCACCAAACCCTGTCATTAGTACGTTAAAATATTTTAGAGATGAATTTGAAGAACATGCTGTTGATAAAGTTTGCCGTGCACTAGAATGCAAGGCAATGGCAAAAATCATGATAGACCCTGAAAAATGTAAAGGCTGTGGCTTATGCCAAAAGAATTGTCCGGTCAATGCCATTGAAGGAGAAGGAAGAGAAAAAAGAGCAATTAACCAAGACAAATGTATCAAATGTGGTACATGTCTCACATCTTGTCCATTCAAAGCAATTGGAAATTAAGGAGGAAACGAAAGTGAAAGAAGAAATGATAAACTTAATTATAGATAATGAACATGTTCAAGTCCCAAAAGGCACAACCGTGTTACAAGCAGCCAAACAAGCAGGAATAGACATTCCAACACTATGCTACCTAAAAGAAATTAATGAAGTAGGGGAGTGTAGGATGTGCATTGTAGAAATAGAAGGGAGAAGAGGATTCGCAACTTCATGTGTGCAAAAGGTAGAAGAAGGAATGGTTGTTCATACCAACACGCCAAACGTTTTAGAAGCAAGACGTGTGGTACTAGACTTAATTATCTCAAACCATAAAATAGACTGTTTAAAATGCATTCGTTCGGGAAATTGTGAGTTGCAAGCATTGGCTAGAAAATTCAATATCCAAGATGTAGAATTTCCAGGAGAAATCATTGAACACGAAATTGATGACCTTTCTCCCTCTATTGTAAGAGATTTTGACAAATGCATTCTTTGTAGAAGATGTGTTGCTACCTGTAAAAATGTACAAGGAATTGGAGCCCTTGCTTGTGTTAACCGTGGGTTTGAATCTTGTATATCCACCGCAGGTAACAATAGCTTAAATGATGTCAACTGTACTTTTTGTGGACAATGCATTCAAAACTGTCCAACAGGTGCATTACATGAAAAAGAAACTATCCAAGAAGTTTGGGAAAAACTAAAAGACCCTGAAAGCTATGTAGTCGTTCAAACAGCTCCTGCTGTAAGAGTGGCACTAGGAGAAGAATTTGGTATGGAAATAGGAACCAATGTAACAGGGAAAATGGTAACAGCCTTAAAAAGGCTAGGGTTTGATAAAATCTTTGATACCAATACAGGTGCAGATTTTACCATTATGGAAGAAGCACACGAATTTATAGAACGCTTTAAAGAAAATGAAAATTTACCAATGATTACCTCTTGTTCTCCAGGGTGGATTCGATTTATTGAAATGAATTACCCAGACCTTTTACCACATCTTTCTACTTGTAAATCACCACATCAAATGTTTGGTGCTTTAATTAAATCCTATTTTGCAAAAAAAGAAGGTATCGATCCAAGTAAAATTTATGTGGTATCTGTTATGCCATGTATTGCAAAAAAATTTGAAAGGCAACGTCCAGAAATGAAAGTCAATAGTATACCAGATGTCGACAATGTTATTACAACAAGAGAATTAGCTAGAATGATAAAACAAGCAAACATTGACTTTGTCAAATTAGAGGATTCTTCATTTGATAATCCTATGGGTGAAGCAACAGGAGCAGGTGCCATTTTTGGTGTAACAGGTGGTGTCATGGAGGCAGCCTTAAGAACAGCCCAAGATGTTTTAACAGGAAAAGATTTGGAAAACATTCATTTTGAACAAGTTCGTGGTACAGAAGGCATCAAAAAAGCAACCATTACCATTGATGGCAAAGAAATCAAAGTGGTCGCAGCAAGTGGATTGGCAAATGCCAGAACCATACTAGAAGAAATACAGTCTGGAAAAGCGGATTATCAATTTGTAGAAATTATGGCATGTCCAGGTGGTTGCATCATGGGAGGTGGGCAACCAATTAAAAGTTCAAAAATCCGTGAAGAAGTTGATGTTAAAAAATTAAGAGGAAATGCATTGTATACGATTGATGAAAAAAGTCAAATTAGAAAATCACATGAAAATCCAATATTAAAGACAATTTATGCAGAATTTTTAGACCAACCAGGAAGTTATAGAGCTCATAAATTATTACATACAACTTACCAAAGAAGAGAAAAATATCGAATTTAGAAAGGAATGTGAAAAGCATGCAACCGATTGTATTAGAAAACCCATTAATCAAACATAAACTAGCCATCATACGAAACAAAAACACAGGAACGAAAGAATTCCGTGAAACCATTGGAGAAATTGCCACACTTTTATGTTATAAAGCCATGGAAGATGCCAAACTAAAGAAAGTGGAAATAGAAACCCCTCTATGTAAAATGGAAGCCGAAATGTTAGATGAAAATCAATATGCCTTTGTTCCTATTTTACGTGCAGGAACTGGTATGTTAGACGGTTTAATTCATGCCATTCCTAATGCCAAAATTGGACATATTGGTCTATATCGCAATGAACAAACCTTAAAACCTGTAAAATACTACTACAAAATGCCAAAAGACATACAAAATAGGGAAGTCATTGTGCTAGACCCTATGCTTGCAACAGGAGGTTCTGCAGTAGATGCTATTACTATGTTAAAAGAAGATGGGGTAAAACATATAAAATTTTTATCCATTATCTCCGCACCAGAAGGAATTAAAAAATTGGCAGAAGTGCATCCAGATGTACAATTATATACTGCCTGCATTGACAAATGTTTAAATGATGTTGGGTATATTGTTCCTGGATTAGGGGATGCAGGAGATAGAATATTTGGAACAAAATAATATCTAGTTTACATAAAAAAGACATGTATTGTAAAATAATACATGTCTTTTAAACTAGTTATTGCAATTTTGATTATTGTTTTGATTTTCGTTATTGTTGTTATTTTTGTTGCTTCTGTTGTTGTTATTATTGTTTTTGTTATTATCTTTGTTTGACATGAAAAGCACCTCCATTTCATTATCTATATTTAGTGTGTCAACTTTTTTTAAAATTATACATAAAATACATTGAAAAATGAGAAGATACATGATAAGATAAAAGAAATTTAGAAAGGAACGTGAAAAATCATGAACAACAAAAAATTAGAAGAATTTAACAATTTTATTCGTTTTCGAAAAGTAGCTGTTATTGGACTAGGCGTCAGCAATATTCCTTTATTAGATTATCTCTATCTAAATCAAGCAACTGTTACAGTTTTTGATAATCGAGAAGAAGCCAAAATTCCAACAGATATGATGGAAAAAATTAAAAATTATGGTTTTTCTTATTCCTTTGGAGAAAAAGCACTCGAAACCTTACATCATTTTGCTGTTATTTTTCGTTCTCCAAGTTGCCTTCCCACACAACCAGAATTAGAAGAAGAAGCAAAAAATGGTGCCATTGTCACAACGGAAATTGAATTATTTATGAAACTATGTCCTGCTAAAATCATTGGTGTAACAGGAAGTGATGGGAAAACTACCACAACTAGTTTAATTTATGCCATTTTGCAAGATGCAGGCTATCACTCATTTTTAGGGGGAAACATAGGAACCCCTTTATTTACGAAATTGCCTGAAATCACACCTGACGATATTGTTGTGTTAGAATTAAGTAGTTTTCAACTAATGGGGATGGATGTAAGTCCACAAATTGCAGCAATTACGAATATTACACCAAACCACTTAAACATACATAAAAACTATGATGAATACATTCATGCTAAAAAAAATATTTTTCAACATCAAGATGAGAGTGGAATTTTAGTATTAAACTACGATAATGAAATTACTCGAAATTGTGCCCAAGAAGCAAAAGGAAAAGTGATATTTTTTAGTAGTACACAAAAATTAGAAAATGGGTATATGATTGATGAAAATAAAATAAAATTCTGTCAAGACAAAATTAGAAAACACATTTTGAATGTAGAAGATGTTATTTTAAAAGGAAAACATAATTATGAAAACATTGCTACTGCTCTTGCGGTAACAGAAACACTTGTGGACTTAGATACAGCCATTGATACCATAAAAACATTTTCCCCTGTTGCCCATAGAATTGAATTTGTAAGAACCATCAACGGCACAAGCTGGTACAATGATTCTGCAAGTTCCTCTCCAACAAGAACAATTGCAGGGCTACGTGCCTTTGACACTGAAAAAATTGTCTTAATTGCTGGGGGATATGATAAAAATTTAGACTATTCAGTACTTGCAAAGCCCATATTAGAAAAAGTCTCTACTCTGATTTTAATGGGGCAAACTACCGGAAAAATTTTTGAAGTCGTAAAAGCAGAAATGGAACAACAAAAAAAACAAATTCCTATCTATATTGCAAATGATTTAGATCACGCCATTTCTTTAGCTAAAAAATATGCCAAACCTGAAGAAGTTGTTTTATTTTCACCAGCTAGTGCCAGTTTTGATATGTTCAAAAATGCAGTCGAAAGGGGAGAGAAGTTCAAAGAAAAAGTACAAAATCTCTAGGAAGCAAAATTTGCTTCCATTTTTTAGTTCTAAAAAAGACAACCTTAGAATATGATATATCAATAGTGAATTTTAGGAGGTTGCTTATGACAATAGAAGAAAGAAAAAGTATGAATACCAATATTATCCAAAATCTAATTTTAGAGAATAGGGGGAAGTTAACCATTTCTGGCGTCAATGATGTACTTAGTTTTGATGACCAAGTAGTTGTTGTGGAAACAGAATTAGGGCTACTAACCATAAAAGGTGAAAATATCCGTGTCAATAAATTAAGCATTGATACATCTGAAGTCATTTTAGAAGGTGACATTTCGTACCTTGCTTATAGTGATAAAGATCAAGAAAAAATGAAGAATGCAAGTTTACTTAGCAAAATTTTCAAATAGAAGGGTGAACAAGCTATGATTACAAACCAAGCTTATGTTTTTATCATTTTTGTTATCGTTGGAATGATAATTGGTATTTTGTTTGATTTTTTTAGAGTACTACGAAAAAGTATCAAAACGAACGACATTGTGACATACATTGAAGACATTCTATTTTGTATTATGACAGGTATTATTTTGTTATATTCTATTTTTACCTTCAATAGTGGAGAAATTAGAATTTATCTATTTATTGGCTTATTATTTGGGGGACTTATCTACATGCTTAGTATTAGTAAATACTTTGTGAAAATAAATGTATTTTTGTTAAATACCATCTTATCTACAATCAAAAAAGTCTATCACATCATGCTAATACCGTTTCAATTTTTAGATAAATGTATGCACCGCTTATTTAAGCCGATTTCATTTATCATTATCAACTTAAGAAAAAATTTGTCGAAAATCCCATTCAAAACACCCCTTTTGAAAAAAAAGCAACAAATTCACAAAAAAATGTCATAAAATAGAAGGATTTTTGTAAAATATGAAGAATAATATAATAGTATAAATTGAAGTGGAGAGAGGAATACAGATGAAAAATACCAAAGGATTTCTTAAATGGATATTTGTCGTTTTCGTTCTTATTTATGCAGTATTTACTTTTGCTAGTCAACAAAAAACATTAAACCAATATGCAAAGACCAGCCAACAATTAGCCACCCAAATTGAAGAACAAAAAGAACATAAAGAAGAACTTGCCAAAAAGAAAGAAGACATCACATCTGAAGAATATATTGAAGACATTGCAAGAGAAAAATTAGATATGTATTTGCCAAACGAAAAAGTATATATGGACACAGGATATTAATACAGGTTAATAAGTGAAAATTCTTATTAACCTGTAAAATATTGGAAATATATTTTATTCAAAATACAATTATGAGTAACAAAATTTGATTCAAAATATACAAAAATCTTTTATATTTTTATTTTTTTAGTTTTATGTATTCCATTTTTTGTGAAAATATGCTATACTATATAACATGAGAAGGAGGAAATTATGCCAGAATTAAAAGAAAAAACTTTAGCAGAACTAAAAATACTAGCTAAAGAAAACAATATAAAAAATATATCTAAATTAAAAAAGGAAGAATTGATTGAGATTTTAAGTCAAGTTCTCAAAACAGAAGAAAAATCAGTTGAAACACAACCAAAAGAGGCAACAGAAGAAAAGCCAGTTAATCAAACCCAATACGATGAAAATGGAGAACCGATTGTTGATTATAAATTAACAAATGAGGGGGATGAAATTGTAGAAGGAATTTTAGATATTCTACCAGATGGATATGGCTTTTTAAGAGGCGAAAATTATCTATCCACACCAAAAGACGTGTATATTTCAATGATTCAAATCAAAAGATTTCGTTTAGATACCGGTGATGTCATTAAAGGTATTTCTAGATTTCGTGAAGGAGAAAAATTTCCATCTTTAATCTTTGTTGGAGAAGTCAATGGCGAGCATCCTGAAAAAGCAGCAAGAAGAAAAAGGTTTGATGAACTTACTCCTATTTATCCAAATGAAAAATTAAAATTAGAAACCATACCAAATGAATATGCTATGAGGATTATTGATTTAATGAGCCCCATTGGAAAAGGGCAAAGAGGTATGATTGTTGCGCAACCAAAAGTAGGAAAAACCACTCTTTTAAAGAAAATTGCCAACAGCATTACAACCAACAATCCAGAAGTAGAATTAATCGTGTTACTAATTGATGAAAGACCAGAAGAAGTAACAGATATGAAACGTTCTATCAAGGGACAAGTTATTTATTCAACATTTGATGAATTACCAGATCATCACGTTAAAGTAGCTGAAATGGTGCTAGAAAGAGCCAAAAGACTTGTAGAGCACGGAAAAGATGTTGTTATCTTATTAGATAGTATTACAAGACTAGCAAGAGCATATAATTTAGTTATTCCTTCTTCAGGAAGAACGTTATCAGGAGGGCTTGACCCAGCAGCATTACATAAACCAAAAAAATTCTTTGGAGCTGCTAGAAATATTGAATTTGGTGGAAGTTTAACCATATTAGCAACTGGATTAGTAGAAACAGGAAGCAGAATGGATGATGTTATTTTTGAAGAATTCAAAGGAACAGGAAATATGGAAGTCCACTTAGATAGAAAACTATCTGAGAAACGTATTTTCCCAGCAATTGATATTAATAAATCTGGAACCAGACGTGAAGATTTATTATTAACGCCAAAAGAAAGAGAAACTGTTTTTGCATTAAGAAAAGCAATGAACAGTTTACCAGTTGCTGAAGTAACGGAACAAGTCATTAAGAAAATGACAGAAACGAAAAATAATGACGAATTTATCGAAAAAATGGACTTATATTTAAAATTGTATAAATAAACGTGAAAATCAAAAAATCCAACTCTTAGTGAGCTGGATTTTTTGGTTAGGGTTCTACTTTTCAGGATTTGTTTTGCCTGCGATATGGCCGGTAAAGAATCGATTGTGCGGAATCTGGATGTGCTTTGAATATGTCGTCTGGACATTCTGTATTCCAGAAGGGATGTGGTTTAGGTTTGAAAGAAGGTATCTCTTTCTTCTTTGCCGTAAGCTGTTGAATTTTTCTCACATGTTCTAACGAATCTTCCTTAGTTTTACCCATACATCTGTGCCTCCTTACATTTGTTTTTAGAAACACTACTTTACAAATAACATCATCCTAATTATACTAAATTTTTACTAAAAAATCAATATAGTACAATAAACACAAATCAAAATTTGACAAATTCACAAAAATTAGATATTGACAATATCAAAAAAAATATGTTATTATTACAGTAACTTATAAGTTCATATGATGTCATGAACTTTTCGCCGAGATGTGCCTAGTCAACACATCTCTTTATAATCAAAATATCAAATCAAATTCAAATAAAAGCACTGCTAATAATAAGCGGTCTATGCAAAAAGGCAAAAAAAAAATAAAAGACAATTTATTAATAGTCCTGGACTCCAATTGTCCAACAGTATCAATCTTGTCTCTAATAATAGTATAGCATTGAAAAAACCAATTGTCAATATCCCTGCTAAAAAGATGCTAAAGCATCATAAATTAAATCTCTCGCCTAGTTATATTTAAGTAAATATTTAATTTTAAAACAAAAAAATAAATTAACATTTTGAAAATTACATATATTGACAGGTAATAAAAAATGTGTTATTATAATTATAACAATTGCAAATTATGTAATAAATCAATATAAGTTTAAGCAACTTCATAAGGTCTTTCAATGATGTCCCTACTTTCTGCTACTGAGAAAGTAGGCTTCTTTATTATACAATAAATTCCTTCATTCGACAAGTATTTTGTAAAAAAAGTGAATTGTAAAACATTTATTTTATTATTATATTTTTATGCTTTGTTTATTCCTATTTGACATATTAAAACAATTTGTGTTATATTAAGGTTGCCTTTCTCCAAAAGGTAGAAAGGAGGGTACATATGAAAGACCTAATTCAGCTACTAAAGCTCTATGTAATTTACTTAGTTGTAAAGCATTTGAGTGATTAGTAAGAAAAAAGACTAGGAAATTGTTCGAGCTTCCTAGTCTTTTTTAGTGTACATATTACTTGACCTAATAAGTAATTGCTATAATTATAATAGCACATATTTTATAATATGTCAAATATTATATTTTTATGCTAGTGTGTGTGTAATATTTATGTATTTTTGGCATATAATAATATTTTTATATATCGTGTCCTGAAATCCACGTAAATGATGTTGTTTATGCATTTTGTGATTCTGTTTTTTTTGGTTATTTATTTTTTTCTTTTGATGTTATATAAATTTGTGTGTTGACATCATAGCATTTGTTGTGATATACTATATTGCAAGTATACATAACGTATAGGCGATAAGAAATGAAAGGGAATGTCTTTACGATGCAAAATAGTAAAAATGCATGCCGAACAATGCAATTATTGGTCTATTTTTAAGTAGTGGCATTAGGGTAGGGGAGCGTTTGAATCTCAAGAAGCAAGTTTGAGAATTAGTTTAGTGCGTGACACATACGAACAAATTTTAAGTCAATTTAATCTTTCAGCAAAAGAAAATCCAATCGAATGTCAGACAGGAACGATCTACACATAATGGACAAGAAGCTAAAATGGCTAAGTTTACAATGGAAATTTTTAATAAATTAGAAAAACGTTTAAAAGTAAATAAAATTGCATCAATGTATGCTAAAGAAAACTTAAGTAATTTTTTAGAAAAAAATATAAAAGAAAATAATATATTACAAGTTAATTCTAAAAGATTACAAGAGTTGATTACGAACAGAGGGCTCCAATTGCCCAAGTTGGTTCAATCAACTCTTATTATAGTATATCACAGAGTAATAAAAGTGTCAATTACTCAGTAAATACTACTAATAATAATTCTATGCAGAAAAATCAAAATAATACCAACCCAATACAAAAATCTGATAGAAATGATATAGAAACTGACAATCAAGGTAGACAGCTTTCAAAACAACAGCAAGAATTTTTTAAAGATAGCAAAGTTAGAGATGAAAATGGTAATTTATCAACTGTATATCGAAGAAGCCAAAAAAATACAGAATGTCTTTACGATGCAAAATTGTAAAAATACATGCCGAACAATGCAATTATTGGTCTATTTTTAAGTAGTGGCATTAGGGTAGGGGAGCGTTTGAATCTCAAGAAGCAAGTTTGAGAATTAGTTTAGTGCGTGACACATACGAACAAATTTTAAGTCAATTTAATCTTTCGGCAAAAGAAAATCCAATCATAAAAAGGGGAGATGTAATGGAAAATTTAAAAAAAGCTTCAAATTTTTAAAATTTTTTTTAAAAAAGTATTGACACAATCATTAATCAATGGTATATTAATAAAAATTGAATACATTTTTATTATTTGTTTTTATAAGTTAAATAAACAAAAAAGGCGGGAAGAGAGGAAATCTCTTATTAATTTTGAATATAAAACATTGCACAAAATCAAAGTTTTGCGCAATAGAGGGTGGGAAAAATTGATTCCTTGCAAAAACGTCTATAAGTCGCTATTTTAAGCTATTTTCGCACATATAACTTGTTGTCTAAAAAATAAAAATCGCTTAAAATCGATTCTCGTGCGTCGCTTTTTGGCCAAATTTTTGCTTTACTGGATAATTGCTTTATTTTAATACTGTTTATCATTTTTAATTTGATGCCAATCATTTTTTAACTAATATAATTTATTGCTATTAACTAAAAATTGTTTAAAATGGATTTTCATGCGTCAAATGATAAAAATATTAATTAAAATGATACTTAGTAAAATTTATAATGCATACACAATAAAAATTGAATTAAGATAAAAATTTACAAAATTTTTTTAATTTTCAAATTTTAAATTTATAAAATTTTTTAAATGCAAAAAAAAATTTTCATAAGCTAAAAAATATTTAAAGAAAAAATAAAATTTTGTTTTACCTTTTTCAATTTTTCATGTGCCCTATTCCCTATTCTCTATTTTTTACTATTGGTAAAATTCAATTAAACATTTATGGGAATTCATGACTCTGCTCCCCCCTACCCTATCCCATAATGTATACCATGAAAGGAAAGTGATACATATGATTCATTCTGAAATGGTTCCAGAATGCGTAAATGCCTTCTTAGACTACAGTACTACTATTTTGAATAAGTCCCCTAATAGTATTAAAGAGTACTATTATGACTTGTCTATGTTTTTTAAATTTATAAAAATCCATTTTCAATTAACCAATGAAACAGATTTTGACAAAATTACCATTGATGATATCTCTATGGATACCGTTAGAAAAATACAATTAAACGATATCCATGCTTTTATTGCTTACTTAGCAAGAGAACAAAAAAGTAAAGCAACCACAAGGGCGCGTAAAATCTCTACCATTCGAATATTTTTTAAATATTTAAGTCAAAAAGCTGACTCTATGTATACTATTGAGACAAACCCTGCTCAAAACTTAGAAACACCTAAGTTAGATAAAAGACAACCCAAATATCTCAATTTAGATGATAGTAAAAAATTATTACAAGTTACAGACAGTGTAGATAATCGAAATCATCAAAGGGACTATGCTATTATCACTCTATTTTTAAATTGTGGTATGCGTCTTTCTGAACTTGTTGGTATTAATGTTACCGATATTGATTTTAGTGAAAATAAATTAACGGTGATTGGAAAAGGGAATAAAGAAAGAACCATTTATTTGAATCACGCATGTATTAAAGCAATTAATGAATATTTAGCTGTTAAACCTAAAACTGGCATCAAGACAGATAAACTAAATTCGCAAAAAGCCTTGTTTCTAAGTGAACGTAAAGAAAGAATTAGCAGAAGAACTGTTCAACATATCGTTTACACAAAATTATTGGCTGCTGGCTTAGACCCTTCTAAATATTCTGTCCATAAATTACGTCATACAGCAGCTACTTTAATGTATCAGTATGGACAGGTAGATATCAGGGCTTTACAAGAATTACTAGGCCATGAAAGTATTTCTACAACTGAAATTTATACTCATGTTAACAATGAACAAGTAAGAGATGCTGTGGAAAACAACCCGCTTGCCGATTTATAAAACATATTTTTTATAGATAAAAGTTCGCATCATATTTTGTATGACATGCGAACTTTTATCTATAATTTAGTGGCTTTTTCAATTCTTGATAGGTCTTTTGAAATAAAATTTACAACACCATCATTGTAACAGCTATCTATAACTGCTGTTGCATTTTTCTTAACAATTTCTGCACCATTTTCAACTGCATAAAATTCATCTGAAATTTCTGCTAATGGCAAGTCATTTTCGCTATCTCCAAAAGATATTACTTTTTCAAACCCATACTGTTCCTTTAATTCTTTTAAAGTACTTGCTTTTGAAACATTTTCTAGAATGATATCACAAAAACATTCTCCTTTTGAATAAACCTTTTTATGAATAAAGAAATTGATTCCTTGTATATTACTTAAAATATTTGCAAGTTCCCCTTTTCTTTCTTCATCAAAAAGTAGATTGATTGCCAAGACATTTGCGTCTTTATTCCATTTTTCTATTGAAAAACGACTTACCTTACTATCAATAATGGTTTGTACTTCAAATGTTTTATACTTAAAGTTATGTAATGCTTGCATAAGTTCTGATACTTTTTTGTTAGGTATGGATTTCGCATTTACATACTCTTTTTTATCAAAATCATAATTCAAGGTACCATTGAGTATCATAACAGGAAGTTTGAAATGCACATCTTTTAAAATATTTCTAATCGAATCTCCTCTCCCTGTTGAAATTGTAAAGTTAATTCCTTTTTCTATTAGGTTATTTAACTTCTCTACTGTAGATAAATTAAGTTCTTGATTCATATTCAGTAGTGTTCCATCTAAGTCAGATACATATAATATCTTCATCGTATCATATCCTCCTTTTTAACACTCATTACATAAATTATATTAACATAAAATCAATAAAAATGTCAATAACATTTGAATTTTTATAAGTATATCGTAGAGTTTTTCCAAACTTTACGATATACTCTCAACTTTACCAAAAAATGTTTCTTTTATATTAGCATAGGACTAATTTGTTCCCCCTCTAGTGCATTCTCAATTGTTGGTATTAGCATATCAAAATCTGCTACAATTGATCTTGGTTTTGTAATGGGGTTATCTTGTGTTGGTTCAACATATACAGAAAAATGATTATGATTCAAAGTTCCATTCTATTTTAATCTTTCTTTGTTTTTTTTCTGAATCATAAGGATAAATATAGATTTTTGATATAAATTCATCTAATATATGTTTGTCTAGTTTATCTATTTTAGTATATTTTTCTAATATATTTTCTGCATTTATTTTATCCTTTTTCTTTGAATTTAACTGATTAAAAGTAGTTTCTATTTGCTTTAATCTTTCTTTATAATTTCTTATCTCTATATTATTTCTATTTTTTATTAACGTAAATTCTTCCAGACTAAGAGTACCATTTATTTTATCTTCATATAGTAATGCTATTAAATTCTCTTTTTTACGAATGCTATTTTGTATTTCTCGCTTCTCGTTTTCTAATATATTGATTTCATCTTGCAATGAAATAGATGTTTTTTGTTTATCATAATTTTCTTTTATTAGATTTTTGTCATAATATCGTTTTAGCTGATTATTGATCTCTTTTAAAACAATTTGATATAAATCTTCCTCTCGTATTGAAATCCTATTATTGCATAAAAATTTTGCAGTATTTCCTCTCAACAAACAATGCCAATAAACATATACTTTTTCTTTATATTTATTGGTATCTCTTCCAAAGGTATGACCACAACTACCACATTTCAACTTTCCAGAAAATAGATGTATTTCGCCATTTTGAGATGATTTTACTTTCCTCCCTTGCCCAATTCTTGAATTTACTATTTTCCAAGTTTCCATATCTATGATTGGCATATGACAATGAGGAATTACAATTTGATTTTCTTTCAATACATTTCTCAATTTTTTGTTTTTGTAACTAATCGTTTCTTTTTTGTGTTGTGTTAATGTGCCTATATATACTGAATCATTCAGTATTCGATAAATCATATGCGTTTTCCATACATGTAAAACAGGGATTATTATAATATCCCCTTCACAAATATGCTCACTATTTAAAGAATTATATTTCATTATTTCTTGGACTGTAGAATGAAACCTATCCGCTATAGAAACTAATGTGTCTTCCCTTTCTACTTTATATGTGATTCTCTTATCAAACTCAAATTTAGGACAATTATACTTTGAACCTTTTCGATGCTTATATTCAGTAGGTGTAGGTATTTTATTTTCATTTAAATATCTGCATATTTTTGATGCTCCTTGTCCTCCAGCATACATATTGAATATTTTTCTTACTATATTTGCCGCTTCTGCATCAATTATTAAATGATATTTATCTTTTGGATCCTTTTTATAACCATAAGGTCCAAATGACCCTAAAAACAAGCCATTTGATTGCTTATTCTTAAAAATTGCTCTAATGTTCATTGATTGATCTTCTACATACCACTCATTTACTAATCCATTAATTTGTCTTGTTTTTTTATTTCCAATGATAGAAGTGTCCGTGCTATCAACCAGTCCAACAAACCTAATATTCCACGTTACAAATTCATTATGTAGATATTTTTCAATCATTTCCATACTTCTTGAAAATCTTGATTGACTTTTGCATAAAACAATTTCAGTATTGCCATTTTCACAAAATTTTAATGATTTTTTCCATTCTGGTCTATTATCATCAGTTCCAGATATCCCTTCTTCACAAAAAATTGCTACAATAACCCAACCTCTTTGTTTACATTCATCTAATAATAACAATAATTGATTTTTAATGCTTCGACTAACATCTCCATCTATTAAATCTCCATCTTCTACAGAAAGTCTTATATACAAAATAACACGATAGGCATCTTTTATGATAGCATTGTTTTTATGTAAGAAACATTCTGTGTTATTCATTATATTAAGATTTAATAAATATTTTATATTATCAGAAACATATTTCAAATTGCTGATTTCTAAAAGTGATTTAATTTTTTTTACCTCACTATCTTCTTCTCCTTTACTTTTAATACTATTTTCATCCGTATGATTACTTTCATTAAATACATTTATTACCATATTCAACATTCCTTTCATTGATATACGGTTAAATGCTTATATAATACCTATTTCATCAAGTTTTATTTTCTTCTAATAGTATTAGTATGGCAATTTTTTTACATATACATTCTTTTATTTCTTCATAAGATAATGATGTAGGAAAAATATGTTCAATTTCATATTTATGATTCACAAGCATTCCCTCCTATTATAATTAATATCTAAAAAATTATAAAATAGTACTAAAAAATAAGTGAAAAGGATTTTTATCCCTCTCACTTATTTGTTCAAAAATGCATTTTTATCTCTATATTTCAATCATTATAAATTAAAATGGTAATAACTCAGAATATAATTTTTTTAATTGCTATCATCTTCTAATATTTTTTCTAAATCTGATTTTAATTGCACTATATCTTTTGTTATAATATCCCATATGAAATTTAACTTTATTCCTTCATAATCATGAACAATTTTGTTCCTTAAATTCTTTATAACAATCCATTCTATATTAGGATACTTTTCCATTGTTTCTTTACTTATATTCTTTACTAATTCTCCTATTTGACTAATAGCAAAAACTGTAGCATCTACTTTTTCTTCATTACTTGAAAATGTTTTAAAATCATATCCATTTGTATATCTCATTGCTTTATTTACATATTCTATCATCTTTTTTAATGATATATATTCTTTATTTTTCATATACAACAACTCCTGTTTCTTTTATCTCTTTATCAATTAATGAATTCTCTAATATTTCATATTTTTCAAATCCATCAACTTCTTTTTGCAATTTTTCTTCTATTTGGCAAATTAATTTTAATAGTGCAAAACCTTTTAGTTGTGAATTTGTATCTATAATTAAATCCACATCACTTTCTTTTGTTGCTTTTTTCTTTGCATAGGATCCAAATAATATTACTTGATATACTGGCTTATCACTTAAAATTTCCTTTAAAATTTTTTTGATTTCTTCAATTGTATATATCTTATCACTCATAGTATAAACTCCTCCTTGATCTTTTACTACATTATTAGTATATCATAATTATTAATTTTTTCATATATATTTTTATAACTTATTTTAAATTTTTCTACTATGGATAAAACACCCCTTTTTTTAATGGCCCAAGCGCACATTTTTGACGTATCCGCTTGTCTATGATTTTATATCCGTTAAATAAAATCACTTACATATTTTTTGAATTTTCTCTTTGTACTGCTCAACTAACATTTCTAAACTTGTTTTTGTTATATATTCATTTGCCTTATGTGGATTAATCGGTCCTGCACCCAGTATATATTTATATTTCGATTTTATAAAACTAGCTTCTGTAATATAATTTGTTGAGACAATTTTTTTATCTTTTGTTACAAAAGAATCTATCTTGTTTAATATTTTATAAGTACCATCATATTTTTTTATTAATTCATCTATTTTGCTTAATATGACCATGGTATGAGAATTGTTTATGATTCTAAAATCAATCCATAACTCGCATTTATCTGGAACAATATTAATACTATTCCCTCCATTAATTTTACCAATATTCATTGTGGTATATGGTATTTCAAAATTATAGTTTTTTTCATTTCTTAATTTATGATAATATATTTTAAATTCATTTAAAAATCCAAAGCATTTTTCTATCGCATTTTCTCCTTGATTTAACAAACTAGAATGAGCAGAGATGCCTTCAAATGTTAACTTTATTTCTAATAACCCTTTACTACTATTCATAACTACATTATTAGTTGGTTCCCCTATCATCATATAATCAGGAAATTTCTCAAATTGAATCAACTCTTTTATTCCAGAAAAATTTATCTCTTCATCATATGTAAAATACACCTTTATTCCATATTTTAATCTATCCCAATCTGTTTCCAATATTGCCTGCAAAATCGCTGCAATTCCACCTTTCATATCACAAGTTCCTAGTCCAATTAATTTTTCATTTTCTTTGACTAATTGAAATGGATAAGTCGTCCAAGCTTCTCCTGCTACTACTGTGTCAGTATGTCCTAAAAAGCCTAGCTTGTTTATTTTGTTATTGAGACTCATGATTAAACATTTGCTTTTATATTCTGTTTTAAAATTTTTACTTTTTAATATGTTTTCAATATAATTTAAAATTTCTACATTTTCTTGATCTCTTATAGTATTGAATTTTACTAATTCTTTTAAAATATTCTCGACACTCATATATTTTAATCACTCCTCTATTACTTTTCCTTTTATTGTAACATCTTTCAGATAACCATCTATTATATTCAACTTAACATTTAGCAAATAACCTGATGGCTGTATGATTTGAAAATCATTTGTTCCCTCTAGACTATTTTTATAGATTGCTGTTGCAATGCTACCACTTCCACAAGCAGTTTCATAATACAAAGTATCAATCGCTTTTACCCAAATAACAGGATTAATTTTAATCGTATTAACTTCTTGTTCTAATAATATAATTCCTATTGCCTTTTCATCTGTTTCAAAATCCTTCATAATTTCTTTTAATTTTAATTTTGTTTTTTCCTCATCTTGTTTTAATTCTTGTATATACTCTTTGGAATCTTGTGTATTTAATACTACCAATAGAATCCCCTCTAAATTTACAAAATGAAACTTACCTTTTTTATATAGCATTTGGCTTAAGTTTTTGTTTATTTTCATTGTCAAATAAACATTATTTTCTTTGTCAGTGCTACCTAATACTTCTTCCTTACAGCCAGATACCTTGATTTTTATTTTTCCTTCTTTTCCTTGCAAATATTGATAAATTGCACATCTTGTGGCATTAGCGCAAAATTCTCCTCCAGCCATTTCTAATTCATATTTTTTTGGATTTATAAACCCCACCTGTTCTATTTCTGAATTGATACTTAATATATCATTATTAATTCGTTTTCTTTCTTCTTGTGTATAATTGTTTCCTATTATTAGTGCAGTTTTATTTCCACCAGGATTAAAAATTTTATAATTTAACTTTATATTATTAATTGTCTCTACAATTTGTGGTATTTCTACTTTTATTTGCTTTCCTGTTTCCATATTTTTTATGATCACTTTATTTTCTTTTATTTCCTCATCTCCAAGTATTATAACAAATGGAATTTTCTCAACATTTGCATAATCTAGCGATTTTCTTAATTTTTTATTATTCATATCAATATCAACATTCATATTCTGTTTTCTCAAATCTGTTGCAATTTTTAATGCTTCTACCTTATTCTCCATAGGAATTATATATACATCTATAAAATTACGATTAAACGCTTCTCTTTGTTTTAATATTTCAAATATAACATCTAACCCAAAACTAATTCCTACTGCCGGATATGTTCTACCATCTCCAATAAAATCCCCTATCATATTATCATACCTTCCTCCCCCTCCTATACTAGATTTGATTTCTCCACTTGTTAAATAAACCTCAAATACTGTCCCTGTATAATATTCTTGACCTCTTGCTAAAGTGGAAGAATATTGTACATATTGTTTCAGTCCTAATTGTTCAATATACTGGTTTAACTCAAATATTTCTTTTATTCCTTCTAATAATTTTACATTTTGTGATTTTTTGAATTTAGTTTGTATTGCATTAAAATCCAGTTTGAAATTGTCCATTAAAGTAATAACTTTTTCTGTATGAACTCCTATTTTATTAAACTCTCCTAATATTTCATTCTTCGTTAGCTTTTCAAGTTTGTCTATGATCGTTATTGTTTGACTTATTTTTTCTTTATCTATTTTACAATCTTCAATCATTCCTTCTAATAACTTTCTGTTGTTATATTTTATCATTACATCTATTCCTAATTTCTGATATCCTTCTACAAATAATGAAATTAATTCTGCCTCAATCATTTGACCTTCAACGCCAACACAATCTACATCACATTGAATAAATTCTCTCATTCTGCCTTGTTTTACAGGACCATCTCTAAACACTTTCCCAATTTCATATCTTTTATATGGTAGTTTCAAAGTTTTATTCATTGCAATATATTTTGCAAACGGTACTGTTAAATCATACCTTAATGCTAATTTTCTCTTTGCTTGGTCTGTAACTCTATATATCTCTTTTAATATGTCATTATCTTCTTCATACTTTAGAGCTAATAAATCATAATAGCACAATAATGGTGTTGATAATGGTTGATATCCATATTTTTCAAACATTTCTTGTAAGGTATTTGATATATCATTTCTTATCCTTTGCTCCTTATTAATATAATCTGTTGTTCCTTTTACATTTTTTAATTTTAAATTTTCCATTTGAATCCCCTTTCTTAATTTTAATTATGAAGTCTAATATTGATAAATAAAAAAGATATAATAAAAAACTATCTGTAAAATCTTCAATTTCCTACAAATAGTTTTTAAATTATATCTTTTTGATAAAAATATTTTTAAACTCTATCGTAGGCACAGCATTTTAAGCCTGTACCTACGTGCTTACCAGCATATAGTTACAAGCTCCTACGATGATGATGTAATTGGTTTAAAAATATTTGTGACTTCATAATTTTCCCTCTTTTAAATTTTTATTATATTTATATATTACCATATATTTTTTCTCTTGTCAAATGTTTTGAAATGAAATATTGATTTGTGTATAACACATTCCTACATGTGTAAACGGTACAAAATAATAATTTCTCCTGTTTAACAATCTGCCAATACTTTCCGCATTAGCACCTAAGCCATTGTTTGTAGAAATGGCAATTACAATGGGTAAATTGTTTCTTAAGTGTGATTTCGCTGCCATAGTAGCAGGCGTATCAATTATATCATAGGCAAGTTTTGAAATTGTATTTCCAGAACAAGGTGCAATCACCATAATATCTGTTAATTTTTTAGGTCCTATTGGTTCTGCATCTTGTATGGTATGGATAATTTCCTTACCTGTTATTTCTTCAATTTCATCTATAAACTCTTGTGCCTTTCCAAATTTCGTATCTAATGTATAACTATGAAAAGACATAACAGGAACGATTTCCGCTCCCATTTCCGTTAACTCTTTTATTTTAGGAATTGTTTTGCGAAACGTGCAAAATGACCCTGTAAGTACATATCCTATTTTCTTTCCTTTTACATCCAAAATTCATATATCCTCCTTTCATATGGTCTTACTATATCATATGAAATTATGTAAATTTTGGAATATAAAAAATTAAATTTAGATGTTCTATTGGCTTACCTATTCTTTAAAATATTGTTGCTCCTATCATCCCTGAATCATTTTTTAATTCTCCCATAACCAAAGCGGGCACATTTGTTTTTTCAATAAATAACGTTTCCTCTTTTAATTTCTGCCTGATTGCATCAAGCAATATATCTTCATAATAAGAAAAACTGCCTCCAAACCCTATCACTTCTGGCATTGTAATATCAATAATATTGCTTAATCCCATGCAAAAATCATCTACATAGTCCAGAATGACTTTTTGCACGGTTGGGTCATCCCTATGTTCTCGTAAATACGCTCGTATGACTTCCCCAGAATGTTCTGTAATTCCTAAAACATTTTGTATTGTTTGTTTCAATGCTTTCATAGAACCATAGGTTTCAAAGCAACCTTTTTTACCACAGCGGCACAAATTGCCATTACGTTGTAATACCATATGCCCAAATTCATTAACATACATGGCATTGTCATAAAAACAAACTGCTCCAATTCCTGTGCCTACCACAAGGAATACACCATTATGATATGGCTTTAAACAACCATATTCTTTCTCCGCTTTTCCTGCACATAAACTGTCTACACCCACATGAACAGGAATTGAAAATTCTGAAAATAAAATATCAACAAAATTGATTCCATTCAATTCTGGTAAATTTGGTGAAATGACTAATGTATCACCTTTTAGAAAGCCTGCCAATGCAATACCAATTTTTTCAATCTTATAGTTTTGTAACAATGTCGCTATTGTATTTTTTAAATAGGTAACTATATTGTCACGAATATGCTCTCTAAATGCTACATCATAGACATATTCTATTTTTTCAACAATGGTTTGTCCATCCACAATTGCAACAGCAATATGACTTCCTCCAATATCAATTCCTATTCTCATCCTATGCTCTTCCTTTCTCGGGGCATACTGATTTTACTAACGTAACCACTCTGGATTTCCAATATACCACTTAATTGTCTTAATAATTCCATCCTCAAACTTTGTTTTTGGTTCCCAGCCTAATTCATTTTTTATTTTTGTAGGGTCAATGGCATAACGATAATCATGCCCTTTTCTATCCTCTACAAATTCAATTAAATCTTCAGATTTATCTAATTCCTTTAAAATTAGCTTGACAATTTCTATATTTCTTTTTTCGTTATGTCCACCTATATTATACCTTTCTCCTGGCACCCCTTTATGAAACACTAAATCTATTGCTTCACAATGGTCTTCTACATATAGCCAATCACGAATATTTCTACCTGTTCCATAAACTGGTAATTTTTCACCATTTAGCGCTAATTTTATCATATGAGGAATTAATTTCTCATTATGCTGATATGGTCCATAATTATTAGAACAATTTGTTACATTAATATTCATTTTGTATGTCTCTTTGTAAGCAAGCGCAATTAAATCAGAACTTGCTTTTGAAGAAGAATAAGGACTACTTGGTTTAATAGGAGACGTTTCTGTAAAATAGCCTTCTTCTTTTAAAGAACCATATACTTCATCTGTAGAAATATGAACAAATTTATTAGGGCTACCTTCTCCCCATGTTTGCTTAGCAGCCTCTAATAATGTGTGTGTTCCTATGACATTTGTATGTGTAAATATAAATGGATTCTTAATGCTATTGTCTACATGAGATTCTGCTGCAAAATGGATAACACCATTAATTTCATACTTTTTAAATACAGACAAAACCAAATCAAAGTCACAAATATCCCCTTGTACAAATGTTATCTTGTCCATAACTTTTTTCAAGTTATCTAAATTACCCGCATATGTTAATTTATCTAAGACAACAACATGGTAATCTGGATGGTGGTTGACAAAATATTCTGCAAAATTTGCTCCTATAAATCCTGCTGCTCCTGTTACTAATGCATTATTTTTCATTTTTCTTTCTTTCCTTTCTACTTCAAATTTTGAAACAAATCTGTATTTTTTAATTCTTGCAGTGTTGGCCATTTAGCATCTTTCTCTGAAGTCAGCAAGTCTTCTTCTTTCATATCTCCCAAAGGCCATTGAATGGCAACATCTTTATCATTCCAAGCCAATCCTCCTTCAGCATTTCCATTAAAGAAATCGTCACATTTATAGGTAAATTCTGCTTCATCAGACAAGACCAAAAATCCATGTGCAAATCCCTTAGGAATCATAAACATTTTCTTATTTTCGTCTGAAAGAATAACCCCTTCCCATTTTCCATAAGTTTTGCTTCCTGGTCTAAGGTCTACTGCTACGTCAAACACTTCCCCTTTTATCACACGCACTAGTTTTGCTTGTGTGTTTTCTGTTTGGAAATGCAATCCTCTTAATACGCCTTTTTTAGATTTGGATTGGTTGTCTTGAACAAAGTCATAGTGTAACCCTAATTCCTCAAAATCTTTTTTGCTATAAGTTTCCATAAAGTATCCTCTATTATCTCCAAACACGGTTGGTTCAATAATACATACACCTTCTATTGAAGTTTCTATTTTTTTAAATTTTCCCATTTTATATTCCTTTCTTACACTCTTATTTGATTAAATCTTTTAAATATTTCCCATAATCTGTTTTCATGTACTTTTCAGCTAATGTTAATAATTCCTGGTCTGTAATCCATTTTTTTTGGTAGGCAATTTCTTCTGGGCAGCAAACTTGCATTCCCTGCCTTTTTTCAATGGTTTGAACAAAACTTGCTGTCTCTAATAACGCATCATGTGTGCCCGTGTCAAACCATGTCATACCTCTTCCAAAGGTTTCAACATGTAATTTATTTTTTTTCATATATTCTTCATTCACCGTTGTAATTTCTAGTTCTCCTCTAGCAGATGGTTTTATATTTTTGGCTATTTGCACTACATCATTTGTATAGAAATACAGCCCTGGTACTGCATAATTGGATTTTGGATTTTGTGGCTTTTCTTCAATAGAAATGGCTTTTCCTTCTTCATTTATCTCAACCACACCATATGCTTTTGGATCTTTTACATAGTAACCAAATATGGTTGATTCATCTTCTCTTTCATTTGCTCTTTTTAACATTTCAGATAGATGGGAACCATAGAACATATTGTCTCCTAATATCATAGCAACATTATCTTCTCCAATAAAGTGTTCTCCAATAATAAAGGCTTCTGCTAGTCCATTTGGCTTTTCTTGTATTTTATATGCAAAATGCATTCCCCACTGACTACCATCTCCTAATAGTTCCTGAAATACAACAATATCCCTTGGCGTTGATATAATGAGTACTTCCCTTATATTAGCTTCCATTAAAACAGATAATGGATAGTATATCATTGGTTTGTCATATACTGGCATAATTTGTTTTGATATCGCAAGTGTCAATGGATATAATCTTGTTCCACTTCCCCCTGCTAATATAATTCCTTTTCTGTTTTTCATATTTACCCTCATTTCTTTGTTTTTTAAATAAATTTAGGAACGCATACCATTTTCTCTCTGTCATTCTCATGCGTTCCATTCGTTTCATCGGGATTGTAAAACTTTTATAACAACGATTGTCAAACTTTTTAAGGATTACAATGTGTTTTTCAACCGTCATTACCGAAATAAAAATTTGTTTGTTGCTCGGTACTTTATGAATGTAACTCTACTTCTAAATATCGTTTCAATGCATCTTCCCATGTTGGTATGGTAATGCCTTGTGCTAATAATTTATCTTTGTTTAATTGAGAATTTTTAGGCCTTTTGGCTGGTCTAACAAATTGTTCAGATGTCACTGGTTTAATTTCACAGTTGACATTTGCTAATGCAAAGATTTTTTGTGTAAATCCATACCATGTTGTAAAACCTTGGTTTGTTGAATGGTATAATCCATATGGAATTTGTTTTTCAATTGCTTCTCCTATGATGTTTGCTAAATCTTCTGCATATGTAGGGCTTCCGTGTTGGTCAGCCACAACAGACACTGGTTCATTTTCTTTTCCTAGTTTTAGCATTGTTCTAACAAAATTATTTCCATCTCCATATAGCCATGCGGTTCTAAAGATATAATACTTGTCTGTATTGTTTTGAACTTGTTCTTCTCCATGTAGTTTTGTTTTTCCATAGACAGTAACAGGGCCTACTTTGTCATTTTCTTGATAAAATTTTGAAACATCTAACTCACCATCAAATACATAATCTGTACTAATATGGATTAATATGGCTCCTATTTTTTTAGCAGCTTTTGCTAAGTTTCCTGGTCCATCTCCATTGATTTTATCTGCTAATTCATATACTTCTTCTGCTTTGTCAACAGCTGTATAGGCAGCACAGTTTATGATATATTCTGGTTTTTTTTCTTCTACAAATTGCATCACTGCTTCTTCATTGGTAATATCTAAATCAGCAACATCTGTTAAGATGAGTTCATTTCCTTTTTGCACTCTCTTTATTACGGATTTTGCAAGCATTCCGTTTGCACCTGTAATTAAGATCTTCATATTATCACATTCCTTTCTTTGCATATCTATCTTATCATGAGTTGGAAAAAAATACAAGTTAAAACGACATTTTTTTATAATTTATTTGAATATTTTGACATAAAAATGAACCCTCCTTATTAAACTTTTTGTCTAATAATTTGGGTTCACTTCAAAAAAGGGGAACGCTAGTTTTTTACTTTTTTTCTTTCACAATATAAATTGGGCGATGCTTTACTTCTAAATATGTTTTTGATAGGTATTGCCCTATAATGCCTAAAGAAAATAATTGCACACCACTCACAAAGAAGATAATACATACCAAAGATGGCCATCCACTGGTTGGGTCTCCATATACCAATGTTTTGATAATGATAAACAAGATGATAAAAAAGGCAATTAAACAAAACAATAATCCAATAAGAGAGCAAATCAGAAGCGGCGTGGTTGAAAACGCGGTAATGCCTTCAATAGCATATTTGAACAATTTCCAAAATGACCATTTTGTTTTTCCAGCTACTCTTTCTACATTCTCATATTCAATCCATTTGGTTTTAAACCCAACAAAACCAAAGAGCCCTTTTGAAAATCGATTATATTCTCTCATGGAAACAATATTATCTACCATTTGTCTCGTCATTAAGCGATAATCTCTTGCACCATCTACCATTTGCACATCTGAAATGTGATTAATCACGCGGTAAAAACACTTTGCAAAAAAGCTACGAATTGGTGGTTCTCCCTTGCGCGTTACACGTCTTGTGGCAATACAGTCATACCCTTCTTGTTTTATCATATCATACATTTTTCGTAACAATGCTGGCGGGTCTTGCAAATCTGCATCCATTAATGTTATATAATCTCCTGTTGCACTGTCTAGCCCTGCCAACATGGCCGCTTCTTTTCCAAAATTACGAGAAAATGAAATAAATCTCACTGTTTCATCTGTTTTCGCTAATTTTTTAATTTCTTCTAGTGTTCTATCTTTTGAACCATCATCTACAAAAATATATTCAAATGCTACATTGGGAAAATTTTGTTCTTTTACTCGCTCCGCTTCTTGGTAAAACAATGCTACCGTTTCTTCTTCATTATAACATGGTACAATAATTGATATTTTTTCCATTCTTTATTTCATTCCTTACTTTTAAAAATATTGATAGTAACAAATATTAAAATCTACCGCTCCTTGTATTCCGTTCATCTTTCCGGTGGAACTATATTGCCAAATATGATGCTCTCCTGCATAGGCAAATTCTTCGCTTGGTACTTGCGCATTATTTGCTCCATAAGATGCCACCCAAAGATGATGATCCTCTGGAATTCTAGTTAAATCAATTTGTGAAGATATCCAATTTTTGCTAGAATATATTCCAACTTTATGGCCTGCATTTTTGATAATCTCACAAAATGCTAAACAAATATCTGTTTTTAACTCTTTACTTAAATGTTGTTGTGAGGCATCTTCTACATCATAAAACACAGGTAATTCAAAGCTTTTTCCTTTTAACCACGTTAATAAATTGTTGGCTTCTTTTTTGGCATCTTCTACTGTTGTGGCATAAGAATATAAATACGTACCAATTGGAATTTTCCTTTTTTTCGCTTCCGCATAATTTCTTTCAAATTGCGTATCTTTTTGCTCCGGAAGTTTACCATAGCCAGCTCTTGCAATCATAAAGTCTACTTCTTTTGTTGCAACAAGGGCATCATAATCTATTGTCCCTTGCCAATAAGACACATCAATTCCCCAATATTGGTGGTTGCGGATTTCAATGATTTTTGACATTTCTGCAATGGCGTCCCCTACATCTGAAAGAACTTTTACTTTTAAAGTATGTTTTCCATCTGCATATTTAGTAACATTCACTGTTGCAGTATACCCTGGTGTTGCATTTCTTGCCTTTCCCCCATACCCTGTTACAGCTTTTAAAACATCCGTTCTTTGCTTACGTGTTATCGTAGCAGGCAATTGCACATTATCAACAAAAATTTGGACAGACGTTTTCATACTTTCTGACATTTCCCATCCTTCTACATATAAACTTCCGGATGTCACGACACCTTGTGATGGTGCATCAATATGTACTTTCCCTGTGTATTTTTTTACAACAATTGTTCTAGATGTCTGGAATAAGATTTCATTTGTTTTTGGGGAAACTATTTTTAAAGTAATGGTACGGGTACCATCTTTTATGCCTGCTAAATCTACATTTGCTTCAAAACCTGGTTTGGCATTTTTGCTACTTCCACCATAGCTATTAGGATATGCTTTTAAGACATCTTTCCTTTCTACGCGAGTTACATTTGCTGTAAAATCTTTTCCATCTACTGAAACATATACCTTGGCATTTGGATTGTCAGATAATACCCAACCTTTTACATGAAGCATATAATTTGTATTTCCATTTACTTTTGGTTCATCTAAGCATACAAGTGACGTATACTTTTTTATATTAAGTGTTTGTTTATGGCTATACATCACTTCGTTTGTTTTGGCATGATAGACTTGAATGGTAAGCGTATGCGCACCATCTTTTATGCCACTTAAATCCACTGTTCCTTTATACCCTGGGGTTGGATTTTTCGTAGAACCTCCATACCCTGATATTGCTTTTAGAACATCTGGCCTTTGCACACGTGAAATACTGCTAGAAACATTATTTTGGTCAATATATACCCTAATTTGGGCATCCCTATCTTCTGACATAAGCCAACCACTAATATACACAGAATCTTTTGCTGTTGCAAGATTGCTTGGCATGTCTAAGCACAAAAGTTGTGTGTATTTTTTGATGGTCAATGTCACTTGATGACTATACATGATTTCTTTTGCTACCGCGTCATACACTTGAATGGTAAACGTATGTTGTCCATCTGCAAATCCACTTAAATCAATTGTTCCTTTATACCCTGGGGTTGGATTTTTTGTAGAACCTCCATACCCTGGTATAGCCTTCAATACATCTGTTCTTTGTACACGAGAAATCTTATTAGAAACATCTTGCTTGTCAATGAATACTTTAATTTGCGCATTTCTGTTGTCAGACATTAGCCATCCACTTACATATACATTATCTTTGACTCTAAGATTGTTGCTTGGTGAATCTAAGCATAAAAGTTGTGTATATTTTTTGATAGTAATGGTTTGAGATATTTCTTTTAATACTGCTCCGGTTTTACTAGACCTAGCTTGCACGGTAAAACGATATGTTCCATTTTTAAATGGCGTTAAATCAATTGTACCTTGGTACCCTGGTGTTGGGTTAAGCGTTGCACTACCAAATTGTGTTGCATAACTAGACTTTAATACATCATTTCTTTGTACACGTTTTAATTGATTGGTTACTTCTGTTTGGTTTAAAAATGCCCTAATTTGTACATTTTCTTCTTGAGACATCACCCAACCTTGTACATACATAGTTGTTTTATATATTCCTCCCTGTGGCTGATCCATATAAACCATTGTTTGATTGCCAGATGCTTGTACTGGAGCCCAATTGGTAAATACTACGATTGCACAGATAAAAAGCAAACTAATCATAATATGAGACATATACTTTTTCATTGTTTTTACTCCTTTTTCCCTAATTTCTCTTAAATTTTAACATGTTTCCGTGTTTTTTGCAATATCCCTACCATATTTTATTATAGTTAATTCTTGGCAAATCTGTATCTAATCGATAGTTTCGGTTATAATATGGATCTCCTTTTTGAATCACTTTTGACCAACGTTTGACAAACAGTTCATATTCCTTACTAAAGCGTTTTTCTTTTTCTCCCGAAGTGTCTAATCCTCTTGATTTTGATTCATAATGGTATGCTTCCACAAAAGGGTTATAGACAATTAAATATTTTGCCGTTCTTACTTTTAAACAAAAATCTACATCATTAAATGCCACTGCTAACTTTTCATCAAATCCCAATAAGTCTAAATACAATTGTTTACGAACCATAAAACAAGCTGCGGTTACTGCACTTAAATCTTGCACTATTTGAATATAATCTCTTGGGTGATATTCGCTTTCTTTCATTTCACGAAATCTATGCCCTGCTAATCCTCTTGTTCCAATCGTAACACCTGCATGTTGTATCGTTCTATCTGGGAAATATAATTTTGCACCACAAATACCAACTTCTGGTCGTTGTGCATACATTAACATTTCTTCCATCCAATTTTTTGTAATGATTTCAATATCGTTATTTAATAAAATGATATATTCCCCTGAAGCATTTTCCACGCCAAAATTGACAATAGCAGAATAATTAAAATATGAAATTTCATACTTTGCTACCTTAATATTGGAATGGTCTTTTTGGATTGCTTGATAATAGTCCCATGTTTCTTGTGCTTCACTATTATTTTCTACAATAATAATTTCATAATTTTGATACGTAGACTGCAAAATAGAAGCAATACATTTCTTTAGGTCTTCAATGTGATCTTTATTGGGAATCACAATCGAAATTTTAGGCATATGGTTTAGTATGTATTTCACATGATATTGTCCTAAAAATTTTCCTTCTTCAATGGCATCTACTGCTAGTCCCACACGAGTTAAATGCTGTTTGATAATTTGCTTTTCGTCTGCTACATCTATTTCCATAGGGTCTTGTTGTTCATGGTATAACACTTTTTGAATATGCTCAATTTTTCTTGTTTTTTCACTCACACGAAGTGCAATATCATAGACTACCTGATTGCCTAAATCTTCTAAAATGTCTGTATGGGCTTTTAAGAAATTGGTTTTGACAACCAAAACATTGCCAATATAGTTTTGCGAAATAAGGGTATCTTTTGCAAATCCTGGCTTAAAATGAGGTTTTTTTCTCGTGCCATCTGTAAAAACATCATTATCCATATATAGCATAATCGAATCACGGTATTCAATAGAAGTGACAACTTCATATAGGCAAAAAGGTGCTAATGTAATATTCCCCATTGCAAATACAATATAGTCACTGTCTGACTTTTGTACCTTTTCTAAATATTCTTTTTGATTTGCCACATCTGTTACCGTAATGTTTGCATAGGTTTGTTCTTTTACACTCTCTCGTAAACTGCTTGTAGCATCTTTTAAAAGAATTTCAAACGTTAATTCTTGACAAGATACATATTTCTTTTGTCTTTCTAATGTTTCTTGGTTTGGCTCGTTATTGGCAATCCAAGTAGCATATTCGTCTAGTATCACTTTTCCAAAACGAAGTTGATTAACACAAGTTGTATAAAGACCTTTAAAACCATTTTGTTTGATATAGCGAAACACTGCTCTTATGTTTTTTACATTTATTGCTTTGATTAGTTTTTTTAATTTTCTTACCATTTTGTTTATAACTCCTATCTTGATTTCAATTTATCACGTAAAAATCTTTTGCATCTCCTTAAAAAACGATATAGCCTTCCATGGTTATCCTCATAAATCGGTCTTGCTTGGACTTCTTGTATGACTACATTTTTAGATTCCTCAGATGCTGTAAATGCTTGCTTTTGATATAATTTTTCAATCTTTGGTATATCTTGGTAATCTGTTTCTAACATATCTTTTACAACATTTACAATTTGTCCAAACCCTTTTTCTAGGGGATATTGTTTCATATATTGAACCCCAAATTCTGACATCTTTTGGGCTATTTCTGGGTGGTCTAATAGGTGTACAATAGCACTTGCAATTGCTTCTGGCGTTGTATCTGCTAATAGTACCCCTCCTTCTGGTAAGTCATATACATTATTTTCTTTATACATTTCTACCACTGGTAACCCTGCTGCCATCATCTCAAAAGGAATTCTAGAAGGATTAGAAGCACTTAAACAAAGCCCTACTTTACATCTATTATATAATTTGTTGCACGCTTCAATAGGAATAATACGTAAATTTTCATGTTCAAAAGGTACGGGTCTTGCATCTATACTAGAACCATATAAATAGATTTTTACATCTGGTCGCATGGCTTTTACTAATTTTAACGCTTCTAACCCAATATAGTCACATCTTCTAGGTTTTTCTGGTTGATACACATAACAAATTGCGTTTTCTTTTTCTACATTGTCCAATGGTCGGTAAACATTCAAATCTGCTCCAAAATCAAAGTATTCTGCTGGGGTATGGAACTCACTTGCCATTTTATGGGCAAGCCATTTTCCAATGGTTACTGGTAAAAAGCCATATTTATATGAATTTTCTGTGATTAAATATTGGTCTCCCATTGGGAAAAACCATGGCTCATAATCTTGAATAAAATAGGCTTTTTTCTTAGCAGGAAGTTTTCTCACAAAGTCGACTGTTTGCCAACCTGTAGCAAACATTAAGTCATAGTCTTTTTGAAGTTGAAAGCCTACATACACACCTGCAGAACAAGGTTCATACCATTCATTAATCTTTTGTCTTACCATTTCTGGTGTAGACACGCCATCTTCTTCTACGTAAATATCACATTCATACCCTTCTCGTAACAAGGCATTTACATTTTGAATAATGGTGCGGTGCCCACCAGACCCTTTCCCTGGATGTGGCATCACCCATGCAATTTTTTTCTTAGGAAGAAGCGGGTACATTAGTTCTCTTCTCATTTCTTGTTTTTGTTGGATCTCTTTTGGAATAGGATATAGGGCAGAAATTTCTTTTTGCAATCTACAAATTTCTTGAAATTCAATCTCTGCTTTTACATCTGTACACACAGAGCTTCCATGTTTTCGATAGTAATTTAATGGTTTTGGGTTCCAACTAATATTTCCATCTTTTAGAACATTATAATAGATATACCAGTCGCCTGCTACTTTAAACTCCCCTGCCTTTTCAAAAATTTCCGTATACTCTTTTTTACGCCACATCACACTAGAAACATTTAAAATGGTGTTTGTGACACTTAAATGGTAAACATTCTCATGCTTTCCTGTCCAAATATAAGGGTCTTTCCATTCGCCTGTTCGGCACATGTCATATAAATCGTCTGACTTTTCACGAATTAAGTTGTTTTTTCCATCAATTCTAGCGGATTCGCAATAGGATAAAACCACTTTTTCATCATCAAAAGGCTTTATTAACTCTTCAACAAAATTATTTTCAGCTGTATCATCCGCTTCTGCAATCCAAATAAAATCACCTGTTGCTAAGTCAAACCCTTTTTTCCATTGTTTAAATACGCCACCACTATTGGTTTCATTTTTGACAAACTGGACTTTTATGTCATGTATAGTTTTTATTTTTTCTTCAATGACTTGTACACTATTGTCTGTGGAACAATCATCTAAAATAATAAGCTCATAAATGGGATAAGTCTGTAATAAGATAGAGTCAATTCTTTCTGTGATAAAATTCGCATAATTATAGTTGGGAATGATAACACTGACTTTTTTTGGATGTTCTATTTCTAATTTTTTCATTGGATTTTTATAAATATCGATTTTTTGATTCATTCTTTGCTAATCCTTTCTTTTTTATTTTGAAGCTTTTTTTTCACCACTTCAAACAGTGTCTGATTTTTCTCAATTTGCAATTCTTCTTGCAACGTTTTACATTGTAATTCCAATGTCTGTTTTTGCCCTTTTAAGGTCTCATTTTCTTGTAGCAACTGTTCTTTTTCCATGGTTAAGTTTTCAAGAGCCAATTGTTTTGCATGGTCTCTCATTCCTATATTTTCTAATTCCTGTTTTGTACTATCAATGTCAAAATACGTATTTTGACTATATAACGCCCAAATGTGGCTATCTCGTATTTTTTCTTGCAAGGCATTGTCCAATGCTTCAAATAACGTCCTATACTTTTGTAATCCATAAGTTTCAAATAATGTGTCAATATTGCGATATCGACGCAAAGATATGGTATATAGAATAGAACGATATAAAATAAATTCTACTGGTAAGTTTTCTTCTTTCCATTCTTGATCAAAGAAATAGAATTGATTTTCTAAATAAAAACAGTTTTTGAATGTCATGTCCCATAGCCCTATTGGTGCAAAATGAAATTCTGAAATCCATTCTGGATGTTCTATGGCTATATGGTATTTTTCAAATACGGTATTTTCTGCTGTTTCAAGATGAATGGTATTTTTTTGTAGCAACTGAATATATTGTGCCATAATGCTGTCAAATTGCTCTGTTTGATTTTGCGCTAATGCATGTGTTAAAACTTCATTGAGCAAATATTTTTGGTCAATATAGCGACTTTTTATGGTGCCATTTTCAATGTAATCTACTGTATGCAATTCCTGCTCTTCTAAATAGTGAATGTTTTCTTTAATTTGCCTATAATGATTCTCCGCTTCTTCCCCCACTACTTGCTTTTCAACATAATTGTCTGCAATTTTTGTGATGAGTCGATATTCTGGCTTTCGCATATTGTTAAACGAAATATATTTGTATAAAATATCTATCGGTTCTAATGCCATTTCCACCAAAAAAGAGTTCGCAAAAAAAGGGAACATTTCTGGGTTTGTTTTAAGAATTTCTCGAAATACATCTATTTCATTCATAATGGTATCCGACTGCTGCGTAGGGTATGAAATATATTTGTCTATACTATTATATTTTGGCATTTCTTTCTCTGAAAAAATAACATTGGGAAATTTGTAATCTGGAAGCGGATAATAAAAGTTCGTGTAATACCCTTGTTGTTTTAGAAACGTTTCTAAACTTGTTTTTGTATAGGTTTCTATCTTGGTTGGCTCATTGCTATACCCAATTAAACTTGGAAACTTTTTGTGTAAAATATTTTCTGGATGACCACAAAAATAGCGTAATCCAAATTTGTTGTCAATTGCCAATAAAATTCTCCCGATGTTCCGCTAAATACGGTGTTACTTTATGAAATAACCCTTCTAAAGTAGGGTTGTTTGGCATAATCCTTGGCAAAATTCCAATTACCCCAATAAATACCATACAGTCAAATACGTTCCCTTCACATAACGTGTTTTCTAAATTTTCTGTTACCACTACAACCTCTTTGCAATTGTCCCTCAACGAGCTGGCAATTGCTTCTGGAGCGTCTGCAATGAATAAAACACGCATGTTTTTTTGAAAAGGATACCAGTTAACAATATTTTTAGAAAATTCTGATTCCATGACGACCTTTCCTTTCTCTATTTTTTGGTGATTGTAATGTCGGAATCTAAGCGCATTAGCCCCACGGTGTCTTTTGTAGATAATACTTCAATCAGCAAAGCATCATACTTTCGGTTTAACACTTCTAATTCGCCACGATGATTAAAGTGTGTACAACTAAATGATAAGGTATATTTCCCTGGTGCTACATTAATTTTTTGTTTAAAAGCAACTTCTACTTCTTCTCCTTTATGGAACTCTCCTGTTGCAATCTTTTCAATTAAAGTATTGGTTCCTGCCATTTCCAAACCTTTAAAATCTTTTACTGTCATCGTAAAAATGGGGTCTTTTACATCTTCATGGAAATGGATTTTGGATTTTAAGACAACTTCCTTATCATTTTCTAAAACAGACACATAGTTGTCATGTTCATCAAACATTCCATAATCTATTACTTCTGCATGCCCATTTCCATATGTGATTAAGTCCGGATTTTCTGTAAAATGACTTTTCCATGTTCCTTCCCCTGTATTTTCGATTGTTGTTTTGGTGGCTTGTGCTGGAACTTTTTCCTTTTCTTCTTTTTCACGAACACCTACAATCATTTTTTTATAGCGTTCGACACCTTCTTTGACATCTCCATCAAAAATTTTTTTGCCACTTTGTATAATAATAGTTCTGGTACAATTTCTTAAAATATCTGTAATACTATGTGTTACAAATAAAATGGTTTTTCCTTTTTTCTTAAATTGTTCAAATTTTTTAAAACATTTTAGTTGGAATGCCATATCTCCCACAGATAATACTTCATCTACAATTAAAATATCTGGGTCTACATTAATGGCACAAGCAAATGCCAATCGTGCAAACATACCAGAAGAATATGTTTTTACTGGTTGATATAAATGCTCTCCTATATCTGCAAAATCAATGATTTCTTGTTTCTTTTGTTCAATTTCTTCATTGGAAAGTCCCATCACTTGTCCATGTTGATAAATGTTATCAATTCCTGTTAATTCTGGGTTAAAAGCGGTTCCTAATTCTAACAGTGAACTGATTTTTCCCTTAATTTCAATTGTTCCTCCAGAAGGTGTTACTACCCCTGTTATCATCTTCAATAAAGTAGATTTTCCGGCTCCGTTTTTTCCTAATACCCCTAATACTTCCCCTTTGTATACTTCTAAATTGAAGTCATTCATGGCTGTAAAAATTCCATGTCTTTCTACCATAGGAAATATGGTCTCTAACATTCTATCTTTTTTTCGTGCAAACATTTTATAGTTTTTACTTAAATTTTCAATTTTGATGACTGGTTCTGTTTGTTCGCTCACTGTCTTCACCCTTTCTTTTTCGTAATCTTAAAAAATGATAACGTAACTGAAACAATGGTCTTCCCAATAACGGCAAATTCATAATGATAAAGTTTAATATATAATATCGTACTGTTTCTTCTTTATATAATTCATGGAATACACGCCATTTTCTAAAATTCAAATTTTCTTTTTGATTTATCATTTCATAATATGCCAGTGCTTTTTGATTTTTTTCTTGCATTTCTTTTGGAAATGCTTCAGAATGTTTAACATATGTTTCAAAAATTCCTAGCTTAACATCAATAAATAGCCTTCTGACTTGCCCTAAGGTTGAAAACCCATGGGATATTTTTTCCGTTCCAATTTGGTTGTCTCCATGTTGCCTATATAAAATATAGGTTTCTGGTACATATGCCATTTTTCCATAAAGAGAAGCCATTAAGCCCATCCAATGGTCATGTGCCACATATTTTGAAGTATTGGGAATTGGCAACATTTTTTTTAATAACGTACTTTTCGCAAGTATCGTACAGCCTGTTACACAATTGTATAAATAATTTAACGTTTTTTTATGGAGACATGTTTTTATTTTTCGATCTAACTGCATAAACGCACCAAAAGAAGGATATTGCATATGTAACTCTTGATCAACCACTTGCAAATCTCCAAACACAAAATCTGCACCTTCTTTGTTTAAGCACGCCATTGAAGTTTCTATTTTATTTGGTAACCATACATCATCTTGGTCTGATAGCATAAAATATGCACTCGTAACTTGCTTTAACAAAAATTCAAAGTTTCGAATGTACCCTAAATTCTTTTCTTGTAGAAATAGAACAATGCGAGAATCCTTCTTGGCATATTGCTCCAAAATCTCTCTTGTTTTATCTGTTGACCCATCATCTGAAATGAGCAAGCGAAACGTTTGGTATGTTTGTCCTAAAATACTGTCCAACTGTTCTGGTATATATTTTTCTCCGTTATAAGTTGCTAAAAGTATATCGATTGATTGCTCCATCGTCCTCTCCTTTCATTCCGTTTCGTGTAAAAAAGAAATTACAATACGTCAGCAAAATCCTTTTTACTTTTCTTAAAAATATAATTTCCCCAAAGAAATACAACCGCCGTAATCACCCAAAAAATAATCGTATATAACCCATGGCTTTGGGTAACAATATTTCCAATATCACTTTGCATAAAAGCATCACGCAATCCCGTAACTAGGTACGTAAATGGAGAACATTTAATGACTCTTGTAATGGTTTGATGGGCTACAATTTGGGTTAAATTCCATACAACTGGTGTAAACCAGAAAAATAATTGCATCAAAATTCCTAGTAAATTAGAAAAGTCTGGAACCAATGTTGCTACGGCTGCAGTAAACCTTGTAAATGAAATAATGAATGCATAGGCAGCAACTATGATATACAATAGTTGCAACACATTAGGAATAAATCCAAATGCAATGCAAGTAACTGTTGCAATCAAAAACAAAAACAGTGCAACAAATGCATTGGCAATTAAAGAAATGACGGGAATGACATCTACGGGGAATACTACTTTTTTCACTAAGTAACTATACCCACGGATGGAATTACTTGCTCCAATAATCCCATCATTGAGACACATCCACATTGCCATGCCTGGCATAAACCACACCACATAAGGTGCACCTTGTGGACCAGGCGTAACAAAAATAAATTGAAAAACGATTACATACATGATCATAAAGATAAAAGGGGCTAAAAAACCCCATATTGTTCCTAAACTGGTATTGGCAAAACGATTTTTAAAATCATTTTTTCCTAATTGTAAAATGAGCTTTCGATTTGTAAAAATATCTTTTAAGAAATCCATGTTAGTTTGTTCCTTCCCTTATATTAAATCTATGACACTATGAATAATTTCTGTATTTGTTAATTTATGACCGGCATTTTCTGTTAGAAAAATGACCATTCTATTGGAATCTTGCAAATAATGGTACGTTTGATAAGGGTCCAATTCTGAATATAAGTATGGTCCTATCTCTCCTGTTAACTGATCTACTGTATAGCAAGTGCTAGAAATATCAATAAGATATTGTTTGTCTGATTGTATGGCTTGTTCTAATTTCTTATCATACTGGTTTTGTTTTTCTTTGTTTACGACTTTCAAATAGCCTTGGTCGTCAACTGTATACGTAGATTCTAATACTTCCTGTAACATTGTTAGGCATGCTGTTCTACTGTTTTCCGCAATCCATACCCCCGCATTTTTGGGTAATTGTTCATTTGCAATCTTTTCAGCTTCTTCCATAGTTGGTTGCGCATGTTTCATCATTCCTGCAAATGCTACCTTTGTTTGAATAGAAGGTTTTACTGCTAGTACTTTTCTACCATCATATTCTTCTTCTACTTGATAAATTTCAGTATTTCCGGTTGTTCCTGTTTCTTCTTTTAGTTCATCTATGGCTTGTGTGTCTTGCGTTTCTGCCTGATTTTCTTCTGGTTGTACAAATGTGTTATTCTCTGTGTCTGTTTCATTTTCTTGTATTTCTTCCTGTTGTATTTCGTTTTCTTGTTCTTGGTATTCAGGTTCTTGTACCGTTTGGGTATCTTTTTTCCATAAAGTCATGCCCCATACGGCAAGTAACGTTAGTATGACAATTGCTACAATACTAAAGCATACTATTTTCTGGTTTTTTTCCATTTTTTCTCATTCCTTCCCAGGCACAAATTGGATTGGAAAAGGGGTCCCTCTTACATGCCTCGTAATAATGCCATCGTTGCATTGACGTATTTTGTTGGAAATCCTCTTTGTACCACTTGATTGTGGTTAGATACCCCACTTGGTAACTCTATTAAAGCTGCCTTGGCTGCATGTTTCGCATTTCCTAAAGAATTTCTTGCCCATTTAATTAAATAGCCGTCTCCATATTGTCCCACTGTTCGCGTGCTATTTTCTGGGAATTGTGTCTTGTAATAACTACAAACGGTACTATCCCCTATTAATTGCTGTAACCAGCCATGTAAATCGACTAAAACCGTTTGACCAGAAGTAGATTTATGGCTTAGCAAGAAATCTCTTAAAAATCGTATTTCATATGCTTGGAATCCTTCTGTTCCATTATAGTTTCGGCTGTCCGTATAGCGTGTATAATGGCTTCCTACTTGCCAAGAGCGGTTAATATCAATTCCTCTATTGTTAGGAGCCCAACTGTATAATGTTGTTCTACCTGGTCCATTATTGGTTGAACCATGGTTGGTTCCATCTGGATTGACTTGTTGAAAAAGATAAATGGTCCACTTTGAGGCAATGGATTGGTCTTGGGCATTTAATAGGTAGTCTTTAAAGTAATTGGCAATGGAGGTTAATTCTTGTCCGTCAAATCCCCATAGGTCCTCAAACCCATGCATAGCAAATGTTCCAAAAAATACATTTGGTCCATTTCCAATTTTATAATACGTTAAATTGGTACCATTTTTATTTCCTAATGCGGCTAACCCACTATACCCATAAATTCCTTCTTCAAAAGGAACACTGTTAATGACAACAGGTACTTCTATGTTTGCAATTTCTTCTTGCATTGGGTTTGAAATAACACGGATTCGTAACGTATGTGGTTTTAGTTGTGCCTTTACTTGGCTTACATCAATGGTTGCTTGAAAGCCAGGTTTTGGATTTTCTGCTTGTGTTCCATAATTTTTTACTGCTTGAATGACATCTGGTCTTTCTACTAAAGTAACTTTACTTGTCATATCTGTTTGATCTAAATATACTTTTATGGTCCTATCTTTTTGTGTAGACATGGTCCAACCTCTTACCGTCAATGTGTTTCTCACATTTTGGTTTGCCACAGGAGCATCTACATAAATTGTAGTTGCATATTTTTGTACTTTTATTGTTCGTGTACAAGTAAATAAGACTTCTTTTGTTTTAGGGGAATATACCTCAAATTTTAAAGGATATGTCCCATCTTTCCATTTCGTTACATCAATGTTTGCCGTGTACCCAGGCCTTGGATTTTTACTACTACCTCCATATTGGTTTGTATAGGCTTTTAACACGTCTGCTCGCTCTACTCTAGTTACCTTATCCGTATAATCTGTTTTTCCAACGAAAAGTCTTACTTGTGCTTCTTTATCTTCACTCATGAGCCAGCCACGAACGGTTATATTTGTCCTAAAAGTGGCATTTTCTGTTGGTGTATCAATGCAAAATAGTGATTTGTATTTTTTAATTAGAAACTTCCTTGTATAAGAATAGATGATTTCTTTTGATTTTGGTAAATAGGTTTCAAATTTGACGTTGTATGTGCCATCTTTCCAGCTACTTACATCAATATTGACCTTAAACCCAGGCGTTGGGTTTTTACTGCTTCCACCGTATTTGTTTCCATATGCTTTTAAAACATCTGGTCTTTGTACTCTAACAACAGAACTTGTGTAATCTACGTTATTGACTGTAATTTTAATTTGTGCCTCTTTATCTTCACTCATTTGCCAACCTTGAATATACAAATTTGTTCCTGTTACAGTTCCATTTTCTTTTGGCAAGTCTGCACAGAACAGCATGGTATATTTTTGGATGGTAAATTCTCTTTTTTCTTGTTTTAATACGGCTTTTGTTTTGCTAGAAACTGCTTGCACCATAAAGGTATGTTTTCCATCTTTAAATGGTGTTAAATCAACCGTTCCCTGGAATCCAGGTGTTGGGTTTGTTGCAGCATTTCCATATTGTGTTGCATAACTAGACTTTAATACATCTTTTCTTTCTACTCTTTTTAATTGGCTCGTTACTTCTGTTGAATCTACATATGCCTTTACTTGTACATTGGCTTCTTTTGCCATCATCCAACCTTGTACAGCCATAGAAGTTTTATATTGTTGTTGCTTTGGTAAATCTATATATACCATTGCTTGTTCGTTAGTAGCAGCTTCCGTTTTGGGAATTTGTGAAAACCCAATCACAATTCCCAAACTAATGACAATGAAACGCATGATGTTTCGTATGTGTTTTTTCATTTTTTTATCCTTCCTCTCTTATCTTTTTCATCTTTTAGCGAAAACGTAAATATCCTAAAATGGGAATATGAAAAATAACAATCTCTTTTACCATCTGTTTTCCTAGATTTTTTCCTGCCAAGAAGCGGAAATACGATAAAAAGTGCCAATTTACATAGTGAGACGATATGAGGCTTTTATAATAGGAAATCAATTTTTGAATCCATTTTTGTGTCATTTCCTCTGTGCAATATGCTAGGCACATATTGGCCCCCTCTAAATATGCTGGTTGAATTACATTTTCTGTTCTATATTGTAAATAACTTTTATAGGTATTCCCATGCGCTTCTTTCCAACGCCTTAAATTTTGTTCTAAACTTCTTCCCCCAAAGACGTTGCTTGTGTGTAACCTATAAAAAAACAGTGGTTCTTCTATATAACATACACCTTTATTTTCATTTGCAATAAAACTAACAAGCCAATCTTGTGCCATGACTTCTGTTTTAAATGGCAGCATTTTTTCTTTGACTGCCTTGGTAAACATTTGTGAACATCCAATCCCTAAGTATCTTGAAATCCCCAATTTTTTATGGTTGCCTTTTATAAGCGGCATATTTTTATAGCGAAAATAATTTTCTTGGATAGTATTCCCTTTTTCATCGATTTGCATACAATTACAGTATACCATGTCCACTTGTTGTTGCTCTAAAGTTTGCAATTGTTTTTCTACTTTTTCTGGTTTCCAAACATCATCATGGTCACTAAAGCAAATATACTCCGCCTTGGATTGCAACAGTAGAAATTCAAAGTTTTTTATGTAACCTAAGTTTTGAGGTTGCACATATAATTCTACTCTATCATCTTGTTGGCAAACTTCTTGTAAAATAGCTTGTACTTCTGGGCTAGTTGAATGGTCATCACTTATGATTAAATGAATGTCTGTATAGGTTTGTTGTAAAATACTGTCTATTTGTTGTTTTAAAAAATGTGGATTGGTTTCATAGGTTGCCATTAATATATCAACTGTTTTGTTCATGGTTTATCACATGCCTTCCCTCATACAAACGCTCTTGTTTTTACTGATATTGCGTATCAACTTCTTTTAAGATAACATCATGTGCACTGCCTTCTGAAATGCTAATTTCTGAAACAAGTGTTAGCCTTGCTTTTTCATGTAATTCTGCAATTGTGACACTGCCACAATTACACATGGTAGATTTAATTTTGGCACATGTAATGGCTAAATTGTCTTTCAATTTTCCTGCATATGGAATATAAGAATCTACCCCTTCTTCAAAAGAAAGTTTTTTGTCTCCTCCCATATCGTACCTCTGCCAGTTTCTAGCTCTATTAGAGCCTTCGCCCCAATATTCTTTGACATATCCATTGCCTTTTTTGACAACTCTTGTAGGGCTTTCGTCAAATCTTGCAAAATATCTTCCCATCATAACATAATCTGCGCCTAATGCTAAAGCAATTGTAATGTGATGGTCATGGACAATGCCTCCATCTAAACATAGTGGAATATAAATTCCTGTTTCTGCTAAGTATTCATCACGAGCAGCTGCAACATCAATTAAGGCAGATGCATTACCACGTCCAATTCCCTTCGTTTCACGCGTGATGCAAATAGAACCTCCACCAACACCAATTTTGATAAAATCTGCTCCTGCTTCTGCTAAATAGCGGAATCCTTCTCTGTCAACTACATTTCCTGCTCCTATTTTCACGCTATCACCATAGTTTTTACGAACAAAATCAATGGTATTTTTTTGCCATACAGAATATCCATCGGAAGAGTCCATGCAAATTAAGTCCACCCCTGCTTCAATTAGGGCTGGGATTCTTTCTTCATAATCTCTTGTGTTAATCCCTGCTCCCACAATGTAACGTTTATTTTCGTCTAATAAAGAGTTTGGATTGTTTTTTCTATCTTCATAGTCTTTGCGGAATACCAAATATTTTAGTCTTCCTTCTTCTGTTAAAATTGGTAAACATGCTTTTTTATGCTCCCAGATTAAGTCATTTGCTTCTGATAGGCTCACTCCTTCATGTGCCCAGAACACTTTTTCTTTTGGTGTCATAAAGTTGTCAATTGGGGCTTCCATGTCATCTCTTGATACGCGGTAATCTTTATCTGTGACTAACCCTAAGAAAATTCCATTGGCTGTTCCATCATCTGTAATAATGACTGTTGAATGTCCTGTTTCTTCTACTAGGCGAATGACATCTTTTAATGGTGTACCAGATTTCACATTAGAATCACTAATGACAAAACCGGCTTTATGTTTTTTTACATGGCGAACCATTCTTGCTTGTGATTCAATAGATTGTGAACCATAAATAAACGCAACCCCTCCTTCTCTTGCTAATGCAATTCCCATTTCTTCTCCTGAAACAGCTTGCATAACAGCAGATACCATTGGTACATTTGCATAATATTTTGCTTCTTCTCCTTTTTTGAATTTTACAAGTGGTGTTCTTAAAGACACCTGACTAGGTATACACCTTTCATCTGTTAAATTTGGTAATAATAAATATTCATTTAATGTTCTTGATATATCTTCTAAAATTTTTGCCATTTCTATTTCCTCCTTTTGGTTCTATTAAGTCATTTTATTAATTTTTGCGTTTCTTTTGCAATCATTAATTCTTCATTTGTTGGGATAACATATACTTTCACTTTTGAACTTGGTGTAGAAATTACGGTTTCTTCTCCTCTAATTTTGTTGGCTTGTAAGTCAAGTTCTACTCCCATAAATGCTAACTTTTCACAAATGCCTTTACGGATATTTATTTGATTTTCTCCAACACCTCCCGTAAAGATAATAGCGTCTACTCCATTTAATGCAACAGCATATTTAGCAATGTACCCTGCAATTGCATAATTGAATTCATCGATTGCAATTTTTGCCATTTCATTTCCGGCATTGGAAGCATCTTCAATTTCTCTAAAATCTGGTGCTAAGCCTGATATTGCTGCTAAGCCAGAGGCTTTGTTCAACATTGTTTCCATTTCTTCTGGTTTTAAACATTCTTTTTTCATTAAGTACGTAATCACAGATGGATCTAAATCTCCTGACCTTGTTACCATAGGAATTCCACCTAATGGTGTTAATCCCATACTAGTGTCTACAGATTTTCCGTCTTTTATGGCACAAATACTTGCGCCTTGCCCTAAATGGCATGTAATCAGTTTTAGGTCTTTGCTAGCTTTGTGTTCTATCTCCAGTACTCTTTGTGAAACATACATATGGGATGTGCCATGGAAACCATATTTTCTGAGACCGTATTTTTTATAGTATTCATATGGAATTGGGTAAATATACCTTTCTTTGGGAATACTTTGGTGAAAAGCAGTATCAAATACACCTACCATTGGCTTGCCTGGCATTACTTTTTGACATGCTTCAATCCCTAAAATACATGCTGGATTGTGTAATGGTGCTAAATCTGTATATTCTTTTAATACCTCTATGACTTTGTCATCAATTTTAACAGACTCTGCAATTTTTTCTCCTCCATGAACCAATCGATGTCCAATTGCTGAAATTTCATCTAATGTGTCAATGACTCTGTATTCTGTGTCTACTAATTGTTTTAACGTAAATTCAATTGCTTCTGTATGGTTATATGCTGGATTTTCAAGTTTAATTTTTTGCCCTGTCTTTTCTACTTTGTGTGTTAAAAATGCTTCTTTTTCTCCTATTCTTTCATATTTTCCAGAAGCAATGACTTCTTCTGTATCCATATCAATTAATTGATATTTTAATGATGAGCTACCGCAGTTTAAAACTAGTATTTTCATAATTTTCCATTCCTTTCTCAATATCCGTTAGGAAAGAGGTTACCCTTCTGTTTCCTCTTTTCCTTGTACCATTCTTAACGTTTCTTTGGCAATCATAAGCTCTTCATTTGTTGGCACAACAAAGACCTTGACATTTGAACGTTTGGTAGAAATTTCTTCTTCTATTCCTTTGCATGCTTGGTTACGTGCTTCGTCAATTTCTACGCCTAAAAATTTTAGGTGGTTGCAAATGGCTTGCCTTGAATCTTGCCCTTTTTCCCCTACCCCGGCTGTAAAGGTAAGGACGTCTATTCCATTCATGGCAACGGCACATCTTGCAATATAACAAGCCACTAAATAATGATAATGGTCTAATGCTAGTTGTGCATGTGTTCCACCCGCTTTAGCGTCTGCTTCAATATCTCTAAAATCTACTGAAACTTGTGATATTCCATATGCACCTGATTGTTTATTTAAAATATATTCCATTTCATCTGGGGTTAGATTTTCTTTTTTCATGATGTAGGTAACAACAGAAGGGTCTATATCTCCGCTTCTTGTTCCCATAGGGATTCCTCCTAATGGTGTTAATCCCATACTGGTTTCAATAGATTTTCCTTCTTGAATGGCACATACACTGGCGCCTTGCCCTAAGTGACAACTAACAATTTTTAGTTCTTTAATATCTTTGTTTAACAATTCTGCTACTCGTTGGGAGACAAACTGATGAGAGGTTCCGTGGAAACCATATTTTCGAATTCCATATTTTTTGTAATATTCGTATGGAATTGGATAAATGTATTTTTCTTTTGAAATGGTTTGGTGAAATGCAGTATCAAACACTGCTACCATTGGCATATTGGGTACAATTTTTTGGCAAGCACGAATTCCTAATATGGCGGCTGGATTATGCAATGGTGCTAATTCACTACAAGTTTCAATCTCTTGAATGACTTCTTCTGTAATCAATACTGGATTGGAGAATTTTTCTCCTCCGTGGACAACCCTGTGTCCAATTCCTCCTAGTTCTGATAAGTCTGTTAAAACTCCATAATGTGGATTTTGTAATCTGCTGATGACAAATTCAATGGCTTGTTCATGATTTTTGGCATAGTGTTCAAATTTGTGTTTTTCTCCATTCACTGTATGCGTCAAAAACGAATTTCCTTGTGCAATTCTTTCGAAGTAGCCTTTTGCTAACATTTTTTCTGTTTCCATATCAATGACTTGATATTTTAATGACGAACTTCCTGAATTTAGTACAAGAATTTTCATATAAGCATGCACCTCCATTTTTTATTTTCTTATATTTGTGCTTGTACTGCAGTGATTGCAATAACACCGGCAATATCTTTTGCATCACAGCCTCGTGATAAATCATTGACTGGTTTCGCAATTCCTTGGCATAGAGGTCCATAGCTTTCTGCTTTTGCTAACCTTTGTACCAACTTATAACCTATATTGCCTGCATTTAAATCTGGGAATATTAATATATTGGCGTTTCCTTCTAATGGACTTCCGGGTGCTTTTGATTTTGCAATTTCTGGAATAATGGCTGCATCTACTTGTAATTCTCCATCACATAAAATATCTGGTGCCTTTTCTCTTACCAAGTTGGTTGCTGCAATCATTTTTTCTGTTAAGTCTGATTTTGCACTGCCATAAGTTGAATATGAAAGCATAGCAACTTTAGGTTCTTCTCCAATTAATTGCTGAAAACTTCTGCTTGAGGCAATGGCAATTTCTGATAATTCTTCTGGCGTTGGATTTTGGTTTAGTCCGCTGTCTGCAAACAGAAACGTTCCATTACTTCCATATGGACAATTGGGAACTACCATAACAAAAAAAGCAGAAACAAGTTTTGTTGCTGGTGCTGTTTTTAGGATTTGTAAAGCTGGTCTTAGCGTATCTGACGTAGAATGTATTGCCCCAGATACCAATCCATCTGCCTTAGTTGCCTCATCTTTTACCATTAACATTCCATAATATACAGGGTCTAATACTCGTTTTTTGGCTTCTTCCATAGTCATGCCTTTTTCTTTTCGTAATTCATATAGCAGGTTGGCATACTTTTCATTGTTTTCTGCGTTTGTTGGGTCTATCACGGTTGCCCCTTGTATATTAATTCCATTTGTTTTTGCCTTTTCTGTTATGTTGTGTTCATTTCCAAGCAAGATAATGTTAGCATACGCTTCCGTTAAGGCTGTCTCTGTTGCTTGTAAGGTACGGATATCTTCTGCTTCTGGAAGTACAATTGTTTTAATGTCTTGTTTTGCTCTCTCCTTGATTTTTTCAATAAATGACATTTTCTAAATTCCTTTCGACATAAAATTATTATATTCGTATTATACCATATTGCTTTTAGAATTGCCATAGTTTTTTTACTTTTTTCAAGGATTTTTTTATTTATTGTAAATATTTTTTTAAAAATTTTCCTGTATAACTTTTTTCGTTTTTACAAATTTGTTCTGGCGTGCCAACTGCAATAATTTCTCCCCCATAGTCTCCGCCTTCCGGTCCTAGGTCAATGACATAATCGCAAGTTTTAATTAGGTCTAAATTATGTTCAATGACAATAATTGTGTTTCCTGCATCTACTAGTCTTTGTAAAATATTGACTAATTTATGAACATCTGCTATGTGTAACCCAGTTGTTGGTTCATCTAAAATATATAGTGTTTTTCCCGTTGCTCTTTTGGATAATTCTGTTGCTAGTTTCACTCTTTGTGCTTCTCCGCCTGATAAAGTGGTGGAAGGTTGTCCTAATTGAATATAACTAAGTCCTACGTCATATAATGTTTGTAATTTTGGCTTTATTTTTGGAATTTTATCAAAAAAGGTAAGCGCTTCTTCTACTGTCATATCCAATACATCGGCAATACTTTTTCCTTTATATTTTACTTCTAATGTTTCGCGATTGTATCTCTTGCCTTTACAAACTTCACATGGTACATATACATCTGGTAAAAAGTGCATTTCTATTTTATGTACGCCGTCTCCATTACAGCTTTCACATCTTCCACCTGCTACGTTAAAACTAAATCTGCCTTTTTCATAGCCTCGTAATTTTGCTTCATTTGTGGAAGCAAATAAATCACGAATGAGGTCAAACACGCCTGTATATGTGGCAGGATTTGAACGTGGTGTCCTTCCAATGGGAGATTGGTCTATATTGATAATTTTATCAATTTGATGAATGCCGTTTCACGCCCTTACATTTTCCTGGTTTTTCATTTGAATTGTTTAATTCTTTGGCAACGGTTTTGTAAAGAACTTCATTCACTAAGGTAGATTTTCCAGAACCAGACACCCCTGTCACACATGTAAATACGCCTAGTGGAAACTTAACGCTGATTTGCTTTAAGTTATTTTCTGTAGCGCCTTGTACTTCAATGACTTTTCCTTTTACCATTTTTCTTCTTGTTTTGGGAACAGCAATTTGTTTTCTTCCACTTAAATATTGACCTGTAATAGATTCTGGTACTTGCTTAATTTCTTCGGCTGTTCCTTGTGCCATAACTTGTCCTCCATGTTCTCCTGCTCCTGGACCAATGTCTATAATCTGGTCTGCTGCATACATGGTATCTTCATCATGTTCCACTACTAATAAGGTATTTCCTAAATCTCTTAATTTTTTCAAGGTGGCCAACAGCTTATCATTATCTCTTTGATGTAACCCAATACTTGGTTCGTCTAATATATAGAGTACCCCTGTTAGCCCTGAACCAATTTGTGTTGCTAAACGAATTCTTTGTGCCTCTCCTCCTGAAAGTGTTCCTGCACTTCTTGATAACGTTAAATATTCCAAACCAACATCCATTAAAAATTGTAAACGTTTGTCTATCTCTTTTAATATCATTTCTGCAATCATGGCTTGTGTTGGTGTTAACTCTAATGTGCTTAAAAATTCTTTGATGTGTTTAATTGACATGTCTGTCATTTCATTGATGTTTTTGCCCCCTATTTTGATAGAAAGAATTTCTGGTTTTAATCTAGCGCCTTTACATGCGGTACACTCCGATTCGCTCATATACATTTCATAAAATTCTCTCATACCTTGTGATTTTGTTTCTCTATGGCGTCTGTCTAACGTTGGCAGTACTCCTTCAAAAGGTGCTTTAAAATTTCTAGTTCCAATGGAAGATTCATATTCAAAATCAATCACTTCATCTCCTGTTCCATATAGAATTTTCTCTAAAAATGTTCTTGGTAATTTTTTAATTGGTACAGAAATGTCTACGCCATAATGTTTGCCTATACTTTCAAAATACATTTTTGCCATCGTATCTGCCCTTTTCATAACACTTGAACCAAACGCTTTTACACCATCGTACAAGGTTTTATTTTTGTCTGGAATAATTAAATCTTCATCCATTTTCATGAGGTACCCTATTCCCATGCATTCTGGACATGCACCATATGGGTTGTTAAATGAAAACATCCTTGGGGATAATTCTGGAAAACTAAATCCACATTCTGGGCATGCATAATTGGTACTGTATAATACTGGTTTTTGTCCTATGACATCAATTAAGACTAAATTTTCTGCATGTTTTAGAGCTGTTTCTATGGATTCCGTTAATCTACTTCTCATTTCTTCTTTGATCACAAGTCTGTCAACGATTAATTCAATTTCATGTTTCTTTTTTCTATCTAGGGTGATATCATCTGTTAATTCATAATTTTCTCCATCAATTCTGACTCTAACAAATCCCTCTTTTTGGTACCCTTCTAATTGCTTGGTAAATTCTCCTTTTTTGCCTCGAACAACTGGTGCTAATACTTGAATTTTGGTTCCTTCTTCCCATGCCATAACATTATCTACAATTTGGTCAATGCTTTGCCTTTCAATTTTAATCCCACAGTGTGGACAATATGGCGTTCCTATTCTTGCATATAATAACCTGATATAGTCATAAATTTCTGTTACGGTTCCTACAGTAGAGCGTGGATTTCTAGAAGTTGTTTTTTGGTCAATGGATATTGCGGGAGATAGCCCTTCAATAGACTCTACTGCAGGCTTTTCCATAATGCCTAAGAATTGCCTTGCATAAGATGACAAACTTTCTACATATCTTCTTTGCCCTTCTGCATACAACGTATCAAATGCTAACGAAGATTTTCCAGAACCTGATAATCCTGTAATGACTACAAGTTTATCTCTTGGGATTTCAATATTGATATTTTTCAAATTATGCTCTTTGGCACCTTTGATTGTAATTTTATCGTTCATTTTTTTGCTTCTTCCTTTCTCATGAAACTAGTTGGCGTTCACTATAATCGCTATGATTCTTCTAATATTTTTTCTAATTCTTTAATTTTATCTCTTGCTTCTGCTGCTTTTTCAAATTCCATATCTGCGGCGAATTTTAGCATTTCATCTGTTAATTTTGCAATGACGTCTTTTACGTCTTCTTTGTTTTCCATTTTATATTCCACACCAATGTCTTCTTGCTTAATTGCTCGAATTGAATCTCGAACAGATTTCTGAATTGTCTTTGGTGTAATGCCATGTTTTTTGTTATATGCTTCTTGTATGCCACGTCTACGGTTGGTTTCTGATATGGCTTTTTCCATGCTTTCTGTTAGTTCATCTGCATACATGATGACAGTTCCGTCTGTATTTCTAGCTGCTCTTCCTATTGTTTGAATCAACGACCTTTCCGAACGCAAAAAGCCTTCTTTATCTGCATCTAATATGGCAACCAATGATACTTCTGGTATGTCTAGTCCTTCTCTTAACAAATTAATTCCAACAAGTACGTCAAATTCTCCTAAACGCAAATTTCGGATAATTTCCATTCTTTCCAATGCTTTTGTATCAGAATGCATATAATTTACTTTGATGTCAACGCTTTTTAAATATTCTGTTAAATCTTCTGCCATTTTTTTCGTTAAGGTTGTTACCAAGACGCGTTCCTTTCGTTCTACTCTGATACGAATTTGTTCAATTAAATTATCAATTTGGTTTGTTACTGGTCTTACCTCTATTTTAGGGTCTAAAAGGCCAGTTGGTCTAATAATTTGCTCAACTACATTTTCTTGGCTATGTTGTTTTTCATATTCTGCTGGCGTTGCACTAACAAAAACAACTTGATGGATACGTTTTTCAAATTCTTCAAATGTGAGCGGTCTGTTATCATATGCAGATGGCAAGCGGAATCCATATTGAATTAAAGCATCTTTTCTAGATTTATCTCCATTATACATGGCTTTGACTTGTGGTAATGTGGCATGTGATTCATCTACCAATAGCAAGAAATCTTTTGGAAAATAATCAAATAATGTATATGGTGGTGAACCTGGTTTTCTGCCACTAATATGTCTTGAATAGTTCTCAATTCCTTGGCAAAATCCTGTTTCTTTCATCATTTCAATGTCAAAATTAGTTCTTTCTTGAATTCTTTGTGCTTCAATGAGTTTCCCTCTTTCTTTAAAATATTGGATTCTTTCTTCTAGCTCTTTTTCAATGGTAACAATGGCTCGTTCCATTTTTTCTTTATTGGTAACATATTGAGAAGCGGGAGGAATTAAAATATGCTTTCTGGTTCCTATGGCTTTCCCTGTTAAAGGATTAATTTCTGTTATTTTTTCAATTTCATCGCCCCAAAACTCTACCCTAACAGCACTTTCACTTTGAGATGATGGGTAAATTTCCGCAATGTCTCCTTTTGCTCGGAACGTTCCTCTTTTAAAATCTATTTCGTTTCTTGTATATTGCATCGTAATTAATTTTTTTAACACTTCATCTCTTCCTTTTTGCATACCTGTTCGTAATGAAAGCATCATGTCTTGATAGTCTTCTGGGTCTCCTAACCCATAAATACAAGAAACAGAAGCAACTATGATAACATCTCTGCTTTCAAATAACGACAACGTTGCAGAATGTCTTAGCTTGTCTATTTCATCATTAATAGAAGCGTCTTTTTCAATATACGTATCTGAGCTTGGTATATAGCTTTCTGGTTGGTAATAATCATAATATGATACAAAGTACTCTACGTTATTGCCGAGGGAAAAACTCTTTGAATTCGCTATATAATTGTCCAGCTAGTGTCTTATTGTGTGCTAAAACGAGTGTTGGTTTTTGCACTTTTTGAATAATATTTGCCATTGTAAACGTTTTTCCGAGAACCCGTAACTCCTAGAAGCGTCTGGAATTTCTTGCCTTCTTTAATTCCATTTGATAAGTATTCTATTGCTTCTGGTTGGTCGCCAGTTGGCTTATAATTTGATACTAATTTGAACATTTTTTCCTCCTTATGACCCAAAAAAACGACAACTATTAACCAAAAAATTCGTGTAATTACCGAACAAATTCGTGTAATTTGTTCGCTTTTTTTGAAATTTTTGTAAACATAATTAGCAATTACACGACTTGGGTCATAAACTTTGTTTTTCTAAACTAGATATTCTTATATAAATCTAATTAAAATTAAATAAGACTAAATAATTACATCATTAGTATTTTAACATTTTTTTAAAAAAAATACAAGGCATTTAATACCTTGCATTATATTTATTTATGATGTAAGTTTTTTGTAATATTCTTCCATTATTGAATCTGTTTCTATATCTGTACAATCTTTTTGTCAATCATTTTTGAAAATGTCTTAAAAAATTTTATTTATTAGCACTAAATTTTTATTTTAGTGCTAATATTTTTATGCGACATTTTCTATGCGATGTTTCTGCGTTTTTATAAATTCTTCGAATGATTTACTTTTCCAAGGATGGATCATTCTTGGAATATATATTTTTCGTTCTTTCATTTCTTCTATTTTATCTAAATTTTTTTCTTTTATTTCGTTTATTATCTCCTCTTTTACAGTTAGTTCATAAGCACTTTTTATTATTTCATCCGCTGTTTTTTGTTTCAATTCTTGTTTAAAATTTGTAAGTTCTTGTTCTAATTTTGTGAATAATTTTTGTTTTAATTCTTCTGTTTTGTCCATTTCATAGCCATCTATTTTGCTTTCACTTTCAATTTCTTTTAGCATTTTTTCTTGTGCTAATTCTTGACTATTACTAAAAAAATATTTGTCTTTATAACTTGCATAATATATTTTATATTCAAAAAAACTAACCATTCTATCTAATTCCATTTCAATACCACTTGTAAAATACATATTATCTATATCTTCACTTTGTGGATTATAATTTATACTTGGAATCGTATATTCTTTTAGAAATATTTTTTCTTTATTCTTGTTAATTTCTTCTTTTAACTCTTGAAAAATCATACTAAAAATCTGTTCTGTTTTCGATTTCATCTTTTTTCCTTTCCAACAAAAAAGAGATATAAACTTATAAAAATTCATATCTCCTTTTGTTTATACTTTATTATTTTACATTATTCCATTCATACTCTGATGTTAGATTCTCTGGTATACTCGTTGTATTTTCTTTTTTGAAATTTTTTATTCGTTACTCCATCTCCTTTTTTATTTTTTGTATATAATTTTCTATATTTTATTGACTTTTTATCTATATATGTATTATAATAAATATAGGAAATGACAATTCCACAAACGTGGTTTTGCCAAGATATAGTTTTAATAAACCATTAGCTCGGCATAAGCAGAATGGTTTATTTTTTATTTATGTAGTTGCTTATCAACCCAGTTCTTATACAGAACTGCTGTCAAGGCAACGTTTAATGTTAAAGAAAATATTAAGGCTAATATTAAAAATAGCATTGCTTTAACCATAAACATCACCACCTTTCCTACGAAAGCTCGTAAAATTGGTGGCAAAACCACATCTGCTAATTGTCATTTCCTATGACAATTATTCTACAATATTATTCTAATTTTGTCTATAATATTCATAAATTTTCATAATTTATTCTACAAAAAATTACTATTTCACTTTTACTTATAAAATCATAAATGACAGATAAAAAAGAAGATGATAATTATTCTTCCATCTTCTTTCCTAATTTTAACTATCTGATTTTAAAGTATATTGACTTATATCTGGTTCTAAAAAAATCGAATCTTCTACATTATCAAATTCATATTCTTTTTCAGTTATTGTTTCTCCTTCTATGTCTTTTATAAATAATCCTGTATCTTTTTCTATATAAGTTTCTGCTCCTTCAAAAGTTAAAGATGTTGATGACATAAAGCCTTTTATAATATAGCAATCTTTTCCGTTATAATTAGTTGACTTTACACTTGCTGGCATACTTCCTAGAAATGTTTGCCAATTATTTTCTGTTTCTAAATGATTATAAATACCTATTGACATTATTGTTCCACTATTTAGTTGAGCTATTTTTGTGTCTGGTGTTTGAGTAAATGTATCTGTTTTTTCTCCATTATTATACATTGCTATTTTATTTATTGTACCATTTAGATTTCTTTCTAAGAAAACAACTTGGTTATTGTCTTTCCTATAATATTCCATTGTTATAGTCCCATCTTTAACTGTTGCGATAGATTTAGTATAATAATTTACATTATCAGCATATTGTGAAATTTTATTTTGTAAGTCTGTAATTATCATATAGTTTCTAATTGTATGTACTAAAACAATTACTACTAAAATTGCTATTATGATTCCTAAAACCATTAATATTTTTTTCATTTTCATAAAAAAGACCTCCCTCATTTTATTTTGGAAGGCAACCTAGCTATCATGAGTTCATTTTTGAACTTTTAGACCT
>CANQPE010000003.1 GCA_947625645.1 uncultured Clostridia bacterium | reverse complement strand
AGTAGTGCTATAATTACGAAATGCAATAATAAGGGAAAATCTGTTACTGGAAATGGTTATTTAGGAGGTATAGCAGGACAGATATGTGGAAGCACTGAAGTGGAGCAGTGTGATAACCAAGCAAGTGTAATGGGGATTGGTGTCTACGTAGGAGGAATTGTTGGACATATGAATAATAGTACGCAAGTTAATGACTGTGATAACATAGGAGTAAGTGTAGAAGGAGACTCGGATGTTGGAGGAATTATTGGACGTATGGAGGAGAATAATAATGCCCAAGTGACAGAGTGTAATAACAGTAGTACTGTGACAGGGACGGCAGATATATCTTATACGGGAGGAATAGTTGGAACAATGAGTACGGGCTTGTTGAATACTTGTCAGAATACAGGAAATGTTACGGGCGTTGCATGTACTGGTGGCATTGCAGGAGAGGTATTCGAGACTTCAAAAATTGAAAAATGTGATAACAAAGCAAAAGAGATAACGGCAACGGGACGATCAACAGGAGGAATAGTGGGATATCTTCACGGCGAAACTAGCATTGTTTCTTGTAAGAATGAGGCAGCCGTTTCTGCAACACCTGCTGGATTTGGCACAGGAGGTATAGCGGGAACGTTTGGTGGTAAAGGTGGAGAGATTGAATCTTGTATTAATACAGGTTCGATTACCGAGAAAGCTTCTGTAGAAACTAGTGAGGCTGGTGGTGCCGGAGGAATTGTGGGGAATGCGTTTGGAACAGAAGTGGAAGAGGGGCAAAGTCTAACAATTATTGGAAATTGTAAAAATGAAGGTACGGTTCAAGGTAATCTACTAGCTGGAGGAATTGCTGGGCATTTAGTAGCAACATCTTTAAGCTCATGTGTGAATACTGGCGATGTCAAGATTGAGGCGATAGATGGTCTCGAAGTCGAAACTGTTGCTTGTGGAGGTATTACTGGTGATGGACTAGGGGGGACTCAAGTCGAAATTAAAAATTGTTACAATAGAGGCAACATTTCTGTGAATAGTGGTGCTGTGAGTGAAATAATAGGGGGAATTGCTGGTGAATTTTGGGTGAATGAAGATGAAGAGGATTCTAGCTCTGGAACAACAGTAAAGATTGAAAATTGCTATAATACAGGGACGTTATCAACTTCAAACAGTAACAAAGGAGGCATTATTTGTGTAAAAAACAAAGAAGTTGAGTTAACAAACAATTACTGGCTACAGAGTTGTGGTGCTACGAATGGAATTGGTTCTGAGGTAGAAACTGGCAAGCGGAAGCGACGAAAATGCTACTTCAAAAAGCGAAGAGGAAATGAAAGGCTTAGCATCAACATTAGGTGAAGCATATACAACCGACACAAATCAGATCAATGAAGGATATCCAATCCTAACATGGGAAAACCAATAACCGTAGGTGGCCAATTAGGGACGTATCTTTTTTGTCCCTTAGGGACAAAAAAGATACGTCCCTAATTGGCCTTTGGGAGACAATGAACCATAAAGATATAGAATGTATCGTTTGCAGTAGAGAATCAAATTCATCTTTTCACGAGTAAGGCTGGAAACCTGCAATTCCATTGGCCTTACTCACTACCATATATATACATATCTACTGTATCAATTATATAAATAAAAGAAACTAAGATTTTACTATTTTTTAATTAAAATCTTAGTTTCTCTTTATGAAATGCACAAAATCCCTCAAAATATCTTGACAAAAGTAGTAGAGATTGATAATATAGTATAGGAAACTAGCAACTGCTAAGAAGGGACGTGATTCAAAATGAATATTTATCCGAATGGGTACTTTCGAAAAGTAGAAGACATTACCATAGAATATTTGTTAAACCATAAAATCAAAGTTCTTATCTTAGATGCAGACAATACGCTCATTGACTATTACCAAACGTTAACAGACACAGTTGTTGCATGGGCAAAAGAGCTAAAAGGGCAAGGAATGAAGCTATATATTTTGTCAAACACAAACAATAAACAAAAAGTAGAAAAAATTGCCAAAACACTAGAAATTCCATATCATAATTTTGCGATGAAACCATTGAAAAAAGGTTTTTTGCGTATACAAAGAGAAGTGCAAGAAGCGCCTGAAAAAATAGCAGTAGTAGGAGACCAACTATTTACAGACATTCTAGGAGGAAACAGGTGCCATATGTATACCATATTAGTAGACCCGATTCAAACAAAAGATTATTGGTATACAGCTTGGAAAAGACCAATTGAAAATAAAATTAAAAACACTATAAAAACGGAAGAAAATCAGTAGAAGGGACGAAAACAAATGTATATAAAAGACATACATATTGCTTTTTATGTGATAGCAGTGATTGCCTCTATTTTTATTGGGCAATTGGTAGATTGGGCAAACAAAAGACTGCCAGAATACAAAAAAGTATTTTCAAAAGATATGCTAACAGAATATAAAATGAAATTTAGACCAAACTATAGTATCATATTTTGCATTGCCGTGATTTATGTAACATTACTATATACTTGCGGTGTGAAACAAACATTAATTGCCAATTTGGATTTGATCAAATACTTAATCATAGCACCAATGTTGGTTTCGGTATTTGTCATTGATTACCGCCATCAAATTATTCCAAACCGATTGAATTTACTCTTGTTTGAAATTGGAATGGTATTTGCTTTTTTATATGGCATGTCAGACATTGCCATTACCATCAATTTATTATTAGGCATGGTTGTAGGAGCAGGCATCTTTTTTCTCATTACAGTTGTGGGAGGATTCATTTATGGAAAAGAAGCCATGGGCTTTGGAGATGTCAAATTAATGGGAGCATTAGGGTTATTGTTTGGACTATCCAATATTATTGTTATCACATTACTTTCATTTTTGATTGGAGCAATCTTAAGTATTGTGCTATTGGTGACAAGAATTCGCAAATCAAATGAATATATACCATTTGGACCATTTATTGTATTAGGAACTTTTATTAGTATGTATGTGCCATTTGAAACGATAAAAGCAGTATTAATGCAGATTTTTACATTAGGATTGTATCATCCATAAGTTTTTGAAGAAAGGGAGAATAGCCTATGAATCCAAAACTACAATGGTTACGAAATAAAATGGGTAGCTTAAATTTACAAGGCATGATTATATCTAACCCCAAGAATATTAAATATTTAACAAACATTGATGCAGAAGGCATATTGCTCATTAAAAGAAAAGAAAATATTTATATTACAGATGGAAGGTATATTGAACATGTCCATAGTATTCTAACGATAAATGATGAAATTATTGTGTATGATAGCAATGATGTTTCAACAGACGACAATGAAAACTTTTTTATGTTTTGTGAGAATGTAGGCTTTGAAGAAAATTTTATTACGTATGCAACTTACAAAGAATATATGCGAAAATACAAAATTCATAATTTTGTTGAAACAGAATATATCATTGAAAAGCAAAGAATGATAAAAGATGAAGAAGAACTCCATGCCATTAACAGAGCATGTAATATTACAGATGAATGTTTTAGCTATATGTTGCAGTTTATTAAACCAGGAATGACGGAAAAAGAAATTGCTTACGAAATTGAAGAATATTATAGGCACATGGCAGATGGGATTGCCTTTGACCCCATTGTTGCTTCAGGAGAAAATACATCAAAACCACATGCCGTTCCCACCGATAGAAAAATAGAAGAAGTTGATATTATTACAATTGATATGGGGTGTAAAGTAAATGGGTATTGTTCAGATATGACAAGAACCATATTTGTAGGAAAGGTGCCAGATGCAGTAAAACCAATTTATGATTTAGTGTTAACCAATCAAAAACAAGTGTTGGATGAATACAGAGATGGAGCTAGCGTAAGGCATCTAAGCAAAATTGTTGAAATTAATTTTAAAATGCGTGGACACGCGTTAATTCATAGTTTAGGTCATGGACTTGGCTTAGACATTCATGAACCACCATATATTAGTCATAAAAGTGATGCACTATTAAGAGAAAATATGGTAGTAACAGATGAACCAGGTATCTACATTCCAGGAAAATTCGGCGTTAGAATTGAAGATACGATTCAAATTACAAAATTTGGATGTATAAAATTAACGAATTCTGAGAAAAATTATATTATAATATAAGGAAAGTATTGATTTTATCGTAAATTTGTAGTAAAATAGTACCATAAAATATTGTATTTGAAAGGAGAAATAACATGGCAGGCGTATATTCAGCAGGAGATTTTAGAAATGGAACAACATTTGAAATGGAGGGAAATGTATTTCGCGTTGTAGAATTTCAACATGTAAAACCAGGAAAAGGTTCAGCATTTGTAAGAACAAAATTAAAAAATGTGATTACAGGCGCAACTCTTGAAAGGACATTTAATCCATCAGATAAATTCCCAGGAGCAGAAATTGAGAAAAAAGCAATGCAGTACTTATATAATGATGGAGGTCTATATTATTTCATGGACAATGAAACATATGACCAAATTCCACTAAATGAGGAACAATTAGGAGATTGCTTAAAATACTTAAAAGAAAATATGGAAGTATCTATTCTTTCTTATAAAGGCAACATATTTGCAGTAGAACCACCTACATTTGTAGAGCTAGAAGTTACATATACAGAACCAGGATTCAGTGGAAATACCACAACAACTTCAGGAAAACCAGCTACCTTAGAAACCGGTTTAGAATTACAAGTTCCACTATTTGTTAATATTGGTGATGTATTAAGAATTGATACCAGAACATGTGAATACATGGAAAGAGTGTAGAAAGGTGAAAAAACGTATGAATACTTTAAAAGAAAGTTATACAAGTTTTTTAAAAGATATAGAAGCCAATATCCAAAATAAAGAAGATTTACTTTATGTAAAAGCTAGGTTTGCAAAATTTTTAGATGTTGTACTTGAAGAGATGGACCGTATTATGGAGTATCGTAAGCAGGAAGTAGAAGAATTAGAAAAAAAACAAAATCAATTAGATGAAAAGATGGAAAAAATGGAACAGATTGTCAGCCATATTGAACAAGATATTTATTCAGAAGATGGTTTTGATTTTGAAATTGTTTGTCCATATTGTAACTATGAATTTGTCATTGATGTTGACGAAGAGAAAACAGAAATTGAATGTCCAGAATGTCATAATATGATAGAATTAGATTGGTCAGGAGATTTAGAAGATGACGAGCAAGGCTGTTCTGGAAGTTGTTCTTCTTGCCATGGATGTGCAGAAGACGTAGAAGAGGAAGATGATACAGAAGAAGCACAGGCGCAAGAAAATGACGAAGATGATGACATGTAAGAAAACGGTTTAGAAAAAATCCATCGGATTTTGATATTGTTGGTGAATACGAAAACCAATATGTAGATGAGAACCAGTGGTAGCTCCATTTGTGGGGTTACCATTTTCGTCTTTATAAGGGTTACCAGGAACGCCATACACATTGCGCGGACCAACGTAAGCAATCACTTGCCCTTGCTTGACAAAATCACCAACCGATACGATAAAATGCGGGTCAATATGGCAATACGTCACTTGAAAGGCATCAAAAGAAAGCGTAAGTGTATACCCACCAGCACCAAGAAAGTTTAAGAAAGTAATTTCTCCATCGTGGATGGCAATCAGCTTAGTACCTTGTGGTGCGGGAATGTCACAACCATAATGAAAACTAGAAGCACCACCTGTTGGTGCTGTTCTTTTACCAAACGGGGAACTCAAACGTGTATAACCAGGAATAGGCCAGACAAATCCGTTGGGGTTTAAGTCTAAAATTTCAGGATTTTCCAAAACACGATGAGAAGTTGTCCCTTCAAGGACAGGAATAAAAAAGACAGAAATGAAAATGACGAAAACAGCAAAAAGAAATATGGTTCTTGAAATTAGCTTTTGGATAGAATCACCTCCTATGCGGTAGTTATACCACAGAATTTGACAAAAAGCAAGAAAAATATTTCGACAAAAAGCGACAACTTCAAGAATTAAGAAAAAATTAATAAATTTTATCAACATTTTTCATAAATACATGGTATAGTAAACAGGGGTGAGGAAATGTATCAAATTTTAGTCGTAGATGATGATAAAGAAATTGTCACAGCCATAGAAATATATTTGAAAAAAGAAGGCTATCAAATTCACAAAGCCTATAATGGAGTAGAGGCATTGCAAATTCTAAAGAAAATGCCAATCCATTTGGTCATTTTAGATGTGATGATGCCACAAAAAGATGGATTGGAAACATTAGAAGAAATTCGTAAAGAAAAAAGTATTCCTGTGATTATGCTGTCAGCTAAATCGGAAGATTATGATAAAATTGAGGGGCTTAACACAGGGGCAGATGACTATATTACCAAACCATTTAATCCATTGGAATTGATAGCGAGAGTCAATTCTAATATTAGAAGGTACACAGAATTGGGGGCAATGCAAGCAAAAAATGAACATAATACATACCGAACAGGGCAGTTAGAACTAGATGATGAAACCAAAAAAGTAACAGTAGAAGGGCGAGAAATAAAACTAACAGCAACAGAGTTTAAAATATTGAGATTTTTGTTAAAAAATAAAGGGAGAGTTTTTTCTATTTCACAAATTTATGAGCATGTATGGAAAGAAGAAAGTTATGCAGCCGAAAATGTCATTGCCGTGCACATTAGGCATATTCGAGAAAAAATCGAGATTAATTCCAAGGAACCAAAATATTTAAAAGTGATTTGGGGGATTGGGTATAAGATTGAGGATTTTTAAAAACGGAAGTTGTGTTTAGGAAGGAGTGAACAGAAATATGGAAAAAATTCGAACTTCAGGGATGATGAGAATCATTTGTTATATTATGATTCCTATTTTTATGCTTGTGTTTATTGTTAGTTTTTTAAACGAATTTATTGCAATAGAATATGGAGAAATCTATCCGGAAGAAAATTATATTCAAACAGAAGATTTTGCAGAAAAATATTTTTCTTGTATAACAGCCCAGCTTGCGAAAGTGTATTCATATGAAAGAGACGATAAATGGGGACAAGGGATGTACACACAAATTGGGGAAGAGAACATTTTTTACCAAAGTGCCAATTTTTATTCAGGTTATTTTAATGAGGGATTACAATATATCATTCAAAATACCAATACAGGGTATGTGTATACCAATATGAAAATAACGAATTTAGAGGAACAGAGAAAAGAATTAAAGGAAAGAGATGTCTATTGGGGATTAGAAAAAGGAAAGATTAGCAGTAACATAGAAAAAATCAATCAAGATAACATAAAATATGTCAATGGCGGTTATGGAGCACAATATGAGCTAGGGAGATATGGAGAATATATTGTGGATACCAGTTTTGATGTTTCTCAAATGGTAGAGGCAGTGGAAAATAGTGATTCATTACGTGGAATTGCGATGATGACATATAAGACTTTTGGAAAGATGAGGGCAGCCAATAGTTATCTTTTACTAATTAGCATTGTTTTCATTGTGAGTATGACTATTTTTCTAATATGGTCTATTGGTCATGAAAAGGGAAAAGCAGGAATTGCACTTACCAGTTTGGACAAAATACCGTTTGAAATCATTATGATTGGGGCAGGAATTTTGTTAATCATGCTGATGTTTTTAGGTGCGGCAGTACTAAATGTATGGTTACCATTTTCAAAAAACTTGGTGTTTAGTGGTTGTATTGTTAGTTATTTAGGCATATATTCCGTTTTGGCAACTGTGCTGACAACAACCATTAGACGAGTGAAAGCAAAAAGATTTTGGCGTTCTTTTTATATCGTGCAATTAGGAGGAAACGTCATTCACAGTTTGGTAGATAAAACAAGCACAATGAGAAAATTAGTATTTTTGTATGTTGGCTTTTTAGCAGTTTGTGGTATTTTGTTAGCGTATAGAGCACATGAAATGGCAGTGCTATTGTTAGCAGCATTTTTGGTAGGTGTATTTTATGCACTGGTACAATATACCAAAAAAATGAGTGAAATTGAATTGGCATTGCGTGATATCTATGAGGGAAAAAAAGAAGTATATATCAATGAAACCGAATTAAAAGGGCTTTTAAAGCGAATGGCAATTTACATTAATGATATAGCTAATGGGTTTTCTAATGCCATAGAGCAGAGTTTGAAGTCAGAACGATTCAAAACAGAATTGATTACAAATGTGTCACATGATATTAAAACACCACTGACCTCAATTATTAATTATGTGGACTTACTAAAAAAAGAGGAATTTGAAAATAAACAAATAGAGCAGTATATTGCCATTTTAGATGCCAAATCACAACGTTTGAAGAAATTAATTGAGGATTTAATGGAAGCGTCAAAGGTATCATCTGGAAATGTACAGTTACATATAGAGACAATTGATTTGAAGGAGCTTATTCTTCAAACAGTGGGCGAATTTCAGGATCGTTTAGAAAAAAGGCATTTAAAAATGGAAGTGCAGATGCTAGAAAAATCTGTGGAGTTACAAGCAGATAGTCGCTATATGTATCGTGTGGTTGAAAATTTGTTTAGTAATGTTAGCAAATATGCATTAGAGGGCTCAAGAGTGTATATCGATTTGAAACAAGAAGGAAATAAAACAATATTTAGCATCAAAAATATATCAAGAGAAAAGTTGAATATATCAGCAGACGAATTGATGCAACGATTTGTTAGAGGGGATAAATCTAGGTTTACAGAAGGAAGTGGTCTAGGGTTATCCATTGCCAAAAGTTTAACAGAGTTACAAGGCGGAACATTTGACATTTATATTGATGGCGATTTGTTTAAAGTGGTTTTAGGGTGGCAAATAGCATAATATTATGAAAACCTTATAAAAACAATTGAATTTGCAACGGTTTGGTGGTATAATAAAGGCGTAATCATTCAAAAGAGTTTCGCAAAGGAGGTAGCTTGATGCAAAAAGAAAAATGCTTCTATGATTATCCATATGGACGCATACGGATTGCTTTTGGAATGCGGTATTTTGTACAGAATGGTAAGAAAACAATTCCTGTGTACATACGATATCAAAAATGGGGACGTGAAGTGCGACTAGAAGGGAAATACATTTTGTATGGAGAAAAAAGTGGGAAATGGAGACTGCCAGGGGTAATACCATTTTTATGGTACATTAAAATTTCCGAGATGTATACGGCTGAGGAAATAGAGCAGGTTTTTCGCAATGCAATTGCAACGGCATCAATTACAACGTTTAGAGCTTCCAAGTAGGAAGCTCTTTTTAAACAGGTAAATCTTTAGAAATGAATATTAGTAAAAATTTAAAGAATGAAAACACAAAATTTTACAAAGAATAGTATCATAATATTGACAAACGTAATACAATGTAGTACAATAAAATAAGAAGGGAGTTGATATCGTATGACTATTTCAGTAAGATTAAGTGATAAAGATACAGAACTAATTAAAGCATATGCAGACATAAACAATATTTCTTTATCTGATTTAATAAGAAATGCAGTAATAGAAAAAATTGAAGATGAATATGATTTAGATTGTTATAAAAAAGCAATGGAAGAATACAAGAAGAATCCCAAAACATACACAATGGAAGAAGTAAAAGAGGAGTTGGGATTAGAATGAAATATAAAATCATATTCACGGACAAAGCAAAAAAACAATTAAAGAAATTAGACAAACATATATCAGCTTTAATCATTGGATGGTTAGAAAAGAATATTGAAGGCTGTGAGAACCCTAGAATATATGGAAAAGGTTTAGTTGAAAATAAATCAGGACAGTGGAGATATCGAATTGGAGATTATAGGGTAATATGTGAAATTCAAGATGAAGAAGTTATTGTTTTAGTTTTAGAAGTCGGACATAGAAGGGAAATATATCATTCATAAAAGTATCTGATGAACCTTAGAAAGGAAGCCAAAAATGAAGAAGTTAGTAGGTATTGTATGTATTTTATTGGTAATATTTATTGGAATGTTTATGTATCAAAGAGAGGAAATACAAAGCGTTGTGACTGCATCAGAGGTGGCATCTATTGAACAATATATTTCTCAAATTTATATGTGGAAAGAAGTTACAGATGATGCATTGCCAGCGTTTGAAGATATCAATACAGCTCCAGAAAAATGGACATGGGAAGTGGTAAAGAAAAACTTAAATAACTATGATGAAATTACCTATGAGCAAATACAACAAAAGGCAAAGGAATTGTTTGGAGAAGCATTTACACAGGTTTTTCCAAAAGAAGGAAATGAGAACTTTACATATGACCAAGAACAAGATTTATACCAAGCAACAGGGATTGAATTAGACAGTGATAATGATGCTTTTTTGTTGAATACCATTCAAAAGACAAAAGAGGGATATACAGTTGAAATTGTGGAGTATATAGAAGATTATTCAGAAGAATTGAATGTTGAAACAGAAGCTGTGGATGAACCAGATGCAGTAGAGGAAGCGGAATTTACAATTCATATTAAAAATATACAAGGAGAAGAAATTACGCAGGTAAAAAACACAGAAGGGAAAGACAAAATTATTGAGCAAGTGAAGGCCAATATAGAGAAATTTAGCAAGAAAACAATTTATTTGGAACAACAAGAAGGGGAAGAAAATGGAGAAATTGTTAAGTGCGTGCGCAGTGTGTCCGCACCAGTGTAAAGTTAATCGTATCGAAGGAAAGATAGGAAGATGTAAAGCTACTGATAAAGTTAAGGTAGCTTTATATTCGCTTCATCCGTTTGAGGAACCATGTATTAGTGGAGAAAATGGTTCAGGAACGGTATTTTTTTCATATTGTAATTTAGCGTGTGAGTTTTGCCAAAATTATGAGATTAGCCAGCAAGGCGTAGGAAAAGAAATATCCATTATGGAGTTGGCAGAAATCTTTTTAAAGCAGCAAGAAAGACAGGCAGAAAATATTAATTTAGTTACCCCAACAAGTTATGTTCCACAAATTATAGAGGCGCTAAAAATAGCAAAACAACAAGGACTTTCTTTGCCAATTGTATATAATACCAATGGATATGAAACCGTAGAGACAATCCAATTATTAAATGGATATGTTGACATTTATTTACCAGATTTAAAATATGCAGACAATCAATTAGCCAAACAGTTTTCTCATGTTGAACAGTATTTTGAGATAGCAACAAAAGCCATAAAAGAAATGCATGCACAAGTGGGAAATCCTGTTTTTGATGAAAAAGGGCGCATGCAAAGAGGCGTAATGATTAGGCATTTGGTATTACCCAATTGCATAGAAAATACCAGACAAGTTTTGCAATGGATTCATGAAACCTTACCAAAAGAGATTTATGTAAACATTATGGCGCAGTATTTTCCAACATATCATGCCGAAGAACATGAAACCTTGAATAGAAAGTTAACAAAGGAGGAATGGGCACAAGTATTGGACATGATAGATACATTTGAAATTGAAAATGGCTATGTGCAAGAATTGGGCGAACATGAAGAAGAATATGTTCCAACGTGGGAGTGGGACAAATAGGGACGGTTCTTTTTTGTTCCTAAGGAACAAAAAAGAACCGTCCCTATTTGTCCCGAAAAAAGATTACATAAATAGTAGACAAAAAACAAAAAATATGATACAATAACTTGGAACAAAAACCGTGAGGAGGAAATGATAGTATGAATATATTTGAAGTTGTGCCAGAAAATTTCTTTTCAATACTTGTTTCCAAGAATAAAAATGTCTATATTGATGCGTTATTTGTACTAAAAGATGTATATGAGCAAGAAATGAAACTTCCAAAAGACGATGTGATTGCAAGGCTGATGAATCGTTTAGAAGAAGAATTAAATCAAGAGGATTTTTCCGAAGAAGAGGGCATAGAGGACTTGAAGGATGAAAACATTTCGAGTAAAGCCTATTTTTTATTGCGAAAATTAAAAGCGACTGGTTGGATTGAAATGGAAATGCAAAGAGATTCTTTTGAAGAACATATTATTTTGCCGGATTATACGATTAAGTTTTTAGAATTTTTAAAATCAATTGTTGAAACAGAACAAACAGAATATGGTTCTTATGTATTTGCAACATATTCTAGTTTAAAAGTTGCAAGTGAAAATAAACGAGAAACATATGATGCGATCAATACCGCTTATAGAAATACAGAAAAGTTGATTAGTGAATTAAAATCTTTATATAATAGTTTGGGGAGATTTCATAGAAATATGGTGCAACATGATAATATTAACGATATTATTCACCAACATTTTTTTGAATATAAAGAGTATAGTGATGAAATTATATTTCCAAGGTTTACAAGAGATTCCGTTCCAAGGTATAAAACCCCCATTAAAGAGATGTTAACCAATATTTTAACAGATTCAGAATGGCTAGACACAACCGTTCAGATGGCAGCAAGTACAAATAAAAAATATGCTTCAAAAGAGGATGCGGAAACCGATATTTTGAACAAAATTAGAAAAGTTCTTGAAAATTATGAAAAAGTTGACGACATTATGAACCAGATTGAAGAAAAAAATACAGATTATATAAGAGCATTTGTTCACAGAATGCAATATTTATTAACAAGTGACAAAGAACTCAAAGGAAAATTAGTGCAAATATTAAAAAATGTCCAAAAACAAGAGGTATTAGAAAAAATGGAAGAAACCATCCATTTGTGCAACCAAGAATATGTAGCAAAAGATTGTATTTATATGATGTATACAAATGATAGAAAAAAACAAGGCCCTCCTTTACCTATAAAAAAGGAGAAAGCAATTGACGCAAAGGCATTTTATGAGTTTGCCAAAAGTGTTGAAAAGTTATATAGTCATCAAAAAATTATGGGATTTATGGAGAAAAATTTTAACGGAAAACCTTTTATTACATCTTCAGAGATTTGTTTACAAACCACAGAAGATTTGATATTGCTCATACTGGCAACCATAAAAGGAGAAAAAAGCGGAAAAAGTTTTTACACAATAGAAGATAGTTTAGAGACAATTGAGAATAATGGGTATAAAATTCCTAATATAAAATTTATAAGGAGAAGTTAAATGGTTGTTGAAAAATACAATGAATTGAATGATTCGGAAAAGGAAAATTTTAAAAGGATGATAAGCTATTTGTTGGCAAAAACTTTTATTGTTAATAGAATATATGATAAATCTCAAAAAACATTTATCACAAATCCAGATTACAGGTTTATCAATAGAAATATTGAGCTATTTAGAGAGTACTTAGAATTGGCAGGCTTTAAACTCATAAAAGATAGCAATTATGAGGTAATGTACATAGAAAATGTGTATGGGTATAATAAAAAAAGACTAGATAAAAATACAACCATATTTTTATATGGGTTAAGATTGCTATTTGATGAGGAACAAAAAAGAGAAAAGTTAAATACAGATACAGTCGTCAGTGTAGCAGACATTATAAAAACATTGCTAGATGTGGGAGCTTATAGTAAAAAGCCAACCGATACAGAAATTAAGATAGCATTGTCCAACTTAATCCGTTTTAATATTATCCAAAAAGTAGAAGGAATTTTAGAAAAACCGGATACAAAAATTATTATTTTACCATCTATTTTATTTGTGGTGTCAAATGAAAAAATAGAGAGTTTGAATCAATCCATCCAGAGTTTAAAAGAAAGTGAAGAAAATGAAGAGATCATGGAAGAGGAAGATGAGATAAAATGAAACAATTAAAAAAGATGTTGTTAATTAATTGGCATTACATTAATAAACAAACCATTGAGTTTGATAATATCAATTTTTTGACAGGAAAAAATGGCGCGGGAAAGTCTACCATTTTGGATGCCTTACAGTTATTAATTCTGGGAGATACAAGAGGCACTTTTTTTAATAAAGCGGCAAACGATAAAGCAGGAAGAAGCCTAGAGGGCTACCTAAAAGGAGAAATAGGCGATGATGGCGATGCCGGGTATACCTATAAAAGAAATAGTAGGTTTTCGACCTACATTGTATGTGAATTTTTGGATAAAGTTACCAAAAAATCTTTTTGTCTAGGTGTTATTTTTGATGTGTATAAAGAAAGTGACATAGAAAATCATTTTTTTTCAATTCAAGGAACCATTCCACAAAATGAATTTATAGACGAAAATGAAATTCCATTTTCCTATCGTGACTTAAAAAGTTTTTTAACAAGAGAGTATGGAACCAAAAATTTTGAATTTTATGCCAGTAACAAACAGTACCAAGATGCGGAAAGAGGAAAACTAGGTGGATTAAACCAGAAGTTTTTTAATTTGTTTAAAAAGGCGGTTACCTTTACACCGATTGATGATATTGAAAAATTTATTGTAGAATATGTGTGTGACGTAAAAAATAAAATCGATATTACGTCTATGCAGGAAAATATCAGGCAATATAATGAACTATCTAAACAAGTAGAATTGATGAAAACCAAAGAAAAGGAATTGACTGAAATACAGCAGGATTATAACGAGTACATGAAGCAAATTGAACAAGAAAGACAAGAGCAGTATTTAATAAAAAGGGCAGAAAAGCAAATTGATATCGAGCAGATAGAACAATTAGAAGCTGAAGTAAAAGTCAAAACAGAGCAAGCAGCGTTGCTAGAAAAAAATAAGCAAGAGTTAAAGGCGGAACAAAATAAATTAGATACCGAAATTGAAGAATTAATTGCGGTAAAGGCTAAATCGGATATTGATGGGAAAGTAAAAGCACTTGAGCAAAAGATAGCAGAGCTGAAAGGTCAAATCAGCAATATCGAAAATATGGAAAAAAAAGACATCATCTTTTTTCGAAATAATACATTAAAATGGAGTGCTAATATTTCTAAGCTAGAGCAAATAAAAGGTAACATTGTGGCGGATGAATGGCAAGAGTTGGGTCCTTTAAAAGATGAGATTTGCTATTTAGAAAGTATTCATGAAGAAAATTTTGAGAGTTTAGAGTTAGACAGTTTGCAAAGCATAAAAGATAAAATTTATCAGTTAATAAAGTTAGGAAATACCGTGTATTATGCCACAAAACAAGAAAAACAAAAAGATGTAGCAGAGAAAAAAACGTTGCAAGAAGATATCTATCAACTAAAAAAAGGTGTGAACCCACATAAGCCAGAGTTGATTCGCTTTAAACAGGAAATTGAAACATGTTTGAAAGAAAGAACTGGGAAAAAGGTGGAAATTGCTATTTTAGAAGATGTATTGGAAATTAAAAATATAAAATGGCAAAATGCAATTGAAGGGTATTTAAATACACAGAAAAAATATCTTGTCATAGAACCAGAATTTTTTGAAGAGGCATCACAGATATATCAAGAATTAGCAAGGCAAAGTCAAATACATTCTTTTGGAATCGTGGATATTGGCAAAATACAAAAAGAAAGAGTGAAAGTACAAGAAAATAGCTTGGCAACGGAAGTTGTGACGGAAAATGCATTGGCAAGGACATATATTGACTATTTAATTGGAAATGTTATCAAATGTGAAACTGTGCAAGAACTAAGAAATTATAAAACAGCAATTACGGCAGATTGTATGCTTTACCAAGGATATGTGTTAAGAAAAATAAATCCCAAAACATTTCGATATCCTAGTATTGGAAAAGGCGCATTAGCAAGGCAAAAAGAAATAAAAGAAAAGGAATTAAACCAATTAGAAGAAAAAATGCAGACAGAAGATACTGTTTTACAAGTGATGGAACATATAAAAGAGATGACGAATTTTAGCGAGAACGATATGGCAAATGTGAAAAATGATGTAGAAATATCACAGAAAAAGAAGCAGTATCGTCAAGAAAAAGAAGCATTGCAAAAAGAATTAGACAGTATAGATATGTTTTGGCTAAATCAGATGACAAATCAAATTGCTGAAAAAACACATTTAAGAGATGAGAAAAATGATCAAATGATGCAAAATACAGAAGAGATAACGAGACTTAAGAAGGATATTGAAACAAATCTAACAGAGAAAATTCCAGAGTTACAAGAAAAATTAAGAATAACGTGTCAAGAAATAGAAGAGAATTATTCTGCAGAGTGGCAAGAACAGGTGGGAGAACCAAAATATGGAAAAGAGGCGTTAAAAAAGACAGCAAATAAAATTTTTGAAAGTGTTATGCGCAGCATGAAGGCAAGAAGTGCTAAAAAAGACGAGGCGAAAATGAAGCTGGAAGATAAAAGGAGTTGTTACAATACAAAGTATCAGTTGTCATATAACATTCATGATGGAAGTAATCAAGAATTTACAGATGAGTTAAAGCAGCTACAAGAAATTCAATTGCCGGATTATTTGGAAAAAATAGAAGATTCAAGAGAAAAAGCTTATGAACAGTTTAGAATTCAATTTTTGGATAAATTAAAGTCAAATATTGAAGAGGTAAAAGCGCAAATTAAAGAGCTAAATATGGCTCTGGGGGCACATCGATTTGGAACAGATAGTTATAGTTTTAAAGTGTCACCAAAGCAAGAGCATAAAAGATTTTATGATATGATAACTGATAATTTGTTATTGGGAGACTGGGGGATTGCGCAAGAGCAATTTCAACAAAAATATTCTCAGGAAATGAAAGAATTGTTTGATAAGGTGACAACAACAGATTGTAATTCTAGTTTAATTTCGGATGAGGAGTATGAGAAAAATATTAAAGAATATACAGATTATAGAACGTATTTAAACTTTGATTTGGTTGTGAAAAATCAAGCAGGGAATGAACAGAGGTTGTCAAAGACTTTGTTAAAGAAGTCTGGCGGAGAGACGCAAACGCCTTTCTATATTTCAATTCTTGCTTCTTTTGCACAGGTGTACCGTATTCAAAATAATGAGAATACCATTCGATTAATTGTCTTTGATGAGGCTTTTAGTAAAATGGATAGTGAGAGAATAGAAGAAAGTATCAAATTATTAAAGAAGACAGGGTTCCAAGCGATTTTTGCAGCGCCTCCTGATAAATTGCAAGATATTCAAAGTTTAGTCGATTCTACATTATTGGTGTTAAATCCGGAAGAACATGAGATTGTGGTGAGAAAGTATACCAATAAGATGGAATGGTAAGAAGGAATGTGATAAATAATGGTGGATGAAAACATGATTTTGAATGCCTTATTAGATAAGTACGAAGCAAGTAAATCACTGGTAGAAAAGTGCAATAGACGAATTTTGCTAAAGGTAGAGGCAATGGAAGAGTACGATATTGAAGATTTTGAGGCAAAGACGCTGTTTCATGATGTAATTTTTGACTTGGAAAAAGAGGGCTTAGTTTTGTATGCTTGGAAAAAACATGAGGAGCGGAAATTTGTTACAAGAAATTTGGCTCAATAAAGAACGTGTACAAGAAGCCTACATAAAGACGGGAAGGCAAGGTGTGAAAGAGAAAAATGCCGAATTGTTGAAGATACTAGAAAGCGAGACGTTTCAGCAGAGTTGGTTGGAGCAGTATAGAAAGGATATGATAGTATATATTCAAACCAAAAATAGAGCAAGCGCACTGTTTCCTTATGAATTTGCGAAAGACATCCAAAAGGTGTTACATGTAATTGACAAGAAGCAAGAAAATTTGAAGAGGGTACTTAGCCTTAAGTGTTTTGGGGATTCCAAATATTTTGAAAAAAATATTGAGCATTATATTGTTCGCATGATTAAAAGATACTTGTTGGATTCAGATAATTTGGAAGAGTATACGGACAATGATATTTTATTGGAAGTAGGAATTTCAAAATATCCAGAGGTACTTGAGTTTTGTGGGGATTTGCAGTTTGTCATAGATGGGAAAAAAATGGTGTATCATCGAGAGACTTTGGGGAGTTATATCAATAGCAATACTGTTAAAAAAATGGAAAGGTTAAAAATTAAGCATGCCAATAAAGTGCTTTTTATAGAAAATAAAGCTAATTATATCGATTATATCCAAAATAAGCAAGGAGAGGATGAATTGGTTGTTTATCATGGTGGGATGTATAGCCCTGTGAAAGGAGCGTTTTTTCAGAAAATTTATGAGGCGGGGAGAAGGGCTGCATTTTATCATTGGAGTGATATAGATATTTGGGGGTTTAAAATATTTGCAAGGTTAAGAGAAATCATTCCAGAATTACAACCATATTTGATGAATCAAGAGGCTTTTATGGAAAAACAGTTTTATTGGAAAGCAATGACACAAGAGTACAAGAAGAAATTAAGCTTATTACAACAGGATAAAAAATATGAAATATTTCATGAGCTGATTGAGGAAATGTTGAAACAGGAGTCTAAATTGGAACAGGAGGCTTTTATTGTAGATTAAATTGAAGTTTTTTTCAACTAAACTTATGTCTTAGGAAGGAATGTGAAAAAAATTTGCAATACCCCTACACAAATAGAAAAAAGTGTGATAAGATAATACTAGTTAAATGTGTAAAATTTGAACAAGAATGACGGTAAGAAAATAAAAAGGAGGAATTATGTATGTCAGGACATTCAAAGTGGGCCAATATTCAAGCAAAGAAAGGTAAAACGGATGCTGCAAGAGGAAAGGCATTTACAAAATTAGGAAGAGAGATTTTAATTGCAGTAAAGCAAGGTGGACCAGACCCAGCAGGGAATTCAAAATTAAAAGATGTGATTGCAAAGTGTAAGGCAGCCAATATGCCAAATGATACAATTAATAATGCCATAAAAAAAGCATCAGGAGCAGGAAATAGTAGCAATTATGAGGAAATTACGTATGAAGGGTATGGACCAAATGGTGTTGCGGTTATTGTAGAAGCGGCAACAGATAATAAAAACAGAACAGCTGCTGATGTCAGACATGTATTTGACAAAGCGGGAGGAAATTTGGGAACGACTGGGTGCGTTTCATATATGTTTCATAAAAAAGGTGTGATTGTCATTGAAAAGGCTTCTACTGACAAAGAAGAAGATGAAATGATGATGATGGCTTTAGAAGCGGGGGCAGAAGATTTTGTGGCAGATGAAGAAATTTATGAGATTACAACAGAGCCATCAGAATTTTCTAATGTAAGAGAAAAATTAGAACAAGAAGGATTTACGTTTGTGGAAGCCTCTGTGCAAATGGTACCTACAACAACAGTGGCACTTGATGAAAAAGGTGCAGAAAAAATGGAACGATTAATTGAGAGACTAGATGAATTAGATGATGTATCAAATGTATATCATAATTGGGAAGAATAAAATAGTTCTAAAATAAAAATAAAGGCATATAATATAGAGATATAGGATATGTCTTTATTTTTGTATTTAAATAGAATATAAAAATCATAGACAAGCTATACAGAAAGGGATAGAGCGAATCGTGAAGGATATTTTAAAATATTTTCCAAACAATATTGGCATGCTCATATTAGAAACAATCAAACAAAATCCACATGCTAAAGTAGAAGAAAATGCAATAGAGATTCGCATTCGTACCAATCGACCAATTTTAATCAAACTAAGAGAATTAGATATCGTTATTCAATATGCTGTCACAGAAGCAGAGATGTTGTACATATTAGAAAAATTGTGTGAGAATTCAATTTATGCATATCAAAACCAAATTTGCCAAGGGTATATTACTATTTTTGGAGGGCATAGGGTAGGAATAACAGGGACTTGTGTTGTAGAAAAAGGGAATGTGATTCATGTAAAAAATGTTTCTAGCCTAAATTTTAGAATTGCTAGAGAAGTCAAAGGTTGCAGTAGCAAGATTTTGAATGATGTAATTGACAGAGAACATCATACTATTTTTACAACGTTAATTGTATCCCCACCGGGACAAGGGAAAACAACGATGCTACGTGATTTAATTAGAATAGTTAGTAATGGAATTCCAGAGATTCATTTTCGTGGGAAAACTTGTGGCGTTGTAGATGAGAGGGGAGAAATTGCCGCTGTGTATAAAGGGGTTCCACAAAATGATGTGGGGATTCGTACAGATGTGATTGAAAATGTGTCAAAGGCACAGGGAATGCAAATGTTAATTCGTTCCATGGGACCGGAAGTCATTGCTTGTGATGAGATTGGAACCAAACAGGATGTATTGGCCATCAAATATGCTTTGTGCTCTGGAGTAAAAGGGATTTTTACCATGCATGGAGCAGACATGAAAGATGTGAAAGGAAATGTGGATGTTTGCGACTTGATTGAGCAACATTGGGTGGAGAAAATCATATTTTTAAAAAGGGATGGATGACATATGCAAATTATTAAATATGTGATGTTATTTTTCATATTGATTGCGACCAATTTGATAGGAAGAACCATTTCGCAAAAGTATCAATTTCGATTGATGGAATTAGAAGAAATGAAACAAGCATTGAATACATTAAAAACAAAAATGAAATTTACCTATGCACCAATTGGAGAAATTTTTGAAGAGATTGCGGTGCAAACGACCAAGACCAATATAGCAAATGTTTTCCAAAGGGCAAAGCAAGCGTTAGAAACAAAATGTGCAAGTGAAGCATGGCAGTATGCGTTAGAAAATACACAGACCAATATGAAGCAAGAGGATCTGGAAAGTTTAAAAAATTTATCAAAATCACTTGGGGCATCAGATATAGAAGGACAAATCAGTCAAATTGAGCTGACACAAGAGTTTTTAGAGACGCAAATTCAACAAGCACGAGTGGAAAAGCAAAAAAATGAAAAATTATACCAAAAATTAGGCACGATTATTGGGTTAGGGATTGTAGTGATATTAATCTAAAATAGTTGTGCCTAAGAAAGGAAGGATAGTAAAATGGATATTAATTTATTATTTAAAATAGCAGCCATAGGAATTTTAGTGGCTGTATTGCATCAAGTGTTGGTCAGAGCAGGGCGCGAGGACCAAGCAATGATGACAACGCTTGCAGGTTTGGTCATTGTACTATCTATGGTAATTCGAGAAATTAGCGGACTTTTTGACACAGTTAGAACACTGTTTAATTTATAGGGAGGGACAATTAGGGACGTTTCTTTTTTGTCCCTGATGGACAAAAAAGAAACGTCCCTAATTGTCCCTGTCCGGCGAAGGAGAAAAAATGGAAGTTGTTAGAATTGTTGCTATTGCACTTTTGGGTTTGATTATCATTATTTTGCTAAAGCAGTATAAACCAGAGTTTGCCATATATATTAGTTTGCTAACAGGAATGTTGATTTTTTTATTGGTGATGGACAGGTTGTCTGGCATTATACAGTTGATTCAATCTATTGCAAACCAGGCAAATATTAATAACCAGTTCATTAGCATTTTATTAAAAATTACAGGAATTGCATTTTTATCAGAATTTGCGATTAGCATTTGTAAAGATTCCGGAGAAAGTGCAGTGGCAAATAAGATTGAAATAGGGACTAAAATTATTATTATATCTATGTCAATTCCTATTATTTCAAAGTTATTAGAAGTAATTTTGAAAATTTTACCATAAAAGGGGAGGGGATACGAATGTGAAAAAGATAGTATTTATCATCATGATTGTGGTTTCTACGTTAGGGTGTACATATCCTGTATTGGCAAAGAGTACAGAAGAAGAGTTGCTGCAAGAACAGCAAGAAACATTTGGAATAGCGAGTTTTATTGAGAATACAAAAAAGTATACAGGTAGTTTTTTTGAAGGTGTGGATATTGATGGCATGTTTCAGTCTGCCTTAAAGGGGAAAATTGATAATGGACAAATATATACAAGAATTTTAAATTTATTAGGGACAGAAGTCCAAAATGGAATCAAAAGTTTAGTTAGCATTTTAATCATTGTGTTGATTCATAGTTTGCTGAAAGCCATTAGCGATAATTTAGAAAATGATACCATTGCAAATATTATTTATTATGTACAATATATTGCCATAGTAACTGTGATTATGACAAATTTTTCAGACATGATTCAATTGGTAAAAGAGACGAGTAGCAACTTAGTAGGGGTTATGAATTCATTGGTACCAATTTTAATGGCTTTAATGTTATATACCGGAAGTATTACGACGAGTAGTGTTCTGGAGCCTATTATTTTGTTTATGATTCATTTTATTGGAAATTTGATACAAACCATTCTGATTCCGTTGACACTGGTGGCAGCAACGCTGAGCATTGTATCTAAAATTGGGGACAAGGTTCAAATTGATAAACTTGCTAAAACCTTTCATTCTGGAATTGTATTGGTATTAGGCATTATACTTACCATATTTGTTGGGGTTGTTTCTTTGGAAGGAACGCTGTCAAGTAGCGTGGATGGGATTACAGCGAAAACAACTAAGGCGATTGTTAGTACAAGTATTCCGGTGGTAGGGAAAATTCTAGGAGATGTGGTAGATTCTGTTTTAGGGTGTGGTGTGATTCTAAAAAATGCAGTTGGCGTGATTGGAGTAGTTATTATCATAGGCGTTTGCATTTTGCCAATTTTAAAAATTGGAATTTTAATGACGTGCTATAGACTTTTAGCAGGTGTATGTGAACCCATTGCTGATCCTAAAATTGTAAAGTTATTAGAGCAGATTAGTACCATTTTTAAAGTATTACTTGCTATTTTGTGTTCTATTTCTATGATGGTAATTATTGCAACAACGCTTGTGATAAAAATATCGAATAGTGGAATGATGTATCGATAAAGGAGTCCTTATGATAGAAAGTATTAGTATGTGGGCAAAAAATATTACATTAGCGGTTGTGGTGGTTTCTCTATTTGAAATGTTATTGCCAAATCAAAAAATGAAACAATATATGAAAGTGGTAATGGGAATATATATCTTGTTTAATATCCTATCACCACTGGTGGGAAAAGATATATTTCTTGATGTCAATGAAATTGTTGAAAATACGAAGAGCCAAATTGCTACAACGGAGCCAGTAGACCAAACTTCTATGGATCAAAGGTTAAAAAAAATAGGGGAAGAAGAATTGGAAAAAGATGTTACGAAAAAAGTGCAACTGTTGGGGTTTAGCGTAGAGGAATGCCAAGTAGAGTTGGTGGTGGGAGAAGTGACCAAGATTCAAAACATTGTGCTACACATTTCAAAAAATGAGCAAAATCAACAAGAGAAACAGGAGAAAAATGTAGAAAATACATTAGTAGAGGAAATTCAGAAAATTAAAAAGATAAAAATTGGTCAAAACAGTCAAAACGAACAGACAAGTGACTTAAGCCCGGCAGATATCAATCAAGTGAAAAAAATGTTAATGGAAGAGTATGAGGTGAGTGAAACATGTTTAAAAATCAATTAAACAAGTTGTTTGGAAGCAATGATGAAGGAAATTCCAAAAAGAAAATTGAAAATTTGGTGTTTTTTGTGGTAGTTTTAATTATTACAATTGTTGCGATTAATTTAATTTGGAAAGATAATTCTCATACCAATCATGATGAAGGAAACCAATTTGAAGATGGAAAAACATTAGCTGATGCAAATACAACAATAGACATGAATACAGCTTCTTTATCAGAAAAGTTAGAAAGTATTTTAGCCAACATACAAGGCGTAGGAGAGGTAAAAGTTTTTATTAATTATTCAGAATCGAGTGAAGTGGTGGCTATGTACAATGAAAATTCAAAAAGTAGCACAACAGAAGAAACAGACACGTCAGGAGGTGTTAGAAAAATTGAAGAAACAGATACCCAAAAAGATATTATATATCAAGAAAGCGATGGCATCAAAACACCAATGACCAAAAAAGTGATAGAACCCAAAATAGAAGGAGCTATTATTACAGCAAGGGGAGCCAATAATATAGAAATCAAGACAAGCATTATACAAGCAGTAGAAGCTGCAACAGGGTTGGCAACTCACAAAATACAGGTTTTTGAAATGCAATAGGGGGACAATTAGGGACGGTTCTTTTTTGTCCCTAATGGACAAAAAAGAACCGTCCCTAATTGTCCAAGAAAGGAGAGAAAATGATGAGTTTTTTGAAAAAAAATCAAATGTTACTTTATGTGATTGCTTTAATGTTAGTGGTAGCAGGCTATTTAAACTATACAAGTTTGGATCATGATGTCAATAGCACGATTCAGACAAGTACCAGTGTTGATGAAATGAATGGAACGAAAAATATAGGGGATGCACAACTTGTAAGCAGTAATCTAGCAGAAACAGAAAATATGATTAATGCAACAAGTGAAGGAATAGAGGAGGCTGCAATGGATGCAACAAATACAGGAAATACAACAAATACGGGGAATATAACGAATACAGTGAAGACACCAGATACGATGCAAGATACGCAAACACAAGAAGACACAAAAACAACGGCTACAACGGTGGCAACAAATGATGAATATTTTACAAAATCAAAGTTAGAAAGAGATACGATGTATTCACAAATGATAGAGACTTATGAAAAAGTGTTGAATGGAATCAATTCTTTAGAAACCCAAAAGCAAAGTGCGGCAGAAGAGATAAAAAATATCAATAATACGAAAAATAGTATTATGATAGCAGAAAATTTAATTGCAACAAAGGGATTCATAAATAATGTGATTTTTGTAAATGGAGATAGTGTGAGTGCTATTATTGGAGCAGATGAATTGACGCAGGAGCAAATTTCACAAATTCAGAATATTTTAGCAAGAGAATTAAAAGCAAAAATAGAAAATATACATATTGCAACAAAGTGAACAACAATGAGATGAAAAATAGCAAATGTACTTGCTATTTTTTTCTTTTTTTAGTAAAATAGAAATACAAAGAATTCAGAGCCAGAAAGGAATGAAAAATTAAAATGTCAAAACCGATTGTAGCCATCATTGGAAAACCAAATGTGGGCAAATCTACGTTTTTTAATTATTTAGCTGGAAGTAGAATTTCCATTGTAGAGGATACGCCAGGTGTTACAAGAGATAGAATTTATGCAGAGACCAATTGGAGAGGGAGAAGTTTTACTTTAATTGACACAGGAGGAATAGAACCAGAATCAGAAGATATGATTGTATCGCAGATGCGTGAGCAAGCAAACTTGGCCATTGAAATGGCAGATGTTATTATCTTTTTAACTGATGTTAGGCAAGGCGTAACGGCAGCAGATACAGAGATTGCATTATTGTTAAAGAAATCCAAAAAGCCAATTGTTTTAGTATGTAATAAAGCAGATAATTATGAAAAGGATAGGCAAGGAATATATGAGTTTTATAACCTAGGCGTGGGAGAGCCTTATGCGGTATCAGCTAGCCATGCTATTGGAATTGGTGATGTTTTGGATGCTGTTTATGAACATTTCCCTGAAAAACATGCCGAAGAAAATGAAGAGGATAGAATTAAAGTTGCTGTCATTGGAAAACCGAATGTGGGGAAATCTTCGTTAATCAATAAAATATTAGGAGAAAATAGAAGCATTGTAAGCAATATGGCAGGGACAACAAGAGATGCCATTGATAGCCAATTTGAAAATGAGAAAGGGAAGTATACTTTTATTGACACGGCAGGAATTAGAAGAAAAAGTAAAGTAGATGAAAAGATTGAAAAATATAGTGTTATGAGGAGTTTACTTGCTGTTGAAAGGGCAGATGTCTGTTTACTGATGATAGACGCTAAAGAAGGTGTGACAGAGCAAGATACGAAAGTGGCAGGAGAAGCACATGAGGCAGGAAAAGGGATTATTATTGTTATTAATAAATGGGACGAAATAGAAAAAGGAACGGGAACCTTAGAAGCATATAAAAAACAAGTATATGCAAAATTGGCATATTTAACATATGCGCCTATGATTTTTATATCTGCAAAAACAGGGCAAAGAGTGGAAAAATTATTTGAGATGATTAATGAAGTAGCAAGGCAGAATGCGATGAGAGTCTCTACTTCAACATTAAACCAAGTGATTAATGAGGCAATTGCAATTGTACAACCACCAACAGATAAGGGAAAGCGTTTGAAAATCTTTTATGGAACACAAGCTTCTACAAAACCACCAACTTTTGTGATTTTTGTGAATCAAAAACAATTATTTCATTTTTCGTATGAAAGATATTTGATTAACCAATTTCGTAAAGAATTTGGATTGCAGGGAACGCCGGTTAGAATTATTGTAAGAGAAAAAATGGAGAAAGAATTTGAGCCTTAGAAAGGAATGAAGAAAATATGGTGATAAATATAGTGATGGCAGTGATTGCTTATTTAATTGGAAGTATTAATTTTTCAGTTATTTTTAGTAAAAAGATGGCAGGATTTGATGTCAGAGAAAAAGGAAGTGGAAATGCAGGAACAACGAATATGTTGCGTTCGGTAGGAAAAAAAGCAGCATTGATTACATTGATTTGTGACATTTTAAAAGGCGTGATTGCTATTTTAGTGGCAATGGCAATTGGCAATGTATCTGGCATAGAAAATAAAGCTCTTTTAGTACAAATTGCAGGAATTGCTGTTGTGTTGGGGCACACTTTTCCGATATTTTTTGGGTTTAAAGGTGGAAAAGGAGTTGCAACATCTTTGGGAATTTTATTAATGACAAACTGGCAAATTGGTCTCATTTGTTTGGTGTTTGCACTTGTTTTAATGGCATTGACACAAATGGTGTCTTTAGGTTCATGTGCTGCAGCAGTGCTTTACCCGGTTTTGACACTATTTATCCGAGATAACTTTATTGTTTCAGAAGGAAGTGGCTATTTTATTTATAGTATTATTTTGGCGGTTATTGTATTGTATAATCACAGAAGTAATATTCAAAGGATGTTGAATGGAACGGAAAATAAAATTTCATTAAAAAAAACATAAAGTTGATAACATGTATTTTAATTAGATTTTAGCAAAAGAAAGGAAGAATTTAAAAGATGAAACAGATTGCAATTATTGGAAGTGGAAGTTGGGGTGTGGCATTAGCAACACATTTAGCCAATATTGGGCATACCATAAAAATATGGTCATTTTTAGAAGAAGAAAGGGATCTCATTAATCAAGAAAGAAAATGTAAGTTTTTACCAGGTTTGGTGTTACCAGAAAATATTACTTGTTCAACTAATTTTGAGGAAGTGATTCAAGGGGCAGATTTTATTTTGCATGTAACGCCTTCAAAATTTACAAGAGATACGTTTAAACAATATAAACAATATGTGGGAACAATACCGATTATTATTTGCTCTAAAGGTTTTGAAAAAGATACCATGAAAACATTAGATGAGGTTATCTTAGAAGAAATGCCAGAGGCAAGAGTTGGCGTTTTATCTGGACCAAGCCATGCAGAAGAAGTGTCTATTTCTATACCCACCGTATTGGTTGTGGCTTCTTTGGAGGAGGAAGTACAAGAAACAGTAAGAGAAGCGTTTATGTGTTCTCATATGAGGATTTATACATCAACAGATGTCAAAGGTGTAGAATTGGGAGGAGCCTTAAAAAATATTATTGCATTTTGTGCCGGCGTGGCTGCAGGTGTTGGCTTAGGAGACAATACATTTGCAGCACTAATCACAAGAGGATTAGAAGAGCTTTCACGACTAGGTGTTGCACTTGGCGGAAGAAAAGAAACATTTTATGGATTAAGTGGATTAGGTGATTTGATTGTTACATGTTTAAGTGAACATAGTAGAAACAGAAAAGCAGGAAAATTGATTGGGCAAGGAAAAACATTAGAAGAAGCAAAACAAGAAGTGGGAATGGTAATAGAAAGCATTGATAACATTGACGTTGCATATGCTTTGAGCAAAAAATATCAAATTGAAGTACCAATTATAGACACCGCATATGAAGTGATATACCATCAATTAGATGCTAAAGCTGCAGTAGAAAAACTAATGACAAGAGAAAAGAAGATGGAAATGGAATAAAATGAGAAAAAAGTAGTAATACTAAATAAGAGAAAAAGGAGGAATTAGCAATGGATTTTCTAGATAAATTAGGAAAGAAAGCAAGTGAAGCGTATAAGGTAACGGCAGATAAAACGGGGAAAATTGCAAAAGAGGCAAAACTAAAGCTAAAGATGAGTGAGTTAAAAGGGCAGATTAATGATATCTATGAAGAAATTGGCAAAAAAGTGTATGAAAAGCATATTAGAGGGGAAGCAGTAGATATCCAAAAAGATTTAGAAGAAGAATGTACACAAGTGGATGTTTTAAGTGCGGAAATAGAAGACATGCTAAAAGAATGCATGGATTTGAAGGATAAAAAACAATGCCAAAAATGTTATACACAAATAGAAAAAGAAGCAAAATTTTGTCCAGAATGTGGTGAAAAGCAACAAGACTCAGTGAAAGAAGTAGAGCTATTGTCTCAGGTAGAAGAGACAGGAACAGAATCACAAGAACATGCAGAAGCAGATGAATATATCGATTCAGAAATTGAAGCAACTTCAGACGTAGAAAAGCAAAACAGCGAAGAAGAACAAAAAGAAATTGACGAAGAAAGTAGAGAAGATTTAGAGAAAACAGTGGAAATAGAATCAGATATAGATGACGAATAAGCAGGGGGGCAAGGGACAATTAGGGACGGTTCTTTTTTGTCCCTCATGGACAAAAAAGAACCGTCCCTAATTGTCCCTTGCCCCGAGGGGAGGAAGATTGATGAAGATTGTTGTACAAAGAGTCAAGCAAGCAAAAGTAGAAGTGGAAGGAAAGATTGTGGGAGAAATTGAAACCGGCTTTTTGGTTTTGGTTGGAATAACACATACGGATACGAAGCAAAATGCAGCGTATTTGGCAAAAAAGTTGTGCCATTTACGCGTATTTGAAGATGAGAACGAAAAAATGAATTGGGATATTCAGCAAGTAAATGGTAAGTTGCTGATTGTTTCACAATTTACGCTATATGCAAATTGCAAAGGTGGGAATAGACCGTCTTTTACTGAGGCAGCAAAGCCAGAAATGGCAGAGGAATTATATGAATATTTTTGCGAGCAATGCAGCAAATATGGAATAGAAGTGCAAAAAGGGATTTTTGGTGCACATATGCAAGTGAGTTTAGTAAATGATGGACCAGTTACGATTACGATAACAGGGTAACTTAATAGGGAAATCTTTCGAATAAATACTTAATGATGGCATCACCGTTTTGGTCGGTGATTTGAATATAAATACCGTTGTCTAAAGATACCCACATGTTTAATGTATACATATCTATATTATCAATATACGTACCAATGATGTCGGCAATTTCGACAGGATTGGTATATATTTTTTTCCAAGTTTTTTGTTCTGGAATACCGAAATCTGTATTGTATAGGCTACTTAGAAAATGATTAATTTCACCTGATTTTTCGCTAAATAAATGAACGGTTATCATGTTTTTACCCTTCCTTTCGGGGTCAAATTGCAAATGATGTTTTCAATTTCTTCTAAAAATGCTACTATTACTATGTGCAAAAAATAAAAAAATATAACGATGGAGGATATGCATAAATTTGAAGAATTGGGAAATACTAGGAACAAAAGGAGTTGGAAATTTTGAAGAAATATAAAACATTTGCCTTTATACTTGTTTTAACTTTTGTGGTATTAGCAGTTGCTTTTGTGGCATATCAGGTAATGTCAACAAATCAAAATCCAGAGGCGCAAATAACAGAAAAAGTGAAAACAGAAATCAAATATATTGATAGTAGAATGTTAGTTTTGTTTAACCAAATGAACAATATTCAATTTGAAAATTATAAAATTTCGATTAATGAAGTCACTACGAATTCATCAGGAGAAGGAACCGAAAAAAGTAGTGAGAAGAGCTCAAAATCAGGTGAAGGTGGCATGGGAGAAGAGACGTCTAGCGGTTCAAAGGATAGTGAAGGAAGCGATACATCAGGTAGTGAAAGTTCAGATAGTAGCAGCGGTGATTCTGGAACAAGTAATTCTGGAACGAGTAATTCCGGGGGAGGAAGTTCTTCCGGTGGTGATTCAGGAGGAGGTAAAAATTCAAAAAGTAGTGAGTCTGGAGGACAAAGTTCTGGTGGCAGCGATAGTTCAGAAGGAAATAGTTCTGGAAAAGATAGTACAACCACATATAATTTGGAGCCAACAGGGGTATTACTAGAAGAGCAAGAAATAGACTGGGATAAAATAAAAACTGAAATTGAGAATATGTATAGCTCTATTCCAACAATTACATTAGATTTATATCAAACAGAAGTTGAAGATCAAGATATTTTAAATTTTAATACAGAATTTGATGCATTAACAAAAGTAGTAGAAGAAAAAAATAAAGCAGATACGTTGCAACAATTAGTAAAAATATATGAAAGTGTTGTGAAATTTGCAGAAAAATTGAATGAAGAACAAGGAAAAGTAGTTGCAAAAACTAAATTAAATGTGTATCGTGCTTACAGTAAATTAGATGAGCAAAATTGGGAAGAAATTGCAAAAGATACGCAAGTGGCAATAGAAGATTTTTCGAAATTGTTAACAGGAACACAAATGAAAGATGAAAAACAATATTCTATTAATAAAGTTTATGTGATGCTAAGTGAGTTGCAAAAATCAATTGAAAAGCAAGATGTACAAATTTTTTTGATAAAATATAAAAATACGCTAGAAGAATTAAGTAATATATGATATAATACCAAATAGAGTAAATTGAATAGTCGCTGGCAGATTTCCGAAAGGAACTGCGAGAGGAAAGTCCGGGCTCCATAGAGCAAAGATGCTAGATAACGTCTAGTGGGGGTAACCCTAAGGAAAGTGCAACAGAAAATAACCGCCATTTTTTGGTAAGGGTGAAAAGGTGAGGTAAGAGCTTACCGCTGTTATGGTGACATAACAGGCTGTGTAAACCCCATCTGGAGCAACACCTTGTAAAGAAGATTAAGCCTGCTCGGCGCCTTCTTGAATTGCGTGGCTTGAGATAATTAGCAATAATTATCCTAGATAAATGGCTATTTTAAATGACAGAACCCGGCTTACAGATTTACTCTATTTTTTTGATGAAAGGAATTGTTTTATGAGAATTCGACATAAAAAATGGGCAAGACCAGAATTAGAAGCAGCATCATTTTACATAAAAGTACCGGAAGAACAAAAAGGAAATTGGAAAACATGTTTTAAAAACCAAAATCATCCGATTCATTTAGAACTAGGATGTGGAAAAGGGCAATTTATTGCCAAGCTTGCTTCAGAGAATTTGAACATCAATTATATTGCCATTGACCTCATAGATGCTATGTTGGGCTTAGCCAAAAGAAACATTGAAGCAACGTATTTAGAAAAAAAGATTCAACCAGAGAACATTGCCATCACGAGATTTGATATTGAAAGAATTCCTATGATTTTAGATAAACAGGATGCCATACAGAGAATTTATATCAATTTTTGTAATCCATGGCCAAGAGGAAAACATCGTAAAAAAAGATTAACACATACCAGGCAATTGGAAAAGTATAAAACATTTTTGGCAGAAGGTGGAGAAATTTTCTTTAAAACAGATGATGAGGATCTATTTCGTGCAACCTTGATGTATTTAGAGGAATCAGGATTTGAAGTTTATGCCAAAACGCAAGATTTGCATCAAGAGGATATATTTGAAAATAACATTGAAACAGAACATGAGAAAATGTTTACAGAACAGGGCATTTTAATCAAGGCATTAAAGGCAAGATTAAGGAAGGAATGTGATGAAAAATGGAAGAAGAAATAGAAGAATTACAAAACCATAGCGAAGATAAAGCATACATATTAGAAAAAGTAGCTGAGCAAGGAAAACGATTAGAGTTTGCAAGCCCAGCCTTACAGGATGATGAGGAAGTGGTACGAACAGCCATTACTCAAGATGGAGAAGCACTAGAATTTGCAAGTGATCGATTAAAAGATAATAAAGAACTTGTGGCAAAGGCTATTGAAAGTGCCCCATGGACAGCGTTTTATGCTTCTGAAAGATTAAAAGATGATAAAGAATTAATCTTAGCAAGCGTTGAAAAATATGGACAAACGTTATATTATGCAAGTGAAGCATTAAGAGATGATGAAGAGGTTGTCAAAGTAGCTGTTCGCAATAAAGGGCTTATTTTGAAGTATGCAAGTTTACGATTACGAAACAATAAAGAAATTGCTAAGATAGCAATCACACAAGATAAACGAGCGTATCATTTTTTATCACAGGAATTAAAAGCAGATGAAGAATTAAAAGAGTTAGCACAATAAGACAGAAGCATAAAAGCTTCTGCCTTTTTAGAAGGGAGCAGGACTTTCAAAATGTAAGTGCTTTTTTGTAACGGGATGTGTAAAGCTTAAGGAAGTACAATGTAGCATTTGACCCGTGTCGCATACGTCATTTCCATATAGACTATCTCCCACTAAAGGATGGCCAATACTTGAAAAATGTACACGAATTTGATGGGTTCTACCTGTTAATAAATGGCATCTTACCAAAGTCATGTCTGAGTTTTCTAAATAGTGTACCACTTGATAAGTGGTGATGGCGGTTTGGCCATGTTCAAAGTCAACGCATCTTTCAATGATACTATTGTTTTTTCTAGCAATTGGCAACTGAATTGTCCCTTCAGGTTCTGCGAGATGACCATGGACCATAGCCAGATAGTCTTTCTCAAAAGAATGCTGTTGCATTTGCCAAGAAAGTTGTTCGTGGATGTAGGCACATTTGGCAAAAATGACGAGCCCAGAAGTGTAAAAATCCAAACGATTGACAGGGCGAATTTTTTTTGGTAAACCAATTTGGTCAAAATAATAGCGAACCCCATTGGAAAGAGAATCTGTGTAATGTAACATAGAAGGATGAATGGAAATTCCAGAAGGTTTTAGAAGAACCAACATCCAATCATCTTCATACAAAATTTCCAAATGTATTTGTGTGGGAATGATATTAGAAGTATCTTCTGCATATCCTAAAAAAATGGTAATGCTATCTCCTGGTTGGGCTAAATCACGCGTATCGCAAACAGTACCATTACGATAAATCAATTGGGATTTTATTAAAAAGGTTAAGAGACGATGAGACATATTAAAATTTTTTTGTAAAATATCAGAAATACGGCAAGGCTCTTTTACCAGATATTGTAATTCCATGACTACCTCCATTTTTTTGTAGCATCAAGCTTATTTTACTATGTATTGATAAAAAAATCAAATAATTATTTGCCAAAATGTTGTAATTTTGAAAAAAATTGGTATAATAGAAGGGAAGAAAAACTTTGAAACATAAGAAAGGTTGTGAGAGGTATGTTAAAAAAAGTAGCAATATTAGCAAATGGAGGAGATGTAGCTGGATTCAATGCTGTCATTAGAGGAATTGTAAAGACAGCAGAAAATCATGGCGTAGAGGCATATGGGTTTATTGATGGATATAATGGACTATTAAAAAATGAATATGTACTATTAAGTACTGCAGAAGAAGGAAAGGCAGAAGGAATTTTACCAAAGGGTGGTTCTATTATTGGTTCATCAACAAATGCAAATGTGTTTAATTATAAAGTGGTCAATGACAAGGGAGAAGTAGAATATAAGGATCTATCAGATGTTTGCATCAATAATATAAAAAATGATGGGTTTGATTGCGTATTTACCTTAGGGGGAGATGGAACGCAGAAGTCAGCAAGAGATTTTGCTACAAAAGGTATTAATATTATTGGTGTGCCAAAAACCATTGATAATGATGTGGCTTGTACAGAGATTACGTTTGGTTACAATACGGCTGTGTCAGTAGCAATGGAAGCAATAGATAGATTGCACACAACAGGAGAAACACACCACCGTATTATGGTATTGGAAGTGATGGGAAGATATGCTGGTTGGATTGCATTAGAAGCAGCCATTGCTGGAGGAGCGGATGTGGCATTGATTCCAGAAATTCCATATGATATTGAAAGAGTAGCAACCAAAATCAAGAATAGGCAAGCAAGAGGAAAAAATTTCAGCATTGTTGTTGTATCAGAAGGAGCAAGGCCAAAAGGTGGAGAAATGGTTATTCAAGGAACGAGAGACAACGGAAAAGGTGTGGATAATACAAAATTAGGTGGTGTAGGGCAAGTAGTGGCAAAACAGTTAGAAGCTATTACAGGCCTAGAGGCAAGAAATACTACTTTGGGGTATATGCAAAGGGGAGGAACGCCAACTGCTTTTGATAGAGTCCTTTCTACAAAATATGGAACAAAAGCAATGCAATTGGCTTTAGAAGGAAAATTTGGAAGACTTACGGTTATTAAAAATGGAAGATTAGATGATGTTAGTTTAGAAGATGTGGTAGGTAAAAATACTGTAATTGGTGCAGTTTCAGGCAATACAGCAGAGAGCAACATTAGAAAAGTAAACATGGATCATGATTTAGTTAAAACGGCTAGAAGTGTAGGAATTAACTTAGGGGACTAAAAAGGAAGTAGAAAGAGAGGAAACTAAAATATGTTAGATAAGAAATATAATGCAGTAGAAAAAGAAGAAAAGTGGCTAAATTACTGGAGAGAAAATAAAATTTATGAATTTCAAAGAAATGGAAAGGAAACCTATTCTATTGATACACCACCGCCAACAGTCAATGGGAAAATACATATAGGACATATTTTTTCCTATACGCAAACGGAAATGTTGGCAAGGTATAAAAGATTGAGGGGGTATAATATATTCTATCCCTTTGGATTTGACGATAATGGATTGCCTAGTGAAAGATTGGTAGAAAAAGAACAAGGAAAAAGAGCTCATGAAATAGGAAGAGAAAAATTTTCAGAATTATGCTATGAAACGACCAATAAATATGAAGCAGATTTTCAAGAATTATTTAGCAAGATGGGAGTTAGTACAGATTGGAATATTCGTTATAAAACTGTTGCACCTTCTACCATTAAGATAAGTCAAACATCATTTTTGGACTTGATTGAAAAAGGACATTGCTATCATAAAGAAAGCCCTGCTTTGTGGTGTAATGAATGTTTAACTTCTATTGCACAAGCAGAGCTAGAAACCAAAACCATCAAAACCACATTTAACTACATTACGTTTAAAACCGTAGAAGATGGTGAAGAATTTACAATTGCAACAACAAGGCCAGAACTTTTGCCAGCGATTGTTTGTGTCTTTGTCAATCCAGAAGATGAGAAACATAAACATCTCATTGGAAAAACGGCTCATATTCCTGTCATAGATGTCATTGTTCCTATCATGGCAGATGAAAAGGTTGCCATTGATAAAGGTACAGGTGTGGTTATGTGCTGTACTTTTGGGGATCAAACGGATATTGAATGGTGGAAAAAATATCAATTACCATTGAAATATATATTTACCGGCAATGGAAAAATTATAGATGAGGTTCCTAAATATGGTGGCTTAAAAATAAAAGAAGCTAGAAAGAAAATCATGGAAGATTTGCAAGAAGGGGGATATGTTGTTAAAATTGAGGAACTAGAGCATGAAGTGCAAACGCATGAAAGATGTGGAAAAGAAGTCGAATATGCTGTTATGAAACAATGGTTTATAGATATTATGAACCATAAGGAAGACTTTTTAAAAATTGGTAATGAAATCAAATGGCATCCAGCCCATATGCATGCAAGATATGATGAATGGGTTAATAATATTGCATGGGATTGGTGCATTTCAAGGCAAAGATATTTTGGTGTCTCATTTCCAGTTTGGTATTGTAAAGCGTGCGGGGAACCGATATTTGCAAGAAAAGAAGATTTGCCAGTCAACCCATTAGTTGATTTGCCAAAAGTTGAAACGTGTCCAAACTGTGGCGGAAAAGAATTTATACCAGATACGGATATTATGGACACATGGGCTACATCATCAGTTACACCACTTATCAATATGAGATATGGAGAAAAAGAGAATTTTGAAGATATTTTAAAACCGATGAGCTTAAGAACAAATGCAAGTGAAATTATTAGAACGTGGGATTTTTATACCATCGTTAAGAGTTTTTATCATTTTGGACAAAAACCATGGGATAATGTTATGATTTCTGGATTTGTTATGGCAGATAAAGGGGAAAAAATTAGCAAGAGTAAAGGAAACAGCAAACATGAGCCAATGGAGTTAGTCAAACAATATTCAGCAGATGTGATTCGCTATTGGGCAGGAACAGGAAGACTAGGAACGGATATTGTTTTTAGTGAAGAAACATTACTTCGTGGAAAAAAATTAATTAATAAAATATGGAATGTATCTAAATTTATTGAAATGCATTTATCAGATTATGAGGATAAGGAATTTGATCAATTTGAATATATTGATAAATGGATATTAGGACGTTTTCAAGAAATGGAAACACAATTTATTCATTACTTAGATGAATATGAGGTAGGATTAGCATTAAACATTTTAGAAAAATTCTTCTGGGATTTTTGTGATAACTATATAGAAATTGTAAAACATAGATTATATAGGCCAGAAGAATTTGGAGCGGAACCAAGATATAGTGGGCAAAAGACGGTGTATATCATATTATATAAATTATTGCAAGATTTTAGTATCTATTTCCCATTTATCACAGAAGAAATCTTCCAAGAATTATACCATAATCATGCTTCTATTCATACAACAGAAATAAAACCATTAGAGTATCATTTCCATAAAGAAATAGAATTAGGAAATCAAATTATTGAATTGATAAGCCAAGCGAGAGGTGCCAAAACGAATAGCAGTGTTTCTTTAAAAACGCCAATTCAGAAATTAGCCTTAGGGGTTAGCCAAAAATTAAAAGAGGCAATTGAGCAGTCAATTAAGGACTTTAGGGCAACATTATTCATTGAAGAGTTAGAGATGAAAGTCATAGAAAAAGACTATGAAATCTATCAGATTGAACTGAAATTAGAAGAAAATTGAGTCCATATGGAGAAAGGATTAAATCCATTCTCCATATTTTTTGATATAAATTTTTTTCGCAATCATGGCAACAAAGCAGTATAAAATAGGGACTAAGAAAATAATCGGCAAATAAATAGAAGGGATTGGGACCAAGCCAATCAAGTTGCCAAGCCAAGTGTATGGGATAATGACGCCAATGATGGCTAGCAAAATGGAGGAGGTATATACAAATTTATGGGCATTGCTTTCAATAAATGGTAATTTTGCAGTTCTAATGATATGCATTCCTAGCAAATTAGAGACGATGCTGTATGAAAACCATATGGTTTGGAAAGTGGCGGCATCTTGTAATTTGAAGAAAAGCAATAAAATAGCAAACACAATGAGGTCAAAAAGCGAACTGATTGGTCCCATGAATAACATGAAATGTTTCAAACTATCAATGGAAAACTTTCTAGGTTTTTCAAGATAGTCACTATCTACATTGTCAAAAGGAAGCGTGAGTTGCCCAAAATCATACAATAATCCTTCTACTAATAACTGAATGGGTGTTTCAGGTAAGAAAGGTAAAAGGATACTAGCAATAATGACAGAAACCACTTCTCCAAAATTGAAACTGGTAGAAAGTTTAATGTATTTCATTAAATTGGCAAATGTTTTTCTGCCGTTCCGTTACTCCGTCTAGTAAAACATGTAAATCTTTTTCGAGCAGAATAATATCAGCAGATTCTTTGGCAATATCAACAGCAGTGTCCACAGAAATACCAACATCGGAATTGATTAAAGAAGGCGCATCATTAATACCATCTCCCATATACCCTACAATATTGTTGGACTCATGTAAAACCCTAACAATTCTAGCTTTTTGGATAGGGGAAAGCTTGACAAAGATATTACTTTTCTTCAACAATCTTAAAACACCAGCATCACTTAGTTTTTCAATTTCTTTTCCTTCTATAATTCTTTCAGAATTGATACCCACCTTTTTGCAAATACATTTTGTAATTTCTAAATTATCACCTGTTAAAACCATAACACGAATACCAGCGTGGTTTAGTTTTTGGATAGCAGATTTTGCACTTTCTTTTGGTGGGTCTAAGAAACCAATAAATCCTAAAAGAACCATATTATTTTCATCTGCTACACTAAAATCAGAAATACCCATAAGATTATTTTTTTGGCAAACAGCAATTACACGTAATCCGTCTTTGTTCAATTGTTTAGAAATTTGTTTGATATTGTCTTTAATTTCTCTAGTGATAGAAGAGATGGTGCCTTGATAATCTACTAAGGTACAAATGTTTAAAATTTCTTCAACAGCCCCTTTGGTAATCATTTGCTTTTTTTGACCGTCTGTTACAATAACAGAAAGACGTCTACGGGAAAAATCAAAAGGGATTTCATCTACTAATTTATATTTTTCTATATATTGTTGCATATTGTTTTGCAAACCTCTTGCTACAACTGCTTCATCAATGTTGCCTCTGAGTCCTGTTTGAAAATAGGAATTTAGGAAAGCGTGTTTTAAAATACGAAAATCTTCTTCCCCATGAATGTCTAAATATTTTTCTAACACAATTTTATCTTCTGTTAACGTTCCGGTTTTATCTGTACACAAAATGTTGATGGCGCCAAAACTTTGGATGGCATCTAGCTTTTTTACAATGGTTTTCTTTTTTGACATGCGAACAGCACCTTTGGAAAGGCTAGAGGAGAGAATGACTGGTAAAAGAAGCGGCGTAATACAAATGGCAATAGCTACTGCAAAGGTAAAGGCTGTTACAGTACTATGTTTGGTAACATTCAAAATAAAGACAATAGGAATTAAAATCAACATAAAGCGAATTAATAATTTGCTAATATTTTCAATTCCTTTTTGAAAAGCAGATTTTGGTTTGGTAGAAGATATTGTATGAGCTACTTTTCCAAAGTAAGTGTCATCAGCGGTTTTAATAACAGCACATTTGGCAGAACCGGCTAATTACATTTGTTCCCATAAAGCAAATATTATCTAAATCTGAAATACTATCTAATTCAGATACAGGAACCTCAGTATTTACAGTTTTTTTCACAGCATCAGATTCACCTGTTAAAGAAGATTGTCCTACATAAAGATCTTTTGCTTCTAAAACTCTAAGGTCTGCGGGGATTAAACTTCCGGCAGATAATTGAATGATGTCTCCTAAAACAACTTGCGTGATAGGAATTTGCGTTTCTTTTCCATCGCGTATAACTGTGGTAGTTGTGGCAACAAGTTCTTTTAATTTTTGAGCAGCTTTGTTAGAATGATATTCTTCAAAAAATTCTAAAAGCGTGCTAGAGATAACAAGGATGGCAATGACAATGATATTGGCATAACTAGGTGTATCTGCCAGATATACATCTGTATAAAATAAAATACAGGCAATTCCAAGCAAAATACTGTTAAAAGGACTAAACAGGCTTTCAAAAAAGTAATGATACCATCTTTTGGGTTTGGCTTGTTTAATTTCGTTTGAACCATACTGGCGAAAGCGGTTATTCGCTTCTTCCTCTGTTAGACCAGATTCTTGAATATGGTAGCTTTTTAAAAATGCTTCTTTCTCTAAAGAACTTTCTTTTCCATACATTTTTTCTACATTGACTTCTTCTTTTCCGTTTGTCATTTCAATTCAACTCCATTTCTTTTGTTTTTTTTAGTATACCACAAAACATTAATTTTAGGCAATGAATTGAAAAGAAAAAATTTTTGTGATATAATAAAAACTAGTTTAAGGAAAGGAATGGGAAGAAATGGGTTTTTTCGATAAATTAAAAAGTGGGTTAAACAAGACCAAAGAATCATTAAATGAAAAAATTAATACGGTGTTTAGTGCTTTTCGAAAGGTAGATGAAGAATTTTTAGAGGAATTAGAAGAAATGCTTATTTTGTCTGATATAGGGGTGGAGACGTCTACAAAATTAATTGCAGCATTAAGAGAAAGAATGAAAAAAGAAAAAATTGAAGATGCGGAAGAAGTCAAAGTAGCTTTAAGACAAGAAATGCAAAAAATTTTGGAAGTAACAGACGCAGGATTAAGCTTAAATACAAAGCCATCTGTCATTTTAGTAGTGGGAGTTAATGGCGTGGGAAAAACAACCTCTATCGGAAAAATAGCCAACCGCCTTGCGAAAGAAGGTAAAAAAATAGTTGTGGCAGCAGCAGACACGTTCCGCGCAGCAGCAGTGGAACAATTAGAAATTTGGGCCAAAAGGGCGGGAGCTGGTATTGTAAAAAGAAACGAGGGAGTAGATCCTGCTTCTGTCGTATATGATGCGATTAAACAAACGAGAGAAATGAATGCAGATGTTTTAATTGTAGATACTGCAGGAAGATTGCATAATAAAAAATATTTAATGGATGAATTAAATAAAATTCAAAGAGTGATTCAAAAAGAACTGCCAGAAGCGGACAAAGAAGTGCTCCTTGTCATAGATGGTGCCACAGGACAAAATGCCATTTCGCAAGTACAAGCCTTTAAAAAAGAAGCAGATATTACAGGCATTGTATTAACCAAATTAGATGGAACAGCTAAAGGTGGTGCAGTGGTAGGAATTGTAGAAGAAAACAAAATTCCAATCAAGTTTATTGGCGTGGGAGAGCAAATTGATGATATGGAGGTTTTCCAAGCAGAGGATTTCGTGAAAGCTATCATTTAATAGCAGAGAAAGGAAGTGGATTGTATGCCAGAAAGTCATGTCGATACAAAAGAAAAAAAATCTAGGGTGATTTTTGTCATTTTATTTCTTCTTCTTTTCGCTATGTTAAGCTATGTTTTTTTAAGAGGAAGTTATTTAGAGTACAAAGAATTGGGCGAAGTGTATGTCCAAGAATTTTTAGTGAATAGCCAAGTAAAATATAGTGTGATGTTTATCTTGTTTGTATGTATATATACCCTTATCTATTTTACAAATAAGGGAATAAAAAAAGGGTTGAAAGAATTTTTTGATAAAGAGAAAAAAGAAATGCCGAAACTTTGGAATAAATCCATTGCTTTAACAATCGCAATCATTACCAGTGTGATATTGGCTAATACCATAACCCAAAAGCTCATTTTATATATGAGCCAAGCATCTTTTGGAAAAACAGAACCTATTTTTCAGCTAGATATTGGTTACTATATTTTTCAAAGACCACTCATTCAAAGTGGACTTCAGTATCTGTTTATGTTAATGGTAGGTCTTACAGTATATATGGCACTATACTATATTATCATATTTAATCGATATTTTGACGGTATTGAGAGTGAGATGTTAAAAGAAAGTCGATTGCTAAAAAAAGTACTTCGAAATGTAATTATCATATGTATTTTATTGGGCATGCAAACCATTTTAAACACACAAGATGTTTTATTTGGAAATATTGCAACAATAGAAAATTCGGCAACAACAAGGTTTGATGGCGTGAGCAATAATTTAGAGCTAACAGGAGCTAGTTATACGGATGTTACGATAAAACGATGGGGGTATACCATTTTTGCCTTTGTGATTATTGGTTCAATGATTATGGCAGTGCAACAGTTTAAACGACAAAATACAACAAAGGTACTAAAAAGTTTGCTTGTCATACCAATTTATTTAGTGGGGCTATTTATTGCGATGGTGGCTTTTGATGTATTGTTTGTGAATTCTAACAAATTAGATAAAGAAAAAATGTATATTGCCAATAATATTGAAAGTACGACCAATGCTTATGGAATTGATGTGACAGAAACGAATTTAGACTATACGGGAACCATTACAGATATAGAAGTGAATCGCAATCAAAATGTCATTGAAAATGTACCATTGGTTAAACAAGAGGCTGTTCTAACCACATTGGAAGAAAAGCAAACTGGTACAGGCTACTATACATACCGAAATGCAAACTTAGCTATGTATGAGATAGAGGGAGAAAATCAAATTGTGTATCTATCGCCACGTGAAATTGTCAATTCTGGCAGGACTTATGGGAATAAAACCTATGAATATACGCATGGAATGGGGCAGATTGTAACATCTGCCACAGAGGTTACAGAAAATGGAGAAATTACGTATTTGCAAAAAGAAATAGAAGGCAACGATGATAAGCTAGGAACGCAGGAACAAAGGATTTATTTTGGATTGGAAACAGAAAATACCGTAGCAACAAATGCGAAAAATAGAAAAGAATATGATTATACAGACACAACAGGAAAAGAACATACTTCTAACTATAATGGAAAAGCAGGATTAAAATTAAACTTTATGGATAGGCTGATTTTAGCTATAACAAAAGGAGATATTAATTTAGCATTTTCAGGGGAAATCACAGAAGAAAGTAAGATATTAGTGAACCGCAATATTATCAAAAGGGCAGAAAAAGCAATGCCATATTTGATGTATGATGAAACACCTTATACCGTAGTAACAGATGCAGGCAAAATGATGTGGATATTAGATGCTTACACCATATCAGATCAGTATCCGTATTCACAATATACTACCATAGAATACCATGATAAAAAACAGAGAATCAATTATATTCGAAATTCTGTAAAGGTTGTTATTGATGCATTTGATGGGACTATTACATATTATATTACAGATAAGACAGATCCTATTGTGATGGCTTACTATACGATGTATGAAGGGTTGTTTAAAGAAGAAATTCCGGAAGATCTTGCAGAGCATTTGAAATATCCAAGTTTTTTGTATAAAGTACAAGCGGAAATCATCAAATCTTACCATAATGCAAAACCAGATATTTTGTACCGTGCAGATGATATATGGGATTTTGCTAAATATAATACTACAAAAATTACGCCGTCTTCTGGAGGAATCTTAGAGCCATTTTATACTATGGTTATGATGGGAGAAAAGGAAAAATTAGGATTGATACAAATTTATACACCGAATGAAAAGCAAAATGTGATTTCCTATTTAATTGGAACATCGGAAAATGGAAAAAATCGCTTGAATTTGTATATGTTTTCGCAAGATAGTAATGTGGTAGGACCAATGCAACTAGAAGAACAGATTGAACAAGATGAGGCAATTTCACAGGAAATTGAAGCATTGAATACAACAGGAACAAGGGTGACCAAAAAGATGATTGTAGTTCCTTTGGAAAATACCATTTTATATGTAGAGCCAATTTATCAAACAAGATTAAATGAGTCACAAATTCCGTTATTGAAAAAAATTGTTGTGTCTTCAGGAAATAAGGTGGCAATTGGAGACAACTTGAAAGAGGCATTGTCTAATTTATTATCTACCTATGCTGTTGATATTGAAATTGAAAATACGGAAGATATGGATGGACTAATTGATTCTATTATTCGAGCGAATAATAATTTAATTGAATCTAACCGTAATGATGATTGGGAAATGGTAGGAAAAGATATTAAGAGGCTTCAAGATTTGATTAAATCATTGGAATCATTAAAAGCAGAGCAAGATGAGGAAAAACAAGAAGAACAGAAAGATGAACCACAAGAAACACCACAAGAAAATAATGAAACCACCACGGAATAAAAGTTGTTTTAAGAAAAACATTGCGCAAGAATGCGCAGTGTTTTTCTTTTGGAAAAATAGCACCAAATGTTGTGAATCGGAATATGAATAAAAAAGAACCAAAAAGAATTTGGTAATGTTTGATGGAAAGGAAGGAACATTTTATGAAGTATCAGTATTATACGTCAAATGACAATGGGCAAGATGATTATGGATTAAAGTACATAAATGAGCAAGGGTATGGACTCATTTGCAAAAATTATAAATTAGAATTTCCACCACAACATCAGGATACACAACCAGGTATGGAATATCTAATGCACCCAAGACCCATTTTTAACAATCCCTATTATAGGGCATCTGGAAAATTGATGAATCAAGTGGCAATTATAACAGGAGGAGACTCTGGAATTGGGAGAGCTGTTGCAGTAGGGTTTGTGAAAGAAGGTGCCAGTGTTGTGATTGCATATTACAACGAGCACAAGGATGCAGAAGAAACAAAAGATTTTATTGAGAAATTGGGAGGAAATTGCCTTTTATTGGCAGGTGACATAAAAGACACAAGTTTTTGTGATAAAATTGTAGAAGAAACGATGAATAAATTTGGGAGAATTGATATTTTAGTAAATAATGCCGCTGTTCAATATCAACAAAAAAGTTTACTAGATATTACAGATGATCAATTTGATTTGACGATGAAGACCAATATCTATTCTATGTTTTATTTAACGAAAAGGGCTTTAAAACATATGCAACCAGGTGCAAGTATTATTAATGTTACGTCAATTACAACGTTTAGAGGAGAACCAGAATTAATTGATTATGTAACAAGCAAAGGGGCAATTGTGGGTTTTACAAGAGCATTAGCGACAAATTTAGCTTCCAAAAATATAAGAGTCAATGCGGTATCACCAGGCGTATTTTGGACGCCATTACAACCAGCTTGTTGGGAAGCAGAAAAAATACCAACATTAGGTTCAGATGCACCTATGGGAAGGGCGGGGCATCCGTTTGAAATAGCACCATTATTTATCTATTTAGCAAGCTCAGATTCTTCCTATGTGACAGGTCAAGTGATGCATATTAATGGAGGAGAGTATAAAGGCTAGAAAATTTGTTTAAGGAAAACATTGCGCAAGAAATGCGCAGTGTTTTTCTTTGGAAAAAATATTGTATAATAAATGAAAATTGACAGATACTAATTCTAAAACCAGAGAAGATTTCTGTGGTAATGAGAAAGGAAGTTTTGTATGAAAGCAATTGTTTATGATGGTCTTCAAAAAGTGGATTGTAGGGAAGTGGAAGATCCCAAGATAGAAAAAGAGGATGATATTATTGTTAAAGTCACATCTACTGCTATTTGTGGTTCAGATTTGCATTTGGTGCATGGTATGGTGAAAGGGATGTATGATGGGTTTGTATTAGGACACGAAACAATGGGAATTGTTGAAGAAGTAGGAAAAGAAGTGACAAAGGTAAAAAAAGGGGATAGAGTTGTTGTTCCATTTCCTGTAGCCTGTGGACATTGCTTTTTTTGTGAACATCAAGAGTTTAGTCAATGTGACAATAGTAATGAATATGGAGAAGTAGGTGGATTGCTAGGGTATAGCAAATCTTATGGAAATTATGCAGGTGGGCAAGCGCAATATATTAGAGTGCCACATGCCAATGTTGGTCCGAAAGTGATACCAGCTGAGTTAAAAGATGAACAAGTACTATTTTTAACAGATATATTACCAACTTCTCTTTGGGGAACAGAGATTGCAAATGTAAAACAGGGAGATATAGTAGTGGTATTAGGATGTGGACCAGTAGGTCTCTTAACCATAAAATGGTGTATGTTAAAGGGTGCTTCAAGAGTCATTGCAGTAGATAGAGTGGGGTATAGATTACAGCACGCCAAAGGCTATGGTGCAGAAATTCTTAATTTTGAAGAGTATGATGAAACGGGAAGTTATATTAAAGAAATGACCCATGGAGGCGCAGATTGTGTGATTGATTGCGTTGGTGTGGATGGAAAAATGTCATTGGTAGAAAAAGTGGAAACGGCTTTAAAGTTACAAGGTGGCTCAAAATCTGCCATAGAAATAGCTTCTCAAGCTGTTAGAAAATGTGGACATATTGCTTTGGTGGGGGTATATGGTACAAAATATAATAATTTCCCGCTTGGCAATATGTTTACAAAAAATATCACGGTAAAGATGGGGCAATGTCCTGCTACAAGGTATGTGGAGCCTATCTTAGAAAAAATTAAGAGTGGGGAAATGGATGCGACAGATATTATTACGCATACATTGCCACTAGAACAAGGAAGGCATGCTTATGAAATTTTTGATGCGAAAGAAGATAATTGTATTAAAGTGATTCTAAAACCATAAACCTTGTTAAGTATGTAAATTGTTCCAAACGCACTTACTTCGTGCGTTTGGACATTATTATTCATGCACTTTTTGCTTAAGAGCCTTGCTAACAATTGCATTTTATGATAAAATATAGGGCGTATTGTAGTGGAGGTGAGAAAAAATGGAGACTTATAGATTTTTGATTGATATTGTTTATCAAAATAGAAAATTTATGTTATTGTCAAACCAATATCATCAAAAATATTTTTTAAGAATTTTGGAAGACGGAACAGTGAGATATCCACTTTTAGAGGAGTTTCAAGCGTTACATCAGAAGTATAATAAAAGTCCATTGCATGCAGTGTATATGCAAATGCAGTTTGATACAATTGTGCATGCTGTAAAGGAAAAAGGGCAAAAAATGTATCATCTAATTCCCAAAGTGATAGACGGCAAAAGGTTAGTACAAGTTTTTAAAAAGGAATCCATGTTAACAGATGAGGAAAAATTTTTTGAAAAAAGTAAGCAAAAGGTGAAAGTATTACCAGGACAGATGTTTCAATTAAAAGAGTACATAGATGAAAAGGATGAAAAAAATATTATTTGTGATACCATACAAGAATTTAAACAATATTTGGAATATCAAGATCCAACATATGATGATTTGAAAAAAATTTTGGAGTGTAAAGATATCAAACCAATCTATCAGCAGTGGATAAAAGAAGGAATAGAAAATTTGAGACAAGAGCTTCCACATGCAGATTTATCAGTATTATATTATAATCTTTCTCGATTAAAAATAATAGAAAAATCGCAAGAGGAAATTCAAAAAGATATGAATAATGAAGCTGCAAGAGCGTATTATTTACCAAGAACAGCAGAATGTGTGATTAATGCAGAGACCATAGATGAATGGAATTTATGTCATGAGATACTAGGACATGCTTTTACCCAAGCGTATGTGGGGAATGTGATATATCGAACAGAGTTAATTTATTCTGTGCCTTTTGAAGAGGAAGGCGTGTATGCATTAGGTCAAGGGTGTGAGGAGGCTAAGGCAGAAATGATAGCATACCTTGCTACCGGAAAGAGAAATTTGAAGAAAAATGGGTATGCTGCAGAAGTAGAACAATTTAAAGTGATTATGGAAACAATAGGAATGACATTAGAGGAATTTTTAAATGGTGGAATGCGATTTTTAATGGAAAAAATGTATGCACAAGGAATTAAAAAGCCAACAGAATATTTAGAAACCATAGATGTTATTAGTGATGCAAGTTCAATGGAAGAAAGACGTAGAGGAATGAAGAATAATTTAAGAGATTTTTTATATGCTTATCGTCAAGCACAAATGGAAGGAAAAACGAATTTAGAAAGTTTTGAGGAAGAACGTTAAGATGAAAAGAAGGAAAAGTTAATTTTTTCCAACGAGATGGATATCTGGAAAGGAATGTGATGAAAATGAAAGTAATATTGGCTTCAGCGTCGCCAAGGAGAAAAGAGTTATTGGGATTGATAATTCCTAGTTTTGAAATCATGGAGAGCCAGGAAAAAGAAGTTTTAAAAGAGGGATTGTTACCACAAGAACAAGCGCAAAGGTTAGCTTATACGAAAGCAAATGATGTGTATCGTAGAACACAAGGAGATAGAATGGTAATAGGGGCAGATACAATTGTGGTGAAAGAGGGGAAAATATATGGTAAACCCAAAACGGTTCCCCATGCTAAACAAATGATAAAAGAATTGTTAGCAGGGGATAAGACACATCATATTATAACTGGATTAAGCATTTTCATAGAAAAGGATGGAAAATATGAAGTGCATCAAACCTATGATAGTGTTAAAGTGTATTTAAGGGATATGTCAGATGATGAAATAGATAACTGGATTGCCACAGGAAAGGCAATGGATAAAGCAGGTGCCTATGGAATTCAGAATGAATTTTGTGTGTTTATTGAAAAAATTGAAGGAAATTATACCACAGCAGTAGGTCTTCCTATGCATAGAGTGTATGAAATCATCAGAGGGAATTTTATGTGTGAGGATGCCTTATTGCATAGATGCTAATATTAAAATTCCTAAATTATCTTCATAAATTTGATGGAATTGGGAAAGAGGTAACGGATTTTGCCCTAAACCTGCTTCGATGGTGAAACCTGGTTTTTGGTAGGTTTGAATAAACCAGTCTTTATAGCCAGCAAAACTGGAATGATAAGGAACTTCTGCCAAACGATATCCACTCGTTTTAGCAAACAATTTACCGTATTTCTAAGGCGCCTGTTGGACGGATATTTTGGAAATCCCAATAAATTTCTTTTCCTTGTGTATGATATGCTACAATCAAATTAAAGTTATGAGATAGAGTGAAGTTATAAATGGCTAGTGCTTCAGGCTCTGTTAAAGGACCAAACCCCACAAAATCACGAGGTGCAGGTTTATCAAACCCCTGTGCATACTTGATTTGCTTTGCAGATTCCCACCCGCGCAGGAAACTGTAAGTTTAAATCCACACCAGTGATATTGGCTTTCCAACCAGAAGGAAAAGGAATATCTGGGAATTGGGTAGCAATTGTTCTTGCATTTTTAAAATAAGCAGAATTAGAATCCATAGAGCCAGTAGCTAAATCAACACCATCAGGATTTACCATTGGCATTAAGTAAATGGTTGACGAACGGAAAAGTTTTCGAATGGAGTAACCATATAAAGTAGTATCAGAAACATAAGCTTGGCAATAATCTTCTATAAATTTCATTAAAAGAATACTTGTAATCCATTCATTTGCGTGAATAGAAGAAGAATAAAACACACGGTTAGGACCAATTCCTAATTTGACAACATAGATATCTTTTCCCATTACGCTGTTGCCAACCGTTTGCAAGTTTAAAAAAGTGTACTTTCTTACTAAAGTATTTAAGTTTTGTACCATGAGAGTATAGGTATAATTTGTATTAGTAGGAACAATATTCATTTATCTCACCTTTTTATAAAATATTACTATAATATATGAAAAAAATAGACTTTATGATATAATAAAAGAAGTAAAAATGAAAAGGGGGAGAGAATTATGATTTTTGATGTATTGGGCTGGATTGGAATGGTGTTGGTATTACTTGCATATGCATTGTTATCAACCAATAAAATTAGTAATGGAAACATATATCAGATACTTAATTTAGTAGCAGCAATATGCATGGCAATTGGATTGCTACCTAAAAATGCATGGTTTTCATTTGCTTTACAAGTTGCATGGGCTGTGATAGCTCTTGTTGCAATTGTTAAGATGATCGTAAACAAAAAAGACTAGAAAAAACTCCCAGTTTGCAATAAGTAAACAGGGAGTTAATTTTTTATATTCTTTTGGTGGAGATGAGGAGAGTCGAACTCCTGTCCATAGCACCTTCCACACAGACTTCTACAAGTTTAGTTTGTTGTTGTATCTCTTTTTCATTTTTCCAGCAAACAAAATCAATGAAACGTAGCTCTTGACAATACCTACTACTTTAAGAGCAAAAGCAGTTTTGTTATCCTACAAAAATGACACTTTAGCCTAAGCTGTAGGCACAAAGGTAAAGTGTAGCTGCAACTAGGCAGCTAATGCGTATTCTCTATTATTATCTGCGTTTATATTTTATTTCCCGTTTTTTAAGTGGCCAACGAGAATCCACTACTTGCTATCTATCTTTCTAGTGCAATGTCGAAACCATTGCATCCCCATGTAAAATTAATTATACAATATTGGGTATGATTTGTCAAGTGACGCAAAACGATTAAAGCGCTGGAATTTTCAAGAAATACTTGAAATGGATTACCAAGAAATAACATAAATTTAAAAAAGCACTTGTAAAATTCCTATAAATGGTGTAAAATACTGGTATGTTGTTAATAATAAGGAGAGAAAAATATGAAATTCGTAACAGATGACGAATCAAAAAAGCAATATAAAAAGTTCTTAGAAGAAAACGAAAGATGCAACTTTCAACAATCATTGGAATGGGCAGAAGTCAAAAAGCCAAATTGGATACCAGAAGTGATTTTAGCAGAAGATGCACAAAAAAATATCATAGGATCTTTATGTGTATGGGTGCGAAAGATACCAATTTTTGGAAATATTATGTATGCACCAAGAGGACCAGTATGTGACATTCATGACATTGCAGTCTTAAAGCAGTTGACAGATGGAGCAAAAGAATTAGCACAAAAATATAAAGCGATTGTTTTAAGAATAGAGCCAGATGTAGAAAGTGATGATCAAGATTTTCGCGATATTGTAGCAAACTTAGGATATGAAATTAAAGATAATGCAAAAGACTTTATGGATGAAATTCAACCAAGATATGTGTTTAGACTAGATATTAAAGGGAAAACCGAAGAAGAAGTGATGGCAGGGTTCCACCAAAAATGGAGATATAATATCCGTTTAGCAACGAAAAAAGGTGTTGTAGTCAAAGAAGGCACCAAAGAAGATTTAAAAGAATTCCATAAAATTATGGTAGAAACAGGAGCAAGAGATGGATTTATTATTAGACCGTTAGCCTATTTTGAGAAAATGTATGACAACTTAGCACCAGACCATATGAAGCTATTAATGGCATACTATCAAGACAAGCCAATATCAGGCGTTATTCCAATCTTTTATGGAAATAAAACATGGTACTTATATGGGGCAAGTAGCAATGAACACAGAAATTTGATGCCAAACTATTTGTTACAATGGGAAATGATAAAAATGGCAATTGCAAGACATGATGATATATATGACTTTAGAGGTGTGTCAGGAATTGTGGATGAATCACACCCACAATATGGATTATACCGATTTAAAAAAGGATTTGGAGGAAAATTCACAGAATTTTTAGGAGAAATCTATATTCCATACAAACCACTAACATATAAATTGTATAAATTTTCTGAAAAACTATTTCGAAATGTACGTCAAATCAAAATGAAATTCAAAAAATAACAGGTGAGAATATGAATCGAATCATCATCAATCAAAAAGATTTAGCCCACAATGTTCAAAAAATAAAAGAACATGCAAAAACAAATTTACCAGATGACAAGGGAAATGCCGTTAAAATTATTGCAGTTGTCAAAGCAAATGCTTATGGATTAGATATGAAGCAATTTACACAGTTTTTAATTGACCAAGGAATTGATTTTTTTGCTGTTTCAACTGTGCAAGAAGCGATGCAATTTCGAGAATTGGGATTTACGCAAAAATTATTGATGTTATCTTCAACTGCTATAAAAGCAGATGTTGAAAAGCTAGTGGAAAAAAATGTGGTGCTAACAATTGGCTCTAAAGAAGCAGCCCAAGTAGCAAACCAAGTAGCTCAAGAACAAAATAAACCAATAAAAGCACATATTAAGATTGATACCGGGTTTGGAAGGTATGGCTTTGTGTATACACAAAGAGAAGAAATGGTAGAAGCCATTAAAACTTTGAAAAATGTAGAAATAGAAGGAACGTTTACGCATTTTTCAAATGCTTTTTATGATGATAAATATACGCAAAAGCAATTTCAGCATTTTATTGATTGCATTGAAGTACTAAAAATGAATGGCATCAATCCAGGCATGCTTCATGTGTGTAACTCAGCAGCATTTATTAAATTTCCACAAATGCATTTAAATGCCGTTAGAATCGGTTCGGCCTTTACAGGAAGAATGTCATTTCCAAACCGAATGGGTTTAAAAAGAATTGCCCAATTGACAACACAAGTAGCAGAAATCAAAGAATTGCCAAAAGGATACAATGTAGGATATTCTAATGGCTATACAACAAAAAAAGCAACTAAAGTTGCCATCCTTCCTTGTGGTTACATTGAAGGTACAGGCTTGCAGGTGGAAAGAGATATGTTTCGCCCAATTGATAAGTTGCGTTATATAATAAGTGACATAAAGGCAGTATTTCGTAAGCAAGGAAAGCAAATTAGTATTGCAGGAAAGCCTTGTCAAGTTTTAGGAAGAATTGGAACTTTTCATATTGTAGCAGACATTACAGGAAAAGATATTCACATAGGAGATGAAGCAACCATATCAGTCAATCCAACCTTAGTTAATCCACAAGTTATGAGAGAATATGAGTAGAGAAAAGGAGGAAGATGAATGGAACAACAATCAATGAATAGCAGAAGAGGTTTTTTTCAGAAAGCAAAATTAGCGATATTTAACATAGAGAAATATCCAGAATTAGCAGCAGAAGGCGTGTCAAGAGCAATGGGGTATCTAGCAAAAATCATTGCAATTCTTGCAATTGTCGTAGGGATAGGGATGATATATCGTGTTACGCAAATTATGGACAAAATGGCAACCTATTTAGACAATGAGTTTCCTAATTTTTCTTATCAAGATGGAATTTTAGATGTGCAGTCAGAAGAGGCAATTAACATAAAAAATGATATTACGGGAGCCATTATCATAGATACCAAAACAGAAGACCAAGAAAAGAAAAATCAATATATCAATGAACTGGGAGACAATGGAATTTTGGTTTTAAAAGAAGAAATCATTGTAAAAAATGAAGCAATGGTAGGAACTTCAACTTATCGCTATGATGATATATTAAAGCAAATGGGCTTAACGAATTTTGATAAACAACAAGTGATTGAATATGTGCGAGGAAAACAAATGATAAGCATATATTTCAGTGTTTTTGCTACACTATTTGTTTATGCGTTTATGATATATTTTATCAACACCATAGCAAATGTTCTTTTTGTGAGTGCATTTGGCTATTTAGCAAACTTGTTTACAAAAGTCAGAATGCGTTATGCTAGCATTTTCAATATGTCTATTTATGCAATAACCTTGTCTACCGTGTTGAATATTCTTTACATTATTTTGAATATGTTTGTAGATTTTAACATAGAATATTTTGATGTTATGTATCTTTCTGTAGCTATCATTTATTTGTTTGCTGCCATTTTTATGATAAAAGCAGATTTGCAAAAAAGACAAATAGAAGTAATGAAAATTGTGAAAGTGCAAGAAGAAGTAAAAAAGGAAATGGAAGAAAAAGAACAAGAAGAGAAGCAAAAGCAAAATAAAAAACCAGAAGAAGAAAAAGAACCAAAAGAAAAGAAAGATGAGAAAGAAGGAGAGGTAGGAGGCTCAGGCCCAGAACCTGAGGGAACAGGAGCCTAATTTGTCCCATTAGGGACGTATCTTTTTGGGACAAAGGAAAGGAATGTGAAAAAATATGAAAAACGATGAAAATAAGGAAAAGAACAAAACAAAGAAAATATTAGTGGCGGTCATCGTTGCATTAACCATTTTGATATTAGCTATAATATTAACAGCAGTACAAATGAATAAAGACGAAAAAGAGGATGAAAAGGAATTAGCATATACAGAGTTATTAAAGGAAATTTCAAATGGAAATATTGAAGAAGTAGAGATGACAGTTGGGAGCACGACTGTTAAAGTAAAATTAAAAAATGAAGAAGAAGAAAAAACAACCATAGTGCCAAGCACAGAGGCTTTTATGGAATTGGTACAACAGAAAACAGAAGAAGGTATAGAATTTAAGTTAAATCAAAAACCGAGAAGTGTCATATCACAAATTGCTACTACATTAATTAGTTTACTTCCAACATTTATTATGGTTGCATTGTTTATTATGATATTCAAAATGCAAGGAATAGGAGAAAAGGGAAAGGTTTATGAAGAAACAGAAAGAAAAACAAAAATCAGATTTAATGATGTAGCTGGTTTGGATGAAGAAAAAGAGGAATTAATTGAAATTGTAGACTTTTTAAAAACACCAGAAAAATTTACTAAAATGGGCGCTAAAATTCCAAAAGGTGTTTTGTTATATGGAAAACCAGGTACAGGAAAAACGTTGATAGCAAAGGCAATTGCAGGAGAAGCCAATGTACCATTTATTTCAATGAGTGGGTCTGAATTTGTAGAGATGTTTGTTGGATTAGGGGCTTCAAGAGTAAGAAAATTGTTTGACAAAGCAAGAAAGTTAGCACCATGTATTGTCTTTATTGATGAAATCGATGCGATTGGTTCAAGGAGAACCTCAAATACAGGAGCTGAATCAGAAAACAATCAAACATTAAACCAATTGCTTGTAGAAATGGATGGATTTGGTTCAGAAGAAACCATTATTGTATTAGCTGCAACCAACAGACCAGAGATGTTAGACAAAGCTTTATTGAGACCAGGTAGATTTGACAGGCAAGTTACAATTCCAATTCCAGATATCAAAGGAAGACTTGAGATTTTGAAAATTCATGCAAAAGATAAGAATTTATCACCAGAAGTGAATCTTGAAAGTATTGCAGAAGATACAGCCGGATTTACAGGAGCAGAATTATCTAATATTTTAAATGAAGCAGCAATCATTGCAACCATCAATAAACATGAAGTAATTGAAAATGACGATATAGAGGAAGCTGTTAAGAAAGTAACCGTTGGACTAGAGAAAAAGGCAAGAGTCATTTCAGACAAAGATAAAAAATTAACAGCATACCATGAAGCTGGACATGCAGTTGTTAGTAGATATCTACCTACACAAGCAAATATTAAAGAAGTATCTATTATTCCAAGAGGTGTAGCAGGCGGATATACCATGTACAAGACAGATGAAGATAAATACTATGTATCAAAAACAGAGATGCAAGAAAAATTGATTGCATTGCTTGGCGGAAGAGCGGCAGAGCAGTTAGTATTAAATGATATTTCTACAGGAGCTAGCAACGATATAGAAGTGGCAACTAAGATTGCAAGAGATATGGTAACCAAATACGGAATGAGTGAATCCTTAGGACCAATTGATTTCCAAGGAAAAGAACCTTATGAAATGCAACTGTTTGGAGAAAACATTGGGGATAAAATTGGATTGGAAGTAAAATCTTTAATTGATATGGCATATCAAGGTGCACAACAACTCCTTATGCAACATAGAGATAAATTAGATATGATAGCACAAACTTTACTAGCGAAAGAAAAAATTAATGAAACAGAATTTAATCAGATATTTGAATCATGATGTGCTGGGACAGACAAATAGGGACGGTTCTTTTTTGGCCCTTAGGGCCAAAAAAGAACCGTCCCTATTTGTTCCAATTTATTGGAATTTTTGTTTTAAAGCATCTATTTTTGTTTGTTCCACAGTATCTGTTTTGTACCAGCCTTTTTCAGCCATTAAATTGTATATTTTGTTTTGAATGTCTAAAGATACGTTTAAAGCATCTTTGAAAGTTGTATGCACATCAGCGGTTGTAGATTCAATTGTACCGTGAAGGTATAAGTCACAAACCCCTTTTATGATGAGCAATTCTTTTTCCATAATATCTTTATCTTCCATAATGATACTCCTTTCTATTTGTCACAAATCAAAAGTTTGTGAACTATAATAAGTTTAAGAATTTGTTTAGTAAATCTGTATGTTGTCCTTCTAGCTCTTTCATGTATGAAGAAAGTGCTACGTCTGTCAATTGTTCAGAAGCTTTACAACTGCATGATTTCATAAATTTTTCATGCCCTAAAGCGTCTTCAATGTATAAAAGTTCTTTGTTTGTCATAATTATCACCACCTAATCATAGTATTGACAAAAGGTGCAAATCTATTCAAATATAGAAAAGAATAGGAACACTTTTGAAAAAAGTCGATATGATATTACTAGGAGAGTGATAAAGATGAATCGTCAAAGTGTAATGAGAGCGCAAAGATATTTATATCGTTTTGACCAAATACTAACGGGAATGGCAGATAAAATGCTTAATGCAAAGTTAACAAATTATAGTATTACGATTGATTTTATAAGATGCATGATACCACACCATCAAGCAGCTATATATATGTCAGAAAATGTATTGATGTATACAACGTATCAGCCGTTGAGAAAAATAGCAGAAGGCATTATTCAAATGCAAACACAGGGAATAGAGCAGATGGAAGAAATCTTGCGAACAACGTCTGGATATTTGAATACAGAAAGAGATGTGAATACATATTTAACGAAATATTTTGAGATTACCAATACGATGATTGAACGTATGAAAAATAGCCCAAGATGTGTTCAAATTAACTTGAATTTTGTCAATGAAATGATACCACATCATGAAGGTGCTATTCAAATGTGCCATAATTTAATTCAATATTATATTGATCCTCGCTTAAGAAATGTAGCAGATACAATTATCCAAGAGCAAAGCCAAGGGGTAAGGGAATTACAGCAAATAAAAAGCCAACTATGTGGCAAATAGATTGTCCCATTAGGGACATCTTTTTTTAAATATAGAAAAATCGGGGGAGACATAAATCCCCCCGATTTAAAGTTAAATGATTGTATTATACAGGTTCTACATGAACAATAGTTTTGTATACAATATCTAAAGTAGATACCGTTTTTTCTAAATCATCCGCTAATTTGTGACTTTCAAAAGTAGACATGTTTCCATCTACGCAAATGGTTAAGAAAATCGTATATTTTGCACCAACAGGAGAAGAAGAAAAGTTTTGTATGGATTTGATTTCTGGATAGACTCTTGCTAAATTCAAAATGACATCTTTTGTTTTTTCATCTACAGAAATATCCATTAATACACGGTAGCTTTCCATAAAGATAGTAATCCCAGTATAACAAATCCAGATAGAAATACCAAATCCAACAATACTATCAAGCCAAAAAACATGAAATAAGGTAAAGATACTAGAGAGTAAAGTAAAAGAAGTAACAATGCAATCATTGCGGTGGTCTTTCATATTGGCTTCTAACAAAATATTTTTATGTAATTGGTAGGAATGCTTAGTGTACAAAAATAAAGAAAATTTAGTGATAATTGTAACAGCACACACAAATAATAATGACCAAGAAAATTGTAAATCACTGCCAATAATGAATGTCATGGCAGAATCATACAATAATTTGGAAGCGACTAAAATCATAGAAATGCCAATGAACATAGAAAAAAGATATTCTGCTTTTCCGTGTCCAAAATTATGATCTTCATCGTTTGGTTCACTGGCAATTTTATTTCCAATAAACGTCATAAGAGAAGCAAAAATATCACCAGCACTATTAAAGGCATCTGCAATCATAGCTTGGCTATGTGTAAGAAATCCAACCATTCCTTTTAGAATCAGTAACAAAATATTCCCTATCATTCCGTAAATTCCAGCTTTTTTTGTTATAGTAAACCTTTCTTTTTCCATATATTGATTCCCCTTTTTAATATATTATGGATTTAAAAAATATTATACCACAAATTCAAATAAATGCAAATCATTCTTGAAGTTTTATTTAAAATTTGATATACTAACCAAAAAGGAGAAACTATGATAGCACAAGTAATGCTTAATACAACAGCAAAAAAATTAAATAGAACATTTGATTACCATATTCCGGAAAATTTAGAACAGTTCATATCGATTGGAACAAAAGTCATGGTGCCATTTGGAAGAAAAAAAGAGCTAGAAGAAGGCTTTGTGACAGGTTTCAAACAAGCTTCAGAATATGAAGTGAAAGATATTGTAACATTAGAAGAAAGTTTAACAGAAAAGCAAATTGCACTTGCTAACATGATGGCACAAAAATATTATTGTAATGTGGCAGACTGTATCAAATTAATGCAAACACCAGGGACAAGGTCTAAACAAAATAAAGTACAAGAGAAAAAGATTCAAACCATTTACTTAAAAAAAGAAATAGAAGAAGTGGAATATGATATGCAAAGTGGCGTCATCAAATCTGAAAAACAACAAAAAATCTTGCAATTTGTCAAAGAAAATGAAGGGGCAACTATCCCAGAAATAGAACTTTTTACAGATTGCTCAAGAGCAATTGTGAATACTTTGATTAAAAATGGGTATTTAGAAGCCGTTGAAACAAAGGTAGACAGAAATCCACTTGCCAATAAGAAAATAGAACATAGCCAGAAATATGTCTTAACAGACGAACAGCAACATGCATATCATGCGATAGAACGAGCTATGAATGACAAACGCTATGAACAATTTTTACTTTATGGAATTACAGGCTCTGGAAAAACGGAAATTTATTTGCAATTAATAGAAACGGTAGTGCAAAAAAATCAGTCTGCCATTATGCTTGTACCAGAAATTTCACTCACACCACAAATGGTAGAACGTTTTATTGCTAGGTTTGGAAAGGAACAAATTGCTGTATTACATAGCAAATTGTCTGTGGGAGAAAGGCATGACGAATGGATAAGAATGAAAGAAAATAAAGCTAAAATTGTAATAGGAGCAAGGTCAGCCATTTTTGCACCAGTGCAAAATTTGGGAATCATCTTAATTGACGAAGAACATGATAGTTCATATAAATCAGAAGCAACGCCCAAATATCATGCCAAAGATATTGCTAATTATATTGCTAAGCAAGAACACATTCCAGTGGTGTTGGGAAGTGCCACACCAGATATTACGACCTATTATAAAGCAACCAAAACCAATGAAATTACAATGTTAAAGCTGAGCAAAAGAGCCAATCATGCGCAATTACCAAAAGTAGAAATCATTGATTTAAAAGAAGAATTAGCCAATGGGAATCATTCTATGCTTAGCATGGAATTGTATACAGCAATTGAAAAAAATCTAAAAGAAAAACACCAAACCATTTTATTTTTAAACCGTAGAGGGTATTCTACTTTTGTGATGTGCAGAGAATGTGGTTATACGGTAAAATGCACCAATTGCAACGTTAGTATGACATACCATGGGTATGAAAATAAATTAAAATGTCATTATTGCGGAAAAGAACAAGCAGTTGTTACCATTTGCCCAGAATGTGGCAGTACGAAAATACGCTATTTTGGGACAGGAACGCAAAAATTAGAGCAAGAAATCAAAAAGCAATTTCCCAATAGTACAACCATCAGAATGGATACAGATACGGTTACCAAAAAAAATTCGCATGAACAAATTTTAAATACATTTAAAAATCAAAATATAGATATTTTAATTGGCACACAAATGGTAGTCAAAGGGCATCATTTTCCCAATGTAACTTTAGTAGGAGTCATTGCTGCAGATAGTTCATTAAATATTGATGATTATAGGGCAAATGAAAGAACATTTCAAATTTTAACCCAAGTAGCAGGAAGGGCAGGAAGAGGCAATTTAGCAGGGAAAGTGATTATTCAAACCTATCAACCGCAAGACTTTAGCATACAAGCTGCACAAAAGCAAAATTATGAAACATTTTTTGATACAGAAATTGCGTTAAGAAAACAGTTGAAATATCCGCCATTTTGCGATATAATAGTCATGAGGTTTGAAGGAAAAAATGAAGAACAAATCAAAATATTGGCAATGGAAAGTTATAATCAGTTATATCAAGCACTCAAAAATGATGAAACGATGACGGTTTTTAAGCCAATGCCAGCTCCTATTGATAAGATTCAAAATCGTTATCGTTGGAGAATTGTTATGAAAGGGCAGCTAACGCCTACCATAAATGCACTGTATCATACAATTTTAAAAGGAATATATGACCAAAATCTAAAAGATGCAAGGGTTACAGTAGATGTGAATCCCAATAATATGGTATAAGGGTAGTTAAGATTTTTTCCAATCGGATTTGTGCCAAGAAAGGAATGTGAGTAAAAATGGCAATTAGAAACATACGATTAGAGGGAGACGAAATTTTATATAAAAAATCAAGAGAGGTTGATTCAATAGATGACAGAATTCAAATATTAATTGATGATATGATAGAAACCATGCATAAATTTAACGGTGTAGGGTTGGCGGCTGTGCAAGTAGGAATTTTAAAGAGAGTCATAGTCATTGATTTGTATGATGAAAATGGACCAATTGCTTTGATTAATCCTAGAATTTTAAAAACAAAAGGGGAGCAAGAAGTCGAAGAAGGATGTTTGAGTTTTCCCAATCGTTTTGGCAAAATGATACGACCAGCAGAAGTTGTGGTGGAATACCTTGACCGAGAAGGGAAAAAGAAAAAATTGAAAGCAAAAGAATTATTAGCCCAAGCCATTTGCCATGAGGTAGATCACTTAGAGGGTGAAGTTTTTGTCAATAAAGTTTTGCCAGGAACATTAGAATATGTAGAGCCAGAAGAAAAGGGAAAAACAGAATAATACCTTTTTTCAATGAAGGATAAAATTTCACGAAAAAGGAGAGAAAAAAAGTTGAAAGTTGTTTTTATGGGAACACCAGATTTTGCAATGAAAAGTTTAGAGGCCATCTATCAAAAAGGCTATGAAATGATAAGAGTTATCACAAACACAGATAAACCACAAGGAAGAGGAATGAAATTAACACCATCACCTGTTAAGCAGTTTGCGCTTGAACATCATTTACAAGTAGAACAGCCACAAGCAGTAAAAGCCAATAGAGAATTGATAGAAGAATTAAAAAGCCTTCGCCCAGATGTTATTTGTGTTGTTGCCTATGGCAAAATTTTGCCAAAAGAAATTTTAGAAATTCCACGTTATGGTTGTATTAATGTCCATGCTTCTTTATTGCCAAAATACAGAGGGGCAGCACCTATCCAGTGGGCAGTGCTAAATGGAGATAAAACGACAGGCGTATCTACCATGTATATGGATGAAGGAATGGACACGGGCGATATCATTTTAACACAAGAAGTTGCCATTAGCGAAGAAGAAACAACGGGAGAACTATGGGATAGATTAGCCGAATTGGGAGCACAGTTATTAGTTAGAACACTAGAAGAAATTGAAAGTGGGACAGCACCGAGACACAAACAAGGAGAAAATTTTTCAATGGCACCAATGTTATCTAAGCAAATGGCAAAAATTGACTGGGAGGCAAAAGATGCACAGCAAATAACCAATTTAGTAAGAGGTCTTAACCCAATTATGGGGGCATACACCTATTATAAAGGGAAAAAAATCAAATTTTGGAAAGTCAAACCAGAAGCAAGAATGTGTGATCAAGAGGTAACCAATGGAACGATTGTGAAAGTAAATGCAAAAGAGGGGATAGTGATAAAAACCAAAAAGGGTATGCTAAGAGTTTTAGAAATACAAGGCGAAAATGCCAAAAGAATGTCAATACAAGATTATTTAAGAGGAAACGCTATGCAAGAAGGAGACACGTTTTCTGACGGGTTCTGACGGGTAGGGACAAATAGGGACGGTTCTTTTTTGACCCTTAGGGTCAAAAAAGAACCGTCCCTATTTGTCCCAAACGCTGTATCCAATCATTGTTCTAATTTTTTAGAAAAAATACTTGATTTTTCTTGAAAAATATAGTACAATGGATACGTAAAAATTTGAACCTTTTTCTTAGCTGATAGAAAGCACCAGCTATGTGCTCAGTTAGAGGTGAAAAAATTGATTAGGAGGTGTATGAGATGACAAAAGAAAGAAAACAAGAAATCATTAACACATATAAAAGAGAGGAAAATGATACTGGTTCACCAGAAGTACAAATTGCTCTTTTAACACAGAGAATTAATGAATTAACAGAACATTTAAAAGTTCATGTAAAAGACAATCATTCTAGACGTGGACTATTAAAAATGGTAGGTAAGAGAAGAAATTTATTAAATTATTTAGCAAAAAAAGACCTACAAAGATACAGAGACATTGTAGAAAAATTAGGACTAAGAAAATAATTGGATTTCGGTTATAGGGAAAAGCTATTTTTCCTATAGCCACAAAAAGCCCATGCACATTTGGCATAGGCTTTTTGTAGAATATAAAAGCAAAATTTGGTGCAAATTAATACAAAAAAGAAAAAGTGAAATTTAGGTAGGTAGCTTGTATCATATGCTAAAAAATAACACATGATAGAGGTTACGTCCTTAAAAAGTAGCTTTTTCCATGAAGGAGGAATTTTTTATGTTTAGAACGTTTGAAACAGAATTAGCAGGAAGACCACTTGTATTTGAAACGGGAAAAATGGCAGGACTAGCCAATGGAAGTGTTTTAGTAAGGTATGGGGATACAGTTGTTATGGTTAATGTAACAGCTTCTAAAGAACCAAAAGAAGGGATTGACTTTTTCCCATTATCAGTAGATTATGAAGAAAAATTATATGCAGTTGGAAAAATTCCAGGCTCTTTCCAAAAAAGAGAAGGAAAGCCAGCAGATAAAGCAATACTAACTTCAAGAGCAATTGATAGACCATTAAGACCACTATTTCCAAAAGATTTTAGAAACGATGTTGTTGTTGTAGCAACCGTTTTATCAGTTGAACAAGACAATTCACCAGAAGTAGCAGCTATGATAGGAGCATCAGCAGCACTTTCTATTTCAGATATTCCATTTGGTGGACCAACTGCTGCTGTAAACGTTGGTATTGTGGATGGAGAAATTATCATTAATCCAACAGAAGCCCAAAGAGCGAAAACAGATTTAAATTTAACAGTAGCTGGAACACAAGAGAAAATTGCTATGATAGAAGCAGGAGCAAACGAAATTCCAGACGATGTTATGCTTCAGGCAATTAAAAAAGGTCATGAAGAAATCAAAAAGATATGTCAATTTATCCAAAAAATGAAAGAGGAAATTGGAAAACCAAAATTTGCATACAAATCTTTTGAAGTAGACCATGATGTTTATGAATATATTGCAGAAAATTTCACAGAAGAAATGAAAGAACAAGTGCAAGAAGTTGACAAAGAAACAAGGGACAACCATATTGCCGCTTTATCAGATAAAATTGCAGAAAGTTATTGCGAAACATTTGGAGAAGAACAGTTTGAAGAACACAAGCAAGATATTGGAGAGGCCATCTATAAACTAGAGAAGAAATGTGTAAGAGACATGATTTTCTATGAACACAAAAGAGTGGATGGTAGAAAATTGGATGAAATTAGACCATTATCTTGTGAAATTGATTTATTACCACGTGTACATGGAAGTGCCTTATTTACAAGAGGTCAAACACAAGTATTATCTGTGACAACATTAGGAATGATAAGTGAAGAACAAACATTAGATGGCATTGACACAGAAGAATCAAAGAGATATATGCATCAATATAACTTCCCAAGTTATAGCGTAGGAGAAGCCAGACCATCTAGAGGACCAGGAAGAAGAGAAATTGGACATGGAGCATTGGCTGAAAAGGCGTTAGTACCAGTACTACCATCAAAAGAAGAATTTCCATATGCCATTAGAGTTGTGTCTGAAGTATTATCATCAAATGGTTCAACTTCTCAAGCAAGTATTTGTGGAAGCACATTGTCATTAATGGCAGCAGGAGTACCAATTAAAAGACCAGTAGCAGGAATTTCAACAGGATTGGTTACAAACCCAGAAGATGAAAATGATTATGTGATGTTAACCGATATTCAAGGATTAGAAGACTTTTTCGGAGATATGGACTTTAAAGTTGGAGGAACAGAAAAAGGAATTACAGCAATTCAAGTTGACATTAAAGTAGATGGATTATCTTATGCAGTCATTGCAGAAGCCTTTGAACGAACAAGAATTGCAAGAAAATATATTTTGGAAAATGTCATGTTGCCAGTGATTCGTGAGCCAAGAGAAGACATATCAAAATATGCACCACGTATTGTTGCAACAACCATTAAAGTAGATAAAATCAAAGATGTCATTGGACCTGGTGGAAAGATGATTAATAAAATCATTGAGGAAACAGGGGTTAAAATTGATATTGAAGAAGACGGAAAAGTATTTATTTATTCGTCAGATTCAGAAAAAGCAATCCAAGCACTTGAAATGGTAGAAGACATTGCAAGAGATGTAGAAGTAGGCGGAATTTATTATGGAGAAGTCACAAGAATTTTGGCATTTGGAGCATTTGTGGATTTAGGATGTGGCGGAAAAGAAGGACTATTGCACATTTCTAAGATTTCAGAAGAAAGAATCAAAAGTGTAGAGGATGTTTTACATGTAGGCGATAAAGTTACGGTTAAAGTAACAGATATCGATGAGCAAGGCAGAATCAATTTGACAATGAAAGATTTAACATAGGACAATTAGGGACGGTTCTTTTTTGTCCCTTTGGGACAAAAAAGAACCGTCCCTAATTGTTCCTAATTGTTCAATAGAGGAGGAGAGCGCTATGCCATCTTGGACGATTCATTTAGCGATTGTAAATCAGGTATGTAAAGAGATTCGAGTACCAAACCAAAATATATTTACATTTGCAAATCTTATGCCAGATATTTTTGAGGGGCATAATACACCAAACCCTTCTATCGTGGTAAAAGATTATTCTACACATTATCCATACCGTGAAACAATTCATGGGATGAAAGTAGATATGCCAGATGTAAAAAGGTTTCAAAAACAGTATCAAGCACAATTCCAAAATCCTGTCATTTTAGGGTATTATACACACTTATTGACAGATTATTATTGGAACAAGCAATTATATGAAAATCATTATGAAATGCATGATAAAGAAAAAGGATTGTTAAAAATTACGTTGCAGGAACACCATGTTCAAATTTTTCCTTTTTTAGAAATTCAAAAAATAAAACATAGAGATTTACATGTGTTTGAACAATATCTAAGGCAGCATAGAAATATTGAGTACCCTTGTTATGATGAGAAGATACAAATCTGGAGTCAAGCACTACAAGAATTTACCTATACCAACGAAGATATTCAAAAAACGTTCCAATATATAGAGGAAACGATGAAACATAACCAAGAGATGGTGGAAGAAATATACCAATTATATAGCAAACAAGAATTATTAAATTATGTTAATGAAAGCGTAGAAATGATTAAGGAGGCAGTTCTTGAAAGTATCGGAATTTAATTATGACTTACCAGAAAGATTAATTGCACAAACGCCAATTCGTCAGAGAGATGCTTCTAGATTGATGGTAGTCAATAGAAACGAACAAACAATTGAACATAAAATTTTTAGGGATATTATTACCTATTTAGAGCCGGGAGATTGCTTGGTTCGAAACAATACAAAAGTAATACCAGCACGTATTTATGGACAAAAAGAGACTGGTGCCAAGGTAGAATTTTTGTTATTAAAAAATATAGAAGGTGATACTTGGGAGACCATTGTCAGACCAGGAAATAAATTACATAGTGGTGCAAAAGTTATTTTTGGGGATGGCTTATTAAAGGCAGAAGTGATTGAGCCAATGCCTGGTGGAACTAGAAAAGTAAAATTTTTTTATGAGGGGATTTTTAATGAAATTTTAGATAAAATTGGATTAATGCCATTGCCACCCTATATTCATGAAGAATTAAAGGAAAAGGACAGGTACCAAACCGTATATGCACAAAACAAAGGCTCTGCTGCAGCACCAACGGCAGGATTGCATTTTACGCAAGAATTATTGCAAAAAATAGAGCAAAAAGGGATTGAAATTGCCAATGTGACATTGCATGTGGGGATTGGAACCTTTAGACCAGTAAAAGAAGAAACAGTGGAAGCACACAAAATGCATACAGAACATTTTTATATCAAACCAGAAGACAGTGAGAAAATTAACCGAGCAAAAGCAAATGGAAAACGCGTAATTGCAGTAGGAACAACTTCTTGTAGAGTGTTAGAAACAGTTGCAGATGAAAAAGGATATGTGAAGCCAGTAGAGGGGGATACGCAAATTTATATTTACCCAGGCTATCAGTTTAAGTGCATGGATGGTTTAATAACCAATTTCCATTTACCACAATCTACACTTTTGATGTTAGTATCAGCATTTGCTGGGAAAGAGTTTATGCGTCAAGCATATGAACAAGCGGTTCAAGAGGAGTATCGATTTTTTAGTTTTGGCGATGCGATGTTTATTTTTTAGAAGGGAATGTGATAAAGTTGAAACCAGCAGTAACCTATGAATTAATTCATGAGTGTAAGCAGACAGGGGCAAGAAGAGGCGTTTTGCATACACCGCATGGAGATATTCAAACACCAGTATTTATGCCAGTTGGAACGCAAGCAACGGTAAAATCTATGACACCAGAAGAATTAAAAGAGGAAGTAGGGGCACAAATTATTTTAGCCAATACATACCATTTGTATTTAAGACCAGGACAAGACATCGTGAAAGAAGCAGGTGGATTACATAAATTTATGAATTGGGATAGACCAATTTTAACAGACAGTGGTGGATTTCAGGTGTTTAGTTTGGGAGATTTACGTACCATATCGGAAGAAGGCGTTACTTTTAAATCACACTTAGATGGAAGTCAGCATTTCTTTTCACCAGAAAACGTTATGAAAATAGAAGAAGACTTGGGAGCAGATATCATAATGGCATTTGATGAGTGTGTAGAATACCCAGCAACATATGAATATACAAAACAATCCATGGAACGAACCATGCGCTGGGCCAAGCGTTGTAAAGAGGCTCATACAACGCAAAATCAAGCTTTATTTGGCATTATACAGGGTGGATTTTATGAAGATTTGAGAAAACAATCTGTGCAAGAATTAATTTCTTTGGATTTACCAGGGTATGCAATTGGTGGAATTAGTGTTGGAGAGCCAAAAGAAGAATTTTTAAAGATGTTATATTATACTGCACCACGAATGCCAAAAAATAAACCGAGATATTTAATGGGTGTAGGGACACCAGATTATCTCATTGAAGCTGCTATGGCAGGAATTGATATGTGTGATTGTGTTTTACCAACGAGAATTGCTCGAAATGGAACAGCATTAACTAGTAAAGGGAAACTTGTGGTTCGAAATGCTACTTATGAAAGAGACTGGTCTCCTTTAGATGAAACGTGTGATTGCTATGCCTGCAAACATTATACCAGAGCATATATTAGACATTTAATTAAAGCAAATGAAATTTTAGGTGTAAGATTATTATCAATTCATAACCTAAAGTTCTTGACGAAATTGATGGAAAGAGTTAGAATAGAAATAGAGGAAGATAATTTATTAAACTTTAAAAACGAGTTTTATAAGCAATATGGTTATGAAAAATAAACCATATAAGAAAACTGCAAGAAAACACTCTGGAAAGGAATGTGATACAAATGAACATTATTGAAGAAAGTTTTACAACCAAAAAACCAAAAAATTCAAAATTGTTACCTAAAATTATATTAGCCAGTATTGTTTTAATTGTAATAGCCATTATTGGAATTGTGATGACATTGTCATATCTAAAAAATGCAACATTAAAGGTATATGTGGATGACAAATTACAAACTGATTTAGCAGATATGTTAGTTGAGGAAGGTTCAACTACCTATGTTCCAATTCGAGATATTGCTTCATACCTAGGATATGAAAGTTATAGTGGTGACTATGCAGAAAGGTCAGAAGAAAAAAATAAATGTTATATTCAAAGTAATAATGAAATTGCAAATTTTGTATTAAATTCTAATAAAATTTATAAATTAGAAATGCAGGCTTCTAATGCTAGTTATAAATATTTTTATAGCAAACAACCCGTAAAAGCAATTAATGGAAAGTTGTATATATCAACAGATGGAATGGAAAGCGCATTTAACGTAAGTTATAACAATACGGCAGAAAATCGTATTGATATCTATACAATGGATTATTTAGTACAAAGCTATAATGCTATGGTTTTAGATAAAGGGTATGCTAAAATTAACCAAGAGTTTAACAATTATAAATCTATTTTTGAGAGTAGATTAATTGTTGAGACAGATGAGAAAATGATGGGAGTCATTGACTTACAAGGAAATGTAATTATTGAACCTAAGTATTCTAAAGTTACATACATTCCAGAAACAGGAGACTTTTATGCCGTTAACAATGGAAAAGTTGGAATTATTTCAAAAAATGGCGATATGAGAGTTCAAATTTTGTATGACAGTTTGCAATTAATGGATATGGATGCTGGACTTTATGTTGCGGAAAGAGACAAAAAGTATGGAATTATTGATGTAAGAGGTAATACAAAATTATATATTGAAAATGACCAAATTGGTATTAATATTTCACCTTTTGAGCAAAATGATATTCGTAACCCATATTTATTAGTAGATAATCTAATTCCTGTTAAAAAAGGTGATTATTGGGGATTGGTCAATAAAAATGGAGAACAAATTGTAGACTTCCAATTTGATAGTTTTGGGTATATTGCAAACAGTAACCGAGATGCGCTTAATTTATTGGTTGTACCAAACTATAATGTCATTGTTACATGCAAAGACAAAAAATATGGATTGATTAATAGTTCAGGAGGAGAAGTGTTCCCAACAAGAGCAGACGATATTTACTTATCAATAGAATCTGGAAAACGCCACTATTATTTAAATTATAACAATAATCGAAATGATATTGAAGATTGGTTAGATTCAATTGGCGTTAAAGCATCTGGAAATTCTACCACAACGAATACAAATACTAGTACGGATGTAACCAGCAATGAAACGGTAAATGAAAATACAAATGAGACAACACAAGAAACACAATCTTAAAAAAGTAAAAATAATGATGTTATACAAGAATAAAAAACAAACTGCAGCATACATATATATAGACAAGATAACTACTAAGGAGAATATATATGTTTAATGTTGCAGTTTTTCGATTAAAAGATATGTTACGATATCTTGTAGTCATTTCTATATCCATTGTTATGGTTATCGTGGCTACAAGATTTTTGCGTAACCAAAGAAAAATTCATGTAAGTATTGATTTAGAGGAAAATGCATTGGAAACACAGATTCCGCTTATTAGTAAAATAGAAGGGACAGAAGAAATATCAGAGAAAACAGAGAGTAATTTTATTGAGGCTTTTTTAGGAACGCAAATTAGTGCAATAAAAACCATTCCCAAAAGTGAAAAACACGAAATAGAAGAAGTAGAAGAGGTTCCAGAGCAAGTACCAGATGTAAAGGAAGAAGTAAAAACAGGAATAGAAACACAAGTGGTCACCAATCAACCAATTGCTGAAAGTTTTAATGCACAGTATGGAAATGTCAAAATAAAAAATGGAACCAATATCACTTTAACAGAAGAAATACTAACACCAGATATAGAAATCCCCAATAAAAATGTTGTCATCTACCATACCCATAGTTGTGAAAGTTACACATCAAGTGACCAATATCCTTACACGCCAACAGGAACATTTCGAACCACGGATTTAAAATATACAGTAACAGGTGTGGGGAGTGAATTAGAAACACAACTAAAACAATATAATATACCTGTTATACATGATACAAGTTATCATGATTATCCGGCATATAACGGTTCTTATACCAGGTCACTAGCAACGGTAGAAAATATTTTGAAATCCCATCCATCAGATATTATTATTGATTTGCATCGAGATGCCATTGGGAGCAGAAGTGATTATGCACCAACTGTCAAAATAGGAGAGGACTATGCCGCTCAGATGATGTTTGTGATAGGAACCAATGAAGGGGGACTGCAACATCCCAACTGGCAACAAAATTTAAAATTTGCTATCAAGTTGCAACAAAAAGCAGAAGAGATGTATCCAGGCCTATTTAAACCCATATCCATCACAGAGAACCGATATAACCAACATGTCGGAAAGTACGCGAGCATTATAGAAGTGGGAGCAACAGGAAATACGTTAGAACAAAGCTTAACCAGTATGAAGTATCTAGCAAAAGTGATGAGTGAAATCATAAACTAGCTAGGGACAAATAGGGACGTATCTTTTTTGTCCTTAATGGACAAAAAAGATACGTCCCTATTTGTCCCACATGGCTTTAAACAGCTGAATAAAATTCTTCAAGTAAATTCATATTCTCGCTTGCTTTTTTTAAAAATTGCCCATGGTAGTTTGCATTTAAACGATGATATTGATTTACAAATGTTTCATAATCTATTGTAAACAAATCTAAGTAATTTGTTATGATATCTTCTATAAAATCACAATCTTCTTTTTGTAAAAATTTGATGATATTAAAAAAATTTTCTTTATTTAAATGTTCAAAAACATCTTTTTCAAATTTTTCTTTTAATTCACTTACATTAATATCCATATCTATCTATTTTCTCCTTCTGGTATTCTAGCAGTTTCAATTGTTTTTATATCGATTCCATATTTTTGCTTTAATTGAGATTTGCTAACATTTAATATAGGGTTTAATATTTGCTCACCTTTAGGGTTTGGTATCGTTAAACTGATATTGTTTCGCTTCATGTATTCTATTAATTTTTTTTGCCTGTTGGGAGTCCATCTTAAACAAGCTGCTACTATATAGTTACTGATATCATATTTTTCCAATAATTTTATATTTCCTTCTATATTTTTAGTACTGATGGCAAGGATGGAAGGAATCAATAAATGTTTATATTTAGCATCTTCCCAATATTCTAATTCCAATTTTTCTTTGATTCCTTCTGCATTACGTTGCCATAGGGATGGGGTAAATAATCCTTGGAATTTTGGGTTTTCCCAGTAATCTAAGTTTAAGATATCTTGTACCTCTGTTGCAGTACGTTGCCATATGCCTGGAGACAATAATTTTTGAAATTTTGGATGATTCCAATATTTTAAATTGAGGATGTTTTGTATTTCTGTTGCATTAGTAGACCATATAGTAGGTGTTAACAAATCTTGAAATTTAGGGTCATTCCAATATTTTAAATTTAGGATATCTTGTATTTCTGTTGCATTACGTTGCCATAGCATTGGTGTTAATAGACTTTGAAATTTTGGGTTTTTCCAACAATCTAAATTGACAATATCTTTTACATTTTGTGCACTACTAGTCCAGATAGATGGCATTAATGAAGCTTGGAATTTAGGATCCTTCCAACAGTCTAATTTTAGAATATCTTGTATGTCTGTTGCATTGCTAGCCCATATAGAGGGCGTTAATAATCTTTGAAATTCAGGGTTGTTCCAACAATCTAAATTAACAATATCTTTTACATTTTGTGCATTGCTAAGCCATATAGAAGGAACTAGTAAATCTTGGAATTTAGGATCCTTCCAACAGTCTAATTTTAAAATATCTTGGATTTCTGTTGTATCACGTTGCCATATGACTGGTGTCAATAAGGTTTGAAATTTAGGGTGATGCCAGCAATCTAAATTTAGAATATCTTGTATTTCTGTTGCAGTACATTTCCAGATGTTCGGTGTTAATAACTTTTCAAATTTAGGCTCTTTCCAGCAATCTAATTTTAAAATATCTTGTATTTCTGTTGCATTACGTAGCCATAGCACTGGTGTCAATAATTTTTGAAATTTAGGATCCTTCCAACATTCCAAATTTAGGATATCTTGTATTTCTGCTGCATTACGTTGCCATAACATTGATGTTAATAGACCTTGAAATTTAGGATCATTCCAATTGTCTAAGTTTAAAATACTTTTGATTTGACCGTATAATAGAGGGTTTCGTTTTAGGATAATCTTCATTTATTGGATTTTCCTCAGTTTCATTAAGGTCATCCTCTATGGCATTATTTAAATTCCATATTGTTGGTGCTAATAAATCTTGAAATTTGGGTTCCTTCCAGTAATCGAGTTCTAGAATATCTTGTATTTCTGTTGCTGTGGATTTCCATATATTAGGTGTTAGTAGTTTTTGAAATTTAGGGTGATTCCAACAGTCTAACTTCAAAATATCTTGGATTTCTGTTGTATCACGTTGCCATATAACTGGTGTTAATAAATTTTGGAATTTAGGGTGATTCCACGCATCTAAATTTAAGATAGCTTGTATTTTAGGTGCCGTTGATTTCCATATATTAGGTGTCAATAATTTCTGAAATTTAGGTTCTTTCCAGCAATCTAATTTTAAAATATCTTGTATTTCTGTTGCAGTACGTTTCCAGATGTTAGGTGTTAATAACTTTTGGAATTCTGGATTGTTCCAATCATCTAATGCTAGAATATCTTGGATTTCTGCTGCGGTACGTTTCCAGATATTAGGCGTCAATAACTTTTGAATTTTAGGATCCTTCCAGCAATCTAATGTTAAAATATTGTCTATTTCTGTGGCATTAGATGAAAAAATGGTTGGTGTTAATAATCTCTGAAATTCAGGGTGATTCCAGTAATCTAAATTTAAGATAGCAGTTATTTTTCTAGCATTGGAATCCCAGACAGCAGGTGTTAGTAAATGTTGAAATTTTTCATCCTTCCAATAAGGTAAGTCTAATATGGCTTTTGCTTCTGGAAATGATATATATAAAAGCCTGTTTGTAATTAAGTCGGGCCTATTTTGCAACAATTGTTTGATTTGTTTTTTTTCTATAGAATCCATATGTATTACCATTCCTTTCCTGTATGATGGATACAACAAAATCTTATCATGTTCTATGGATATATTGTCAGATGGTATGGGGCAAATTTACCCCAAGAACTAATTTTCTTATATCATATGAACACAAATTTGTCAAGAAAATCTGGAAAGAGCGATTTCCGGAATTAAAAAAGGGAACCTCTTGAAATTTTGCTGAAAATATAGTACAATAGATATGTAGTAAAAATGTGTAAAAAGAGGGAGTTATATGTTAGAAAAAATAAACTCACCAGAGGATGTTAAAAAATTAAACGAACAAGAGAAAAAGCAGTTAGCGGAAGAAATTAGAAACTATATTTTAGAGATTGTTTCAGAAAATGGAGGGCATTTAGCTTCCAATTTGGGAGTGGTAGAATTAACAATAGCGTTACATTCTGTTTTTGATGTTCCAAAAGATAAAATTGTGTGGGATGTGGGACATCAAACTTATGTACATAAAATCTTGACAGGTAGGAGGGAAGCATTAAAAACATTACGAAAATTAAATGGAATTGCGGGGTTCCCTAAGACAAGGGAATCAGAAACAGATTGTTTTAATACAGGACATAGCAGTACTTCTATTTCTGCCACATTGGGAATGGCAAGAGCAAGAGATTTAAAAGGAGAGGATCATTCTGTCATTGCAGTAATAGGAGACGGTGCCTTAACAGGCGGAATGGCACTAGAAGCATTAAATGATGTAGGTTATAGTAAATGTAAAATGACGGTCATTCTAAATGATAATGAGATGAGCATTTCTCCTAATATTGGTGGATTAAATAAATTTTTAAGTAAGTTGAGAACGAAAAAATTATATACAAAATCAAATATCTCCGTTAAAAAAATCATTTGGAACATGCCAGCAATTGGCAAACCAATTGTCAAAATCATACAGAGAATTAAGAGAAGTATTAAACAATTAATTATTCCCAAAATGTTTTTTGAGGATATTGGTTTTACATATTTAGGACCAGTTGATGGACATAATATTGTAGAATTAGAAAACATTTTGCGTTTAAGCAAACAAGTAGAAGCACCTGTGTTAATACATGTACTTACAAAAAAAGGAAAAGGATATGAGATTGCAGAGAAGAGTCCAGACAAATTTCATGCTACAGGACCTTTTGATATAGCAACAGGAAATCCGAAAAAAGCAAAAAGTCCAGATTACTCAAAAATTTTTGGCAACAAATTGGTAGAATTAGCAGAAAAAAATAAAAACATTGTAGCCATTACAGCTTCTATGAAAGACGGAACCGGTTTGACAGAATTTCAAAAGAGATTTCCTGAACGTTTTTTTGATATTGGAATTGCGGAACAGCATGCCATTACGTTGGCAGCGGGGATGGCAAAAGAAGGACTCATTCCGGTGGTTCCCATTTATGCATCATTTTATCAAAGAGCCTATGACCAAGTCATTCATGATGTTGCCATTCAAAATTTGCCAGTTGTTATGTGTGTAGATAGAGCTGGATTAGTAGGCGCAGATGGGGAAACTCATCAAGGATTGTTAGATATGGCATTCTTTAGACTGGTACCAAACTTAACAATTATGGCGCCAAAAGACTTTAAAGAACTAGAAGACATGTTAACATTTGCCGTAGAATTCAAAAAGCCAATTGTCATCCGATACCCAAGAGGAGGAGAAGATGCCACAATTCAATTTGAAAAACATGATACCATACGACTAGGAAAATGTGAAATCATCAAAGAATTTGAACCAAAAAAAGAAGAGACAGAAGCACAAGAAGAACAACAAGAAACGACGAGCCAAACAAATCAAACAAATCAAGAAAATAAAGTCACAATCATGACCATTGGAAAAACAGCAGCCAAAGGAATGAAACTAGCAAAAGAACTAGAAGAACAAAACAAAAATGTACAAGTTATCAATATGCGCTTTTTAAAACCAATTGATAGAAGTGCTGTCATTGAAGCAAGTAAGCAATCACAAAAACTCATTACCATAGAAGATGGAACCATTGTGAATGGACTAGCCACAGCAGTAAAAGAAATCATTGCAGAAGAAAAATTAGCCAATATCGATTTAGAAACGCATGCTTACCCAGATGCATTTATAGAACACGGCAGTGTAGAAGAACTAGAAGCAAAATATTGGGACAAATAGGGACGTATCTTTTTTGTCCCTTTGGGACAATTTGGGACAGATTTTTGAAAACGATTAGGGGGAAAGTCATGGATGAAAAAATAGTATTAGCACAGATTTTAGATAAAGTAGTGCAGGCAGAAAACAGAGCGAAGTTGCAGTGTACAGATTTTTTAGATATGTACCAGATAGCACTTGTCAAAAAGTTTTTGGTGCAACATCAAATTGAAAATGTGCTATTATATGGGGGATATGAAGAAGCAGAGAGAAAGATTGCTGTTTTTTATCCTCAAAAGGATATGCCAGAAATGGTACCTGAAAATGATACCTTGAAAATTGTTAGAATAGAATTGGGAAAAGAAGAACAAGGCAAATACACCCATAGAAATTATTTGGGAGGTATTGTAAAAGTAGGAATGAGGCGTGAAAAGGTAGGCGATATCATAGTGGCTGAAGACGGAGCAGATATTATCGTGAAACCGGAAGTGGCAGATATATTAGCAAAAGAGCTGGGTATGTTAACAAGATTTCAAAATAGTACCATTTCGATTCATGAGATTAGCAATCTGAAAAAGTCAGAAGTGAAAGTGGAAGAAATAGACATTATTGTTCCGTCTCTTCGATTAGATAGTATTGTATCAGACTTAGCAAAAACGTCAAGAAATAAAGCAGTAGAAATTTTGTCACAGGAACGAGTTTTTATCAATGGACAAAATGAGACGAAACCTTCTAAAAGTGTAAAAGTAGGCGATGTGATTACAATTAGAGGGAAAGGGAGATTTATTGTAAAAGACATGAAAGGTACCACGAGAAGTGGTAGAACAATCTTGCAAATAGAAAAATATATATAATGAATTTTTCGTAGAAATTCGGGACAAATAGGGACGGTTCTTTTTTGACCCTTAGGGTCAAAAAAGAACCGTCCCTATTTGTCCCTTTGTTCTAAAGGATATGGCATTGCATGAGAATGGCATCGCTGTTTTGGTAATATCCTTTGCGGGTGCCTATTGGCATAAATCCAAATTTTTGGTATAGATGAATGGCAGGTAGGTTATGGCTAGCAACTTCTAAATAGAGAGTATGAATGTTTTGAGAGTTTAAAGCTGAGAAGATGTGTTTCATTAATAAAGAGGCAATTCCAGTCCCTCTGGCAGATTTACGTACGACAATATTCATTAGTTCGGCTTCTTCTAGAATGGTTTTGTAGCCTGCAAATCCAACAATTTGATTTTCTAATTTTGCTACGAAATAGGTAGATGTGTCACAAGATAGTTCGTTTTGCAAAACATCATAGGTCCAAAAGTTATCAAATTCGGCTTCTAAACAATCGGCAATTTTTTTTAAATCTTCTAATTGCATTTTGGAAATGACAGGAGTGCGTTCTTCAAGTTGTCTTTGGGCTTGGGGCTTTTTTAAATAGAGAGGCAGAATGCTAGTTTCACCGGAACGCATGTATTGTTCTAGGCCAGCTAGTGCTAAAGCATATGAATTTAGTGTATGATGTTCTGGCTCTTCTAAAATTGTACAATGAGAAAAAGAAGAAGCAATGTTTTTTCGATAGGCTAAAGCACCGTCTCCTATGAATAAAATAGAAGCGGAAGAACAGGATTTTGTGCTAGTTTTTATGGCTTGTAAAGCGTCTGTAACAGTGGAACTGGTAGGTTTTAAAAGGCAAGAATAAGAAGTTCCTTCTAATTGGTACAAAGCAAAGTAGCAATTTTCATTTTTGCTATCTATCATGCTACAAACAAAGGATATATCTTGATGTGGTAGCATGTTAGCTTTGTAGCAAAGAGATTCCAAAGAGGAGATGCCAACGCAAGGAATATGAAGACTATCACGGAATGCCATGACAGTCGCAATACCAATGCGAATGCCAGTAAAAGATCCCGGTCCAATGTCACATACCATTAAATCGATATCTTGTAAGGAAAGGTTCGTTTTTTCAAGACCACTTGCAATCATAGGCATTAAATTTTCAGAATGTGTACGACCAGTATGAACATCTAAACAGCAAAGTAGTTTTTTATCTTCTACCAAAGATACACCACAAATATCACTAGCAGTATCAATGCTTAAAATTTTCATTTTATAATCATCCTTTCAAAATAATGAGAGAAACGCTCTCCAACGGTTTTTATATTTAAAGTACGAATTTTTTCGTGAGAAGCCTTTTTTTCAAAAAAAATGTGAATATATTCTCTAGGAAGCGCTTCCTGAATGATTTCGCCCCATTCTATTAGGCAAAGACCTTTTTCAAAATATTCTTCGCCACCAATTTCATAAAAGCTATCAGCATCTTGCAAACGATATACATCAAAATGAAAGATGGGAAAGTTTGCGGTATCATATTGGTTGACAATGGTAAAAGTAGGGCTAGAAATCATATTTTCTAGACCAAAGTATGAAAGCACGCCTTCTACAAATTTGGTTTTTCCACTGCCTAATTCACCGGTTAAAACAACAATATCTTTTGGTTGTAAATGAGATGCGAGTTGTTTGGCAAAATGTAAGGTATCTTCTGCACAGGAAGATGTAAATTGATATTCCATAAATAAATCATTCCCTCCCAAAATCGTTTTTAATGCACTTTTGTTTCATTATAATATAAAAAAGAAAAAAAATCAAATCTATATGAAATTAACATAAAAAAATATAAAACATAGAATAGTAATAGGATAAAATTCATTTATCCTAAGTTTTGTAACAGAGAAGGGAATGGGGAAAAGTGAAAAAGAACAGGACGATAATCATTTATACTGTATTAATTGCGATACTCGTTATGGCAGTAGCTTATTCCGCATTTGCTACGCAATTGGTATTCAATGGAAATGCTGAAATTGTCAGTGAATGGAACGTAAAAATAGTAAATGTTACAGCAGCATATGTGAGTGAAGAATGTGAGGCAGGAGAGCCTGAATTTACAGACACGAGTGTTACATTTAATGCAAAACTGGTAAATCCAGGAGATTATATTACGTATTTAATTACTATAAAAAATGCCGGAACCATTAATGCAAAATTAAAGCAAGCGGAATTTACACCAGAAGCAAGTGGGTCTCCAGCCATTCTTTATACGACATCAGGTCCAGAAAATGAATTGGCAGCAGGAGGAGAAACTTGCATTTTAGTCAAAGTGGAGTATGATGAAACAACAACACAAATGCCAACCATTACAACAAGAACCATAACAGGAATTGTAGAATATGTACCAGAATAATGGACGATGACACAAGGATATCGAAATATCCTTGCGTCATCATTTGTTGTGAGTCTGAGAAAGGAGGAATCTAAAAAAGTTGAAAAATAAAACTTTGTTAGCAGGTATGATAGGGTATAGCTTTCTAACAGCGGTATGTCTCATTCGAAACAGCATGCAATATAGGAATGGTATCAATCCCTTATTTTGGAGTGGGGTTATTGTTTATATAGTATGGCATAGAAAAAATCATGATATGAGGATGACGAGAAAATTCCAATATGTTAGGTATATAGCCATGATATTAGGACTTCAACTCATAGGGTATTTAGGAATCAGCAAGATAAAGGGAACTTGTCCTAATTGCTATGAAGGAAATATTTTGGCAAACCTAGTTTCCATTATCGGATTGGAAATGGCAAGAAATGTGTTGGTCATTAGGAATCGAAACAATAAAATGGGGCTAATTGTGATAACAATTGTATGTATTTTGGTACAAATACGTTATGATAAATTTATTAGTTTATATCTATATCCAGAATTGTTTTTTCAGTACATTTGTGGAACGATCCTCCCATTAATTGCAAGTAACAGCCTTTATACGTATTTGACGTTGCAAGGTTCATATAAAGTCGTAATGTTTTATAGAATTTGTTGCGAGTTAGTTTTATGGGGAATGCCGGAATTACCTAATATAGATTGGTTTATCAGTGGGACAACAGGAATTTTGATTCCTTTATGCATGTATGTGTTGTGGAAATACAAATTTGACAAACCGAAAAGGGAGATGCATATGAGCAAGCAAAATCGAAAATCAAAAATAAGTTTCATTATAACCTTATTATTATCTTCGACTTTTGTCTGTTTTATGGCAGGTGCCTTTCAGTATGAGCCGATTACAATACTTTCTAATAGTATGGAACCCCAATTTAATAGAGGAGATGTGGTAGTATACAAAAAATTGCAAGAAAAGGAATTAAAACAAATTCCATTGAATAGCATTATTGTTTATCATATAGGGGAGCAAAATATTGCACATCGTATTGTAGAAAAAATAGAAACAAAAGAAGGGGTAAAGTATCGAACCAAAGGAGATAGAAATTATTTACCAGATACAAATTTAGTATCAATAGAACAAATTAAGGGGGTATATGCCATTCGTACAAAATATGCAGGTTTCCCTGCGGTTTGGCTGTATGAGTATTTTCGAGCGCACGAGATTAAAGTTGAAACACAATAACAGTCAAGAGGAGAAAGGAGAAGAAATCAGGTGAAAAATAAAAAAATACGAAGGCACCAAACAAGGCGCTTTCAAAAAAAAGATACCATTACCATTTTGGTGGTTACATTTTTCATGGTAATGGGAGGTGTGTTTGCAGCATGTGCCATCCATGCTCAAAATACTGTAACACCAATGTATACGTATACAACACAAAAAAGCAATCATTATGACGTTATGGTAAAGGCAAACCCATTTTATGAAACAGAAAATTTGCCAGAGGGTGGGTATTATGCATCTCAATCCATTCACCAAATTTTGATTCATTTTCAGTATGACATGCAAGGAAATCAAAAAATGGATTTGAAATATCACTATGATGTAGAAGCAGCATTGATAGGAACAGTTGTAACATATGAAGAAGGAAAAGAGGTATGGAGAAAGCCGTTTCCTCTTTTAGAACCACAAATGAAGCAACAAGAAGCGGCACAAGCGGTTTCTATTGCAGAGACAGTTAGCATAAATTATCAAGAATATTACGATTTGGTGTCTTCATATGAGCAAGCTTATGGCATTACAATTGATGCGGTTTTGAAGGTGCATTTGCGTATTACGTATGATAGTTTAATTGTAGATGCAAAGCCGATAGAAGACATGGTAGAAGTGGAAATTCCAATCAATCGTACAGTGACAGAAGTGAAAGAAAGTGATGAAAAAGAAAATACGGTACAAATGATGCCAACAACAGAAAATATACCTAAAAGTGCGATAATCTATATAGGCCTAGCTGTTACTTGTTGGATGGTTGCTATGATAGTAACAGCAAAAAGAATGAAAATTAAAAAACAACAGATGACGCCAGAAGAAAGATATCAATACCAGATGAAACAAATAAAACAGGAATATGGAGAGTGGTTAGTTACTGTAACGAATGAGCCAAATGTAGCGCAATTACAGGTGCTAAGGTTACAAACATTAGAAGATTTCATTCATGTAGCACAGCAAAATCAAAAGCATATTGTGCATTATGAAGTTTGCAAAAATCGAAAAAGTAATTTGTATGTCATGTTACAAGATTACGCCTATTTGTATGAGGTGACCTAGAAAAGTACCATATTTAAAGTCGGTTTAGATTTTCTAGCAAGTGGTATTGCATAGAAAATCTAAATTTTTTTACCTTGCTGTTCGTTCTCCAGAATTGCCACACAATTTTTCATATTCTTTACATTTAATTTTGTAATCCATTTGCATACATAAATAGCGATAGTAGCTATATGCTTGTTCATATTGTGCCATGGGATTAAACATGGGATCTTTATACATTTCATTCATATCTGGATAATCCATTTCCATTCCATCAACTCCTTTGCTACAAATTATGCTTTCGTCATTAAGAATATACCTTATAAATTAAAATTCAAAAAAGGGAAACAGCTAATGGCAATCCAAGTATAGATAGCGGCAAGAATACCATGAAGTAATTTGCCATACAGGTAGGGTTTAATAGATAAGTCACTTTTTGAAATAATACTCCAAACTTGCAGTAACACAGAAATGCCACCAAATCCTAATAAAAAAGCAGTAAAAATGATGGAAAGTGAAATGTTTTTGGTATGTAGATGGCTAATGGAAGAAATTCCATTTGTAATTTCCAAAAAACCAAGAAGATAAACATTTGTTACAATACCACTTGCTTTTAAAATGGAAAGGACGCTAGAGAAAATGACAACAAACCCACCAATCATAAAAATGGTTTGTGTGCTATTGGCAATACTTTCGCTTAAAATTTCTCCTAAGTTAGAAAATGTAACCATATTTTTAGGTGTAGCATATGCTAAGGTATCAGAGGTACGATTTTTTTCGGATTTCCAAAAACGAAATAGAAAACCAACGCTTATGCTTGCAAGCACATGCGTTATGAGTAATAAAAGGCCAATGGTGGTATTGCCAAACATACTAATGCCAACAGTTCCTACAATAAAAAGGGGACCGGAATTATTGGTAAAGCTAAGAAGTCTTTCACATTCTACTTTAGAACAGATTTGATGGTTTCGAAATTCACATGCAATTTTAGCCCCCATAGGGTAGCCACTAATAAGACCCATAATAAATCCAAAAGCGCCTCTGCCATGAATGTGAAAAATTGGTTCCATGAAACGTTCGCAAATACGGCCCAAGAAATTGACGATGTTTGTACGCATTAACAATTCTGTTGCTACGAAAAATGGAAATAATGAAGGTACAACAGATGTTGCCCAGAGTGTTAATCCGTTTTTGACAGCCACAAGATTATTTTTAGAAAAAAGTAATAAACAAATGGCAAATAGTAAAAATATAATGGCAAAGAAGTTTCGTTTTAGTTTGATGACAAAAAATAGAGGTTTTTGGTGCATAACTAGCCCAGTCCTTTCGTGTATGATGATTTATTTGTATATGTTTATGCAGTTGGATGTATATTTTATGTATGTTTGGTCCATAAATATATTAGGTGATAAATATGGATAAAAAAGAAAAAAAATTTGATAGTGAAATGGGAGAGGACGTAACAGCTTATGGGGAGTTTGTGTCTTCGTATTTTGCGTGGATTCCACCATCAAAACAAAAAGAGAGGGCAGAAGAATTGGATAAAACTACGAAAAAAGGCAAAAAAGATAGAAAATAAATGAAAAAAGAACGAAAACAAGTAAAAATGAAAAAATAGGACAAAAAATAAGTTTTGTAAAAGAAAAAAAAGAGAGTATAATAAATATTGAAAGTCAAAGAAAGTCAAAGTCAAAAAATAAGATTTTCGAAGCAATCATGAAAATATAGAAAATAAGGGGTGATAGCATGCGCATGTCGGATATCATTGAGCAATTTATCAAAGATATGATAAATGAAAGCGAAACAGATCAAATTGAAATTCAAAGAAATGAACTAGCGCATCAATTTAATTGTGTACCTTCTCAAATTAATTATGTGATTTCAACGCGATTTAAACCCACACAAGGATATTATGTAGAAAGTAGGCGTGGAGGTGGTGGAAGTATTATCATAAAAAAAAGGTTAGGAAATCAGGATGATGTATTTTATAAGGTGGCACAGCAAATAGGAGAGAGCATCTCACAGATGGATGCAGAAATCATGATAGCTGATTTACTAGCATATACTTTTTTAGATGAAGAACAGGCACGTTTATTAAGAGTTGCCACAAGTGACAATGTTTTAAAGTTAGAAAATACAGTCAAAGATCAGGTGAGAGCAAGAATCTTAAAAAATATGTTGATTAATATGGATTGGAGGGATTAATTATGTTATGTGAAAATTGTAAACAAAGAGAGGCAAATGTACATTATTCAGAAAATATAAATGGTGTAAAAAAAGACATGTATTTATGCGAAGAATGTAGTAGAGAATTGGGAGTGACAGATCAAATGAATTTTAATATGGGGTTAGATTTCCCAAGTTTGTTTGGCGGAATTTTTGAGGATTTTCCAATGCTATTTGATGAAGTAAAGGATGTGACTTGCAAGACTTGTGGATTAAGTTTTGATGATATTGTTAATAATGGAAGGTTAGGCTGCCCAGATTGTTATGAGACATTTGAAAGTCGATTAGATCCTATTTTAAAAAGGATGCAAGGGGCCAATAGACATATTGGTAGATTAGGTGAAATTCCTGAAAAAACAGTGAAAAATACGGCTACACCACAGGAAAAGGAGCCAGAAGTACAGGAAATAGAAAAATTAGAAAAGGATTTGAGAAACGCAATCAAAGAAGAACGCTATGAAGATGCAGCAAAAATTCGAGATGAAATCAAGAAAAAAAGTAAGAAAAATAGTAAATAAGGGAGGGAAGCCGTATGAATTGGTATTTACAAAGTGGCAAGGATTCAGATGTAGTCCTTAGTACAAGAATTCGATTTTCTAGGAATATTGCAGGATTTCCATTTTATTTAAAAACGAAAGAACAGGTGAAACAATTACATGAAAAAATCCGAGAGCAGTTATATGCGATTGGATTTGGGTTACAATTTTTTCAGTTATCTGATATGGATGAAGTGACCAAGCAAAGTTTAGTTGAAAAAAAATTGATTACGGAGCAGTTTGCCAAAAATAGAACAGGGACAAATGCTATTTTGCTAAATGAAGATGAAAATATATCTATTTTATTGAATGAAGAAGATCATTTGAAAATACAAGTTTTTAGCAGTGGATTAGAATTAGAAAATACGTTGCAGTATGCCATTGAACTAGATAAGAAGTTGGACGAGCTATTGGGGTATAGCAAAAATAAAAATTATGGGTATTTAACTTCTTATCCGAATAATTGTGGAACAGGTCTCAAAGCTTCAGTTATGTTGCAACTTTCAGGGTTAGCACAAACGAGAAATATGAAATCGATATTTGATGCATTAAGTAATTTTGAAGTGAATATAAAAGCAGTGGAACATGAAAAAGATGTGTATGAAATTTCAAATTCGAAAACGCTGGGTGTGACAGAAACAGATGTTGTGCAAGGCATTCAAATTATTGCACAAAAGGTAATGGAGCAAGAAAGAGAAGTTAGAAAATTTTTAGCAAAAGATGGCATTCATTTAGAAGATAAAATTTATAGAAGTTATGGAATTATGACAAATTGCAGACGATTGGGGTTAGAAGAGGCAAAAGAGTATATTGAAATTTTAAAATTGGGGACAGATTTAGGAATTTTAAAAGAATTAACGGATAGCAAAATTCAAAAGATGTGTTTATACAGTCAGCCTGCTAACTTACAGAAATATTTAGGAAAACAGTATGATACGCTGGAGTTGGATATGAAAAGAGCAGAAGTGATGAAGCAATTGATGGCTTCAAATTAGTGTAAAAAGGAGGAAAAATATTTTATGTCATATAAATTTACGAATAGCTGTAATCAAGCAATTGAGTTTGCAAGTGATATTGCAATGGAATTAGGGCATAGCTACATTGGAACAGAGCATTTGCTATATGGTTTAGCAAAAGAAGAAAATGGAGTGGCAAGCAAAGTTTTGCAAAATCAAGAAATTACAGAGGAAGATATTTTTCATAAAATAGAAGAATTAATTGGAAGAGAAATGCCTGTTAATCAAATTATGGACTTTACGCCAAGAAGCAAAAGAGTAGTTGAAACAGCATTTTTGGAAGCTAGAAAATTGGGATATAATTTTATTGGAACAGAACATATATTAATTGGAATTTTGAAGGAAGGGGATTGTGTGGCAGCAAGAATTTTGTTGGACTTAAATGTCAATATTCCTAAATTGTATAATGAAATTATCAAAGTTATCCAGGAGGGAGAAACTTATAATGGTAGCGAAAAACAAGCAGATACACCGAAACAAAAAAGTTACCATAAAACGCCAACCTTAAACCAATTTGGGGAAGATTTGACTATGAAGGCGGAAGAAGGAAAATTGGACCCTATTATTGGGCGTAAAGATGAAATAGAAAGGGTTATTCAAATTTTGTCAAGAAGAACGAAAAATAATCCTTGTTTAATTGGAGAACCTGGTGTGGGCAAAACAGCCGTGGTAGAAGGGTTAGCACAAAAAATTAGCAGTGGAGATGTTCCAGAAATTTTAAAAGATAAAAGGGTTGTCACATTAGATATTTCAGGAATGGTAGCAGGTGCTAAATATAGAGGAGATTTTGAGGAACGTATCAAAAAAGCCTTGAATGAAGTGAAAAAAGCAGGAGATATTATTTTATTTATTGATGAAATCCATACCATTGTGGGTGCAGGAGCAGCAGAAGGAGCTATTGATGCTGCCAATATCTTAAAGCCATTGCTAGCAAGAGGAGAAATTCAATTGGTAGGGGCAACCACGTTAAATGAATATAGAAAATATATTGAAAAAGATGCAGCACTAGAAAGAAGATTTAGTCCTGTTACAGTGAATGAACCATCTGAAGCAGATACCGTAAAAATTTTGAAAGGCATTCGAGACAAATATGAAGCACACCATAATGTAAAAATTACAGACCAAGCAATTGAGGCTGCTGTCAAGTTATCAGTTCGCTATATGAATGACCGCTTTTTACCAGACAAAGCAATCGATTTGATTGACGAAGCTGCATCAAAGGCAAGATTAAAAACATACACAGAACCAGATATATTGAAGAAAATGCAAGAAGAAATAGAAGAAGTAAGAAAGGACAAAGAAGAAGCAGTATTAAATCAAAAATTTGAAAAGGCTGCAAAATTAAGAGATCGTGAAAAAGAATTAAAAGAAAAATATGAACAAGAAACTTCTAAATGGAAAAACAAAAATACAAAATCGATGATTAACTTAACAGAAGAAAATATTGCAGAAGTTATTAGTCATTCTACGGGAATACCAGTACAAAAAATTACGCAAAATGAAAATGAAAAATTAAAGCAGTTAGAAGTGGAATTGCATAAAAGAGTTATTGGGCAAAATGAGGCTGTGGAAGCTGTTAGCAAGGCAATTAGAAGAGGAAGAGTAGGGTTAAAAGACCCAAAACGTCCTATTGGTTCGTTTTTGTTCTTAGGACCAACAGGGGTTGGAAAAACAGAACTTTCTAAGGCTTTAGCACAAAGTTTGTTTGGTGATGAAAATGCGATGATACGTATTGACATGTCAGAATATATGGAACCACATTCTGTGTCTAAATTAATCGGTTCTCCTCCAGGTTATGTTGGGTTTGATGATGGAGGACAGTTAACGGAAAAAATTAGAAGAAAACCGTATGCCGTGATTTTGTTTGACGAAATTGAAAAGGCACATCCCGATGTCATGAATATGTTACTTCAGATTTTAGAAGATGGACGTTTAACAGATAGCCAAGGAAGAACAGTCAACTTTAAAGATACAGTTATTATTATGACTTCCAATTTAGGGGCTAGAATGATTACAGACAAGAAATCATTGGGATTTACAACAGTGGAAGCGCAAAGTGATGTGAACAAACAATATGAAGAGACGAAAAAAGAAGTTATGGAAGTTGTTAAAAGAGAATTAAGGCCAGAATTTATTAACCGTATTGATGAAATTATCGTTTTCCATAAATTAAACGATACGGAAATTTCACAAATCATTGACCTAATGTTGCAAGAGGTAGTAAAACGTTTGAAAGAACAAAAATACAATATTACAATTGATGAAAAAGTAAAAGAGTTGATTGCCAAAAAAGGAATCGACAAAAACTTTGGTGCAAGACCATTGCGCAGAACTATTCAAAATTTGGTGGAAGACAGCCTAGCAAATGAGATTTTGGATGGAAATTTGAAAAAGAACAAGAATACAAACATTACGGTAGAAGATGACAAAGTGGTGATACAATAAATCAGAAGAAGTCGTGGTAACACGACTTCTTTTTTGGGCATTTTATTTACCTGAATCCTGGCGATACTTTTCTTATGTATAACTCCCATTGCATTTGATTTCGGTTGTTTGATTGTTGGTATGAAAAAAATTTGAAAAAACTATTGACAAGTGAATACACATTCAACTATAATAAAGTTGAGTAAATACTCAATTAATAATAGGAAGGGGAGAAAAGCAATGTCAAAAAATGAATTTATATGTGATTGTAACATCATTCATCAAGATAAAGTTGAGGCGGTTCTAAAACAATTGCCAGAGCCAGAATTATTTTATAAACTAGCAGAATTTTTTAAAATATTGGGAGACACAACAAGAACCAAAATATTATTTACGTTAGATCAAGAAGAAATGTGTGTATGTGATATTGCCAATGTGTTAGGAATGAGTAAATCTTCTATATCCCATCAGTTAGGAACATTAAGAAAAAGTGGAATTGTAAAGTGCAGAAAAGAAGGGAAAGAAGTTTACTATATGTTAGATGATGACCATATAAAGCAGTTGTTTGAAGTAGGAATAGAACATATAGAACATAAGAAGAAGGGAATGTGATAAAGATGCAGAAAAAAATTGTACAAATAGTAATAACACTCATTTTATTTTTGATTGCCATGCTGGTACCGTTTAAACAAGAGTGGGTACCAAAGGCATTGTATGTAGTAAGTTATATGACAATTGGAATGGAAATTATAAAAGAAGCTCTTGAAAACATTGTGCATGGAAAATGGTTTGATGAAACGTTTTTAATGACAATAGCAACAATAGGCGCTTTAGCAATTGGAGAATTTCCAGAGGCGGTTGCAGTCATGCTATTTTATCAAGTAGGTGAGATGTTTCAAGATTATGCTGTGGATCAATCTAAAAAATCAATTACCAGTTTAATGAATATAAGGCCAGATTATGCTAATGTGAAACGCGGAGAAGATGTCATAAAAGTCAATCCCAAAGAAGTCAACTTAGGTGACATCATTTTGATAAAACCAGGAGAAAAAGTGCCATTAGACGGAACCATTATAGAAGGAAAATCCCTATTAGATACAGCGAATATAACAGGAGAAGCATTGCCAAGAGAAGTGAACGCAGGAGATGAAGTGATTAGTGGATGTATCAATCAAACAGGAAGCCTTACTGTTAAAGTAAACAAAGAATTTGGAGAATCAACCGTTAGCAAAATTTTGGACTTAGTAGAAAATGCAAGTGAAAAAAAATCAAAATCAGAAAATTTTATTACCAAGTTTGCAAAATATTATACACCAATTGTTGTGGGAATTGCTGTCCTTTTAGCAATTGTACCACCAATGATATGGAAAAGTACCAATCCAATCGATTGGATTTATAGAGCGCTTACCTTTTTAGTGGTTTCATGTCCTTGTGCCATTGTTTTGTCAATTCCGTTAGGCTTTTTTAGTGGAATAGGAAATGCCTCTAAGCATGGGATCTTGATGAAAGGAAGTAACTATTTAGAAACCTTATCTTATGTAAAGACAATGGTATTTGATAAAACAGGAACATTAACAAAAGGTGTTTTTGAAGTCCAAACCATCAAAAGTGTGGGAATGAGTCAGCAAGAATTGTTGGAACTTAGTAGTTATGCAGAAAATGAGTCTAACCACCCTATTTCAATTTCACTCAAAAAAGCATATGGAAAACCAATTGAGAAAAACCGTATTTCTAGTACGCAAGAATTATCAGGATTAGGCATTATGAGTGTCATTGATGGCAAGCAAGTGATAGTAGGAAATGAAAAATTAATGCAAAAAGAACAGATTTCTTATACGAAAAGCCAAGAAGTGGGAACGACGCTATATGTTGCAGTAGATAAAAGATTTGCAGGGTATATTGTTATAGCAGATACCATAAAAGAAGACGCCCAAAAGACCATTAAAACATTAAAAACGAAATATCAAGCACAGACAATTATGCTAACAGGAGATAGAAAGCAGGTAGGAGAAGCAGTTGCCAAAGAGTTAGGAATGGAAACAGTGTATGCAGAATTATTACCAAATGAGAAAGCGGAAAAAGTAGAAGAAATTATGAAAGCATCAAAAGGAGCAGTGGCTTTTGTAGGGGATGGAACCAATGATGCACCAGTTTTAGCTGTTTCAGATATTGGAATTGCTATGGGAGCTTTAGGGTCAGATGCAGCAATTGAGGCAGCAGATATTGTTATTATGACAGATGAGCCATCAAAACTTTGTCAAGCCATTCAAATTTCACAAAAGACCTTACATGTGGTAAAAGAAAATATTATATTTGCTATTGCTGTAAAAATAGCAGTTTTAGGATTAAGCGCATTTGGAATTTCAACAATGTGGGAAGCAGTGTTTGCTGATGTTGGTGTAACGGTGATAGCAGTTTTAAATGCATTAAGAATATTAATCTTGTAAAATATAGTTGTTTTTTTCAAGAGTTTGTGATATAAGTAGAGTGATAGGAGTACCAAAAAATGTTAAACCAATTTTCAAGAACAGAAATGTTAATTCAAAAAGAAGGAATCGAAAAATTGCAAAATAGCAAAGTCGCTATATTTGGAATTGGAGGTGTTGGCTCATTTGCAGTAGAGGCTCTAGCAAGAGCAGGCGTTGGAAATTTTATGTTAGTGGATGATGACAAAATTTGCTTGACCAACCTAAACCGACAGATTATTGCAACAACAAAAACGGTTGGAAGGTATAAAGTGGAAGTAGCAAAAGAAAGAATCTTGGAAATCAATCCAAAAGCAAACGTAGAAACATATCAAGAGTTTTTTGGTCCAGATAGCCAAATTAGCTTAGACAAAACGATAAGTTATATTATTGACAGTGTGGATACGGTAACCGCTAAAATAGAATTAGTGATGAGAGCCAACCAATTACAAATTCCCATCATATCTAGCATGGGGACAGGAAATAAATTAGACCCTACAAAATTTGAAGTGGCTGATATCTATCAAACAAGCGTATGTCCTTTAGCAAAGGTGATGAGAAAAGAATTACGCGCAAGAGGCATTCCACAATTAAAAGTAGTATATTCGAAAGAAGAACCTATCAAACAAGACAATACGCAAGAAGCAAGTTGTAAAAATGGATGTATTTGTCCACCAGGTGTCAAAAGAAATTGTGCCAATCGAAATCAAGTGCCAGGCAGCATATCTTTTGTGCCATCAGTAGCAGGTTTAATATTGGCAGGAGAAGTGATTAAAGCAATCATTCAATAAGTTAAAACATAATTAGCCTGGAGTTAAACCGAAAAAGAAAGGAATGTGAGGAAAAATGGAAAAAGCAAAAGTATATTTTACAAAAAAAATCACGCCAGAAGGTATGATTAACATGTTTGAGGTGTTAAATAAGCAGTTGCCAGGAAAAGTAGCCATCAAAGTACATTCAGGAGAAGAAGGCAATCAAAATTATCTTCGACCAGAATTTATGAAACCAATTGTGGAATATGTAAAGGGAACTGTTGTAGAGTGCAATACAGCTTATGAAGGGGCAAGAGATACAACAGAAAAACATCAAAAATTAATGGAAGACCATGAATGGTCTAAATATTTTGATGTTGATATTATGGATGCGGAAGGACCAGATGACATTTTAAAAATTCCAAATGGAACTGTTATCCAAAAGAATTACGTGGGAAATCATTTGAAAAATTATGATGCCATGTTAGTACTTTCTCATTTTAAGGGACATCCAATGGGAGGATATGGTGGAGCTTTAAAACAATTATCAATTGGTGTAGCATCAGGAAAAGGGAAAAGGTATATTCACTGTGTTGGCAAAGAAAATGGTTCTTATGAAGATATGTTCCATGTAGACCAAATTCAATTTTTAGAGGCAATGGCAGACGCTGCTTCCTCTGTTGTTAACTATTTTAAAGGCAATATTGCGTATATTAATGTTATGTGTAATATGTCTGTGGACTGCGATTGTTGCAATGTAGCAGAAGACCCTTGCATGAAAGATATTGGAATTTCAGCATCACTTGACCCAGTAGCTATTGACCAAGCATGTATTGATTTGGTAAGACAATCTGAAGACCCAGGAAAAGAGCATTTATTAGAAAGAATTGAATCCAGAAAAGGAACGCATACCATAGATGCAGCAGAAAAATTAGGAATTGGAACAAAGAATTATGAATTAATTGAAATAGAGTCATAAAAGGGGGAAATAATTGTGACACAAGCAGATAAACAATTTATTGAAACTTGCCAAGAAATTATCCAACACGGATATTCTTCAGAAGGCACACATGTACGTACAAAATGGCAAGATGGAGAAGAAGCAAATTACGTTTCAATTGTAGGCGTGCAAAACAAATATGATGTGGGAAAAGAATTTCCCATGATTACGTTAAGAAACAATACAAATACGGTTAAAAATGCAATTGATGAAATTTTATGGATATGGCAAAAAAAATCAAACCGTGTGAGTGATTTACATTCTCATATTTGGGACCAATGGGCAGGTGAAGACGGGACCATTGGAAAAGCATATGGATACCAATTAGGAAAAAAATATGCGTTTAAAACGAAAGAAGGCATCAAGCAAATGGATCAAGTGGATTATTTGCTATATCTTCTAAAAAATGACACTTCAAGTCGCCGAATGATAACCAATTTATTTAATCACGAAGAATTAAAAGATATGAACTTAGAACCATGCGCATTTGGAACGCAATGGCTTGTCAAAGGTGGAAAATTACATTTAATTTTAAACCAACGTTCACAAGATATGCTAACAGCCAATGGTTGGAATGTGATGCAATATTCAGCTTTATTATGTATGTTTGCACAAGTAGCTGGATTAGAAGTAGGAACGCTGACGCACAATATTGGAGACTGCCATATCTACGATAGACATATACCACTTGTCAAAAAACTATTAGAAGCTAAGCCAGTAGAGGTAAGCCCTAAACTTGTGATACACAATCCCACAAAAGACTTTTATGAATTTAAAGTGGAAGATTTTGAAGTGCAAGGGTATGACTACAACCACGAAGTAAAAATAGGAAAAATACCAGTAGCCATTTAAAAAGAGGAGAAGCCATGTTAAGTATTATAGTAGCAAAAGCCGAAAATCAAGCCATAGGAAAAAACAACCAATTATTGTGGCATATACCAGAAGATTTAAAAAGGTTTAAAGAGCTAACAACAGGGCATGTCATTATCATGGGAAGAAAAACATTTGAATCTTTAGGAAGAATATTACCAAATAGAAAACATGTTATTCTAACACAAAATCCGGAGTATCACATTCCTGATAGTAAGGTAGAAGTGGTAAACCAGATATCCCAAATACAATCATATATTGAAAATGAAGAAGAAAATTTTGTCATCCGGAGGAGCTATGATATACAGCTTACTAATGCCGTATGCAAAAAAAATGTACATTACAGAAATTAACCAAATCTTTGAAGGCGATACCTATTTTCCGGAAATAGACCATCATGAATGGAAAGAAATAGAACGTATAAAAGGGAACCCAGATGACAATGTAAAGATAACGTATGATTTTGTTACATACGAAAAAATGTCGCATTAGGAACGTATGATTTAGGTCATTTAGAGAGGATAGTGAAGAAATATGAAAACAGAAAAAAGGCAAGATTATTTAGCATGGGATGAATATTTTATGGCAATTGCCAAATTATCTGCTATGAGGAGCAAAGACCCTTCTACCCAAGTGGGAGCATGTATTGTAGGAAATAATAACAGAATTCTAGGCATTGGATATAATGGAGCACCAAATGGATATGATGATGATAAATTTCCATGGGCAAGAGAAGGGCAAAATCTTGATACAAAATATCCCTATGTTTGCCATGCAGAAATGAATGCCATTTTAAATTATAGAGGGGACAAAAAAGAACTAGAAGATGCAAAATTATATGTTGATTTATTTCCTTGTAATGAATGTGCCAAAATTATCATTCAATCTGGGATAAAAAAAATCATTTATTTATCTGACAAATACGCAGGCACAGAAGAAAATATTGCATCAAAAAGATTATTTGATGAATGTCATGTGCAATATGAGAAAATTCAATTAGGCGAAAAAAAGGAAATTCGCATTCAATTTGAATAGGGACAAATAGGGACGGTTCTTTTTTGTCCCTATTTATTCTTGTATCGGAAAAGGAGAGTTATGGAATCTTTACAAAAATTAGAATATGACAAAATACAAGAAAAATTGGCGAGTTATTGTCATATGGAATTATCTAAGCAAAAAGCATTTTCATTGCAACCAAGTGGAAAGGTAGAAGAGGTTAGAAATTGGATTGCGCAAACAACAGAAGCAGTTAATCTTTTGTATCGATGTGGCTTACCGCCTCAAATAGAATTTGCAGATGACCAATATGCGATACAACGTTTAGAAGCAAATGGTGTATTGTCTTTGAAATCTATCTTGAATTTTACTAGAATTTTTACCATTTGTAGAGAACTAAGAGAATATTTTGAGAAAGAGTATATTGATCCAGTAGAATATCCAATTTTACAGCCAATGTTTTCAGCCTTATACACAAATATAGGGCTGATAGAGAGAATTCAAAAGAGTATTTTGGACGAAAATACGGTTGATGATAATGCTTCTAAAACGTTGGCAAGTATTCGAAAAAAGCACAAGAATATTGAACAAGAGATTAAACAAAAACTAACCAACATGGTTCATTCTGCAAATTATGCAAAATATGTGCAAGAAAGTTTGGTTACCATTCGCAATGAACGATATGTGATACCAGTGAAAGAAGAGTATCGCACACAAATAAAAGGCTTTGTACATGATGTTTCAAGTTCTGGTTCTACCGTTTTTATTGAGCCTATTACTGTATTTGAACTTAATAATCAAATGGCAAATTTAAAAATAGAAGAGACGATAGAAATAGAACATATCATACAGGAATTATCAAAATTGTTTTATCCTTATGTGGAAGAGATAAAAAGAAATATAAAAATGTTAACCCAGTTAGATTTTATTTTTGCAAAGGCTTTGTATGCAAGAGAAATAGATGCAAATGAACCACAAATTAATACCAAGAAAGTCATTAAATTAGAAGAAGCAAGACATCCACTCATTGATAAAAATAAAGTGGTTCCTATTACAATTACCTTAGGCGAAACCTATAAAACGCTTGTGATGACAGGACCAAATACAGGAGGGAAAACGGTTACGTTAAAAACAGTTGGTTTGCTTACGTGCATGGCGTGTAGCGGACTACATATTCCGGCTAAAAAAACATCATCTATATATGTATTCCAGCAAATTTTTGCAGATATTGGGGATGAACAAAGCATTGCGGATTCTCTTAGCACATTTTCAGCACATATGAAAAATATTGTCAATATCACAGAAAAGGCGAATGAAACATCTCTTGTGTTATTAGATGAATTAGGGTCTGGAACAGACCCCGTCGAAGGACAAGCATTGGCAATTAGCATTTTGGAATATTTACATGATAAAGGGATTTTAACAATTGCGACAACACATTATCAAGAATTGAAAAAATATGCTTTAATGGCGAAAGAATTTGAGAATGCTTCTGTTGAATTTGAAGTAGAGACATTAACACCTACGTATCGTCTTATTATTGGCGTGCCGGGAAAAAGCAATGCGTTTGACATTAGCAAAAAAATAGGATTGAATGAAACCATTATCCAAAAATCTCAAAGCAGAATGGATCAAAATGATGTGGATTTTGAAACGGTCATTAAACAAATTTATGAAGATAAAAAGCAAATAGAGCAGCAAAAAGCAGAAATGGAAAAGAATTTGGAAGAAGTGAAACAATTAAAAAAGACGATGCAGGGAACAAAAGAAGAGGCATTGAAACAAGAAAAAGAAACCATTGAAAATGCAAAATTAGAAGCGAAAATGATTTTAAGAAAGGCACAAGAAGAGGCAAATCAAATTATCAAAGAATTGAATCAATTAAGAGAAAGTGATTCTCAAGAAAAAGAAAAAACAGCCAATCAGTTACGAAAAAACTTAGGGCAAATAGTAAAGGATATCGTGCAAGAAGAAACGATAGAAGAAAAACCGGCTGAAATGATAGAAATAGAGCCGAATACGCCGGTATTTGTAAAATCACTTCAACAAGAAGGTGTAACGGCTTCTCATATTTCAAAAGATGGAGAAGTGCTTGTGCAAATAGGTAGTATGAAGTTACAAGTACCAGTTCAAAATCTAGAAATGATAGCACCAAACAGGCATAAACAGAACGTCAATATTCGTACGCAAGCGACAAAAACAAGGAACGTAACGACAGAAATTAATGTAATTGGGATGACTGTGGAGGAGGCACGTATGGTTGTGGATAAATTTTTAGATGATAGCCATTTAGCCAAACTTCAGACCGTGCATATTATTCATGGAAAAGGCACAGGAAAGCTGAGAAAAGGGATTCAGGAGTTTTTACAAAAACATCCTCATGTAAAAAGTTATCGATTGGGAACTTTTGGAGAAGGTGAAATGGGCGTTACGGTCGTAGAATTAAAATAAAATTTGCCAAAAAGCTTGCATTTTTTTCTAAAATCTGGTAAAATAGAGAACGTAAAAAAACACATAAAGTGAATTTGAAAGGGTGTGCTAGGGAAATCTAGTCCGGTTCAAGTGTTAAAACTTTATGGATGAAAAACAAAAAGGAGGAATTTAAAATGGCAGTAGTTGCAATGAAACAATTACTAGAAGCAGGTGTTCATTTTGGACATCAAACA
>CANQPE010000002.1 GCA_947625645.1 uncultured Clostridia bacterium | reverse complement strand
TGGGGACGTATCTTTTTTGTCCCTAAGGGACAAAAAAGATACGTCCCCAATTGTCCCGTCCCTCTCTGAGCCTAAAATAGTTTTGGTTGCAGTTCTAGATAAATGCGTTTTTCATCACCCACTCTGGTAGATTTTCCGTGTCCTGGGTAAATGATGGTGTCATCTGGTAAGACAAGTATTTTTTTCGTAATGGATTCCATAATGTCTTCTCTGCTAGAGGTGGGAAGATCGGTTCTTCCCCATGTGCCTGAAAATATAGTATCTCCAGAAAATAGACATTTTTCCTCTTCACAATATAATGCTGAACTTCCCTTGGTGTGTCCGGGTGTATGAAGCACTCGAAATTCTAAATTTCCTAAATGGATGCAGTCCCCATCATCTACAATGGAATCTGCTTCTAATTCAATTTCCGGAATATCAATAATTCCAGATAAATTGATACTTTTATCATTTAGTCCTTCTTTGTCTTCTCTATGAATTAATATTTTCCCTCCACATTGCTCCTTTAGTTGCCTAACACCTCCTATGTGGTCTCCATGGCAATGGGTTAAATAGATATATTTTAAATTTCCTTTTAAAATATCCTTGATTAAATAACTAAGTTCTTGCGTATTCCCTGCTGGATCAATGCACATTATTTCTTTACTTTGTTCGTCCAAAATTACATAACAATTCGTTGGGTCTCCTACATAGGTTTCTATCTTTCGTTCTTTTAATATCATTTTCTTTCTCCTTGTATTCATAAAATTTTTACTTAAACTTCAATCGTAATTAGTGTTTCCTTCGTACTTCATAAACGCTATCCACTTTGCGGATGGCTTTTTGTAATTTATCTAATTCTTCTATATTTTCTATTTCTACAGAGACGTCCATAATGGCAATACGTTCTTTGGTCGTTTTGGTGTTTACGCCCATTAGTTTTGCTTTTGTCTCTTTTAATGCATTTAACGTATCTACTAACAAGCCGCTTCTATCATTTGCCAATACCTCAACTTCCACTTGATAAGTCTCTTTGGCTTCTTTATACCATTCTACATCTATCATACGGTTTTCTTCTGTAAGTAAATCCTTTACATTCACGCAATCTTTTCGGTGGACAGACACGCCTCTTCCTTTTGTAATGTACCCTACAATTTCATCCCCTGGTAATGGATTACAACATTTTGAAAGTTTGACCAAACAGTTATCAATCCCTTTGACAACAACGCCTGAATTGGATGGTTTATTTTTTCTTTCTTTTTGAATTTTACTTAATTGCTCTATTGTTTCTTCAATATTAATTTCTTCATGTTCTTTGCGGTATTCTTGCAAGATTCTTGCAATCACTTTACTAGCAGAATTTGCTCCAAACCCAATTGCTGCATACATTTCCTCTAAGTTTTTATATTTATATTTTTCTAGCATGGGTGCCACATAATGTGGTTTAAAAATATCTTCGTAGTGAAACCCTAGTCGTTTGATTTCTTTTTCAATTAATTCTTTTCCTTTTTCAATATTTTCTTCTTTTAATGTCTTTTTAAACCATGCTTTTATCTTATTTTTAGCCCCTGTACTTTTCACAAATTTGAGCCAGTCTCTACTTGGTCCTTTTGAATTGTCTGACGTGATAATTTCCACAATATCTCCACTTTTTAGTGGGGTAATAATTGGCATCATTTTACTATTAATTTTACAGCCTGTCATATGATTTCCAATTTCTGCATGAATATTATATGCAAAATCAATTGGTGTGGAACCTTGTGGCAATACTTTTATGGCACCTTTTGGCGTAAACACATATACTTCATCAATAAATAATTCTGTTTTTAAGGTATCTAAAAATTCTTGTGGATCTTGTATTTCCTTTTGCCATTCTAAGGTTTCGCGAAGCCACGCTAATTTGTCTTCTTCTACTTTTACAGATTGCTTCTTTCCAAAATAGCTTGCTTCTTTGTAGGCCCAATGTGCTGCAATACCATATTCTGCAATGCGGTGCATATCCCATGTACGAATTTGTACTTCAAATGGTGTTCCCTTTTCCCCTAACAGTGTTGTATGAATAGATTGGTACATATTGGGTTTTGGAACTGCAATATAGTCTTTAAACCTTCCTGGCATAGGGCTGTACAGTTCATGTACAACTCCGAAGAGCTGCATAACAGTCCTTTACGGAATTTACTAAAATTCGTAATGCAAATAAATCATAAATTTGGTCTAATGTTTTGTTATCTCTTTTCATTTTGCGGTAAATGCTATATAAATGTTTGGCTCTTCCTGTTACTTCTGCATCAATACGTTGTTTTTTTAATTCCACTCGAATGTTACTCATAATCTTTTCAATAAATTGCAAACGTTCTTGTCTTTTTTTGTTAATTCCCTCTACTAATTCATGGTATTCATCTGGATATAGATATTTAAACGCTAAATCTTCTAATTCCCATTTCATGGAATATAATCCTAAACGGTTTGCAAGTGGTGCATAAATTTCCATGGTTTCTTTGGCATTTGCAATTTGTCTTTCGCGTTTCAAATATTTTAACGTGCGCATATTGTGAAGTCTATCGGCTAATTTGATAATAATGACGCGAATATCTTTCCCCATTGCCAAAAACATCTTTCTGTAATCTTCTACTTGCGTCTCTTCTACAGAAGAAAATTGCATATTACCTAGTTTGGTAACACCTGCCACCATATCGGCAATTTCATCATTAAACTCTCTTCTAATATCACTATCTGTTACTGGGGTATCTTCTACCACATCATGTAAAAGTGCGGCACAAATAGTATCTTCATCCAATCCAATCTCAGCTAAAGTTTCTGCTACATGAAGTGGATGAATAATATATGGTTCTCCTGAATTTCGTTTTTGTCCTTTATGATTTTCTTCTGCATAATGATATGCTTTCATAATTAATTTTGTATCAATTTTACGTGAATGCATTTTTCTTTTATTGATAACATCTTGAATCGTTATATTTTGTTCTTGCATGTAACATCCCCCTTTTGGCATACTATACCGATTTCATAATATCCTTTAAGTTAATTTGCAAATTTTCTACTCCATTAAATGTATTTATTTCTAAAATTCCGGCTACATCAACTTTGTCTCCAATGCGATATTCTTCAGCTAATTCTCCTAAATTAAACCCAATTGCATGAATCACGGTGTTATTTTCTCGCAATGTCATCTTCAAATGCTTTCCTTCTGATAAGGCACGAATCGAATCTATTTTTAAGTTTTTGATTACAAATATTGGCGTTTTATTTCCTTCCCCAAACGGCTCTAATTCTTTTAGGCTATTTACCATCTCTTTTGAAAGCTCTGTTAATTCCACTTTGCTATCAATCTGTATAACAGGTACAATCTCCTCAATATGTGCTTCTTTGGCCACCATTTCTACTTTCTTAGCAAATGGCTCTACCATATCTTTTTTTAATGTAATTCCGATTGCCATACTATGCCCGCCAAATTTTTCAATGGTGTCTAAACATTTCATTAAGGCTTCATGCAGGTCAAACCCCGGAATACTTCTTCCAGACCCTTTAGCCAACTCGTCTTCATAACATAATAATATGCTTGGTTTAAAATATCGTTCTGTAATTTTGGAAGCGACAATTCCTATGACACCATGATGCCAATTTTGACCTGCTACCACAATGGTATCGTTTTTATCTAATTGATTTTTTTCAATTTGCATCACTGCTTCTTCATATATTTGCTTTTCTGTACTTTGCCTAATACTATTATATTGATTCAACTCTCTCGTTAGTTCATTAACTTGCTCTTTGTCCTCGCTTAAAAATAGTTGTAAGGCTTTTTCTGCATGTCCCATTCTACCGCAAGCATTAATTCTTGGTGCCACTCCAAACGAAATGGTGGTAGAGTCAATGCATTGATATCCTGAAGATACTAATAGTGATTGTAATCCTTTATTTTTTGTTTGGTTTACCAATCGTAATCCTAACTTTGTAATTACCCTATTTTCATCTCGTAAAGGAACTATATCTGATATGGTTCCTACACATACAATATCTAAATATTTTAAATAGCTCTCTTCTGGCATATGAAATTCTTCGGCAAGTGCTTGTATCAATTTGAACACAACGCCTACACCTGCTAAATCACGGCATGGATATTGGTTGTCTTTTCGTTTGGCATCTACTACCGCTATTGCTTTTGGTAATTCTTCTGCTACTTCATGATGGTCTGTAATGATTGTTTCAATTCCTAATCCATTGGCATATTCAATTTCTTTCACTGCAGAAATGCCACAATCAACAGTTATCATTAACGTATACCCTTTTTTGGCAATTCCTTCTATTGCTGGAATATTCAGTCCATACCCTTCTTCTAGCCTGTTAGGAATATAGTGGTTTGCTGATACGCCAATATCTTTTAAAAAACTTTGTAATACCGTAATGCTTGTAATGCCGTCTGCATCATAATCTCCATAAATTATGATATTCTCTTTTTGGTCAATTGCTATTTTTATACGTTCTATTGCCTTTTCCATATCTGGCATTAAAAATGGATCATAGAAGTCGTGTCTTGTAGGGTGTAAAAAAACGTTTAATTCTTGTGAATCACAAATATTTCTGTTTACCAATATAGTTGCCAGTAGAGGATTGATTTGGTGTTCTTTTACAATTTTTTCAATTTGTTTTTGCTTTTCCGGGTTTGTTTCATATATTTGCCACTTTTTCGTCATTTTCTCCTCCATTCTACACAAATCAATTTTGTATTATTTTATACCATTTTGTAAAATTTTTAAAGGGGTTTTTCAAAAAAAACGAAATTATTGAATCAAAATTAAAGCGGCTTTTCCATATATAAAAACTACAATTTTGCTAGCGAATTTTATGCCATCAAAATTGTAGTTTTACTTCTTCTTCTCTTTTTATTATGTTGAAACCTTATGCTATTCTTCTGATTCTTCTTTTAATTTCTCAATTTCTTCTTTTGTAAATCCCGTTGCTTCTTGTATATCCTCTATTTTTAATCCTAATTTTAGCAACTTTTTAGCCATTTGTTGTCTCGCCATTCTTTCTCCCTGTTCTCTGCCTTCTTTTTTTCCTTCTTTTAATCCTTCTTGCAATCCTTCTTCTTTTGCTTGACTCATTCCGGAATTATAATTAATAATGGCCTTCTGTCTTGAAGTAAATCTTTCCCATTCCTCAGAATTCATACTCATCTGTTTGATTGTTTGTATTGCCTTTTCTAATTCTTGATTTTCTTCCCTTGCCATCGCTAATTTATCCTCCCTTCCTACAATTAACCACAACCACTGTGCTAACTTTGAATCTGCTGCTGGATTTTTTTTGATAAATTTGGGCAATTCTATAAAATGCATTTCTACATCTTCTGTCGCCATTTTTTCTTCTTCTTGATATTTCATATCTACATATTCTTCTGGCTTTGTGTTTTCAAACATCATATGGGCTACATTGTGGTAACTGTTTCTTTCATAAAAATTATAATCTAATAAATTAATTGCAATTGTTTTTTTGATATATTTATAATCTTCTCCCATCCTGACCCCTTCTGTGACAAGTGAAGCTGTATAAAACATACTTCATCTGACGTCAATGGTAATATTCTCTTTGGTTCCATTTTTGTTACTTCTTTTTGCTTCATGTATTACCTCCTTTATTATACATCAATTACTTTTATTGTGCAATAGAATTTTACAAATAAATCCTAGATATGTGATTTGATTGATAACTGTTCGCTTCCAAAAGTTTCTATTTTCCTAGTATCCATACATTTATAAATATTTTTATATCATTTCATTTTGCCTAAAAAGAGAAGTTTTTTCATCTGTTATTTTGGGATTTTTTATTTCGTTTTTATTATAAAAATAACGAAATAGAACTAAAACTTAATTTTTGTCCTACAAAGTTGTTTACCTAGAATTTATTATTTATATTAAAACACATTTTTCCAAATTTTGCAATGCCTAACCCTAGACTTTTCATCGCAAATTTCGACATTTTTCTACTCGATGCAAATAAAAAAAGAAAGACAGAAACGATACTACAGTTTCCGTCTTTTCGTTTTTCTATACAATATGCGAAGCGTTTGTATATGTGGCAATTATACCCCAACACATGAAAATCCACTATCTACATGAATAATTTCGCCTGTAATGGCATTTGCCATATCACTAAATAAGAAGGCTGTGGCATCTCCTACTTGCTTTGTTGTAACATTTCTGTGTAATGGAGATTTTTGTTCTACCACATCTAATATACTTCCAAAATCTTTAATGCCTTTTGCTGAAAGTGTTTTAATTGGTCCAGCAGATATGGCATTAACACGGCAATTCATCTTTCCTAAATCCACCGCTAAGTAACGAATAGAAGCTTCTAAGGCTGCTTTGGCAACGCCCATTACATTGTACCCTTCAATGGCTTTTTCTGAGCCAAAATAGGTATATGCTACAATACTTGCTCCCTCATTTAGCATTTCTTTTTCTTTTGCCATACGTAAAATAGCAATCAAGGAATAACTACTCACATCTTGTGCATGTGCATACCCTTCTCTTGAAGTATTAATAAAGTCATTGTGTAAATCCTCTGTGTTTGCATGAGCAATGGCATGTAACAAACCATCAATTTTTCCATGCTCTGTTTTAATTTGTTCTAAACAAGTGTCAATATCTTCATCTAAACTAACATTATTACAAACATATAGGCTTGCTCCTGGTAGTTCTTTTAACAATTCTTTTACCTTTTCATAACTATCTTCTGCACAAGTACAAATCACTTCTGCCCCTTGCTCATGGGCAGATTGTGCAGCTCCCCATGCAATGCTCCATTTGTTTCTAACCCCCATAATCACTACTTTTTTTCCCTTTAAAATCATTTTTCTCTTCTCCTTTAATATATTTTTCGATATTTTTCATATCGTTCCACTAATAACTCTTCTACGCTTAACTTCTGCAATTCGTTGATATTTTTTAATAAATAGCGTTTTAGGCTAATAATCACTTTTTCAAAATCATTTTGAATCCCTTCTTTAGGTTCTTTAATGATATCATCAATGATTTCTAATTTTTGAAGTTCTTGTGCCGTTATCTTCATTTTTTCAGCTGCTTTTTTGGCTTGTGTACTATCTTTATACAAAATACTAGCAAACCCTTCTGGTGAAAGGATTGAATAAATGGCATTTTCTAACATGACAATTCTATCCCCTACCCCAATGGCTAACGCCCCTCCGGCTTGACCCTTCTCCAATCACAACACAAATAATCGGTACTTTTAGTCCTGCCATTTCCATAATGCAGCGAGCTATGGCTTCTCCTTGTCCTCTTTCCTCTGCTCCCATCCCGGGGTACGCCCCTGGTGTATCAATTAATGTAATAATTGGTCTATGGAACTTTTCTGCTTGCTTCATCAAACGAAGCGCTTTTCGATAGCCTTCTGGCTGAGGCATTCCAAAATTTCTTGCAATATTTTCTTTGGCATTTTTTCCCTTTTGTTCCCCAATTACCGTCACTGGCATATCTCCTAGCATGCCAATCCCTCCAATGATTGCTTTGTCATCGCCAAAAAACCTATCTCCATGTAATTCTATAAAATCATCAAATAGCCTATTGATATAATCTAACGCTTTTGGTCTATCTGCTTGCCTTGCCATTTCTACTCTTTCCCATGCCGTTTTCACGCATTTTCACTTCCCTTCCTTATCTATGGTAACCAATTAATTGGGCTATGGTTTGCTTCATGTCTTTTCTTTCTACAATTTTGTCAATCAATCCATGCTCTAATAAAAATTCTGATTTTTGAAATCCTTCTGGTAATTGCTGTTTAATTGTTTGTTCAATGACCCTTGGTCCCGCAAAACCAATCAAAGCATCTGGTTCTGCTAATATGATATCTCCTAAGCTCGCAAAGCTCGCTGTTACCCCTCCTGTGGTTGGGTCAGTCAAAATCGAAATGTATAACAAACCTGCATCTTGCAATTTTCGAATTGCTGCTGCTGTTTTAGCCATCTGCATTAAAGACACCATGCCCTCTTGCATACGTGCCCCACCTGACACGCAAAAAATCACAAGTGGCAATTGATTTTGAATGGCCGTTTCTATGGCTATGGTAATCCTTTCTCCTACTGCGGAGCCCATACTCCCCATTAAAAAATTCCCATCCATCACAGCCAATACAACTTTGTGCCCTTCAATCTCACAAGTTCCGCAAGTCACAGACTCTTGCAAATTGGTCTTGTCTTTTAAGGCTTCTACCTTTTTTAAATACCCTTCAAACTGCAAAGGATCTTTTGTCATGATGTCGCCTGCAATCTCTTCAAAAGTCCCTTCATCTGCAATTTGTTTGATTCTTCTTCTGGAGGACAAACGAAAGTGTTTTCCACAATAGGGGCAAACACTAAAATTTTGATGTAATTCTTCTCGATAGATAATCTCTTTGCATTTTTCACATTTCACCCATTTTCCAATCATTTTGTCAGAAACAACGGTATTCTTTTTCGGCTGTTCTTCTTGACTGCTGACTTTACGAACTTTGTTGATGATCATGGCTTCCTCCTTTTCTCAATAAAAGATGTATCATACTCATTTGTCACAAAACTGGCATCATTCAAAATATCTAAAATAAATTCCACATTTGTGTCAATCCCTTCTACTACCAATTCTGCTACCGCACTTTTTAGTTTGGCAATGGCTTCTTGGCGTGTCCTTCCATGTGCAATAATTTTTGCTATCATCGCATCATAGGTTGGTGGAACAGTATATCCAGAATAGATTGCAGTATCAATACGAATTCCATTTCCACCTGGTAAATGCAAGCCTGTAATGGTACCAGGACATGGTCTAAAGTTCTTTTCTGGAGTTTCTGCATTAATTCTAGCTTCTATACTATGCCCTATCATTTGTATATCCTTTTGTTTATATTCTAACCTTTCTCCTGATGCAATTTTGATTTGCTCTTTTACTAAATCAATCCCTGTTACCATTTCTGTAATAGGGTGTTCTACTTGTATTCTTGTATTCATCTCCATAAAATAGAAATTCTTATCATTATCCACCAAAAATTCAATGGTTCCTGCATTGGTATACCCAATTTCTTTCGCCACTTTGACAGCAACTTGCCCCATTTTTTCTCGTACTCTTTCATCAATTACTAAACTTGGCGTTTCCTCTATTATTTTTTGATTGTGGCGTTGAATCGTGCAATCCCTTTCTCCTAAATGAATACAATTTCCGAATTCATCTGCCAAAATTTGAATTTCTACATGTCTTGGATTCTGAATCACTTTTTCCAAATAAATACTATCATCATTAAAAGATAGTTTGGCTTCTTGTTTGACCAAATCATACGCTTTTTCTAATTCATTTTTGGAATGAACAACTCGAATGCCTTTTCCACCTCCACCTGCTGATGCTTTTAGCATGACAGGGTATTTCATTTGTTCTGCTAATTGGGTTGCTTCTTCTTTAGAAGTTAATACTCCTTCTGAGCCTGGTACCACTGGAACACCTGCTAGTTTCATCGTATGTTTCGCCTGTGATTTATTTCCTAACATTTCTATCAAATTTGCAGTTGGACCAATCAATTTTATGCCAACCTCTTCACATATTTTCGCAAATTTTGCATTTTCTGATAAAAAGCCAAATCCTGGATGAATACTATCTGCCCCTGTCAGGCAAGCTGCTTCTAAAATTGCTTTCATATTCAAATAGCTCTTTCGTGAAATGGCAGGACCTACACAAATAGCCTCATCTGCCAATGTCGTATGTAATGCATTCTTATCTGCCTCAGAATAAACAGCCACTGTTCGGATTCCCATTTCTCTGCACGCTCTAATAATTCTAACAGCAATTTCCCCTCTATTTGCAACTAATACTTTTTTTAACAACTTTTTCACACTCTTTCTTTTAAGATACAATGGCAAAGGTTAGCTCTCCTTTTACTGCCACTTGTTGATTTACAGTCGCAATGGCTTCTCCTATTCCTATTGGACCCTTTTTCTTAATAATCTTTACTTCTAATTTTAATCTATCCCCTGGCACAACCTGTCTTTTAAATTTTAATTTATCTATTCCTCCAAATAAAGCATTTTTCCCCTGATTCTCTTCCATAGACAATATGGCAACTGCTCCTGTTTGTGCCAAAGCCTCTACCATTAAAACCCCTGGCATAATAGGATTTCCAGGAAAATGTCCTTTAAAATAGTACTCATCTGCTGATACATTTTTATAGGCTATGGCACTTTCTCCTGGTATATAGCTTTCTACTTCATCTATCATCAAAAAAGGCTCACGTTGTGGAATAATTTGTTTAATTTGTTCTTGATTTAGCATATCCTTCTTCCTTTCCTAGGTTCCATTCGATGAAAACAGTTTTATTTTATCTTAAATAATGGTTTCCCATACTCTACAATTTCTCCATCTTTGACGCAAACTTCAACCACTTCTCCATCAAATTCAGATTCAATCTCATTCATTAATTTCATTGCTTCTACAATGCAAACCACTTGACCTTTACGGATTTTATCTCCCTCTTTAACATAAGGTGGTTTGTCTGGTGCACTGCTTGCATAAAAAGTTCCCACCATTGGTGCTGTAATCACTTTTACATCATCTTCCACCATAACTTCTTGTTTGGTTGGGATTTCCACAACATTAGCCATTTGTTTTTCTGCTGTAACAACAGACAAACCACTTTCCACTGTCTTTGTCATGCTAATTTTAACACCATCTGGAAATTCAATATCCAATGATGATAATTTAGAATCCCCCATATCTTTCATTAATTGTTTAATTTGCTCATACTCCATTTTGATTCACTTCCTTTCTATTTCTCCCACTTTTTTAGTAATATGGTACTATTATGTCCTCCAAACCCTAATGAATTTGACATAGCATATTGCACCTCTACCTTTCTACCTTCATTTGGAATCACGTCTAAATCACACGCTTCATCTGGCACTTGGTAATGAATTGTTGGAGGAACAAAACCTTGCTCAATCGCTTTTGCACATACAATGGCTTCCACGCCACCTGCTGCTCCTAATAAATGTCCTGTATTTCCTTTTGTTGAGCTTACCATAACCCTTTTTGCTGCTTCTCCTAAAGCAGTTTTGATTGCCATTGTCTCACACGCATCATTTAAATGGGTAGATGTACCATGTGCATTAATATATGTAATTTCTTCTGGTTTTACATTGGCTTCTTGCATTGCTAACTTCATTGCCCTTGCGCCACCTTCACCATCTGGTGCTGGAGAAGTAATGTGATAAGCATCTGAGGTAGCACCATACCCTACTACTTCTGCATAAATATTAGCATGACGCTTTTTTGCATGCTCTAATTCCTCTAAAATAAGTACACCGGCTCCTTCTCCCATAACAAAGCCATTTCTTTCTTTATCAAAAGGGATACTTGCTCTTTCTTTATCTTCTGTTTTAGAAAGTGCTTTAATATTCGAAAAGCCTGCAATGCTAAGCGGTGTAATAGAGGCTTCTGTTCCACCTGCAATCATAATATCTTGATAGCCATGTTTAATCATATGGTAACTTTCTCCAATACAATGTGTCCCTGTTGCACATGCTGTTACCATAGAAATAGATGTTCCTTTTGCCCCTATATCAATCGCCACATTTCCAGTTGCCATATTTAAAATGGCCATTGGAATATACATAGGTGAAACTCTGTCCGGTCCTTTTTCAACACACTTTTGGTTTTCTGTTTCAATAGTTTCTACACCACCTATGCCTGAACCAATAATCACACCAACACGTTCCATATTTTCTGTTTCTTGGTTCAATCCGCTGTCTTTCCAGGCTTCTCTTGTTGCAATCATGGCATATTGTGAATATTTGTCTAATCGTTTGGCTTCTCGACGGTCAAAATATTTTTCTGGATCATAATTTTTCACCTCTGCTGCCAATTTCACTTTAAATGTACTTGTATCAAATGCTGTAATTTTGTCAATTCCACATTTTCCTTCTTGTATGCCTTTCCAAAATTCTTCTACCGTATTCCCAATTGGAGTTATTGCTCCTAATCCTGTTACGACAACTCTTCTTTCCATTTTCTATCCCATTCCTTTCGTTACATTACCATTCCACCATCAATATGAATGACTTGTCCTGTAATATACGCACTTGTTTTTTCTTCTCCTAAAAAATACACCAATTCTGCAACTTCTTTTGCTACTCCCATTCGTCCCAGTGGAATTTGCCCATAAATATTTTCTTTTACACTTTCAGGCAATTTTTCTGTCATATCTGTTTTAATAAATCCTGGTGCCACTGCATTGACACGTATATTCCTTGAGGCCAATTCTTTTGCTAGGCTTTTTGTAAATCCAATGATTCCTGCCTTAGAAGCTGCATAATTACATTGTCCGGCATTTCCAACCACTCCTACAACAGAAGAAAGATTAACAACTGCCCCTTTGCGCTTTTTCATCATGTATTTGGTTACCAATTTTGTTACAATATACGTTCCTTTTAAATTCACTTCGATGACGCTATCAAACTCTTCTTCTGACATCCTCATTAATAAATTATCTTTGGTAATTCCCGCATTATTCACTAGCACATCAATTGTTCCAAATGCTTCTATTGCTTTTTTGACAAGTGCTTCCATTTGCTTCATATCTGTTACATTTGCTTTTTCAAGCATAACGTCTGCTGCACCAGCTTCTAATAACTCTTTTTTTATCGCTTCTGTATCTGTTGTTTCTGACACATAATTAATGACAACATGATATCCATTTTGTGCAAATTTCAATGCGACTTCTTTTCCAATCCCTCTTGTGCCTCCTGTTATCAATACCGTTTTCGTTGTTTCATCGTTCACTTTGCTTTGCCTCCCTTTTTTATGATACTTGTAAATTTAGATATGCTTCTAATGATGTTACATCATGAATGTTTACGACATTGGCTTCTCTATTTTCTTTTTTCACAAACCCTGTTAACGTCTTTCCTGGTCCGATTTCTACAAACTCTTTTACCTCTTCATTTTTCATCAATTCAATGGCTCTATCAAATCGAACAGGTGAAATAATATGATTGGCTAAAATTTCTTTTATATTGTCTCCTGGTCTATAATACGTTCCATCTATATTTTTAATGACCTTTACTGGTTGCTCTATTTCAAAAGATGCTTGTTCTAATGCCTGCTCGTAAGCCTCTTTTGCTTGCATTAATTTTTTAGTATGAAATGGGCCACTTGTCTGCAATCTCACAACGCGTTTAGCTCCCAATTCTTTTAATTTTTGCATTGCTTCTTCAACAATGGCTTCATTTCCTGAAATGACTGTTTGCTCTGAATAGTTATAATTTGCTGGAACAACAAATTTCCCTTCTTCTAAAAATTGGTTACAAACTTCTTCTATCTTACTTGCTTCTAATCCTATCACAGCTGCCATTGCATAAGCTTCCTTTGGTACCATATGTTCCATACAGTAACCTCGTTTTTGAATTAATTTAACACCTGCTTCAAATTTTAAAATACCCGCATACACTAAAGCTGTGTATTCTCCTAAACTTAATCCTACCGCTATTGGTGCTTGGATTCCCTTGCTTTTTAGTACCTCTAATATGGCTAAACTTGTCGTAAATATAGCAAGTTGTGTATTTTCCGTTTTGTTTAACACCTCTTGTGGTCCTTCAAAGCAAATTTGTTTTATGGGCTTTCCAGATATCTTTTCTGCTTCGTCATATATGGGTCTTGCCACTTCATATGTTTCATATATATCTTTTCCCATGCCTATTGCTTGTGCGCCTTGGCCAGGAAATAAAAATGCTGTTTTCGATTTCATGTTTCTGATCATTCCTTTCTAAGAAGACGAACTTTTCCCATTTTCCCATCTATTAGATTTCTAATAAAATACTTCCTGTATTTAATCCTCCACCATATCCTAGTAAAATTACTTTATCTCCTGCTTCTAATACACCTTTTTGGAACATTTCATCTAAAGCAATTGGAATACTGGCACAATACGTATTTCCAACATTCTCAATATTTGTATACATTTTTTTCATTTCTTGCTTTCCTAGTCGTGTTGCAATGGATTTAATAATTCTTAAATTGGATTGATGTGGTACAATATATTTGATATGGCTTAATGTTTCTCCTGTCTCTTGCAAGAGTTTTTGAATGTTTTCTACCGTTGCCGTTACGGCATATTTATAGATGTCTCTTCCTTTCATTTCTAATTGTAAATTTCTTGTTTTATCAATCTTAGTAGAAAGAATTTGCTTTGCATCCATATTGGCTTCTATTTTTGAAGCATATATTTTTTGCTCTTTTGTTTGTTCTAAAACAATTCCCCCTGCACCATCTGCCAAAATAATAGCTGTGGTAGGGTCAGTTGCATCAAAAAATTTTGAAAGCTGTTCCATTCCAACAATCAATGCTTTTTGAATGTGTGATGTTGTTAAATATTTTTGAGCAATATCCATTGCATTAATAAATCCTGCACATCCTGCTAAAATGTCAAAACAGATACATTTTTGGATTCCTAAAACTTGTTGAATATAGTTAGATATTCCTGGCATAAATTGCGTTGGCGTTGTTGTACAAACAACAATTAGTCCAATGTCTTTTGCTTCTTCTTGATTGTCAAACATCTTTTGCATTAATTTTTTTGCCATTTCTTGTTGCGTTTCATTTGCATAATAGCGTGTTTTGATTCCTGTTCGTTTTTGAATATATCCCTGTTCCAATTGTAATGTCTGTTCTAGCTTTTGATTTTCCAATTTAATTTCTGGAAAATATGCTCCTGTTTTTGTAATCTTTATGGATTTCATTTTGCTATCTTCCTTTTCTCAATATATTATTTATACACTATTTTTATCTTTTTTTCTATTGGTATGAGCGGTCAGGTTAGTATGATTATATCGCAAAACATAAATTTTAGCAACGTTTTATGTATGTTTTTTCAAAAAAAAAGAAATAGAGAATTTTGGTTTTCCCTATCTCTTTGGTTATTGAACATTTATGCTCTTGACTCTACAATTAATTTAATTCCGGTGCGGTCTTCTCCCTCAACTTCCACTTCTGCAAAAGCTGGGATACAAACTAAGTCCACGCCTGATGGTGCAACAAACCCTCTTGCAATTGCCACTGCCTTCACAGCTTGATTTAATGCTCCTGCTCCAATTGCTTGCATCTCTGCTTTGTTTGATTCCTTCACTAATCCAGCAATCGCTCCTGCTACTGAATTAGGATTTGATTTTGATGAAATTTTCAAAATTTCCATTTTCGTTTTTCCTCCTATTAATTTAATTTTTGTTGCAACTTTTACGATTGTTATTTTACAATATTTGGAAATTTTTGTAAAGAGATTTTGGAAAATTTTTCCAACTTTTCATCGCAATATTTATATCTTTTCGACTAATTTCGACATTGGAACAATCTGGGACGGTTCTTTTTTGTCCCAAACAAACTCTAAATTCTTTGTATGCCTATTGCTCGATTCGTTGTATCGTCAATTTCTATCACAATCCCATGAAACATAGTTTTTCCTTCAGCTACACGATAGCGTTCAGGTAATGTGGTTTCAAATCTTTTTATGGATACATTAATATCCATTCCAATCACCGAATTTTGAGGCCCTGTCATGCCAATATCTGTAATATACGCCGTTCCTTTTGGTAATATGGTTTCATCTGCTGTTTGTACATGCGTATGGGTTCCAAAAAGGGCTGTAATTTTTCCATCTAAATAGTACCCCATTGCAATTTTTTCAGCTGTCGCTTCTGCATGGAAATCCACAAAGATAAGATCTGCTTTATTTTGTAGCTCTTGAACCATTTCCTTTGCCTTTAAAAATGGATTTTCTGATAGGACTGGCAAATCAACTCTTCCTATCAAATTCACAACTGCAATTTTCTTTCCATTCTTTTCAACCACTTGATAGCCTTTTCCGACGACACCTTCTGGATAATTGGCTGGTCGTATGATTTGCGGATGATCAATAAATTTAAAGATGTCTTTTTTTCCCCATGTATGATTTCCCATTGTAATAATATCCGTTCCAGCCTTTAACATATCTTGGAAATTCTTTTCTGTTATTCCCATACCTTCTGCTGCATTTTCACCATTTACAATTGTAAAATCAATATTATGTTTTTCTTTCACTTGTGGTAATTGCCTTTGTAACTCTTTTACACCCGCATTTCCCACAATATCTCCCACTGCTAAAATCTTCATTTTTCTTACATTCCTTTCTTTTGTCTCATCAGGGACGTATCTTTTTGGGATATTAAATTTCAGTCATATCTATTGGTTCCAATTGTTCCTCTTTGATGTCATTTTTGATGGCATCATATAGGGCTTTTACAGTGTCTAATGATGTGAAACATGGTACTTTACATTCAACAGCTAATCTTCTTATTTTGAATCCGTCTCGATTAGATTGTTTTCCTTTTGTTGGCGTATTAATAATAAAGCTTAATTTCCCTGATTGAATTAATTCAATAATGCTATTGGTTCCTTCCCATATTTTTGGAACGGATTGTACTTCTACTCCATTTTCCTTTAGATAATTTGCTGTTCCCGAAGTGGCATAAATGTCATATCCAATTTCTTTTAATTCTTTTGCTAATGGTAATGTTTCTGCTTTGTCTTTGTCTCGAACCGTAATTAGAATCTTACCTTTTTGCGTTAAGTTGACGCCACTTCCAATAAAAGCTTTGTATACTGCCTCTGAGAATACTTTAGAAATTCCCAATACTTCTCCTGTTGATTTCATTTCTGGTCCTAAACTTGTATCTGCATTTTTAATTTTCTCAAAAGAGAAAATTGGCATTTTAACAGCAATATAATCACTTTGTTGATACACGCCTGTTCCATATGGCAATTCTTTTAATTTTTTTCCTAAAATGACTTGTGTAGCAATATCTATCACCGGCAAACCAGTTACTTTGCTAATATATGGCACGGTTCTACTTGACCTTGGATTGACCTCTATGATATACACTTCATCATGGCAAACGATAAATTGAATATTCAATACCCCTATTACATGTAGCTCTTTTGCAATTTTTTCTGTATATTGAATAATTTTATCTTTATGTTTTTGTTCAATCGTTTGCGTTGGATAGACAGATATGCTATCTCCTGAGTGAATTCCTGCTCTTTCTAAGTGTTCCATAATTCCTGGAATTAGCACATCTTCTCCATCACAGATAGCATCTACTTCTAGTTCTTTTCCTAACATATACTTATCCACAAGAATAGGATGTTCTTGCGCTATTTTATTAATTTCTTGGATAAATTCTTCTATTTCTTTCTCGTCATAAGCAATTGCCATACCCTGTCCACCTAATACATAAGATGGTCTTACTAATACTGGGTAGCCTAGTTGCTTTGCTACTTCTTTGGCTTCTTCTGCTGTAAAAACAGTACCTCCTTTTGGTCTTAGTATGCCACATTTTTCTAAAGCTTCATCAAATTTTTCCCTATCCTCTGCACGGTCCATATTTTCTTCTGACGTTCCTAAAATCTTAACGCCCATTTCTGTTAACGCTTTTGTAAGTTTGATTGCTGTTTGCCCACCAAATTGAACAATGGCTCCATAAGGTTGTTCCACATCTATAATGTTTTCTACATCTTCTCTTGTTAATGGTTCAAAGTATAGCTTGTCCGCAATGTCAAAGTCTGTGCTGACTGTTTCTGGGTTGTTGTTGATGATAATGGTTTCATATCCCAATTTCTTTAAACTTAATACACTATGCACACTACAATAATCAAACTCAATGCCTTGTCCTATACGGATTGGTCCTGAACCTAATACAACAATTTTTTTGGTATTTTGTGATTGTTTACTTTCATTTTCATCATCATAGCTTGAATAATAATATGGTGTTTGTGCTTCAAATTCTGCTGCGCAAGTATCTACTAACTTAAAGTTAGCTACAATTCCATGCTGTTTCCTTATTTGCTTAATGTCTGCTTCTGGTTGCTGACTAAAATGGCTAATGACTTTGTCTGTAAATCCCATCATTTTAGCTTTTTTGATAATTTTTGGTGTTAATGTTTCTGTTTTTAGTTCTTCTTCCATTCTCACAATTCTATCAATTTTGTTGATAAAAAATTTGTCGATTTTGGTAATATGATGAATCTCATCTAATGTAATTCCTCTTCTTAACGCTTCTGCAATAACCCAAATTCTTTCATTATCAATATGATGTAGACTTTCCAAAATTTTTTCTGTTGAATATCCCTTGATTTTTGGCATCTCCATAGAATCCAAATTTTCTTCTAAGGAACGAATGGCCTTTAACAAAGCCGCTTCTATGCTTGGCGCAATTGCCATAACTTCTCCCGTTGCTTTCATTTGCGTTCCCAATTCTCTACTAGCTGTTAAAAACTTATTAAATGGCCATTTTGGTATTTTGACAATGACATAATCTAACACCGGTTCAAAACATGCATATGTCTTTCTCGTTACTTCATTCTTGATTTCATCTAATGCATACCCAATTGCAATTTTGGTAGATACTTTTGCAATAGGGTACCCTGTTGCTTTGGAAGCCAATGCTGATGACCTACTAACTCTTGGATTTACTTCAATTACTGCGTATTCAAAGCTATTTGGGTTTAATGCAAATTGAACATTGCATCCACCCTCAATTTTCAATGCAGAAATAATTTTAATGGCAGATGTTCTTAACATTTGGTATTCTTTGTCTGCCAACGTTTGTGATGGTGCAACCACAATGCTGTCTCCTGTATGGACACCAACAGGGTCCACATTTTCCATGTTACAGATGGTAATGCAATTCCCTTTTCTATCGCGCATAACTTCATATTCAATTTCTTTCCAGCCAGAAATACATTTTTCAATTAACACCTGATGTACTCTTGATAAACGAAGTCCACTTTCTGAAATTTCTCTTAATTCTTCTATGGTATTGGCAATTCCTCCGCCTGTGCCTCCTAACGTATAGGCTGGTCTTACAATCACGGGTAATCCAATTTGTTTTGCAAATTCTATGGCATCTTCTTCATTTTCAACCACTTTACTTGCAATACATGGTTCCCCAATGCGTTCCATCATATCTTTAAAGGCTTGCCTATCTTCTGCATTTTTGATTCCTTCTGGTGACGTTCCTAGTAACCTCACATGGTGTTTGTCTAGAAACCCTGCTTCATGTAATTCCATTGCAATATTTAGCCCTGTTTGTCCACCTAAGTTTGGTAATATGCTATCTGGTTTTTCTTTTTCTATAATCTTTTGTACGGTTTTGACGGTAATTGGTTCTATATAAATTTTATCAGCCATGTGTTTATCTGTCATAATGGTTGCTGGATTAGAATTGACTAAAACAACTTCAATTCCTTCTTTTTTTAATTCTTCACATGCTTGTGTTCCCGCATAGTCAAACTCTGCTGCCTGTCCTATAATAATTGGTCCTGAACCAATCACTAATACTTTTTTTATTTCTTTCTTTCTAGGCATATTGGTTCTTCCTTTCTATTTCTTCAATTTTTCCAAAAATTCATCAAAAAGATACTCTGTGTCTCTTGGTCCTGGACACGCTTCTGGATGAAATTGCACTGTATAGATTTCTTTATTTTTATATTTTAATCCTTCCACGGTATTGTCATTCAAATTGATATGGGATACTTCTGCAATATTGGGATCAATGGTGCTATCATCAATGGCATATCCATGGTTTTGTGAGGTAATATATACTCTATCCTTTTTGATATCTTTTACAGGATGGTTTGGTCCCCTGTGTCCATATTTTAGTTTATAGGTCTTAGCACCTGTTGCAAGCCCCATTAATTGATGGCCTAAACAAATTCCAAAAATGGGTAGGTCAGATTGATATAATTTCTTAATATTTTCTATGGCAACTGTACAGTCTTCTGGATTTCCCGGTCCATTTGAAAGTACAATTCCTTGTAATGGATAAGATAGAATGGTTTCTGCTGGTGTATTCTGCGGAAATATGGTTATGTTGCAATTTCTTTTTAACAAAGATGCAATAATATTTTGTTTTGAACCAAAATCAAATAGTCCAATGGAAATATCTCCATCCCCTACTTGTGTAATTTCAGATGATGATACTTGTTCTACTAAATGGTTATTTTGATAGACTTGAATGGTTTTTATAATGGCTTTCACATCCGTAATGTCGTCTGTTAACATGCCTCTCATGGTGCCATTTTCTCTTAATACTTTTGTTAATTTTCTAGTATTGACATTTTGTAATCCTGGTATTTGGTTGTATTTTAAGAATTTTTCTACATGTAATTTAGAACGAAAATTGCTTTCTATTTCTGCTAATTCATGTACAAATACAGCTTCTACCCATGGTTTTCTGGATTCTTTGTCTTCTAGTGTTAGTCCATAATTTCCAATTAATGGATAGGTCATAACAATTCCTTGCCCTGCATAAGATGGATCTGTAAAAATTTCTAAATATCCTGTCATGGAAGTATTAAATACGACTTCACATATCACATCTTTATGATATCCAATACGTTCTCCTTCAAATATTTGACCGTTTTCTAATACTAAATATCCTTTCATTTCTTCATTCCTTCCTTTTTTATTTCTTTGTGATTCCTGTTGCTCCGCATAATAGTATAGCATATCTTTTAAAAAAAGAGAATATTTTTTTGAAATATTCTCTTTCTTTTTATTTTGCATAGTCTACTACTCTTGTTTCTCTAATAATGTTGACTTTAATTTGTCCTGGGTAATCCATTTCATTTTCAACGCGTTTTGAAACATCTCTTGCTAATATCGTCATTTGGTCATCTGAAATTTTATCTGGTTTGACAATAATCCTTACTTCACGACCTGCTTGGATAGCAAATGATTTTTCAACTCCATCAAAGGAATCTGCAATTTCTTCTAGGTTTTGTAATCTCTTAATATAGGCTTCTAATGTTTCGCGTCTTGCTCCTGGTCTTGATGCTGAAATTGCATCAGCTGCTTGGATTAAAACTGCTTCTAATGTTTGTGGTTCTACATCTTCATGATGTGCTTCCACTGCATTGATGACTGCTGGATTTTCTTTATATTTTTTCAAGATTTCAACACCAATCTCAACATGGGTTCCTTCCATGTCATGATCTAATGCTTTTCCAATGTCATGCAATAATCCTGCACGCCTTGCTAGCTTAGCGTCAAGTCCTAATTCTTCTGCCATAATTCTAGCTAGATTAGAAACTTCAATAGAATGGTTTAAGACATTTTGTCCATAACTTGTCCTATATTTTAATTTTCCAATTAGCTTGACAATATCTGGATGTAATCCAATTACGCCTGTTTCTAAAACTGCTCTTTCTCCTTCTGCTTTTATGGTTTCTGCTAACTCTAGTTTTGCTTTTTCAACGGTTTCTTCAATTTTAGCAGGATGGATTCTTCCATCTTCAATTAGTTTTTCTAATGTAATTTTAGCTACCTCTCTTCTGAGTGGATCAAATCCGGATAATACGACTGCTTCAGGTGTATCGTCAATAATTAAATCAACGCCTGTTAATGTTTCTATTGCTTTAATGTTTCTTCCTTCTCTACCAATAATTCTACCTTTCATTTCATCACTTGGTAATGCCACGATAGAGACCGTTGTTTCTTGTGAATGGTCTGCTGCACATTTTTGTACGGCATATGTTAATACCTCTTTTGCATTTTTGATAGCGTCTTCTTTTATCTTTCTATTAGTTTCACGGATTAGCTCTGCCTTTTCTGCTGTAATTTCCGTTTCTACCTGTTGTAAAAGGATATCTTTTGCTTGTTCTCTTGTTAATGCCGCAATTTCTTGCAGTTTGTTTTCTTGCTCCTCATACTTTTTTTCTACATTTTGTCTTTGTTTTTCTAATGATTCTGCTTCTTTGTTTAATTCTTGTTCTTTTTTCTCGAAATTTTCAGAACGTTTGTCAAGATTTTCTTCTTTTTGAATCAATCTTGTTTCTTGTCTTTGCAATTCGCCTCTTCTTTCTCTAATCTCTTGATCTAATTCTTTTCGACTTGCCATAATTTCTTCTTTTGCTTTGATAATTTCTTCTTTTTTCAAATTTTCAGCTTCTATTTTTGCCATATTGACAATTCGTTTTGCTTCTTCTTCAGCAATTCCTACTTTAGATTCTGCAACTTTTTTCCTGTATAGGACACCTATAACAGCTCCAATTGCAAGCGAGATTAAGACAGCGGCTACTATGACAACAATGTTCATCAGTATACACCTCTTTCTTATTTAATTTTCAATGTTCGAATAAAATATATAGATATTTTTGAATATATTTTTTCTTACCTATATTATTTTACCTTAAATTATTGTAAACTGTCAAGAGGTTTTGAAAAATTTCTTTTGTACCATAAAAAATTGCAATATATTATATTCTGATAATTTGCCCTACATAAATGAAATTCGGGTTCATAATTCCATTTTTTCTAACTAAACTATCTACTGTCACACCAAATTTTCTGGCAATTCCACTTAGGGTGTTACCTTGTCTAACAATGTAGGTGATATCCTGATTGGGGTCCCCTAATTCATAGAGTGTATTACTCATACTATCTGTAATACGTAATCTTTCACCCGGAAAAATTCGATTCGGATTTGAGATGCCATTGATTTCTACAATATGTTCTATTGTTACACCATATGCACGTGCAATTTGAGATAATGTATTTCCTGCTCTTACGGTATAAATAATACTTCCTGTGCCTCGTTCTTCATTTCCTGGAACAGTTGCATTTTCTAAAATGCGTAACACTTGCCCTGGAAAAATCAAATTCGGATTTTCAATTCTGTTTATCTCAGCTAATTCTGAGACAGTTGTTCCATATGTTCTTGCAATGTCCCATAAGGTATCACCTTTTTTTACTGTATAATATACCGTTTGTGTATTGGGTTGTTGATTTTGGTTTGGATTTTCCACTTGTGGAATTTCATCTGTTTCTTCTAAAAAGATTTCCTTTGTATAAATATTTCTGTCAACATTTCCTCGTATACCATTTACGCTTCCTCTATCTGTATACTGCCAGCCTATCCATCCCTCCCAATTGGAACGTGCTTGTTCTAGCACGGTTCTACTTGTATAATCTGCAATCCATAAAGGGTACTCTTCAGCCAATTCTCTGGAAAAGACGGTTTGTGAATTAAATAAATCACTGTAAAGCATCACTTCTTTGTTTGTAAGACTTTGGGTTGTTTCTAAAAAACTTCTGGCAATTTCATTAATTTCAGTTGCATTTACGCCTCCGAATACTTCATAGTCTAGCACCAATCGACAATCTGGTATTTTTCCAGAAATTACGGAAGCAAAAAAATTTGCCTCATTTTGTGCTTCTTCTACCGAAGTTGCTGTTAAAAAATGATAAAAGCCCACTTTTAATCCATTTTTCTTAGCATTTTCGTAATTCAAATCAAAATAGGCATCTTTCAAATTCCTGCCTTGACTTGCTTTGATATACACAACTTCAACTCCACTGGCTTTGACTTGTGCATAATCTATGTATCCTTGCCAATTACTCACATCAATTCCTTCATAGATTGCCTCTGACAGAGGTTCAATCGCCAAAACTTCTGGCAAATTCATAAAATTAAAAAACACAAAAATCATGAAAAGAATCATTGCTTTTTTGATTTTCATCCTCATTCACAATCCTTTCTCATTTCTGTCTACTAAGTATGTAACCGCGTCCAAAATAAAATTTGACACAGCTAAAATTATAATTATTTTTCAACCACCAAAAAAAATAGGGGTATGTATCTACCCCTATATCATATTCCCCTATTCATATACTGTTACTTTTTTTACAATTATTTTTGAAAAAACATCCTCTTCATTTTCCAAGGTTGCAATATGGAATGTCATTGTTTTCTTAATATCTAAATCCATTTGTGAAATATCAATCATGACTTTACTTGAAAAATCCATTCCCAATGGTAATGTCTTATTTTGATTATCATAAAAAATACAATTGGTAAAACCAAGAATATCTTGTCCTTGTTTTAATGAAATTTTGTATAGATTGATTTGATTGCCTTCTTGTTGGCAGACTTCTTGCATTTCATTTTCTGGGTTCATATCAAACAGATTGAATTGATTTTCATCCATTTTTTCTCCCATAATTGCCTTATATACCATAATATCTTCTGGAGATTGCACTTTTCCAAAAGCGCTTTTTATGTTCTTAATCATTTGCTCCAAACTTAGTTTGAAGCCTATTTGCCTCGTCATTTTTGTAATTTCCAAAATACGGAACTTGTCTTTTTCTGCTTCACGATGTAATTTATTGCCTATTTTTTTAATTTTATTGCTCTCTCTTACAATATCGCCAAATATGTCAAAGTCATCTGTATCAAAATCATCTTCAGACTCTCTTAATTCTCTTTTCAATATTTTCAACAGATTTTCCACTTCTTTTGGTACAGCAGTATTGGTTTTTAATTTATTTAACATTTCTAGTAAATTTGTGGTAGCAATATAAATACTGTCTTTTTCATCATCTGTCAATTTTTCTCGTTGCAATTTATCTAAGTTAATGCCAAACTTTTCAAAATCCTCTGCATAATCAAAGACTTTCTCAATGCGTTTTACCACACCAACTTCCTCTTCTTCTCCCTCTGGAAGCACAGCCATTTCATCTTTATTGCTATATTTCCAAAATTCAAAAATGCTTCTTTTATGGTTGTCAATTTCTTCAATAAATCTGGTTGCATTTTCTATCTTTTTTTCCATATTTTTATTTTTCAATTTGATGGCATTAATATCCATGACTGTATTTTTTAATTTTGTCTCTTCTTCTTCTAATACTTTGTAGTTTTGTATTAAATCTTCAATGGTACATCTTTTTCCCTTCAAATCATTCTCCATTTTTTTGTCTTTTCTACGTGTTTCGGGTTCTTCTAGTTCTTCCTCTATTTCTATTCTCCTTCTTGGTGTTATTTCCTTTTGTTTTTTATTCTTTTTACTATATTTAAAATAATACTTAAACTTACCAAAAAACGTTTTTTTACACTCTAAAAAAGTTGAAATTTGCTTTTCTTTTTCTAAATATTCCACATCTTGCTGACTTGCTATACGTTTGAGTTCCTGTAATTTTTTCTTATCTTTTTCTAACTCATCTATTACTTCCTGCTTTGCACCTATACTAAAGGCATAGCGGTCTTTAATAAAATTTGCCATTTCTCCGTATTCTATTTTGGTATCATTAAAATAAAACTCTAATGTTCCTTTTGTATTAACATCTGTTCTAAATTCAAAATAATTCGGTATTTCTGTTTGCATAATAAACATGGCTTTTAGCAATTTATAAAAGTGATTGGCTTCTACACTATTTTTCAATACAATACGGTATAAACTTCTAATCTTACCATATACTGATGTCTCTCCTACAATATGAATTGCTAATTCATTTTTTTCGTTATAGACTTCATAAATAGATGGCCATTCTTTTGCAAACAATCTTAAATAATTCTGGATATCTTCAAACGCCTCTCTACTCAAATAGTTTTTGGAATACTCAACTCCTATAACTGGCACATACACCATATTAGAATTCTTGTTTTCTAGCTTTTTCTTTAATAAATAGAAAAATGCAGAATAATCACTATCTGTTGTTGGCACAATCATAAAATACTGCCCGGTTACTTCTGCATAATAAATTTGCCACAAGTAGCTTCCTTCAAACTTTACTTTAAAAGGAATTGTTTTTGCCAAATTATTTTGTTCTTCCTCTATTTTTTCAATTTCTTCTATATTCATCTGTTTTAGCATATTTAAAAATACAGCATGTTTTAAGATATTTTCTTCATCCTCTTGGTCTAAATATTGCAATAATGGTCGTGCTTTTTTATATCGTTCCTCTAGTGCATCTAATCGATTCGTTGGCGATAATAGAATTTGAATTTGATTCACTGGAATATAGCGATATTGTTTATATTGTTTTTCGTCATATCCTTTTGGAATACGATAATTTAATGATTTATATTGTAAAATATCTTCTGGTACTTTGTCTAACGATAACCCGATATATTGTAATTTTTGTTCTATTTCTGGTTCTAAGTTTGGCTTCTTCTTTTTTGGCACTTTGATAACTCCCTTCAAAAAATATCATAAAATGTTTTAAATTCATATCCTTGTCCTGCTAAGTAATCAATAATTTGAGGTAACATATCTGCTGTTACTTTCTTAGCTTGTGCATCATGCATTAAAATGACAAGGCTATTTTTTCCTGCGGATGTAGCCTGTAATCGGTTCATGGTATATTCTGGTGTTGGAGTACTCGTTTCTGCATCTCCTGTTAAGCAATTCCAATCGACATGATAAATTGCATTTTGCTGTAATACATCTTTTGCTTGTTGCTTAATGGCTGCATATTTTCCACCTGCATATCCCCCTGGGAAACGAAACAAATGGGAATTAAATTCTGGTTCCCCGATTGCTGTTTGGATTGCTTGGTTTGTTTGATTATATTCATCTAACACACTTTGTGGAGAAGCATATATTGCAGAATACACATGAGAATACCCATGGTTTGCAATGTAATGTCCTTCTGCATATACTTGCTTAACTGTTTCTGGTAATTTTTGTACATTGGATCCTAACATAAAGAATGTCGCTTTGACATTTTTCTCTTTTAAAACTTGTAAAATCGTAGGTGTCACAATGGAAGGTCCATCATCAAACGTTAAAAATGCTCTTTTGGTTTCTGAACGATATATGGTTTCTATATTATGTTTTGCTTCCTCTGACACCTCAGCTATTTTCTCTTGACGTGCTTTTTCTTCTGCTACTCGCTTTTCTTCTTCTCGTTGTTGCGCCTCTAGCTCTTGCTTCTTTTGTTCTTGGTACTGAACTAATTGCCCACTAAACTCTTTGGCTCTTTGCATATCTTGAATATTTTGAATAATACATACAATTGTAATCACCAATAGCGTAATTAGTACTAAAAGTGCCATTCCTATTGTTTGTTTTTTTCGCTTCATTCTTCGCTCTTCATCATCTAAATTACACATTGCATATATATTATCTTTACTACGTCTCATTTACACCTTCTCCTTTGTTGAGACATTTTTCTCCATGATTATACACCTTTTTAAAAAAACTATCAACCAATTTTTTAGATTTTATTCCACCGGGACAATTGGGGACGTATCTTTTTTGTCCCTAAGGGACAAAAAAGATACGTCCCCAATTGTCCCAAAAAGAACTCCAATGTTTTTTTGAAGTTCTTTTGTACAAATCTATTTAATTTTTCATCATATTTTTTAAGTATTCTATCTCTTCTTCGGCCTTTCGTCGCATAAAAATTGGCTCTCCTTGTGCAATGACCTGTGTATTTTCTAATGCAATATTGGTTTGTAATGTTTCCCACATTTGCAATTTTAAGTCTGTGATTCCAATTTGTCTAAATATGTTTTTCGCTGTGTCTTTCATAAATGGTGAAATGAGAATGGCGATTTTTCTTAAAGATTCGATTAGATGGTACATACTAGAAGCTAATTTTTCTGTTTCTTCTTCTTTGGCTAACTGCCATGGCGCAGTTTCGTCGATGTATTTGTTCGTTCTTGCAATTAGTTGCCAAATTTCCTTTAAACTATCTGCTATTTCGAAATTCTCTATTTTCTTTTCAAATTCTATAATATATTCTTGCGTTTCTGTTTCAAATGCCTCATCAATAGCATTTGCATGTGTTTGATTGGCTGGAACTTTTCCGCCAAAGTATTTATTGACCATAGATACCGTTCGGTTTAAAAGATTGCTTAGGTCATTACATAAATCAAAATTGTATCTTTCTATAAATGCTTCTGGTGAAAAGATTCCGTCTTGGCTGACTGGCATTTCTCTTAATAGGAAATAGCGTACAGCATCTAATCCATAACGATTGATTAATGTCTCTGGATAAATCACATTTCCTTTTGACTTTGACATTTTACCATCTTTCATCATAATCCAGTTGTGTACAAATATCGTTTTCGGAAGTGGTAAATCTAATGCCATTAGAAAAATTGGCCAATAAATTAAATGGAAACGTGCAATGTCTTTTCCTACAATCTGGATATTGGCTGGCCAGTATTTTTGGAATAAGGTATCATCTTCTGAATCATAGCCAAGTGCTGTTATATAGTTTAGCAATGCATCTAACCACACATATACCACATGTTTTGGGTCTGATAAAACAGGAATTCCCCAATCAAATGTTGTTCTGGTTACACACAAATCTTCTAACCCTGGTTTTATAAAATTGTTAATCATTTCTGTTTTTCGATAGTTTGGCTTAATAAAATCGGGATGATCTTCATAATAGGCAATTAGACGGTCTGCATATTTCTTCATATTGAAAAAATATGCTTCTTCTTCCATTTTGACAACGTCTCTTCCACAATCTGGACATTTTCCATCCACCAATTGTGTTTCTGTAAAATACGTTTTGCAAGGGACGCAGTACATGCCTTCGTAGGTTCCTTTATAAATGTCTCCTTGTGCCAACAATCTCTCAAACACTTTTTGTACAACTTTTTCATGGCGTACTTGCGTTGTTTGAATAAAGTCATCATATTCAATTTCCATGGTTTTCCATAATTCCTTAGCAATGGCTGCCATCTCATCTACATATACTTGTGGCTCTTTTCCATTTTTTTCTGCAACTTGTTGTATTTTTTGACCATGTTCATCTGTTCCTGTTAACAGATAGGCATCTTCACCTTTTAATTGATGCAACTTTTTCAAACTGTCTGCTAAAACAGTTGTATATGCTGTTCCAATATGAAATTTCCCACTTGGATAATAGATGGGCGTTGTAATATAAAAAGTTTCTTTCACGTTTTTTCCATTCCTTCCGTACTTGGTTCTCCCATTTTATTCTGTCACATAATTATATGTAATATCTGAAATACTGTCTTCTTCTACTAAAAAAATGATCTGTGTTTTTCCTTTGGTATAGGTATATTGGTTGTCTGCATTTTCATAGTCACTTCCATATACTTCCACCATTTTTTCATAAGTGTCCCCTATTTTTACCCCTTCTGTTGTTTGTGCCTCACTATCTAAGAAGTAAACAGTTTTTACTTTATCTGTTCCACCTTCTGGATATGTTGTGACAACATAGTGATCATAGGTATATTCTTTATCTAATCCTTCAAATGCACAGCTTTCTACTTCATAATAATTGGTTTCTTTTGGCATGTTTAATGAAGCAAAATCCACCCCTAATGGTATGGTTTTTTCTTGTGTCTGAAATTGATAGCCTTCTTGTGTTTGTTGTTTTGCTTCTTGTGTTTTTACATCTACATTTTCTTCTTTTTGGTTTGTTACAGCAAAAATTCCTATGACTGCTATGACAGCAATAACTGCCACAATTGCTATTATAATTCCCTTATTTTTCATGTACTATTCCTCCTACATTATATCTTTCGCATACTGCGCTAATTTTTCTTGATAGATGGCATTGATTTCTGGATTTTGACGGCAATCTGTTAAGTCATAATTTTGTTTTAAGTACGTTGCCATATAGTTACTTAATTTGGTAGCTCCTGTCAAATTTAAATACAACCCTCTATCATATGTATCTTGACTATAATCTATACCAATTTCCTCCACTTTGTCAAGAAAATTGATAAAATTTATTTGATTTTTTTCTGCATATGCTTCTATTTGTGCATCATATTCATCATACCAATGTGGATATACGCTTGGCGCTTTCATGAGTAATAGCTTAATCCCATTTTCCTCACATAGTGCTTGGATTTTATCTAAATAGTCATAATCTATGTCTGCGAATTGGTATTTGGCTAGTTTTTTGACATTTGGCATGTCTTCTAATGGTTTGACTTCTTTATTAATTAAAAATCCTTGGTATGTATTTTTCTTTCTTTGGAATAGGTAGTCAATATCTTCTTGTGTTAATTTATCAAACCTATCATGATAGCGTAAAATCGGAAATACATATGATAAAAATGTTTCTTCCTCCAACATGGAAGCCTGAATCATATCGTATTTTTCTTTTGACCATTTCATTTTATCAATAGTCAAACGATTGTATGCTTCACTGACTGGTTTATCGTAACGCATCGCATTGACATTAAATACAATCACTTTTGGTTTTTCATATTGTAATGTTTCTTTTAAAAGATAATAGGACTGCCAAATCATTTGCTGAGAAGAGCCTCTTACATAAGAAGTAATCCCTTGCTTCTCATACAATACCATAGGCGAAATGTTCGCATATACTTCGCAGTCTCCTACAAAAATGACTTCATGATTTTTTGCTTCTTCATAATATTGGCTAATCATGCTGCCTTCTACTAAATCTGTCATGTATTTTGGTTCTAATAATTGGTTTAATAAATAAAATGCAACAGTTGCTATGATGACTATTATGATAATTTTTACAACTTTCATATTGTGGCTTTCTCCTCCTTATGTCTAAAATTTATTATAGATAAAAGCACTTGCATCAAATCCAATTCCATAGACACCAAAAATGCATATGACAAATATCATGCTAATCACGCCTATTAATTTCATTTCTGTTCCAGTACGTTTTATCCTTTCATTCATTTTATGTTTATGACCATCATACACAAATACAGCAATTGTTGCCAATAGTAACACGACATAATTTGCAAAACTTAATCCCAAATTTCCTATATTTTGAAGCAATGCTTGGTAATTAAATTGCGTAAAAATTGATCCGATCATCTGGCATGCTTGCCATGTGTCTTGCCAGATAAAGAATGACCATAAGACAGATACAATCAAAAATGTTAGGATTTGATTGACTACCTTCCATGGCGTTTTTACCACTTTGCCTAATAATAAAAACACACCATGAAAAAATCCCCACAAAACATACCCTGTTCCATGCCACAATCCTGAAAGAAGAAACACAATCATCACATTGATATTAGTTCTTAATTTTCCTGCGCGACTCCCTCCTAATGGGATGTACACATAGTCTCTAAACCAGTTACTAAGTGAAATATGCCATCTTCTCCAAAATTCTTGGATATTTTGTGAACAATAGGGAACATCAAAATTTTCTTTGAGATGAATTTGTAAGATTCTAGAAAATCCAATAACAATATCAATTCCTCCACTAAAATCACAATATAGCTGAGCAGAATATAGTAGCATAGCAAACAAAGCATAAGCGCCTTGGTATGTGGTAGTATCTTGTGTTATGGTTGTCATTATGATTTGAATACGGTTAGCAACCACTAATTTTTTGAAAATCCCCCACAAAATTCTAGCTAGTCCATAAAAAGCCTGACGACTACTAAATTTTTTGTTTGTTTCATACAATGTATTTTCTATATCATCATATCGATTAATGGGACCAATAAACAAATACGGAAAGTACATTGTGTATAAAAAGTATTTGGCTAAATTCCTTTGGGCTGTATATTTTTTGCGATATATATCCACGCTATAGGAAATGACTTGGAACGTATAGTATGAAATTCCCATTGGCACAAGAATATCTTTTCCAAATATTTGATTTTTTATTGTGACTAATATAAGAACATTGAGGGCAATTACGATTCCTAATGTTATTGCTCGCATCTGTCGTTTTTTTATCTTATCTTCTAATAAAATTCCTGCCACATAGGTTGTCATTGTACTAAATACAATATACAGCAGTGCTTGCCATCCTAGACTTGCATAAAAAGCAATACTGATGGCAAGAATTGTATATGGTTTTGCTTTTGGTGGTACTACATAATACAAAAATGCTGTCACTAGCATCATTGCAAACATACTTCCTGAAACTAAGTCCATGTGTTTCTCCTTTTTGGGTTATTTTGCTGCTGGGTATGCTGAGCGGTTCCAATCTCTTGGATGTAACCACTGCAACGTTTCATATCTTCTACTATCTGTCATAAGTTCATTTGGATAATGTTCTACTTTAGGTGTTGAATCAATATGTCTCCATACACCATTAATTTGTATTAAATTCCATGCATGAGAATTGTCTGTGCATTTTACAATATAGTTTGGAATGCCCAATCGTTCTAGCATCAATTTCATCACAGATGCATGGATATAGCAATCCCCTTGTTTCTGGGTTAAAGCAATTTTGGCTCCATTCCTCCATCCTCCCGCATTTGATTCGTTGTAGCGATGGGTATAGTTAAGATTAGATTAATTTTTAAAATAAACAACAAGTGCCAATACTTTTTGTGACATGCTCATAGAAGCATTGGTTACTTTTTGAATCACTGCATCTGCTTTTGCATTTAAATCATCTGTGGTATTTGCTGAAGTTCCCGTGTTAGTTGTGTTTGCTTTTGCTGTTGCCGTTGTTTTTTCTGATACCACTACTTTTCTTGTTCCTGTCGTTTGATTTCCCGCTTGGTCTTTTGCTGTATAGGTTACTTCATATGTTCCCGCTTTTTGTAGGTTTACTTTGCTACTATCTACCGTAAATTCTACCTTGCCATCTTTTGCATCGTTGGCAGATACATCTTTCTTGTAATCTAAACTGCCTCCTACTGTAATATTCATTTGATTTAATCCTGAAAAGACAGGTCCTTCGGTATCGTTTACAACATTTAGTTTTGTTGTTTGGGTTGTTTTATTGCCATAGGCATCCTCTGCTGTGATGGTAATTTCTTGCGTTCCCTCTTTTGTTACATCTGGTGTGGTATCCATTATCAGGTTAAATTCACTTTTTTCTTGAATGGCTTCTACAAATTGATTGACATCTTCCACTGTTTGCCCGACATAAACGGTCACTTCTTTTAGTGTAAGTTCTGGTGGTGTTGTATCTTTTACTACAATTTTGGTTGTGTTTTGCATACCATTGTATTCAGAATGAATTTCATATTCCCCTACGCCACTTTGATTAATAGCATCTATATCTGCTTGGTTTACTGCATTTCCTGCTTTTTCCATATCATAAATTAAATTCTCTATGGTCAATAGAGTTCCTAATTCTATGGTAAGTTCTTTTTTAATATATGTAATTGTCAATTGACACGTTTTTTCGATTTGATTTCCTTTCTCATCTGTTATCACAAAATGAACGGTGTATTCCCCAACATTTTGCGTATCAATCGTTTCTGGATTTTGTATCTCTACTTGATAGCTACCACTTTGTTCTTCAAGGGGGGTAATAAAATCGTTTGAATCTAATTGATATCCAATTGGCTTTTCAATATCTTGCAATTGAATTTGCGCTTCCATGGTTTCTTTTCCCTTTACTTTTGGCATGACAACAGTTGCTATGACAATTCCTGCTATAATTGCTACACATATAATGCTTCCAATTATCCATCCTATTTTGTGCCCTATGGTTTCTTTTTTCTCACGTTTCCCGCTCATTTTTCGCACCTCATTCCTTGCATTTTATTTTACTACACGTCACACAAAATAGCAAGATTATAAAAAAAATTTTCCTAAATTTATTTACTTTTTTTGACAAATCATATAAAATAAAACTATAAAATTTTAAAAATAGGATACAATAAAAACGGAGGAAAACAAATGAAAAATAAAAACGAATTATCTATTAACAAATTAAAAATGTCTTGTGATGAAAATCTTTTTCATTTTGAGACTACCCAAGAATTAGAAGACATCCATACGGGAATTGGTCAAGAACGTGGCATTAAAGCTTTGGAATTTGGGCTTCAGGTGAATGTAAAAGGCTATAATTTGTACTTAGAAGGCCCTAGTGGTGTTGGAAAAACCAAATATACTAAAAATTACTTAGACAAAATCTCTTGTAAACAAAAAGTGCCTAATGATTGGTGTTATATTTATAATTTCAACAACCCTAACAGTCCCATTTCTGTTTCTTTGCCAGCTGGGCAAGGAAAAGAATTTAAAGATAATATGGATGGGTTTATTAAAGAAATCAAAAAAGATATTAAAAAAACCTTTAATGCTGATGATTTTGAAAAGGAAAAAACCCTGATTAAGCATGAATTTGAAGAAAAACGTTCTGCCCTTTTAGACAAGCTAAACCAAGATGCTTCTAAATACAATTTCCAAGTAAAAGCTTCTCAAAACGGTATTTATATGATGCCTATTGTAGATGGCAAAATTATTGAAGAAGAAGAATTTGAAAAATTAGATGAAACCATTAAACAAGAATATGAAGCAAAATCTACTATTGTTCAAGAACAAATTATGGCTGTTATTAGTCAGATTAAAGAAATTGAACGTCAGTCTGATAAAAAAATCTCTGAATGGCAATCTAACATTGCTCTTTTAACGATTAGTGCTCATATTAATTTCTTAAAGTCAAAATACAAACGAAATAAAAAAATAAACAGCTTTTTAAATGATGTCAAACAAGATGTCCTAAATAATGTTTCTTACTTCTTAGAAGAAGATAAAACACCTCAAAACCAAAATCAACCAGTTAATCCTGCTACTAAAAAAACAGATCCTTCTTTAAATTATCGTGTTAATTTGTTTGTTGATAATTCTAAGTTAGAAGGTAGTCCTGTTATTATGGATTCTAATTATTCGTATCACAACATTTTTGGTTCCTTAGAATACGAAAACTACTATGGCGCTTTAAAAACAGATTTTACCATGTTAAAACCTGGATTATTGCATCAAGCAAATGGTGGCTACATCATCTTTCAAGCAAAAGATTTGTTGGCAAACCCTGCTTGCTATGAAGCTTTAAAAAAAGCATTGCGTATTAAAGAACTAGGAATTGAAGGTATGCCTGAGCAACGTTCTTCAATGGTTATGATATCATTACGCCCTGAGCCAATTCCTTTAGACTTAAAAGTTATTTTGATTGGAAATAGCCAAATTTACCAAACCCTATTAGCAATGGATGCCGATTTTAAAGAATTGTTTAAAATTAAAGTAGAATTTGAAGACGATGCACCTTTAACAAGTGAAAATGTGAATAAACTTGCTCGTATTATACATGGTTTTTGCGAAGGCAATCAACTTCCTCACTTAGACAAAAGTGCTATGGCAAGACTTGTAGAATATGCTTCCAAAATGGCTGGTAGCCATGATAAAATTTCAACACGTTTTGATGATTTGATTGAAATTGTTGGTGAAGCTGCTACTTGGGCAAAACTTGAAAAAAGTAAAGTGGTAACAGCCAAATATATGAACATTGCACTCGAAGAGCAAATTAACCGTGTCAAAAAATATGATACAAAATATATGGAAATGATTAAAAATCATTCTTTGCTAATTGATACTTCTGGCTATAAAGTTGGTACTTTAAATGGTTTAACGGTTATGACAATTGGAGATTATACTTTTGGAAAACCTGCTAAAATTACAGTCAATACTTATACCGGAAAAAATGGTGTTGTCAACATTGAACGTGAAGTTTCCCTTTCTGGTTCTTCCCATTCCAAAGGTGTATTAATTTTAACAGGTTATTTAGGTGAAATGTTTGCACAAGATATTCCCCTTTGTCTAACTGCTAGCATTTGTTTTGAACAATTATACAATGGCGTTGATGGTGACAGTGCCTCTAGCACAGAACTTTATGGGTTGCTTTCTAGCCTTTCTGGTATTCCAATTAATCAATCCATTGCTGTTACAGGCTCTGTGAACCAAAAAGGTCAAATCCAACCAATTGGTGGTGTGAATGAAAAAATTGAAGGGTACTTCCAAATTTGTAAAATGAGAGGATTAGATGGGTCCCATGGTGTGATGATTCCTGTACAAAACGTTGATAATTTACAACTTTCCGATGAAGTGATAGATGCTGTAAAAAATAAACAATTCCATATCTACTCTATTTCTACCATTGAAGAAGGCATTGAAGTTTTAACTGGTGTTCCTGCTGGTAAAAAAGATGCTTCTGGTCACTTCCCTTCTGGTACAATTAATGACCTCGTTTACCAAAAATTAAAAACATATGCCAGCATCGTTTATGGAAAAAAATAAACTCTTCTTTACCAATGAAACTTGTCTTATGAAGACAAGTTTCATTTTGGTGTTTTTTTCATATGATAATGTATAACTTTTCAAGTTTAGTAGATACTAGTTAAGAAGGGAGTTTTTTGCATGAAATCCATTTGTATCAAAACAAACAATAACTGTTTACGCAAGTATCTGCTAAATGAGCTTCACTCATGCAATTTACAAAATGTTTGTTTTTCACAATGTCAATTTAAACATTATCATAATATTGTCATACACTACTGTGGTAATGATACAGAGCATTTTATCCATAAAATTTCTGACATCTTGTCCTACCTTGTTATTGATGAATTAGAAGAAACTTTTTTGAAGAGTTCTATTTCTCAAAATTACTTTTACTTTGATGCCTTAGAAAAAAAGAAAATTTTGGAAAATTGTTTTAGCATTTGTCATGATGATTTCACAGCCTATTTTGATAAAAAATTTTCCTATCTAACAGAACAATTTTATCTTTATTTAAAAGAACACAAATCTCTTGTGTTAACTGGCTTTATCTACTTCCGTTTAAAAAAGTATTTTTCTCTTTTAGATGAAATTGTAGATGATGCTGTTACGCAATTTATGATAGAAAAAGAATACTTGGAATTCATCTCTTTGTTAAAATTGTATATTAACTCTCAACCGGTTCACTGCAATACTTTACATCTAGTTTCTTTTCAAAATCACTTTATTTTACTTGACAAAGATATGAATGTCATTGATGTTCAGGATTATTTTTTAGAGGCAAAATATCTCTCTGACATCACTTTTTCAGATAATGACTATCTTTTAAATGCTTTACTAAATTTATTGCCTCAAAAACTTTATATTCATTTAATTGAACCATCTGTTGATGAATTTTTAAACACCCTCATTTTAATTTTCGAAAAACGCGTTGAAATATGTACAGATTGTCAGATTTGTCATTTATATCAACATAGCAAAAAAGGGCTCAAATCATAATAAGCCCTTTTTTTGTTATTCGTATGTGATGTTTTCCTTAAGCATTTAATCTTCTGAAAACATATTCGCACTCGTCACCGTCTCCAATGTCTGTTCTAATCCTGGGAAAACTGCATTTTTTAAGTTATCATCTACAATTACTTTCCATTTTCCTTCTTGTTTTTCTACTGTAACCGTTTGGGTAAGCGTTGTCTTTCCTGCTTCTGTTGTTTGTAATTCCTCTAATAGTTCATCCCCTATTTCAGCTTCTTCACTACCAAAATATTTTTGAAGCAATTTCGTGACCGCATTTTGTACAATGGTTTTAAAGTCTTTGTTTGTTGTTTCTACCTCAATGGTTGCTCTGTCTCCCTCTTGTTTTACTTCTTTGACTGTAAACGTTAAATCTTCAAACAGTATTTTGGTTTGTTCTTCATTTGCTGTTGATATTCCAGGAATATTCATTAATTCATGATAATCTACATATTCTTCTGCTTTTTCAAAATTTCCAGCTTTTAAGTCTCTTAACATTTGCTGTAACGCTCTTGCTGGTGATGGTAATGCCATATAAATTAATCCTACCACAATTAGTAATACTATCATAACAGCTATTGCTCTTACGACTACACTTTTATTTTTTTCTTTCTCTGCCTTTGGTTTCCCTGTCGTTGTGGTTTTTTTTGTTTCTGTATTCACTTTGGCCTGTTCAAATTTTTTATTTTCCTTTGCCCCTTCTGTTTTTGCTTGTTTTTCTTCTTCCATAATTGTTCCTCCTTTTCCTTTTTCTATCATGATTATATATGAATTCCTATTTTTTTGCAACTTTTTTTGTAAAATTTTCTACCTTCTCTTATAAACTTCCATTAATTCCACCAGCCACTACATCTTTCATATTTTCTATTAAATCATCAATTTCCTTTGGAGTTACAATCAAATTATAATCATTTGGCACCAATGCTTCTTTGATTTCTTCATAATTATCTGCTTCTTTCATTTGGTTTAACATATCATTGGATTTTGCCTCATTTTGTAATTTTTCTATTAATACATCTAAACAATCATTAACTAACACAGCAGTTTCAACAACGGTTGGAATTCCCACGGCTATTACTGGTATGCCTAACGTTTTTTGACTAAGCTCTGCTCTTGTGTTTCCCACACCTGCTCCTGGTACAATTCCTGTGTCTGAAATTTGAATGGTACTACTAATTCTTTCTATACTTCTTGAAGCTAACGCATCAATGACAATTAAAATTTTTGGATGAATATTATCCACAATTCCCTTTAAAATTTCCAATGTTTCTATTCCTGTTGTGCCTAAAACACCTGGTGATATAGCGCTAATAGACCTTGCCCCTTCTTCTACATATTGTGGTAAATATTTGATAACATGTCTTGTGACTTCTATTTCATTAATGACTTTTGGTCCTAAACTGTCTGGTGTCACATAAATATTTCCTAAGCCAACCACCAATGCTTCCCCTTGTTTATCCACATGTAAATCTACCATTTTTTTTAATTCATTGGCTAATATGTCTGATGCTTTTTGAATTTCTTCATCTTGTGCAATTTTAAGCTTTTTTATGTCAATGGTAATATAATTTCCCATTGGCTTGCCAATGGCCTTTTCTCCTTCCTGGTTCGTAATTTTGACACGTTCAATGGCTATATTTTCATCAACTTCTTCTTTTTCACTTTCAATTCCTTGAACCTCATCTTCAATTTGATTTGCCTTCTTATACAAATCTCTTCTCTCAGATGCTAAATCTGTTCTAAAATTCATCATAAAAATGGGCCTCCTTTTTATTTTTCTTTTTTATTAGGTTGCCCATTTTTATTCTCATCTATTCTAAAAAATACCTTCTACATTACCATCTTGGTCAATTGTAATGCTCTCTGCTGCTGGAACTCTTGGAAGCCCTGGCATGGTCATAATCTTGCCAGCTAATGCTACAACAAACCCTGCACCTGCTTTTAATTCCACATCACGGATATGAATGACGTAATCACCTTCATCTGTTAAATTTTTAGCATCATCTGATAAAGAATACTGTGTTTTTGCAATACATACCGGCAATTCCTTGTATCCTAATTTTTCGATTCTTTCTATATTGGCAATTGCTTCTGTCGTAAATTCTACTCCAGCTGCATGATATATTTTGGTTGCTATTTTTTCAATTTTGGTTTTAATGTCATCTTCTAATGGATATATGTAATTCACTTCTTTATTTACCATAGAAAATTCATTGATATACTCTGTTTCAGATGTTAATTTTACAATTTTATTTGCAATATCTGTTGCGCCTTCTCCTCCTTTTGCCCATCCTTCTACTAGACTAAGCATCACATTTTGTTTTTGAAGTTCCTTTTGTAAAAAGTCAATTTCTTGATTTGTATCTGTTTGGAAACGGTTTAATGCTACAATCACTTTTAATCCAAAGCGATTTTTTAAATTGTCTACATGTGTTAATAGATTTTTTAACCCTTTTTCTAATCCCTGTTGATTTTCTTTTTGGATGTCTTCTTTTGGCACACCTCCATGATATTTTAAGGCTTTAATAGTAGCTACAAGTACCACAACATCTGGTTTGATTTTTGCTTTTCTACATTTGATGTCTAAGAATTTCTCTGCCCCTAAGTCTGCTCCAAACCCTGCTTCTGTGATAGTATATTCTCCTAATTTTAATGCCATTTTAGTTGCTATGATGCTATTGCATCCATGTGCAATATTGGCAAATGGTCCTCCGTGAATAATAGCAGGTGTATGTTCTAAGGTTTGTACCAAATTTGGTTTTATCGCATCTTTTAATAATACTGCCATAGCACCTTGTGCATTTAATTGTTTGGCATAAACTGGTTCTTCTTGTTCATTGTATCCAATGACAATATTTCCTAATCGTTCTTTTAAGTCTTCAATATCTGTTGACAAGCATAGAATGGCCATAATTTCTGAGGCAACTGTTATATTAAATCCATCTCTTCTTGGAACAATATTTTTTTCTTCTGACAATCCGGTATCTACCACTCTTAGCTGTCTGTCATTTAAGTCAACACATCTTTTCCATGTGACTTCTTTTAGTTTAAGACTATTTCCGAAATAAATATGGTTATCAATTAAGCTAGAAAGAAGGTTATTGGCTGCTGTTATGGCATGAATATCACCTGTAAAATGTAAATTGATATCTTCCATTGGTGCTACTTGTACTCTTCCTCCACCAGTTGCTCCTCCTTTAATCCCAAACACAGGTCCTAGTGATGGTTCTCTTAACGCTAAAATTGATTTTTTCCCAATTTTAGCCAATCCATCTGCCACTGCAATTGAAATGGTTGTTTTTCCTTCTCCTAGTGGTGTTGGATTAATAGCCGTTACTAAAATTAATTTTCCATTTTCTTTGTTTTTTCTTTTTTCGTATACTTCTTGAGAAATTTTAGCTTTGTATTTTCCGTATGGTTCAATTTCTTCCTCCTCAATTCCTAAGTTTTTGGCAATTTCTGTTATGTGCTTTAGTTCAACACTTTTTGCAATTTCAATGTCTGTCATTTTTTACTTCATCCCTTTCTTTATTTATTTTTCAATATTTTTTATGCAATTAAACCTACTACCAATCCAATCAAAGCCCCCACAAGAACTTGAAATGGCGTATGTCCTAGCACTTCTACTAATCTTTCTGATACTTGTACGCCTGTTAAGCCTGGCGTTTCAATCAATTGATTTAGCAATTTTGCTTGCTTTCCTGCTGCTCTCCTAATACCTGCTGCATCATACATAACAACAAACGCCAAAATTAATGAAACAGCAAACACAGCTGTATGAACGCCTTCATTTTTTCCAATTAATGTAGCTAGTCCTACAACAACCGCTGAATGTGAACTTGGCATTCCACCAGCCCCCAATATCCTTTTAAAATTAAACTTTTTTGTCGTAACCAAATCATAGATAACTTTATATAGCTGAATAAAAAACCATAATAAAAATGGCACGATAACATATTTGTTTTGCAGAAAGCCTATCATATTATTCATTTCTGCGTGACACTCCCCTCTTTCTTTTTTGCTGGGACAAATAGGGACGTTTCTTTTTTGTTCCTTAGGGACAAAAAAGAAACGTCCCTATTTGTCCCTATGTTTTCACGGAGAAGTCTTCTTCTTTTATTTCTCCATCCTCATTTAGTAAAATTGTAATTCTCTTTTCTACTGTTTCTAATATTTTATTACAATTTTGAGAGATTGCGATTCCTTGTTCAAATTTTTTCATGGAGTCTTCTAAATTCAAATCTCCTTTTTCTAATTCTGCCACAATTTTCTCTAATTGCTCTATGTTTTCTTCAAAACTTACTTCTTCCATTTGTCTCCATTCCTTCCTAAGACACAAATCTAACTTTCCTTAATTTCGCCTGTTGCAATATTTACATCCATATATGCAATTGTAGTTGCATTAGATATCACGGCAATATGATACACATTGCCTTCCACGTTTTCAACTACAAAGCGGTAGCTACTACTTGTTTCTCCCCATTCTTCTTTTGCCAATGCTATGGCTACTTCTTCTGGGTTTTCAGAGCCACTTTCTTCACTGCTTTCTTGTTCTTCTTTTCCCACTGTATTGTTTGTGCCGAACCGCTACCGTATTTGTTTGAGCAGTATTCGTTGTGTTTGTCATTTCGTTTGTATTTTCTAACTTATCACTAGTACGATTCGTTTCATTCTCGGTATCGGTTGTATTTGTTTCATCTGTCATGTTTGTTTCTTTTGTGTCATTTACGATATTTTCTTGTTCCACATGTTGTTCTCCAGTTTCAACCAAAGTAGTATCTTTGACCCATATGTATGCAACATCTGCTACTAGTAATATGACAAGGATTACCCATATTCCAATTAATACTTTGGTACTTGTTCTCATTTTTCATACGTTCCTTTCTTAACAATTATTTTTCAATGACTGCTTTTTTAGAACCATCCACTAATTTTAAATCAAATTCGTCTCCTTTTTTTAAATCCTTTACACTTTTTACCATTTTGCCATTTCGTTCAATAATGGCATATCCTCTGGTTAATGTTTTTAAAGGACTAAGGGTATCTAATTTTGCCACTAGCGCTACATATCTATTTTTTTCTTTTTGCTCTTTTACTTGTATTGTATTTTCTAACGTTTTGATATATTTATCTACTAACAGATATCTATTCTGTACCATTTTCATTGGTTCTTTTAAGACATAACTTGCCAGACATTTTTGAATGCGCAATCGTAACATTTCATACTTTTTGCTAAGTGCTAACTTCATTCTATTTTGATATACGCCGTATTTTTTGCTTTAGTTCATATATATCTGGTACTGCCAATTCGGCTGCTGCTGAAGGCGTTGGTGCTCTTAAGTCTGCCGTAAAATCGGCAATGGTAAAATCTGTTTCATGCCCTACTGCAGAAATAATGGGGATATGGGACTGGTAAATTGCATCTGCTACCACTTCTTCATTGAACGGCCATAAATCTTCTAATGAACCGCCGCCTCTTGCTAGAATTAATACATCTGCTAATTTGTGTTGGTTCATATAGGCAATTCCTTCTGCAATTTTAGGGGCTGCATCCTGCCCTTGCACAGGAACTGGCAGTAATCGTATTCTGACATGAGGGTTTCTTCTTGTGCTTACATTAATAATATCGCGAATCACTGCCCCTGTCTGAGATGTCAAAACGCCTATTACTTTAGGCATTTGTGGGATTTTTTGTTTATGGCTACTATCAAAATAGCCTTGTCCTTCTAATTTTCGTTTTAATTCTTCATATTTTTTATATAAAGCCCCTACCCCATCTTCTTGCATGGCTTGTACATAAATTTGATAAATCCCATCTCGTTCAAACACAGAGACACCGTCCAAGCACAACCACTTTCATTCCATCTTTTGGCGTAAAATCTAACTTTTGTGCATATGTTTTGAACATAATGCACTTAATTAATGATTTTTCGTCCTTTAGCGTAAAATACATATGACCTGTGTAATGATGTTTAAAGTTAGAGATTTCTCCCTTTATGAGTAAACTATTTAAATATTCATCACTTGCTAGTTTTTCTTTGATATAACTGTTTAGCTCACTTACTGTGATTGCCATAGCTTCATACTTCATTATTTTTTATCCTTTCCTTTAGTTATATCTTATTTTTTGACAATACTTGCTAATATTCCGTTCACAAATGTTTTTGAATTTTCATCTCCATAGCGTTTTGCTAACTCTACTGCCTCATTAATGGCTACTTTAAACGGAATTTCTGTATAATTAATTTCGTAAATGGCTAATTTTAATATACTAAGATTTATTTTGGAAATTCTGTCAATTTTCCAATTAGATTTCAAATTTTCTTTGATGGCTTCTTGTATTTGCTCTTTGTGCTCTTCAATACCGCATTATGGCGTTTTTAATGTATCTTTTTGCTTCTTCATCATTTTGGATTTCATTGTTTTCCATATATAAATCTATTTGCTGTTCTAATTCTTCGTTTTTTTGCACTTCTAAACTATATAACAGTTTGAACGCATGCTCACGCATTTGAGTTCTATTCATCATTTTTCTCCTTGTTTTACATCTTGTCTATCCAAGTTTTTAATTTTGTTTTGACATCTTCCTTGTTTTGTTGCACATAGTTTCCAATAATGGCTCCCAAAAATATAACAATGATTCCAATCATGAGATCGTATAATCTTGTAGCCAACACAATAATTGCAATAATGATACCAATAAAAGCACCACAATATTTACTAAAAAATTTCTTAAAATCCTCCATTTTTATTCCCATCCCTTCTTAAGACACAAATTTGGTTGGAAAAGAATTCCCTTTTGGCATTGTTCTTATTTTTCAACCTCTTTATGCTTGCTCTTCTTGTACAGGCGCTACTCTCTTTACTGAAATATTAACTTCCTTTACTTCCAAGTCTGTTGCCAATTTTACTTTTTCTTTAATTTTGTTTTGAAGATTTGCAGATAAATCTTTAATAACGGCATCTGATGTTACCACTAAATTGGCAAATATATTCACATTGTTCTCTCTATCTAATTCTACTCTTGTTGTAATATCACTTGCTTCTTGAAAATCTTTTGCCACAGATTCCACTAAATTTTCAATTGTTTCTTTAGATATCATTAATTTTCCATTTTCATTTTCTAACAAAATCCCTTGTCTATCTTTTATTTCTTCTTTGGATGTTGGATCAAAGAAAATACATCTAATGGATAAAAGAATAAAGACTACACTGACTCCCAAAACAATTTTTGAGGCTGGGTCTGTTGTGATACAAGTTGTAAGAACATTTTTCACAACTTGTATATCCAACCATCCAAACACTAATAAACATGCAATAATGGATAAAATCAACATGATATTAGAATATATAATTAATGTGATTTTTTCGATGATTTTCATTTTATTCATTCCCTTCTTCATTTTCTACCTGATTTGGTGTTTCTTCTACTTCCTCTTGTTTAATAACTTCTGTATTAACGCCCTGTACATGTACATTGACTTCTTCTACAGTTAAACCTGTCATTGTTTCTACTGATGTTTTGACTCTATTTTGAATTTCAAATGCTATATCTGGTATTCTTGTGCCATATTCTACAATGATGTTAACATCAATTTTTACCATGCTTGCTTCTTTTTCTACTTTAATTCCCTTTGCTAAATTTTTCTTTCCGCTTAATACTTCACTAATTCCTCCTGCGAACCCTCCTGCCATTGAGGATACGCCCTGTACTTCAGATACTGCCACTCCAGCAATGACAGCAATCACATCATTTGAAATTTGAATTCCTTCATTTTCTGTTTTTTCTTGTTCTTGCACTTCTTCTATTGGTTTGTTTTCTTCTTCCATATTCATTCCTCCTTTACATGGTAACAGTATATCAATTTTCTGTGAATTTTACAACTATTTTTTGGAAATTTTTTTACTCTTCCCACTCTAATTCCCAATCTGAAATAAAAACCGTATCTCCTTCACAAATGCCAAGTTCTCTTAATTTATCATCAATTCCCATATTTCGCAAACACTTATGGAAATAATACATGGATTCATTGTCTTCTATGTTAATTCTTCCCATCAAACGGTCAACAGCTCTTCCTGTTACATAAAAAACATCTCCTTCTTTTCTTGCTTCCCATTCTTGGTCTTTTTCTGGTAAGGTATATACCATCCTATCTTCCATTTGCGTTAATTCTTCTTTTGGAATGGTCGCAAGTACTTGTGCTACATGGTCAATCAGTTGTTGCACGCCTTCTCCCGTTACGGATGAAATTTTATATATTTCTATCTTTTCTTTTTGTGCCAATTGTTCTAACGCTTGGTAACCTGTGTCATCTTGCATACTGTCAATTTTGGTTGCTACAATAATTTGTTTGCGCCCTGCTAATTTTTTACTGTATTTTTGTAATTCGCGGTTAATGGTTTGGTAATCTTCTACTGGTATTCTTCCTTCTTCTCCGGAAACATCAATAAAATGTAATAAAAGACGCGTTCTTTCTACATGTCTTAAAAATTGGATTCCTAAGCCCACACCTTCGCTTGCCCCTTCTATAATGCCAGGAATATCTGCAATGACAAACCCATCTCCTTCTTTGGTTTTCACGACACCCAAATTGGGTTCTAACGTGGTAAAAGGATAATTGGCAATCTTAGGTCTGGCCTCTGTTACCTTTGCTAAAAATGTGGATTTTCCTACATTGGGGAATCCTAATAATCCAACATCTGCCAATAATTTTAACTCTAAAATGACCTCTTTTTCTTCTCCCTTATCTCCATCTTCAGAAAAACGAGGCGCTTGTCTTGTAGCAGTGGCAAAATGTGAATTTCCTCTGCCGCCTCTTCCTCCCTTTAGCACCAATTCAGTTTGATTGGGGTTGGATAAATCGGCAATAACTTTATTGGTTTTTGCATCTTTCACAACGGTTCCTATTGGGACTTTAATATATAAATCCTCTCCGTACTTTCCGTTGCAACGACTTCCGCTTCCATTTTCTCCATTTCCTGCTTTGAATTTTTTATTGTAACGAAAATCCACTAATGTATTTTTGTCTTTATCGACTTGAAAATAGATGTCCCCACCATTTCCGCCGTCTCCACCATCTGGACCTCCAGCTGCCACATATTTTTCACGACGAAAGGTTGCCGCACCATTGCCTCCATTTCCTGACTGAATTTTGATTTTGGTATAATCTATAAACATATTTCTCCTTTCCTTTCTAAAAATTGTAATCTAGTTTCATAGCCTTCTTCACCTTCTTCATTGTCTCTTTTGCCACTTTTCTTGCTTTTTCTGTTCCTTCCTGTAAAATTTGATCTACTTCTTCTGGATGTGCCTCATAATAGGCTCTTTTTTCACGAATCGGTTGTAATGTGTCTATAATATTTTTAGCTAGTTGTTTCTTGCACTGTACGCAACCTCTCTTTCCTGTCTTACATTCTTCGCATACTGTTTTTACATCCTCTTTGTTCGTAAACAAATTGTGGTAATAGGCTACCATACATATATCAGGATTTCCTAAATCATCTTTTTTTATTCGGTTTGGGTCTGTTACCGCACTCATCACTTTTTTGGTAATTTCTTCTTCACTATCTGATAAATAAATGGCGTTTCCTAAAGATTTTCCCATTTTTTCATTTCCATCTAGTCCTTTTATTCTTTTGGCGTTTGATAACAATGCTTTTGGTTCTTTTAATACCTCTCCATAGATGCTATTGAATTTTCTTACAATTTCTCTACATTGTTCAATCAGTGGTAATTGATCTTCTCCCACAGGAACAATTTCTCCTTCAAAAGTCGTAATGTCAGCTGCTTGGCTGACTGGGTAGCCTAAAAAGCCATAAGTTACACTCTCTCCAAAAATGTCTCTTTTTTGCGCAATTTCCGTCTTTACCGTTGGGTTTCTCTCTAAACGTGCTATGGTGACTAAATTAGAATAATATACAGTTAATTCTGCTGTTTCTGGTATCATAGATTGAATATATATGGTCGTCTTTTTTGGGTCAATGCCTACTGATAAATAATCAATGGCAACTTCTCTCACATGGTTTCTTACTTTCTCTGGATTTTGAAAATTATCTGTCAATGCCTGCACATCTGCAATTAAAATATATGGGTCATAATTGGGATTTTCTTGCAATTCTAATCTTGTTTTGAGTGATCCAAAATAATGTCCTATATGTAATCTCCCTGTTGGTCTATCTCCTGTTAATACTCGTTTCATCTTCATCACATTCCTTCCTAAACATAAATTGGGTTAGAAAACTTATCACATTTCTCTCTCAGGCATATACTGTTCATTTATTTCCTCTTGTATTTTTTCAATTAATTCTTGATTATCTTTTCCTGCATTTTCTGCCTTACTTCTTTCTTCCATCCATATTTCATATACTTTTTCTAACCAACCTTCCCCACGGTACCCGCATTGATTTGCAAACTCTTGCCAAGTCACATCTGTATATGGTATATATTCTTGTTCATTGAATTCGTGTGTATGGGTATTATTATTTTGATTATGGTCTGTGTCTTCCACGGCAACCTCTGCTTCTGCATACAATTTGTTATGTTCTTCATATTTTTGTCTGGTCTCTTGTGCTGCCCTTTCCCCTGCTCTTGCTTCCTCTATTTCATATCTTCTTACATCTTCGTCTTGACGCCTTGTCGTGTGTGTTTCTAACTCAATATCCAAATATTGGTTATCCTGTGGCGAATATTCCCTATACCTTATCTCTCTATGAGCTCCATATGCTTCATCATACCCCACACTTAGATAATCTCTTCCATTTCCATTCACAATGCGCCAACTAGAAGTAATTGGCTCTTCTTTTACCTCTCCATTTTCTACATTAATTGTGACTGCTTCTTGTGTTGGATTTGTTCCCAAGCGGTTATCTGGTTGCAAGATGTCTTCTCCTAATAATACCACTTCTCCATTTTTACGAACCACAACAAAAGCATCAACTTGCGTGATTGCCTTGTCTAGATATGGATTTAAACTACTACTTGTCACTCTTGCTAATGTAACGCCATCTTCAATGCCATGTTGCTTTAATCCTAATTTGTTTTCTAATGTTTCTCCTTTTATCCTTTGGCTCAACTTGGTTTCTTCTTTAATGTTTAAGCCTTTCACGTCTTTTTTGGTTTCTTGCTTTTTTTCTTTTTTGACTTCTTGCTTTACGTCCATTTCTTCTATTTCTTTAATCTCTTCTTCTTTTACCCCCATTGTCTTCGCAATGGTTTTTACTCTATTACGTTCCACGGTTTCTAAATCCAAAAGTCCCTCTTCTCCTAATGCTTTTAATTGTTTTTCCATGCTTTCTTTCTGGTTGGTATACTTTTCCATTACCATAGGGTATTGATACTGGTCACTTCTATTGTTTCCTGCTATTTTTTCTAATTCTTCTGTCATATAGCTATCTACTTCCACTTCATAAAGCTCTCCATTGCTTTGTCTTTGAATGATCTGGCGCACGAAATAAATATCTTGTGCCTTCCCATCTATTGCAATTTCTCCAAGATATCGAATTGCCTGTATCTTATGATTTTGGTTTTGTTCATTTTCTTCTATTTTTCTCATAACTTGCAAGATTTCTTCTATTTGTTTCCTCATTTTTACTCACATTCCTTTCTCTTAGGCACAAATCTGGTTAGAAAAGAATTTCATTTTCTTTTACCCTCGCAATGATATCATAGTTACTAACCTCTTCGACCACACATCTTACAAATTTATGTAAAAAATGGGCTTTTCCTGTATTTTTAATATACACTAATCCATCTATTTCAGGTGCATCTTGCATTGTTCTCCCCACACTGTAAGTTCCGTCAAAAGAACAATTTTCCACTAAAACTTCATATTCTTTACCTATGCGTTTTTCTAAATTTTGCTTTGATATGGTTTGTTGTAATGTCATGATTTGACGATATCTTGCCTTTTTGGTATTTCCATGAATTTGTTCTGGGAGCTTTGCTGCTGGCGTTCCTTCTTCTTTGGAATATTGAAAAACACCTAATTTATCAAACTTTGCTTCCTTCACAAAGTTCTTTAGTTCCTCAAATTCTGCTGGTGTCTCTCCTGGGAACCCTACAATTAAGCTAGTTCTTAAGACAACATCTGGTATTTGGTTTCGAATGCTTTCTAATAATTTTTGAATTTGTTCTTTTGTCGTTTTTCGGTTCATTCGCTTTAATATACGGTTGTTGATATGCTGAATGGGAATATCAAAGTAGTTTGCAATTTTGTCATTGTTAGCTACCAACTCTATGAGTTCTTGTGTAATGCCTTCTGGGTAAGCATATAAAAATCGAATCCAATGGATTCCTTTTATATGGCTTAACGCCTCTAATAATTCTGCCAATTTAGATTCTCCATAAAGGTCGACGCCATATTTAGTGGTATCTTGTGCAATGACAATCAGTTCTGTAATCCCTTTCTTGGCTAACATGTTTGCTTCCTCTAGGATATCTTCTTTTTTACGACTTACAAATGGTCCTCTAATTTGAGGAATGGCACAATAGGTACATCGATTACTGCAGCCTTCTCCTATCTTCAAATAGGCATAATCTTTTCCTGTTGTTACGACACGGTTCATAAAGTCTTTTTGTTCTAACATAGGAATTTTGTTTGTTGTTTCCTTTGCTTTTATGACAATGTCTCGTTTAATCAAATCTTCTACTTTTTGCCATAAAGTATTGTATTCTTCTAATTTTATAAATAAATCTACTTCTGGTAAGCATTTGATTAACTCATCATAATATCGTTGCACTAAGCATCCCATAACAATCAAATATTTACATTTTTGTTTTTTATATTCTGCCATTTCTAATATTGTATGAATGGCTTCTTCTTTGGCACTGTCAATAAATCCACATGTATTTATCACAATAATATCCGCTTCTTTAGGTCGATTTTCAATGGTATACATATGTTCTTGAAACATTCCAATTGCCATTTCCGTGTCAATCAAATTTTTACTACATCCTAATGATACGAATCCTACTTTCATTCTTGGTTTCATTCCTTCCTCAGTTACAACTTACAGTACTATTCCTTATGACTACATATATGCTTCCTCGTCATTTCCATCAAATCCAATTTTGTAAATCCTTCCACTTGTGTTTTACTTCTGTCTAATTTCAATCTTTCTTCTAATACCTTTTGAATTTTATCTTTACTTTCTTGTTTCTTCATATCAATATAATCTATAATGATGATTCCGCCAATATCACGCAATCGAATTTGTTTTGCAATTTCAATAGTTGCTTCTTCATTAACGCGGTATAATGTTTGTTCTAAGTTTTTATCCCCTGTATATTTTCCTGTGTTAACATCAATGGCTGTTAAAGCCTCTGTTCTATCAATTGTAATAAAACCGCCGCATTTCAACCAGATTTTTCGATTTTGCAATTTATCGGCTTGTTTTTCAATTTCATATTTTTCAAACACATTGCCTTCTTCTAGCTTGACTTTCGTGTTTTCCAGTTCTGGCATTTCTTGTTTCATTTTTAAAATATTATTATAATCTATTTGACTATCTACAACAATTGCTTCAATTTTTTGACTGGCTAAATCTAATATCATTTTTTCAACAATTGTTTCTGCTTGATATATTAATGTATTATCACTTTTTTGATTTTGATATTTTTTTTGAATGATCTGCCATTTTTTCTCCAAACTTTCAATATCTTCCACCACTTCTTGTTCTTTTTTTATACTAGAAGTACGAATAATTGCACCATTTCCTTTTGAAATATGGCTTTTAACCAATTGAATTAGCCTTTCTTGTTCCTTCTCATCATCAATTTTTTGAGATACTGTAATAATATCTGTATTAGGCATTAATACAATATATCTTCCTGGTAAATTAATATGCGTTGATACCCTTGCTCCCTTCTTTTCGTTACTATCTTTTTTCACTTGTACCAACAGTTTCTGGTTTGGTTTAATCACATCTTTAATTTGAATACTTGCATTAAATGCCTCTTTTTTTTCATCTACTTTTGGCAAAATATCTTTCAAATGAATAAAACTATTTTTTTCTGTGCCTATATCCACAAAAGCAGATTGCATTCCATTAATAATATCCTTGACTTTTCCCACATAGATATTTCCTTCTTTTCTCTCCGTGTTTTCATCCTCTTCATAATATTCTACTAAAATTCCATTTTCTACAAGTGCAATTTTTTCCTTCTGCTCTCTTCTGCTAATAAAAACTTCTAACATTTCTACCTCCTATGTCCCATTAGAGACGTATCTTTTGGGGACAAAATATCCCACATGCACCTATCCCTAATGGGACATTTTTATCATTTCTGATACTGCTTTTGCCGCTTCTTCTGTTGCTTTTGCTAATATTTCTTGTTCTTGTTTTGGGATTTTTCCTATGACATAGTTTATCCAATCTTGCTTGTTCTCTGGTTTTCCAATTCCAATTCGTATACGCGTAAACTCTTCCGTTTGTAAATTTTCTACCACAGATTTCATGCCATTGTGAGACCCTGGTCCACCTTTTTTTCGAATCCTAATACTGCCTTTTTCAATATCCATGTCATCATAGATGACAATAATGTCTTCTGTTGGAATGTCATAATAGTCCATGGCTTCTATGATGCTGTCTCCACTTGAATTCATATACGTTTGTGGTTTGAGAAGGATCACTTTTTGTTCTTCGATGATTCCTGTGCCATATAGAGCTTTGAACTTTTTTTTGGTAACTTCTATTCCATACGTTTTTGCTAAAATATTAATGGTATCAAACCCCATATTATGTCTCGTATGGCTATATTCTTCTTCTGGATTTCCTAATCCTATAATTAAATACATATTTTCCAACATTCCTTTCTCGTCTATTTTACACTGTTTTTGCCTTTTTTTCAAGTACTTTGGCAATTTTTGTCATCTTTGTTTGTGTTATGTTGACTTTAGAATCACTCTTTGCTCTCCCAATATTTGTTTAAATAAATTAATAATGGCTTCATTGACATACATACTCCCACAAGATTTTTCTTCTTCTTCCACTTTTACAAACACATGCATATTATTCTTATCTCCTGTAAAATATTTGATGCCTCCACGCAACCTAGCCTTTTTTTCTTCTTCTAACTCTGTTATGTCAAAGACTAATATATTTTGCTTTTGTTCTCCAAATTCTTGAATGGTGTTCGCAATAATGGCTGTATCATCTTCTCGTATGCTCAACCTTCCTTCTACGAGTACAATATTTTCTTCTACTAATATATCCTTTGCATTTAGATATGCACTCTCAAATACAATAATTTCTGCTGAACCATATAAATCCTCTATGGTTACAAAGGCCATAATTTTGTTGTTTTTTGTATATTTCTTTTTAATAGATGTAATAATTCCCATGTATCGCACCTTTTGACCATCAATAAATTTAGGTGCTTCTAACATCTCTGTCTCTAAGTTAGCATTTGCTTCATTGATTTCTCTTAAATCAATGGTGTTAATGGTTGTTTGCATTGAAATTTGTTTTCTATATTTTTCCAATGGATGGCCTGATAGGTAGATGCCTAGCATTTCTTTTTCCATCGATAATCGTTCTTTACTAGATAGTTCTTCACGCACTTCAAATCGATATTTTTGTTTCTGCATCTCTTCTTTTTCTTGTGATGTTCCCATATCAAACATAGAAACTTGCCCATCTAATCCCTTTTTCTTGCTGCTTTGAATACTTTCTATAATTTGTTCAAAAGAAGCCAATAAGGTTGCTCTTGTTTGTGGAAATTCTGCAAAAACACCTGCTTTGATTAAGCTTTCAATACATTTTTTATTAACGCCTTTTTCTATGGTTCTTTCACAAAAATCTGTAAAACTTGTATAATTTCCATGGCTTTGTCTTTCTTCTACAATAGCGTCTACTGGTGCCATTCCCACATTTTTGATTGACCCTAAACCAAATCGAATCTTGTTATTTTCTACTGTAAATTTGCGACTACTTTTATTGATTTCTGGTTTTAAAATTTCGATGCCTAATCGTTTACATTCATCAATGTATTCTGGTATTTTATCTAAATTTCCTAAAAAGCTGTTGAGTGTTGCTGCCATAAATTCTGCTGGATAATAGGCTTTTAAGTATGCTGTTCGGTATGCTACTACTGCATAGCAAGCCGCATGAGATTTATTGAAGGCATATTTTGCAAATTCTGCCATTTCGTCAAATATTTTATTGCTTGATGCTTCATCAATTCCATTTCTTACGCATCCTGGTACTATAACGTTTCCCTCTTCGTCTACTTGCCCATGAATAAAGACTTCTCTTTCTTTTGCCATAACATCTAATTTTTTCTTTCCCATAGCACGTCTTACTAAGTCTGCTCTTCCTAAAGAATATCCTGCCAATTCTCGCACAATTTGCATAACTTGTTCTTGGTATACCATACATCCATATGTTACATTTAAAATTGGCTCTAGTCTTGGATGGGTATATTCGTTATGTCCTGGATTCTTTTTTCCTTTCACATACCTTGGTATTTGGTCCATTGGTCCTGGACGATATAAGGATACGCCTGCTATCAAATCTTCCAAACAGTCTGGTTGTAGTTCTTTCATAAAGTTTGTCATGCCTTGGCTTTCAAATTGAAAAATTCCTGATGAATTTCCTTCTTGCCATAATTTATATACGTTTGGGTCTGCCATCTCTTTGTCAAATTGGACGTCAATGCCTCTATTTTCTTTGACAAGATCAATGGTATCTTGAATCACTGTTAATGTACGTAATCCTAAAAAGTCCATTTTTAATAATCCTAATTCTTCTAATGTTGTCATAATGTATTGTGTGGAAATTTGGTCATCCCTTACATACAGTGGTACATAGGTGTCTACTGGGTCTTTTGTAATAACAATTCCACATGCATGGGTAGATGCCTGCCTTGGCATGCCTTCTAAACTCATTGCAATATCTAATAAATTTTTGATGTCTGGTTCATTTTCATATTTTTCCTTTAACTCATGGTTTTGCTCTAATGCCTTTTGAATGGTAATATGTAACTCATTTGGTATCATTTTTGCTAAGCTGTCTGCTTCTGCATATGGCATATCTAACACTCTTGCCACATCTCGGATTACCATCCTTGCTGACATGGTTCCAAACGTAATAATCTGTGAAACATGGTCATGCCCATATTTTCTTGCCACATAGTCAATGACTTCTTGCCTTCTTTCATAGCAAAAGTCAACATCAAAATCAGGCATACTAATTCTTTCTGGATTCAAAAATCTTTCAAAGAGTAATCCATATTGGATGGGGTCAATGTCTGTAATTCCAATGCTATATGCTAAAATAGAACCTGCTCCTGAACCACGCCCTGGTCCTACTGGAATGCCTGCTGATTTTGCATAATGAATAAAGTCCCAAACAATTAAGTAATAGTCGGTATATCCCATTTTTTGAATGACAGATAGTTCATACTCTGCTCTTTCTTGAATTTCTTTTGTAATGGTACCATATCTTTCTTTTAAACCGTCCTCACATAGCTTTCTTAAGTAATCATTGTGTGTTGCAAATTCTGGTGGTACGTCATAGTTTGGCAAAATGGTATGTCCAAATTCAAATTCCACATTGCATTTTTCTGCTATTTTAACGGTATTTTCAATTGCATCAGGGAAACCTGCAAAATAACTTGCCATTTCTTCTGGGGATTTGACATATAACTCATCGGTGTCAAATCGCATTCTGTCTGGGTCACTCATTCTCTTGCCTGTTTGAATACACAATAATACTTCATGATGGTAAGCATCTTCTTTTTTGAGATAATGTGCGTCATTGGTTGCCACTAGTGGAATATCTAACTTCCTGGCAAGAGCTATTAATTTCTGGTTTGCAATGACTTGTTCTTGTATGCCGTTGTTCTGGATTTCAATATAATAGTCTTCTCCAAATAAGTTTTTATGCCACAAAGCAGCTGCTTCTGCTTCCTCTTCCTTCCCGTTTAAAAGTTTTTGATTAATCTCTCCTGCTAAACAGGCACTTAAACAAACCAAACCTTCATGATACTGTTCTAAAATCTCTCTATCAATTCTAGGTTTGTAATAATAGCCATCTAAAAATCCCAAAGATACTAATTTACTAAGATTTTTATATCCTTGATTATTTTTGGCAAGTAAAATTAAATGATAATACTTATTATCTATATTGGGTTCTTTGTCAAATCGAGAATGCATGGCTACATATACTTCACATCCGATAATTGGCTTTACTCCCTCTTTTTTACAAGCTTTATAAAAATCTATTGCTCCATACATAACACCGTGGTCTGTTAATGCTATTGCATCCATTCCTAATTCTTTTGCTCTTACTGGTAAATCTTTAATTCGGTTGGCTCCATCTAATAGACTAAATTCACTATGGATATGTAAGTGTACAAAATTCGACATTTTCCTCACGTTCCTTTCCCGATTTAGAAAAGGCATGGGCAATGTATTGACTACATAACCCAAGCTTCTTTTTTATTGGTAGCATTATATCAAAGTTTCAATTGAAATTCAATTGTTTCATAAAAAATTCCCCTTATTTCGTTACTACTTACAGAATCTATGGTTTCCAATTGTTACTGTCATCGGTCTTGACCAAATCCATTTATTCGTGGTTGTAGAAGGGTTAAAATAGTAAATGGCTCCATAACTTGGATCCCAACCGTTAATAGCATCTTGTGCTGCTTTTTTGGCTGTACTATTGGGTGATAAGTTAATTTGACCGTCTGATACGACATCAAATGCTCCTGATTGATAAATAACTCCTGAAATGGTATTGGGAAATGAACTGCTTTTTACTCTATTTAATACAACTGCCGCAACTGCTACTTGCCCTGTGTATGGTTCTCCTCTTGCTTCTCCATAAACTAACCTTGCCAATAAATTCACATTATTGGTATTGGTGCTGTTGCTTCCTCCTGTGGAACTGTTGGAAGATGATGTAATTCCCATTGCATTTAAGGTTGCTGGTCCTGCAATTCCATCTGCTGTTAATCCATTTTTTCTTTGGAAATATTTGACCGCTTCTAATGTTTGGCTTCCATAAATTCCATCGATATTTCCTTTATAATATCCCCATCGTTTTAGTTTGGTTTGAATTTGTGTTACTTCATTTCCTCTTGAACCATATTTCGATAATGCTTTTACTGCATAATTTTGAAAATATATAGCTATTGTAACAACACTTGTGATTGCCAATAAGATTGCAATTGCCTTTTTTATATGCTTTCTTTTTAGAAACATAAAAAACCTCCTATTGATAATAAGTTTTATTGTTATTTTTATCAATATTTGGTTTTATTATACATTTATCCACAATATTTACAAAGGATTGTTTCTAAGCCAATTTGTATATCGATCACGCCATTTTTGTATTGATAGTCTAAGTCACATAAGTCTTGCAACATATTTCTCAATTCTTTTGCTCCAAAATAACGTGCTTGTGTTTTGTATTTATTTACTAAAAATGTCTGGTTTGGTTTTAACCCTAGACTATCTACAATATCTTTGTTGTATGCCACAGCTGCTGCGGTTAAATAGAGTTTCTTAAAATGGTTATATAATGTAATTAAAATTTTCTGAATGGGTTCTTTTGCATATAATAAGTTTTTTAGAACTTCTATTGATTTCGTAATATTTTTCTTTCCCAAATTATCTGTCAAATCAAAAATGACACTTTCTAATTTTTTGGTGCATAACATATCAATATCTTCTTTTTGGATGGTTCCATTTTCGCCCGCATATTCAATTAATTTGCGTATTTCGTTAATCAGTTCTTGCATATTAGTACCACAACTTTCGATAAAATATTGCAATACATAATTTTCTACTTTCACATGATAGCTGTTACAAATTGTTTTTAATCTTGCTATGATTTGCATTGGTTTTTGAAATTCAAATTGACACACAATCCCTAATTTATCAATTGTTTTGTATAAGTCTGCTTTTTCTACGTCCTCTTCCATAAATACCAAAACAACACTCTCTTTAATGATGTCCATATTTTCGCTAATATACTGGGCTACCTGCTTTTTTAATTTTGCTATCTCTTCTGTTTTTTTACGTCCCTCTTTTTTGAATAATCCTGTATTTTTGGCCACTATCAATTTTTTTTCATATCCAAAACATGGCGTTTCTATATCTGATATGATTTGCGTTACATTGTTTTCATCAATTTGAATATAATTGATTCCTTTTATGCATTCTCCAAATATGTCTTTTATTTTTTTTGCGCATTGTTCCATTAGATATGCTTCTTCTCCATATAAAAGGTACAAATTTCCTATTATTTTGCTTTGTAGCTGTTTTTCTAGCGCTTCAATTTTGACCATGCTACTTCTACTCCCCCCTCTATATTTATTCTATAATTTTACTGCAAATTTCGCAGAATGTGCATGGCAAATTGCAAGTGCCATACTATCTGTTATATCATCCAATTTTGGTAATTTCTCTTCATTTAATATCATTTTTACCATTCTCTGAACTTGTATTTTGTCAGCTCTTCCATAACCAGTTACTGCTTGTTTCACTTGCAAAGGTGTGTATTCAAAAATATTTACTTTTTGAATTCTGGCTGTCATCAAAATAACGCCTCTTGCTTGGGCTACATTGATTGCTGTTTTGGCATTGTTGTTAAAAAACAACTCTTCAATAGACATCGCTTCTGGTTGATAGTTTGTAATAATATCTGTTAATTCCTCATAAATTTTTTCTAAACGTAACGGAAATGACGTTTTTGCTTCTGTCAAAATAGCTCCTGATGTAATTAGTTTAAATGTATTGCCAATATAATCAATCACACTATATCCTGTAATTGCAAAACCGGGATCTATTCCTAAAATACGCATCTTTCATTTTCTCCTTTCGCTGTGCTAACCTACTATATTTCTTCTTAAGCATTTATCAATTAGTTATAGTATAACATATTATTTTGTAAATTCAAACTTTTTTTGCAGATAAAAATTATTTTTCTTGCTTTCTATACTACTTGTATCATTCTTTTTATATGTTTGATTTTGTATTACTGTTATACAGCAATAATGAAAAATTTTTTTGTTTTTAGAAGAAAATGGAGTTTATTGGAGTTATTAATATTAGTTCTTGTATTATTTTGCTACTATTAGTTCATTTTGTTTTTTACATTTACTTGTTATACTTTAAGTAACAGATTAAAAATAAATGCAATTTCACAAAAATCTATAGTTTGTGTATTACTTTTGTTTTTACAAAACTAAAATTGCATTTCTATCCGAAAAAGGAGGAGGTTTTTATGAAAGAAAAGGAAAAATCTTATCGCCAAACCATCGGTAAGAAAATCAAATTAGCAAGAGCTCGAAACAATTACACACAAGAACAACTTGCTGAAAAGTTACAACTTTCTACTCGTTACATTAGTCAATTAGAAAGAGGGATTTCTTTTGGTAGTGTTACTACTTTAGTTAATCTTTGCAACACATTAGAAATTGATGCTGATTTTTTGTTTCAAGAATTAGTTGATGGTAATTTTTCTAAACAAGACAAGGCGTTAGATGAAGATTTTTTTAACAATTATTTACAGCTAAATTTATACCATCGAAAATTAATTAATTCTTTTATTGTAGATATGTTAAAAATGCAAACAAAAGATAATATAAAAGATGCAAACGCGTAATTTACATAAGATTTATTCATCAAAAATCCAGTTAATTATTAGAGGCTATTTTTTTGTAGCTTCTATAATTAACTGGATCTTTTGTTTATCACTGATAATTTTACCATAAAAATACGTTGCAAAAATTCCTTTTTTGTGGTAAAGTATATATGAAAGAAGGTTACTATATGAATACAATAATGGATTTAGAAACCCCTGCCAAAATCATTCAGCAAGGTGGACTTGTGATTTTTCCAACAGAAACAGTCTATGGTATTGGAACAAATGGATTCAATGCAGATGCTGTTAAAAAACTGTATGAAGTCAAAAAACGCCCTTTAGACAAGCCTATTAGTCTATTAGTTTCTAGTATGGAAATGGTTCAACAAATTGCAAAAGATATTACTGATGTAGAATATAAATTAATGGAAAAATATTTTCCCGGACCACTTACTTTGATTTTAAAAAAGAAAGACATTGTCCCTAATATTGTAACAGCGAATCAAGATACCGTGGGAGTTCGTATGCCTTCTCATGAAATCGCTCAAAAATTAATTACATATGCAAATGTTCCTATTGCTGCCCCTAGCGCAAATCTTTCTGGTCAACCAAGTGGTACAAATATAAAAATGATTTTAAAACATTTTGAAGGAAAAGTAGATTATATCATTGATGGCGGTAATAGTCAATTAGGTATTGCTTCCACCATCGTACAAGTAATTGATGGCGTTCCTCACGTATTACGCCAAGGGACAATTAGGGACGGTTCTTTTTTGTCCCTCAATATTACATAGATCTGACCCCTATTGCTCCTGAGGGACAAAAAAGAACCGTCCCTAATTGTCCCCCGTCACGTCAAGATTTTTTTAATTCTTTTATAATCTCTCCAAAGTCAACTGCTTTCAGGATTGCCGTTCCTGCTACTAATATATTAGCTCCTGCTGCTTTGACTGTATCTGCCGTTTTGAGATTAATTCCTCCATCTACTTCTATGTCAATTTCTAAGTCGTTTTCTTGTATATAGCTATGACATTTTTGAATTTTTTGTGTCATGTCACTTAAAAAGGTTTGTCCACCTTTTCCAGGTTCAACCGTCATAATTAGCACAGTATGAACATAAGGTAAAAATGGGTAAATTTTAGTAACATCTGTGTCTGGTTTGACACTGATTCCCACTTTTGCATGCCATCCCTTAATTTGCTGTATCACTTTCATGACTTCTTCTGGAGAACTGCAGGCTTCATAATGAAACGTAATCAGGTTTGGTGCTAAAGCTCCAAAATCATCAACTGCTTCTGGTACATTTTTAACCATTAAATGCACATCTAATGGCAAATTGGATATTCTCTTTATATAGGATGCTGCTTCTAACATTTTATCGTATGTGTTCTTTTCCACAAAAACCCCATCCATGACATCAATATGAAAATAGTCTGTCTTCCCTTTTTCTAATGCTAAAAAAGTTTCTGTCTCTTTCCCCGGTAAAACATTCAATATAGAAGCCGATACCTCTACCATTTGCGTTTCTCCTTTTCTTTTAATTCTTCATATATTTTACAAAAATTGATATATCGCCCTTGTGTAATTTTTCCCTCTTGCATAGCCTTTTTTACCCCACAAGTTTCTTCTTTAATATGGGTACAGCCTACAAACTGACACTTCGGGATATACTTTTGAAATTCTTTAAAACATTGATCCAGCTCATTTGCCAGAATCTCTGAAACATCAAAAGTTGAAAAACCCGGTGTATCGGCAATGAATGTATCTTCATCCATTTCATACAATTGAATTGCTGTGGTCGTATTCTTTCCTCTTTGATTTTTTTGGCTAATTTCTCCTTCTTCTGTTAGATTCTTAGCAAAAATATGATTCAGTAACGTTGATTTTCCTACCCCAGAATTTCCAGAAAATACATTGACATTTCCTTTTAATTTCTTTTTTAGCTCTGGCACTCCAACAGATTCATTTGCCTGTGTTTCTATGATTTCATACCCTATCTTTTGATACATCTCTTTGATAGACTGAAATTGCTGTTTTTTATCTAAATCCATTTTATTGAGTACAATAAGACTGTTTATATGTTTCAACTCTGCCAATGCTAACTGCTTATCTAGCAATAGCAAATCTGGCTTTGGATGTTGACTTGATATAACAAACACCATCTGCGTAATGTTAGCTATTTTAGGACGTCTCATCAAAACCGTTCTGGGAAAAATTTCTTCAATGACAGCTTGTTTCGTTTCTTCTTCTTCCACTAAAATACGTACTTTATCTCCTACAACAGGGGAGATTTCTTCCTTTTTCAATCTCCCCCTCGCCGTTGCTTGGTATAAACCTTGCTTGGTTTGAACCACATATTGATTGGCAATATGTTTTATAATATATCCCTCTATTTGCTTCATTCAACTTCCTTTCACTACTCTGCCGTATAAGATGGATTTGCTTCGCTAAATCGAATTTGTCCTTGATTCTTTAAAACCCCATCAATATAGACTTTAATATTAGATACTCCCGTTCCTTTTGCTGTTCCAGCATTAATGCTGGTTGCCGTTGGATCAACTTGCTCTGAAAAAATAGTATCTTCATTGACTTTTACTTCCAATTTAACTTTCTTAACCTTTTTTTGCTTTGTTGTATTTGTGGTGTTGGTTTCATTTGTAGAATTGCTTGTGTTAGACGTATTGGTTGATGTCTCTTCTTCCTCATATTCTACTTTTCCACCTAATAATGATTTTACATTCACTGTAATTTTTGCCGTCTTTAATTCTGCAATCTTGTTCACAGTTAAGGTTACTGCTGTACCCTCATCCACAACTTTTCCACTTTCTAAACTTTGTTTTAGGACAGTTCCATTATCTTTTGATGTATTTTCTTCATAATTTATTGTTACCTTAAAGCCTAGTCCTTCTAATTCTGTTTTTGCAGCTTCTTCTGTCTTTCCTACTACGCTTGACATTGTAATCTGTTTAATTCCTGTTCCTGTACTAACATGGATTTTGATACTATCTCCTGCAGATACTTCTGTTTCCGGTTCAACTTCTTGACTAATGACGTGTCCTTCTGCTATTGTTTTGCTTGTTTCTTCTATAATTTCTGCCTTTAACTTGGCATCTTCTATCATTTTGATAGCTTCTTGCTTTTCTTTTCCTTCCACATTAGGAACCGTAGCTTTTTCTGTTCCTAAACTAACAACAACTTTTACGGTGCTTCCTTCTTTGACAGAATGGTATCTTTCAAAATAAGCTGGGTCTTGGCTAATAACAAGCCCTTCTGCCACCTCTTGATTATATTCTTCTTTTTCCTCTTCATATACCAATTTAGCTTCTTCAATTGCTCTTTTGGCTTCTTCTTTATGCATTCCTACAACATTTGGCATATCTACTTCTGGTGGATTCGTAATGTTTAAAAAGGCCATTGTTCCTCCAAATGCTAAAAAGAATAAAATAACAACCCCTAAAAAAACACTTGCCTTCTTATGTTGTGCGATCCAACCTTTCAATCCTCTTTGTTCTTGTTTTTGGCTTCGATTTGAATATGGTTCTGTTCCAATTTTTTGTGTCCTTGCTGTTTTATCATATGGCATGTCTTCAACAAAATCTCCATTTGGATTTTTTAGCGCCTCTTTTAAATCTTTTAATAGTTCCATGCTGGTTTGGTACCTTAACATAGGATCCTTTTGAATGGCTTTCATAATAATTTTATTAATTGCAGTTGGAATATTAGGGTTTACCTCAATTGGTTCTTTGGGTTCTTCTTGCATGTGTTTTAAAGCAACAGATACAGGCGTATCTGCATCAAAAGGTACTCTTCCTGTCAACATTTCATACATCACAACACCTAGAGAATATATGTCTGATTTGGCATCTGTGTAACCACCTCGTGCATGTTCTGGTGAAAAATAATGGACAGAACCAATAGTTGTTCCAAATGCCGTAATGGTAGAATTAGATACCGCTTTTGCAATCCCAAAATCTGTTACTTTCGCTACACCATCTTCTGTAATAATAATGTTATGTGGCTTAATATCTCTATGAATAATATTGTTACGATGTGCCATATCTAATGCAGATGCAATTTGTATTGCTACATTCAAAGACCATTTCCAAGGTAATGGGCCATTTTCTTCAATAATAATTTCTTTCAAAGTCTTACCCTGTACAAGTTCCATAACAATATAATATATTCCGGCATCAACGCCTACATCATAAATAGAAACAATATTCGCATGTGTTAATCTAGCTGCAGATTGTGCTTCTGTTTCAAACCTTTTAATAAATTCTTCATCTGTTGTAAATTCATCTCTTAACACTTTAACGGCAACATTTCTATTCAATACAATATCTCTTGCTTTATATACAATCGCCATTCCGCCATTTCCTACTTTTTGAAGTATTTCATAACGATTTCCCAATAAATTCCCTTCTAAAATCATTTTTAATCTCTCCCTTATTTTTTTCTTCGTCAAAAACAATCGGCTTGACGTAGAAGATAATGTTGTTGCTAGTTATATGTTTTTTATAATGACAACTGTAATATTGTCATATCCGCCTCTATCATTTGCAAACTGTACCAAATCTTTCGTCGCCTGCTCTATATTGCCACTAGCACTTTGATAAATTTGCTCTTGGCTAACCAAATTGGTTAATCCATCTGAACACATGACTAAAATATCGTCTTTTAAAAATCCTTTTACCATCACATCTGGCTCAACAAAAGCATTACAGCCTAGTGCTTTCATAAGCATATTTTTTTTCGGATGGTGTTCTGCTTGTTCTTGGGTAATTTGTCCATCTTTTACTAATTTTTGCACATAACTGTGGTCTTGTGTTAATTTTCGAATAAATGCTTTACGAATACGATATATTCTACTGTCACCAATATGGCCAATATATGCTTTATTATTATATATTAAACACAACTCTAAAGTAGTACCCATTCCTTCTAATTCTTTATTTTCTTTTGACTTTTCATAAACAATCATGTTTGCATATTCCATACTGCTGCCCAATAACTGAATGATACTATCTCTATCTTTTTCAATTTTATCAAAGTTACTTTCTATATATTTTTTTGCCGTTTGAATGGCAAGTTGACTCGCTATTTCTCCGCCATTATAGCCTCCCATTCCATCTGCTAACATATATAGTTGCAGTTCGTCCAATGAATTTGAAATATAAAAAGCATCTTCGTTAATCTCTCTTATTTTTCCAACATCAGATTTTGCGTATGCTTTTATCATTTTTTCTATCATCCTTTCCTCAGTAAAACCTAGTTCGAAAAATCTGCTAGAAAATTACTATATACGTTATACCATAAATATTTGTTTTTTGCAATTGCTTTTCCTAAAATTTATTGATATAATATGCTCAAAAGGAGGAATGAATATGCCAACACCACATAATGAAGCAAAATTAGGTGAAATCGCCAAAACTGTAATTATGCCCGGAGACCCTTTACGTGCCAAATACATTGCAGAACATTTTTTAGAAAATGCTCGCCTTGTTAATCAAGTAAGAGGAATGTACGCCTATACGGGGACATATCAAGGAAAAGAAATCACCATCATGGCTTCTGGTATGGGAATGCCTAGTATGGGAATTTATAGTTATGAACTATATCACTTTTATGAAGTAGAATCCATTATTCGAATTGGCTCTTGCGGTGCCTATTTACCTGAATTAAAGTTATTTGATATCATTTTATCTACTGGTACCTATTGTGAAGGAAATTATGCTTATACCCTAAATAATGACAATTGCCATTTTGTGCAAGCAAGTAATGAATTAAACCAAATGATTCAAGAAACAGCAACAGAAAAAAAATTACAAATCTACCGTGGAGAAACTGCCTGTTTAGATGTGTTTGACCCTTATGCGACTGATTTTGACCAATATCTAAAGCGTGTGCCAAAGGACTTACATTTAATTGCTGGAGAAATGGAAGCGTTTTCGTTGTTTTATAATGCACAGCTCTTGCATAAACAAGCAAGTTGTCTCATGACAGTGGTTGACTCAAAATTTATCGACACCGTTGCCACTACCCAAGAACGCGAAACTGGTCTTACTCGCATGATACAACTAGCACTAGATGCAGCTCTTAAAAACAGCTAGGGACAATCAGGGACGGTTCTTTTTTGTCCCTCAAGCCTCAAAGGTCTAGCTCCAATTGCTCTTGAGGGACAAAAAAGAACCGTCCCTGATTGTCCCATTTTTCCTTATTTTTTGATAGATAAAATTTTGTATTTCATGATGCCTGCTGGGGCATTGACTTCTACAACTTGGTTTTTCTTAGCGCCTAGCAATGCTGCACCTAGTGGCGATTCATTTGAAATCTTGTTTTCTGCTAAGTTGACTTCTGTTGAACCTACAATGGTGTATTCTATTTTTTCGTTAAATTCTAAATCATTGACTCTAACCACATTACCAATTTGAACCGTTTCTGTATCGATATCTTTTTCATCAATGATTTTCGCATGTCTTAATTTATTTTCTAATTCTACAATTTTTACTTCATTTTCTGCCTGTGCTGTTTTTGCTTCATCATATTCTGAGTTTTCGGATAAATCTCCAAACCCTAATGCCACTTTAATTCTTTCTGCAATTTCTGCTCTTTTTTCTGTTTTTAGAATATTTAATTGTTTTTCTAAATTATCATACCCTTCTTGTGTTAAAATCACTTCTTTATCTTCCATGTTTTATCATCCTTCCTTTCAAACTTTATATACTATATTAAATCTCATTTATCTTTTTGTCAACATTTTTTGAAAAAATAATTTTCTTCCATCTTTTACATAATCAATTCCAGAAAATATGGTAGCAATAGTTTGAATGATCATCATCACAGTGACAATTAAGTTTAACACAAAATCTGAACCTCGTAATAATCCTAAGAAGCACTCTCCATAGGCATACGTATCTAAAAATGCCAAAATGATAGCTACCATTTGTGTCACCGTTTTTAATTTGCCCCACTTAGACGCTGCAATGACCTTACCTCTCTCTACTGCAACCAATCGATACCCTGATACAATAAATTCTCTTGATAATACAATAATCGGAATCCAAGCAGGCAATTTTTGCATTTCTACTAACAATAACATTGCTGCTAATACAAGTATTTTATCTGCCAATGGGTCTAAAAATTTTCCAAACGTTGTTATTTGATTCTTTTTTCTTGCAATATAACCATCTAATTTATCTGTAATAGAAGCAATGATAAATATCAAATCCATAACTAGATTGGCAATAGGAATTCCATACAATTTTCCCTCAATTCCCAAAAATGGCACAATTACCATAATCGGTACAAGAATGACACGAAAAATTGTTAGTTTATTTGCTAAATTCATACTCTGTTCCTCCCTAGATTAAACATGCTATGTTTCAATCTTTTTAACTACTTCTTTTGCTTTGTTTAGTTGGGTATCTTTTTCTTCTGGCACCGTTAATACATTTCCTACATCTTTTGGTAATTCAACTTTCTCATCTGGTTCAATTCCCACTTTATGAATTTTATGATGGTTTGGCGTTTGATATTCTTGTGTTGTAATTTTAATGCCTCCACTGTCTTTTACAGATAATATTTCTTGTATGATACCTTTGCCATAGGTTGTGGTTCCTACAATTTTAGCTTTTTTTAAATCTTGTAATGCTCCTACTAGTATTTCAGACGCACTTGCTGTATTTTTATTGGTCAAAATGCAGACAGGAACATTAACAATTGGATCATTTTTAGATTTTTCAATTTCTTCGTTTCCTTTCTTATCCACTTCATATAATAAAACACTGCCCTTTTCCGCAATATAGTCTGCAATTTTTAAGGCTTGGTCAACAAGCCCTCCACCATTATTTCTTAAATCCATAATTAAATACTGCATGCCTTCTGCTCTTAATTCGTCATATTTCTCCTTAAAATCTTCTGCTGTCGTCTCATCAAAAGATGTAAATGCAATGTAACCAATATTCTCTTCTAAGATTTTTCCTTCTACTGGGTTTACTTTGATTTTTTCTCTTTTTACTGTAAATTCTTTTGTATCTGTTCCTCTTAAAATGGTCAATTTTACTTTCGTGCCTTCTTCCCCTTTGATGTCATCAGATAATTCATCCATCTCATCTGCTGTATAAGTTTTATCGTCCAATCCAACAATAAAATCGCCCACTAAAAGCCCTGCTTTTTCTGCAGGTGAATTTTCTATAAATGATATAATTTTTACGTAGTTTGTTTCTTTGTCTTTTGCCATATACACACCAATACCTACGTAGTTTCCTAAGGTGTCTTGCATATAATCTTCCATTTCTTCTTCTGAAATATACTCTGTATAGGGATCTCCTAGTCCTTCTATATAGCCTCGTATAGCACCTTCTTCTAATTTTTCTTCATCCACTTCTCCTAGATAATATTGATCAATAATGTTTTTGTATGTATATAATTCTGAAGTAATGCCACCAATTTCTTGTTTGTTCACCAAAAACAAGTTGCCATCATTTTTGATATAAGCATATATCCCAACCGTTGTTAACATAAATGTCACAAAAGCAGTAATGATAATGAGCATAATCGTTCTATAAACTTTATATACAGTATGTTTTTCCAAATTTCCTCATCCTTTCTTGTCCCCCACCTAAAACAAATTAGGCGGAAGAAGTTCCGCCTCCTATTATATCATATTTTATGTTTTGTTTGTCAATACCTATGGCAAATAATTTAATGGATTTTTTCGGTTGCTGTACAACCCTGGATCTGTTCTGACTTCAAAGTGTAAATGTGGTCCTGTAGAATTCCCTGAACTTCCTACTTTCATAATTTGTTGCCCTTGTTTGACCGGTTGCCCCTTTGAAACCGTAATCGACCCCTGTTGCCCATGTGCATATAATGTATATAAACCATTATAATGCATAATAATTATATAATTACCATAACTTGTTGTAAGTGCAGCGGTTTGCGCCACAATGCCATCTGCCACCGCATAAACTGGTTGACCAGCAATTCCGCCAGAGCCATAATCTACTGCGCCATGAACACTTCCATTTGAATAATACCATTTCGTCGTGACTGTAGCATATGCAGATGGCACGGGATGGATAAATCCACTTGAACTGGTTCCGGTGGTTGTCCCTGAAGAACCGCTTGAAGTAGTGCCCCCTCCCGCGTTAGCTTCACTTTTCCTTCTTCTGGCTTCTTCTTCCTCTTGTTGTTTTCTTCTTCGTAACTCTTCTTCCATTTTACGCTTTAACTCTGCTTTATATGATTGAATTTGTTGGTCAATTGAAACATTATCTTTTTTGATTTCATCAATTTGAGCTTGCAATTGTTGCTCTTGTTCAGATAACTGTGCCACTTTATTTTGCTTTTCTGTTTTGGTGGCTTCTAATTGAGAAGCAACTAATTTTTTATTTGTTCTGGCTGATGTTAACTGATTTTTACTTGCTTCTAACTCTTGTTTCGTTGTCTCTATTTCCTTTTTCTTGAAGTCAATTTCATTCAATAAATCAACATCACATTGTGCAATTTCAGAAATGACATAATAACTAGAAATAAAATCTGTCACACTCTCTGAAGACAACAACACATCTAAATACGTAGTTTCTCCTGCTTCATATAAAGCAACCACTCTCTCTTCCAACATTTTTTGTTGATTTTCATAATCTTTTTGTGCTTGTTCTAATTTCGCTGTTGTTTCTTGAATTTTCGTATTTGCTTCTGCAATTTGACCATCCAAACTACTAATTTGACTTTGATATTCATCAATTTGGCTGTCTAATTCTTCTACTTGCTTTACCGTCTCACTTTTTAACTCTTGCACCTTTTCTTTTTCTGCTTCTGTTTCCTGTATTTTTTGATTATTGTTCTCTTTTTGATTGTTTAAAGCTGTTTCATCCAATGCCAACACAACATTCGTCCAACTTATTATCATCATAATTAAAAGCATCCCTAGTATTTTTTTTCCTAAGATTCTCATTGGCTTACCTTTCCTTTCTAGTGTAATATCATCCCTATGTAGCACAAATTTTACCCATTTTGATTTGTATTTTGTACCACCATATTTTCTTCCACAGTATTATTTTGTACTGCATTTTCTTTGGTTTGATTTTCCTTTTCAGCTTTATCTTCTTCAGAATTTGGTACAAGTCCACTCGTAATATATGGCATTGGGTTTGTAACAACACCTTGCTTTCTTACCTCAAAATGTGCATGTGGTCCTGTTGAATAGCCTGTTGACCCTACTTTTAAAATGGCTTGGTTTCTTGTCACTTGCTCTCCCACTTGCACTAAAATTTGAGAACCATGTGCATATAATGTGGAAATTCCACCTCCATGGTCAATTACAACCATGTTACCATAAGCACTGTTGTACCCCGCTTTTATTACGATTCCGTCATTGGCAGCAACAAAATTTGCTCCCATTGGTGCAGAAATATCTACACCGGTATGTAATTTATACACTTTTGTGATAGGATGAACTCTCATCCCATATTTGGAACTAATTTGCGTATAGCCTGGCACTGGCCATGCTAGCTCGCCGCCTATATATGCTGTCTCAAGCCCTTGTTTAGCCAGTTCAATCATTTGCTGATTCACTTCTTTTAATGCCTGATGATAGGCTTCAATTTTCTCCTGTGTTTGTTTTTCTTGTTCAGATAATTTTGAAATATAATTTTCCCTTAGTAATTTTGTGGTTTGTAAGACCTTTGCTGTTCTGGTTCGTTTTTCTACAATGATTGCCAATTGTTCTTTTTGTTTTTCTAGCTTTGTTTTTGTAATTTCAATATTATGTTTTCTTTCGCCAATTGTATTTAAAATATCTGCATCATAATCTGCAATTTCTGATATAATAAAGTAACTAGAAATAAAATCTGTTACATTTTCAGAGTGTAGTAATACATCTAAATATTGTGTATCTCCAGCTTCATATAATGCGACAACACGTTCTTCAAATAATTCTTTTTGTTTATCATATTTTTCTTGTTCTGTTTTTTGTGTTTCTTCCAATCCCTGGATTGTCTGTTGCAAAACTTGCGCTTGTTCTGATGTTGTTGCTAGTTCAGCTTCTGCTGCTTCTATTTTTTCATCTAATTTTTGCACTTGCTCAATGTTTTCCGTAATATCTAACTGTATGACGGAAAGCTCTTCGTTTGCCTGCTGAATTTGTTCTTGCATTTCTTGTTGCGTCTTTTGCAAATCGGTTGCATTTGCCGTTGTATTTCCTACTGCATTTTCACTATCGACTGCCTCTACAAATGACATGCCAAAACATAACAAGCAAATGAGTACCATACATAAAATCTTACGCATAGCTACCAAACTCCTTTATACTTTTAAATATTTCCTCATAGAAATAACACTTCCGGATGGCACCAATTCCAATTCCTAATAGCATATACACCACTATAATAGAAGATAGCATTTCACTAAAGCCAACTAAACTCATCCCTATCATTTTCATGAAAGATGCATTCACTAGCTCTGTTGCAATAAAGTTATATGCCCCGCCTACAATCGCAATGGAAATGGCACTAGAAATAACTCCAATAATCATACCTTCTACAATAAAAGGCCAACGAATAAAGTTATTGGTTGCTCCTACATATTTCATAATCGATATTTCTTTTCTTCTTGCGTGTACTGTTAACTTAATGGTATTTGAAATGATGAAAATAGAAATTATGATTAATAACAATAAAATAGCACCTGTAAAAATGCGTATACCATTTGCCAAACGAACCAACGCCGTTATGGTTTCATCACTACTTGTAATTCTAACATAGTTTTCAATTTTCTTAATTTGCTCTTGTATTTGTTGACTTTGTTCTAGGTCTGTGATTTTTACCATATAAGATGCACGAAACGCCTCTACATTAAAACCATCTAATACACCTTTATCATCTTTTAATCGTTCCTTCATTCTGTTGAGACCATCTTCTTTTGAAATAAATTCTGCTGTGCTAACACCTGGTATGCTCCTAATATCTTCTCCAAACTTTTCAATTTCTTCTTGCGTGGCATCTACTTTAATAAACACCTGAAAGCCTTGTTCTGATTTGATATCATCAACAAAATGGTTGATGTTCTCTCCTAAAATAAGAAAAACACCAAAAATAATCATTGTTGCACACATAATGACTAATGAGGCACCTGTTGATTTTTTATTTTTAAAGACATTGCTGAACCCTTCACCTATTAAATATCCTAATATGTTATATTTCATAATCATACCCACCTTTTTTGTCATCTCGTACGATATTGCCATTTTGAATATGGATCACTCTTTTTTTCATTTTATCAACGATATCTTTCGCATGTGTTGCCACAACAACGGTTGTTCCCCTCATATTAATTTCATTTAATAATGTCATAATGTCCCATGCTGTTTCTGGGTCTAGATTTCCTGTTGGCTCATCTGCAATCAACATAGAGGGAGAATTGACTAACGCCCTGGCAAGCGCTACTCTTTGTTGTTCTCCTCCAGATAATTCATTGGGATACATTTTTGCTTTATGACTCAACCCCACCATAGATAATATCATTGGTACTTGCCTTCTTATGTGTCTCGGCGTTGCTCTTACAATATACATTGCATATGCCACATTGTCATATACCGTTTTATCTGGCAATAGCCTAAAGTCTTGAAAAACCACGCCCATACTTCTTCTTAAATATGGGATTCGGCTTGGTTTCAAATAGGTAGTATCCTTTCCATTAATAATGATATTTCCTGATGTTGGTTCTTCTTCTTTTAATATGAGTTTAATTAACGTTGATTTTCCACTTCCTGAGGTACCTACTAAAAACGCAAACTCTCCTTTTTCAATTATAAAGTTTGCATTTTTTACGGCATCTGTGCCTGTATCGTATGTTTTACTTACATTTCTAAACTCTATCATTTTTATTCCATCCCTTCTTAAGATGCAAAATCAAATTGGGAAAGAGATTTTTACTACTTTCTGCTTTTATCATACCAATAAATGCTCTTTTTTGCAATACCTCTTTCCCAAAAAAACAGTGGAATATTTTGTTTTTTTTCCATATTTTACTTTTTTACTCTTTTTTTCAACTAATTACTACTCTTTATAATAATAAATCACTTTGCATATTGATAATTGTATCTAATATTTCAATCACTTCTGAACCAAGTAATTCATTATTGACTTTTTCATGTATTTGTTGTAGATTTTGTGTATAATATGTTGCTTTTTCTGGATTAGTTCCTTTCATTTCTTCAATTTTTCCAGAGATAATCACACTTGCCTTTTGCACTGTGTTTACCACTTTTTCTCCCATTTTTTCTTGTTTATTTTCCATTTTTCATTCCCATCCTTTCTATTTTGGAACAATTAGGGACGTATCTTTTTTGTCCAATTGGGACAAAAAAGATACGTCCCTAATTGTCCCTAGCTCCACTGCTTCATAATATTATCTGCTGTGATGCCAAAAAATTTCATCAATTCCACTGCTTTTCCAGATTTTCCAAAGGTATCTGGAATACCCAATCGAATAAAATGTTTGGGTTCATATTCTGTTAAAACTTCTGCTATTGCACTACCTAAACCTCCTATCACATTATGGTCTTCTACAGAAACAAGGCGTTTTGTTTCTTTTGCCGCCTTAATAATCATATCTTTATCAATTGGCTTTATGGTATGCATATCTACCACTCTGACATGGATTCCTTTTTGTTCTAACTGCTCTTGTGCCTTTAGACTTTCGGCCACTGTCACACCTGTACTAAAAATGGTACCGTCTGTTCCATTGCCCCATTGCACAGCTTTTCCAATTTCAAATACTTGATTTTCTTCATATAGCACATTGGTTGCTAATCGAGATAAACGTAAATATACTGGACCTTGTAAATTTGCTATTTCCTTTACAGCCCACTTTGTTTGTACATCATCACTTACTGACAAAACTGTCATATTGGGTAATGTACGCATTAAAGATAGGTCTTCTATCATTTGATGGGTTGCTCCATCTTCCCCTACGGTAATTCCTGCATGGGTTGCACAAATTTTAACTGGTAATTCTGGGTAACAAATACTATTTCGTATTTGGTCATATGCCCTTCCTGCGGCAAACATAGCAAATGTACTTGCATATGGAATTTTGCCACAAGTGGCCATTCCTGCAGCGGTTGACATCATATCTGCTTCCGCAATTCCCATATCAAAAAAACGGTCAGGATATGCCTTGGCAAACAATTCTGTTTTTGTGGCACTTGCTAAATCTGCATCTAATACAACAATATTCGGATTTTGTTTTCCCAAATCTACTAACGCCTCTCCATAGCTTTGGCGCGTAGCCTTTTTCTCTTCCTTCATATTTCTTCCTTTCTTTTCGGGGACAATTAGGGACGTTTCTTTTTTGTCCCCCATGCTCCAAAGGTCTGTCCCCAATTGTTCCTGAGGGACAAAAAAGAAACGTCCCTAATTGTCCCAAGACACTACTCAAGGTAAGCGGAGAACAAGAAGTTACCCATATATACTTGAACGCAAGGTACAAGTACAACAATAACGAAGAAGATTAACACAACTCCTACAATTGCATACACAATTTGTGGTAATGCTTTCATAACCTTGGTCATAATGTCATCAATATCAATTTGCATATATTCTACTAATTTTTCCATCATTTCGGTTAAGTCTGTTCTCATACCGATTTTCAACATTTCGGTTATCATTGGCTTACATAGCCCTGATTTTTCGAATGGTTCTATCCAAGAAGATCCAATTAATATGTTGTTAGAAGATACATCTATAATAGAACGCATAACACGGTTTTTCACAACGTTTTTACTTACTTCTAGTGCTTCTTGAATACGCATACCATTTTGTAAGTTTAACAGCATGGCCTTCATCAATCTTGAAAAATCAATCGCAAAAATCAATTCTCCAAAAACAGGCATTTTATATTTCAAGTAATCAAAGTTATAGTGACCTTTTGGTGTACTTATATATGTAATAATTGCTGCTGCAATTCCCACCAAAACGATAACAGGTATGTACCAAAATTTGATGGCAACATTCATAACGCCTTGGAACCATAATGTAATTGCTGGTAAAGTATCTTTGGTTCCCAATTCTTCATAAACGCCTTGAATTGCTGGTATGGCAACAAGTGTACCAACCACTAACATCACAATCAATAAAATAAACTGAATCAAATTTGGAATTAAAATATTCCTTAACTTTTTATTCATTGCGTTGTTATCGTCTAAATATTTTACGGCTTGCTCCAATGAGTTTGTTAAAGACCCAGACAACTCTCCTACTTTAATCATGTTGATATAGATATAAGGAAACACATCTTCATAATATTCCATTGTTGTATACATGTTTTCCCCAGCTTCCACACCAGCCAAAATATCTTCTATAATTTGCTTGAAAATGTAGTTTTCTGTACTGTCTAAAATCGTCCTCAAAGCATGAATATTATTGAAGTTTGCTTTTTTTAGCAAATAGAAATTTTGCGTAAATACCACCAAGTCCCTAGGTGTAATCCTTTTGGATTGGGCTAGGTACATTGTAATTTTTTCCCTCATAGAAAATCTATTCGTTGTTTCAATACTGGTTGTATTTAAGTTTTTAAGATATTCTCTTTCTTCTATATTTTTCTTCTGTTTTACACGTGGCTTCTTTTTTCCATAAGGCATCTTATCTATGCTAATTGGCATTAATTCATTGTTTTTCAACATATTAATTAATGTACCTTTTGTCGGTGCTTCTACTCTATTTCTAACAATTAACCCTGACTTTGTCATTGCTTTATATATATATACGGCCATAGTTCCTAGTTAGATGTTAGCTCAAACCCAGCTGACATCTGCTCCTTTCTTATTTCCCTCTTTTAATTTTTAATTGCATAATCGTTCTGTTTAATACTTCTATATTTTTATCCTCTAATTGTGATTTTGCTTGTTCCAAAGTAATTTTATCATCCACAAAAGCCTGTGCCAATGAATTAATGAGACCGACACTACCTTTATCTAAATTACTTTGTATGGCATCTTCAATTTCTGAAACACTGATTTTTTCTTTTCGAATAATACCTGCCACAATGTTATCTACCACCATGACTTCAGGAATTAACACTAATTTTCCATCTCTTCCACGAAGTAACCTTTGTGATACAACAAGCTTTAATAAAGCCGATAATAGGTATTTAATACTTGCTTGGTCACGCACTTCATAGAAGTTAATCATTCTGTCTATGGTTTCTGCACAAGATTTTGTATGTAAAGTTCCAATTACCAAGTGTCCTGACTCTGCCATTTCAATTGCAGCTTCCATCGTAACTTTGTCTCTAACCTCTCCGATAACCAAAATGTCGCAGTCTTCTCTTAGGGCATTTTTAACACCATCACTAAAGGTTAAAGAGTCTTGCCCTTTTCCTACTTCTTTTTGGACAATTAAAGACCTTTTAGAATGATGCCTAAATTCTACTGGGTTCTCAAGTGTTAATATTTTGCGGTTTTGCGTTTCATTAATATCATTAATAAGTGCATTTAATGTTGTTGTTTTACCAGAGTTTGTCTTACCAGTTACCAACATTAATCCTTGTGGTTGCATTGTCATTCTTCTAACCACATCTGGAACACCTAACTCCTCAAACGATGGTAACTCATTTTTGATTAACCTTAATGTACATACAGGTACGTCAAATGCGTTAGATATATTCACCCTAAAACGGACTCCTGCATATTCGCAAGAAGTATCTAGCTTTCTTGTGTCGTGGAATACGGTATCTTTATCTAGATTTCCTCTTACTAAATAATCGTAGATTTCGTTCATATCATCTGGTGTTAAAACTGATTCTTCCTCTATGGGAAGTAATTCTCTAGCAATTCTAAGTAATGGTTTATTTCCTGCAACCAAGTGCACATCTGAAGCATCTCTTGCAATCACTTGGTCTAATATTTTTTCCATGTTTATCATATATTTCAACCCTTTCTTTTGTTTAATATAATAGTAATTTATTATTTAACTCATCTAATGTGGTAACACCATCTAACACTTTACGAACACCATCTACAACAAGTGGACGGTAACCTAATGCTAATGCTTTTCTACGAATTTCCAAGTTAGAAGCGCCATTGACAATTAGTTCTCGAATATCATCTGTAATATCTAGAATTTCAAAAATACCAATTCTTTCATAGAAACCTGTATTGTTGCAATAGTCACAACCAACTGCATCATACGTCTTTTTCCCTTCAAAATTGATGGTCTCGCCATAGCGTTCCATTAATTTTGTCATAATTTCTTTTTCTTGTGCTGAAAATTCTCTTTCTCTTTTGCAATGTGGACAAACTCTTCTGATTAATCTTTCTGATACACATGTTGCTAAAATACTTCCAATGTCATAGTCTGAAACTCCCATTTTTCTTAAACGGTTAATAACTTCAATACTGTCAATGGTGTGAATGGTTGAAAGCACATAGTGTCCTGTTTGACCTGCTTGCACTGCAATTTCTGCTGTTTCAATGTCACGGATTTCTCCTACCAATACGACGTCTGGGTCTTGTCTTAAAACCGTTCTTAATGAATTTGAAAATGTTGCTTTTGGTCCGATTTCAATTTGGTTTAATCCTCTAATACGAATTTCTACTGGGTCTTCTATGGTTGTAATATTAATTTCTGGTCGATTTAGAAAATCGATAATACTGTACAATGTTGTTGTTTTACCTTCTCCTGTTGGTGCTGCAATAATGGTAATACTATTTTTCTTGTTAAAGCTCTTACGAACACTTTCGTCGTCCCCTGGGTACCCTAATTCAAAAATACTACGAATGTCCGTATTCTTCTTCAATAACCTTAACACAAATTTTTCACCATAAATATTAGGTTGTGAAGATACACGAATATTATAATTTTCATACGTTGTAATTCTACCATCTTGTGACTCTTGTTTTTCTTGATGCATATTGGAAATGGCTTTTAATCTTCCAATTAATTGTTGTTGCTTATTTTTCTTAATGGTTGCTGCAACATATAGCTCACCATCTACACGGTAACGAACCCTTACTTCATCTTGTAATGGCTCAATATGTATATCACTGGCACGTCTTTCAATTCCTGTTGTAATAATATTATCAACCAACTCTGTAATGGATGTACTATCACTGTTTCCAGATTTCGTAATTTCTTCACTCACATTGCCATCTAATGAGGCCAAAATTTTATCAATTTGTTGTGAAAAGGTAACATATGGGTCTAAAATTAACCCTCTATTTAGCATTAAACGACGAATATTTTCCATTTTTTTCATTTCAATATTGTTTGGAAAACATACCTTTATCTTTCCATCTGAAACATCAAATGGAATGGCTTTGTTGTTTTTCGCTACATCTTTTGGCAAATAATCCTCTATGTTGATTTTAATTAAATTATTGGTTAATAAAATACCTTTTGCTCCTACAATGTCTGCAATTGCATTAATTAATACTGTCGGTTCACATACATCTAATGCATATAAAATGTCTCCAATCTTCATACTTGGATGTTCCCTTTGGAATTGCAAAGCCCTTTCTATGTCACTTTCTTTCACAATCCCCTTTTTTACTAATTCTACTCCCATTGGTTGTTTTCTACGAATATCCATATTTTTTCTCCTTTCTTTTGTGGCAGGAATTTATCCTCTACTATATTATACTACATTTTAATTTATTTTTGTAGCTTTTTCGCATGTTTCCAAAAATTACATATAGAAAACCACAGGGTTTTCATTTAATCTTTCGAAATCACCTGCTGCAAAATGTACTTCCACTTTTTCTTTTCCCTCTTTTGGTGTGATATGCACAAAACGACAATAATCCACATCTTCACAAATTGTTATTTGGTTTAAATAAATCTCTTTGTTTGCTTCAGAAAATTGATACAAATTACCATTTGAAAATTGGATATAACAAACGCGGTTCCCGTCTGTATCTTTAACTTCTTCTGCCGCTAACACTTCATTTCCTTTTTGCTGAATATCTTGGATAAAATAACTAGCAAATGTAATGTAACGGTCTGCGCTGATATTTTTTTGCAAACTCTTGCGTATGCCACTTCTAAAAAAACCGGTTATCACTGACATCATGGAAATCACGACTGTTAAAATAATGACATATACAATAACAGTTGTTGTTGTAACACCTCTTTCACTTTTCATGCTAGCCCTCCTTGGTGACATAGGTAGTTAATGTCACATTTTTTTCTTCATTATCTTGCTGATACGATATGGTTACCGTAATTTTTTTCATGATTTCTGGTTGTTTATCAATATGGGCAGAAAATTCTGAAATATCTTGAACGGTAATCGTCTTATAAAATGGTGTAGGAGTATTATGATTCTTATCTACGATATAACCATCTTGCAATTCTTCTACATCTTGTATTTTTTGGCTACCTAGTTTTGGATATACACTAAAGTCTTGTGATTTTGCCAATTCTATCAATTCAATTGCATAACTCATTGCTTGTTCTTCACGTTGTGTTTTTTTTGCATCTCTTTGAATCATATTGGTCATTGTTGCCAATAATCCAATAAATAGCGTAACAAGAATAACTGCAATGACGATATCTGCATTGGTAATTCCTTTTTCACACTTGAGTTTTTGTTTCATTCTTCTATTTTCCTCCTTGCTTAGAAAGTACGTTGGCAAAACATAACAAATAAGAAAAATGCAATGTTTGCAATTCCTAGCATATAGCCAATTTGCATTTTTTGAAATACAGGTTCTTTATCTTTCTTCCTTTTATTTTGTATTTTTTTGATGGCTACATAGATTGCAATTGCTAATAATACCGTAAGAACTGTTTCATACATGACAAATTCACCTGTAAAAATTGCCATAATAATTGTAGTGATAATGAGTCCATATATGTATGTGTGTTTTGCATATTTTCGGAATGTAATGCTGTCAAGTCCTAAACAAACAATGCTAAACATTAAATATATACCATATCTATAAATACTAGGTTCTTCTATTATGTATAGATATATCATATATCCAATCGATATTGCAATTCCATAAATATTAACACCTTTTTGAATCTGCCTATTTTCTTTATCAATTCCTGCCATTAAAATAATATATGTGAAATATAGTACCATAAAAGAGAAGTCTATTGCTTTTATCGCCGTTAGATTTTCCACATTAAATTTCATTAGGTACGCAAGTGCCACAAAAAAACACCCTGAAATAAATTCGATAATAAAATAACGGGGACGAATCTTTTTGCCACAATAGCGACATTTGCCACGTAAAAAGGCATAACTAAACAAAGGGATTAAATCCAAAAACCCTAGTTTATGCTGACATTCTGGGCAATAGGAATGTGTATGTAAAATATCTTCTTTTTTTGGTATGCGGTATACAGCTAACGTATAGAAACTGCCAAATACAATACCAATGATAAAAATAAATAAATAAAATAGGTATTCCATTTTTTGTTCCGTTTCCCCTTTTTTTAAACTTTTAGGCATATACATATGTGTGTATATGCCTAAAGTTTGTCGTTTACTTTAAAATATTATTTACTATGTTGATTCTTTTTCACTTGCTTCATATTCAAATCCTGTCTCATCTGACCAAGGTTTAGCTAACATAGAAGCATTTCCTTGGTTTTTAATTTTAATTTGAATTAATCCTGCTTGTCCTGTTTTTTCATTTTCATTTGCATCACGTTGTACAGAACCTCTTAATCGAATCCAAGCTTCTTTAATGTCATCTGTTAGTTTAACTTGATTTTCACCAGCTGAATCTTTTACATATTCTTTTGATGTAGTTTTTGGTCCATCATAAACACCAGCTACCTCCATGAAGTCATTATCAGCCAATAATTGTTTAATAATATATGCAGTTGGTTCAATCTTAGTAATGGTTCCATCTGGATCAATGTTTGTGACAGAGTTGTCTACATATTTTGCATCATAGTAAGCACCTGATGCTGTGTCATAGGATAATACTACTTGTTCTTTTTTCGTTCCTGTTGTGTTAGCATTAACCGCCTTTGAGCTTCTGGTTAATAATCCGTTTTCACCTGCTAAAGATGCTATTGTTACACCCGCAAGGATTAATAATACAATAATCGTAATGACTAGTGCTACTAGTGTAATACCTTTTTGATTCTTTTTCATTTTTTTACCTCCTAATATTTGTTTTTATCTGCTAGTGCATCTTATTCTGGTAATGGTTTTTCATCTGACCAAGGTTTAGCTAGCATAGAAGCATTCCCTTGATTTTTAATTTGAACTTGAATTAATCCATTTTTACCAGTATATTCGTTTTCATTTGCATCGCGTCTTACAGAACCTTTTAAACGAATCCAAGCTGATGTTAAATTGTCTGGAACTTCCTCTTGTGAGGTGCCGTCAAAGTCTTTTCCATTAACTTTTCCAGAAGCATCTTTAATAACATACTCTTTAGCATTTGTCTCGTCACTGTCATAGATACCTGCTACCTCTGTAAAATCGGCATCTTTTAATAATTGCTTAACAATATATGCCGTAGGTTCTATTTTTGTAATTGTTCCATTTGGAGCAATATTGGTTACAGAATTGTCTACGTATTTTGCATCATAATATGCTCCTGATGCTGTGTCGTAGGATAATACTACTTGTTCTTTTTTCGTTCCTGTTGTATTAGCATTAACTGCCTTTGAACTCCTTGTTAATAATCCGTTTTCACCTGCTAGTGATGCAATTGTTACACCTGCAAGAATTAATAATACAATGATTGTAATTACTAAGGCTACTAGTGTAATACCTTTTTGATTCTTTTTCATTTTTTTACCTCCTAAATTTTAATTTCTTCCTGTGTTTTTCTCACATTGGTCGTTATCAAACGATATTTCTTTTGTCTATCCCCCTTTTCTTTTGAATGTTTATCATTTCCATACTTGTAATCAAGTATAATAATAATAACGAAATTATTTTGTTCCCTTGTCTGGGTAATAGTGTGTACTAGTTGAGCTGCTCGTTCCTGTACTGCTATTATTTCCAGCACTGCCACTTGTGGTAGTTCCCGTGGTTCCACTTGTTGCACTTGAAGAAGTTCCTCCTGTTGTTCCTGTTGTAGTTCCGCTGTTATTTTGTGTTCCTGTATTTTCATCCGTTGGTGTTTCGGTTACAACAGTTCCAAATGGATTTTTTCTACCTGCTTTATATTCATTTACTCTTTGGTAATTCTTTAAATCTGTTGACGTTACTTCATATGTTAGTACAACTGTGTCCTCATCGCTTACCTTTTTTTCTTCAAGCGCTGACTTAATTTCTTCTGTTGCAGTGTACGTTACTTTTTCTGGAATGACCTTGTTTAAAGGTACATAATCGTATAGTAAAACCGTTAGTAACAATATGACTGCAAGAATTAATAATAAAATTATAATTATTTCTTTAAAAACGCCTTTTGTCATAAGATACTCCTTTTCTATTGACTAGTAGAATTTCTAGTCACATTTGCTGTATTTTCTGCTGTTACGTCATCTACGGTTGTATTAATTGCATTGATAATAGATTTTTTCTCTTCTGTTGTGTTCGTCGTATTGCTTTCTTCTTCTTCTGGCTCTTCTTCTGCAATATCTACAAGTCCCATGATAGCAATGTCTTTTACAGTAAAGGTTGCTTTTACGGTGTCTCCATTTCCTTCTGGTTTCATTTTAAAATCTTCTATTTTAAAGCCTAATTCTGAGTCGTCTTCTAGGTCTGAAATATATAATGAAACACCAATATAGCTTCCTGTTACTTCAAATTCAATTGTATAATAGTTAAATTCCTTTTGTTCTGAAGGTGCTGCTTGTAAAGTTCCTTTTTTATATACAAATTTTGCATCTAGTCCTTCGTCTGTGGCTAATGTTCCAATTTTGGTCCATAATTTGTCTATAGAATATTTTTGCTTTTGTACCACTGCTGCAAATTCGCTTTCTGTACTAGCAGCTACTTCATCTTCATATTTTTGTTTTTCTTCTTGCATGTCTTTCACATCTTGTTCAATGGAAAGCATTTGATTTTTATAATCTGTACTTGCAAGTTTAGTTGCTTGTTTCACCTTTTTATCCAATTTTGCATCTTCATCTTGAATTTCATAAATACCCAAGATAGAAAAATCTCCAATATGAATTCCTTTTAGCACCGTAAACACTGTTAGCACGCACAGCAAAATGATGGATAGTAAAATTAATATTTTTTTCATGGTAGATCACCTTCTATCGTTACTTTTATTACATTGCTTTCTTTTTGTCCTGAAGTAGAAATGACATTTGTTAAAATTACGTCTGTTTTAATGCTTCCTATTAAGAATGCAATTTGTTCATATTTTGCAGATTCCACTTCAATAACAACGTGATTTGTTTTAACACCTGTTGTGTCTGTGGTAGAAGCTGTTGTTGTATCTTGTGCTACTGCTGTATTTCCTGTGGCTGTTGTATCTTCTGATTGTGCTTCGCTTGTTTTAGTTGTTGTTTCATCTGTTCCTGTCATCTTGTTTGTGTCTGTTTCCGTTGTAAGTGGTTTTCCGTCTAAGTGTACTTCTGTTTCAATTGAGTTGATTTTTACTTCATCTGGAATAACGTTCATTAATTGATTTAATAGTCCTGGTAATGCGCCTCTTGATTGGTTGCGTTCATTAATTCGATTATTAAGTTCTCGTATATTTTCAATTCTGGTAGTATAATCATTTTTTACTTCTTTAATGGCACTGTCATCTTGTTCTACCAATGAAATTTGTTTGTTTGAATTTTTAATAGATTCATCTGCCTGCGCGCCTTTGTATGCAAAGCTTTGTTTTAACATCAGAGAAAATGCAGTATACACAACAAATAAGATGAAAAAGCCTGCCAATACATTTAATAAGCTTTTTTCGGTTCTGTCCAGAGGTTGTTTTAAGTCGTTTGATATTAGTCTTCCTCCTTGTTGTGCGCCAAATTCTAACTTAAAAAAGTCTTTTAATTTATCATTTACTGTATTTTTCTTGAAGTTCATTCCGCTAATACCTTCTCCAATTCCCATTAAGGCAATTGCAATAGCGGAATTGACTTCAATATAATCTTTAATATTAATATCTGCATTTCTTGCCACAAAGTCTGGTTTTAAAATTTCGCATTTTGCATTTTCTAGATATTCTTGAAAATATAAATCTATGTTATTAATCAAAGCTGCTGTACCTGTTATATAAACATTTTCAATTTTTTCCATACTTTCATTCATTGTTTTTTGTACTTGTCCAACAATTGGGTATAACACAGGCATAATAAGTTCTAGATAGCCAGCTTCTTTTTCTGTTAATTCTTTTCCTTCTGAAGTATATATCGTTGTTTCTTTGCAAACCTCGTATGCTTTTGCATATGAATTTTCTTTTAGATTAATTCGATCTAAGAAATCTGTACTTCCTTGGTCTAGTACTTTCACATCAAAAACTTTTTTATTGATAATTGTTGTAATTGTTGTGTGTTCTTCAATATTAACAATAATAGAGTTTTGCTGTGCGACTTGCTTAGAAATTGTTGGTAATGCAATAGATAGTGGGTATACCCCTGTTAGTCTATATTTTTCAAAAAGTTGCATTCTTTTATTCAATTCTAATCTGTTATCGCTGACAAAAATGACTTTTAGTTTTTCTGCATCTTGTAATCCTTCTACCACAGCATAACGGGTTTCAAATACACTTGCATTGAAACCATTGTCTGAACAATATGCTTCAAATTCCATTTCCACTGCTTTGTCTAAGTCATTTTTACTTAATAAAGAGAACATATCAAAATACTGATACATTTCTTCTGTTAGATTGATACAAATTGGAATTTTGTAGCTATAAGTTTCTTCTACAATTTGTCGAATTCCTTCTTCAATTCTATCGTAGAATTTTACTCCATATGCTTCTATTTTCTTACCTTCTTTGTCCTTTGAAACTTTAGCATATTTAATTAAATTGTTTTCAATATATAATCCTAAACAACTTACCATTTTTTGCTCCTTATCTTTATATATTGCTATCATTTGCAACTTTATAAAAAACATACTACTTTTTTTTTCTTATGTTTGAATAATCTTCTAATTGGTTAATTCCATTTTATCGTTTTTTGCTAAATAGTCAACTGTTTTAATTAAAATGTAATATAACTGTAATATGTATGTAATATTATTTTTTTACCAATTTTGCTATAAAAAATCCATCTTGTTCATTTTTTGGGAGAATTTGTAACATTTTTTGTTCTGAAACAAGTTCTTCTGCAAAAAATTCTGTGTGTTTTTTTAGAAATTTCTGTACTACTTTTTGATTTTCTTCTTCCAATATGCTACATGTAGAATAAATCAATTGCCCTCCCTTTTTTAGATAGTTGGCACATGCCGTTATGATTTGTTCTTGTAGTTTCGTCACTTCTGGTATATCTTCTGGTCTTTTTTGCCATTTAATATCTGGTTTTCGTTTGATAACACCAATTCCCATGCAAGGGACATCTAATAAAATTTTATCAAATGCTTCGTTATATTCTGGATGGTATATGCTTGCATCTTGCTCTTTTGTGTGTATGATTGTAATTCCTAATCTTTTGGCATTTTCTTGAATTAATTTTGTTCTGTGTGGGTATATATCCCATGCTTCTATCTTTCCTTGGTTTCCCATTATTTCTGCTAAATAGGTTGTTTTCCCGCCTGGTGCACTACATGCATCTAAAATAGTCTCCCCAGGTTTTGGTTCCAAATACCATGCTGCTAGTCCAGCAGATACATCTTGCACTGTCATGTACCCTTTTTGGAATAACTCCAATTCTTCTATTTGTTTCATATTTTTTATGTAATAAAAATCTGGATTAATCGTACTATTTTCAAATATGATTTGTGCCTTGGTGAGTTGTTCTTCAAATTCCTTTTTTTGAATTTTTAATTGATTTCTTCTAATTGTAAGCGTTGGTCTTTGTGTTAGTTCTTGGCAAATGGTTTCTACTTCTTTTATTGTTTTTCTTTCTTTTAGTAATTGTTCTACTATCCACATTGGCATTGCATACATAAGTGAAATTCTTTGTTTATTATCTGCAATTTGTGTCATTTTATGATAATCCTCTTTTGTTATTTTGTGTAAAATTGCATTGACAAATCTAGCACTGCCACTATGACCATAACGTTTTGCCAAATTAACGCTTTCATTCACTGCGGCAGATTTTGGAATTTTATCTAACCATACAATTTGATAAATTCCCATTCTTAAAATATTCATAATCCAAGGCGAAATTTTTTTCAATTTGATTGTTGCATATGTTTCAATGATATGATCAATGGTCAGTCTCCAATTGGTTACGCCATACACAATCTCTGAAATGAGACCCACATCACGTGGTGTAAGTTGCACTCCATTTTTTTTCGTATCTTTTATCTCCTGATTTAGCACAAGATTAGAAAATGCTTTCTCCTTATCAACTTTATACAGCACCTTCAGTGCTACTTCTCTGACTTTATCAATCACTTTTTCTTCCTCCTTTTTTTCTGGCCGAGGGACAATTAGGGACGTATCTTTTTTGTCCCTAACGGACAAAAAAGATACGTCCCTAATTGTCCCGAGAGAATTTTTTATTCTCCCTCATATCTTTGATATAATTCCTTTATCTGCTGTTGCAAATCTACATCTATCTTATAATATGCATTTCTGTCGATAAGGATTTTTCCATACCATTCATAATTACAATAATTAAACACATTGTAATATTCTCCATTTTTATCTTGATCAAAATGATCAAGTGCTGTAATACTAACCTGATTTCCATTCTTCAAATATGCCATGACGGTTGCTCCCCCTTCAAAATAGTCTCCCGCTCCCACGTCTTCTAGAAATGTCTCATATCGTTTTGCATGTTCATTAATGGTTTGCACCAATTGCTTGATTTCTTTTTCATCTCTTATCGTAGCTGTTTTTGGTACATAGCTTTCTGCTCCTGGTTCGGGGATACTAATTTCTATGTAATCTACATCGCTAAGTATTTCTGTCTCATCTTCTGAAGGCTCTTCTACTTGTGGCGTTTGGGTTTGACTTGCTGTTTGGCGTTCTTGTTCATATAATTCGTCTAACGTTTTTTCTAAATCTGTTTCTATGATATAAACTTTCTGCATGGATTTTTCTTTTGGCTCTTTGACGTCAACAACAAATATAAGATTCCAATATTTACCTGCAGTATCTTTTACATAATCATCACAAGCTGCAATAAAATAAAATTTTCCATCAGCTAAATGAATCTGTATCCATGTAGGTGACGCGCCACCATCATCTTCTCCAAATATTTCAGCATAATTTTTGAACTCTTGCGTGTTTTTATTCACTGTTGTTACAAGTTGCTCTATCACTTCTTTGTTCTTGATTTCTATTTCTCCTTTACCTTCTACTCCTACTATCATTTGGGTTACATCTGCTTCTAATATATTTCCCGTTTTTTCTGTTTTTATTTTCTCTTTTACTTTCGTTGCATCATTTTCTATTTGCTCATTTTCTTCCACTTCATCTTGACTTTTTATGGTTTGTTCGACCAAATTAATATCATATTGTTGTATGCCGTTTATCTCTTTCCTTTCATCTTCTCCCCTAAAGTCATATTCATATACTTTTAATGTGAATGCTTCATTTTTGTCACTTTGGTCAATTGCAATTTTTCTAGTAATTTCATACTTTGCATGTTCAAATGTTTCTTTATCAAATATATCATTCTCAAAAAAAACATCTGGCACTTCATGTTCTTCTGTTGAGCCGTCTTCGTAAGTAATACGTGATTCTGTAACAATATCCTTTGTAGATAAACTGTATATATCATCGTAATATGCCTCATATACCAATGCACGAATTGTATTTTTAAAATCGTCTCTATTGACATCTTCGTACACTGTTTTGATTTCTACAATATTTTGTAATGGTGTTACTGTTACTTTCTCAAGTGTATGCTTCATTTTTCCTCGTGTCACTGTCATTTCTTCTTTTGGTGTAATCACTTTTGAATGTTCCATTGCCTCTGTTTTAGATAATGTAGTTTGAATACTTCCATCTATCTTAAAACCGTCTCTTCCTAACACCTTGATAGCAATATCTCTTAATTCAATTTCAAATGTTTCTTCGTCTCCTAAAATAGTCTCATCTAAAAACCATACTTGATATACTAAATATTCACTTATTGATATTCTTTTGAGGGTTTGTTCGGTTGCTTCATTTCTGATATCTACACTATTTCCATCAATAATAGGATTTCCAATAATAGGATTTCCATCAGTACCCAATGGTAATGATTGTCCCTCCCCTGCTATTTTAGCTGATTCATTATAAAATAAACTGATAGCTGGGCTATATATGCCTTCGTTTATTTCGTCTTCATATTGTTGCACGATTTTATCTTTTAAGTTTACTCTAAATTGCAATATGGTGAACCCATCGTCACATACTGCTGATTCTAATGCTACTTTTGCTACGTCATTTTCTACAACCTGATTTTGAATTGGTTGAATGTATTCCCCCTCTTGATTTGAAAATTTGATTCCTATCCATTCTAGCATTGGCACTCCATTAATCGTTCCTCCTAGTGCTGCATATGCTGTTCCTGTTCCTAATAAAATGGTGAGTGTTGATACAATCGCAATCATTGCTCTTTTAATTTTCATGAAAAGTACTCCCTTCACTTTTTTGGTTTTATTTTGTTCTAACTGCAATATAAGGTTTTCTTTGGTACTTTCATCTAAATTTATCTTTGATATGACATTATGATATTGGTTAGGCATACAGCTCACCTCCTTCTTCTAAGATGCCTTTTAATTGTTTTCTTGCTCTTGTCAAGTTGGAACTTACTGTATTTTCATTTTGATTTAAGATTTTGGCAATTTCATGTATCCTGTACCCTTCATAATAGTATAAATAAATGGTATTTCGGTACACTGGTTTTAATTTTGCCAGTTCCTTTAAAACATCTTGTTCTTCTGAGTTAAACTCATATTCTTGATTATCTTCTTCAATAGCTCTTACCTTTTTATACCAAGCGCTTTTGTTATAGTCTTTGCTTAAATTTATTGTCACTCTAATTAGCCATGCCTTTATATAATTGTTGTCCTCTCCTAATTTGTTTATGTTTTTCATCAACTTCAAAAAAACTTCTTGAACAATGTCTTCACTATCTGATTTATTAAAGCTGTTTTGATAGGCAATTTTCATAATCATATCTGAATATGTTTCTACTAATTCTTTTATTTTTTGGTTTTCCATTTTCCTTTCTATTCCTCCCCTTTTAATTGCCTTTTTTCCTCTTTCATTTATAAAACGATTCAAACTTTCTGTTTCGTGCAAATTTTTATTTTTTTTATTTTATCATTTCCGCATTTTTTTGTAAACATTTTTTACAAGAACTCTCGAACAAATTAGTGTCTGTTTGGGACAATTAGGGACGTATCTTTTTTGTCCCTAATGGACAAAAAAGATACGTCCCTAACTGTCCCGAGAGAACTTTTTTATTTTCTCTCATATTTTTGATATAATGCTTCTATTTGATGTTGCAAATCTACATCTATCTTATAGTATGCATCCTTTACGGCGCGGATTTCCTCCCCCATTTCATATTCATAATAAGCAAACACATTGTAAAATTTTCCATTTTTATCTTTATCAAAGTCATCCTTTGCCATGATAGTAACCTCATTTCCATTCTTTAAATATGCTGTTATGGCTGGAGTTCCTTCAAAATAGTCTCCTGCTCCCATGTCTTCTAAAAATGTTTCATATTGGCTTGCATGTTCATTAATGGTTTGCACCAATTGCTTGATTTCTTTTGCGTCTCTTATTGTAACAGCCTTTTCTTTAACCATTTCTTCTTCTAGTTCAAAGATACTAACTTTTATGTAATCCACATTGCTAAGTATTTCTGTTTTCTCTGTACTTGCTTCTTCTAGGTTAGGTTTCTCTTCATAAGATTCTTCTACTTGTGGTGCCTGGGTTTGACTTGCTTGGCGTTCTTGTTCATATAATTCGTCTAATTGTTTTTGTAACTCTGTTTCTACAATATAGATTTTATCACTAATGATATTTTCATGGTTTGCTTCATTATATTCACTAACGAACATAACATTATAATATTGGCCTGTAGCATCTTTTACATACTTGTCACAAACTCCGATAAAATAAAATTTTCCATTAGCTAAATGAATTTGTAGACATGCAGGTGCCGCCCCGCCATCGTCTTCTCCAAATATTTCAGTAAAATTTTTGAACTCTTGCGTTTTTTCATTCACTGTTGTTACAAGTTGCTCTATTATTTCTTTGTCTTTGACGTCTATTACGCCTTTACCTTCTATTCCTATTGTCATTTGGGTTACTTCTGCTTTCAATATGTTTCCCGTTTTTTCTGTTTTTATTTGCTCTTCTATTGTCGCTACACCACTTTCTATTGGCTCTTCTGTTTTTGTTACATCACTTTCTGTTTGCTCATTTTCTTCTACTTCATCTTGACTTTTTATGGTTTGTTTCGCAAAATTCACTTCATATTGTTGTATGCCTTCTCTTTTTTCTCTTCCCTCTTCTAACATCGTTTCGAATGCTTTTAATATGATTGTTTCATTTTTATTGGTTTGGTCAATTGCAATTTTTCTAGTAATTTCATACTTTGCATGTTCAAATGTTTCTTTAGCAAACGTATCATCTGAAAAATCGTCTTGCAATTCATATTCCTCTTCTGAACCGTCTTCGTAAGTAATGTTTGCTTTTGTAATGATATCCATTGTTGATAGGTATTCCCCATTTTCGTCATATGCCTCATATTTTAATGGATGGATTGTATTTTGAAAGTCGTCTCTATTGACATCTTCGTATACCGTTTGAAATTCTATAATGTTCTGTAATGGTGTTATTGTTACTTTTTCAAGGGTATGCTTCATTTTTCCTCGTGTCAGCGTCATTTCTTCTTCAGGTATAATAACTGTTGACTGTTCCATTGCCTCTGTTTTAGATAATGTAGTTTGAATGCTTCCATCTATCATAAAACCTTCATTTTCCATTCTAATAGCAATGTCTCTTAATGTAATTTCAAATGTTTCTTGGTCTCCTAAAATGGTGTCATCTAAAAACCATACTTGATCTACTAAATATTCACTTTCAGATATTCTTTTAAGGGTTTGATCGGTTGCTCCATTTCTAATATTTACACCATCTTGGTTAACAATAAGATGGTAATTGCTTAGACTATACTCCCCCTTTTCCACCAAGTCTTTGGCGGAATCGTTGAATAATAAATTGATAAATGGTACATTCGTTCCTTCTTCCGTCTCTTCTCGATATTGTTGCATAATTTTATCTTTTAAGTTTACTCTAAATTGCAATATGGTATACCCATCGTCACATACTGCTGATTCTAATGCCACTCTTGCTATGTCATTTTCTACAACTTTATTTTGAACTGGTTGTATGTATTCCACCTCTTGGTTTGAAACTTTGATTCCCATCCATTCTAGCACTGGCACTCCATTAATCGTTCCTCCCAGTGCTGCATATACTGTTCCTGTTCCTAATAAAATGGCTAGTGTGGATGCAATCGCAATAATTTTTCTTCTAATTTTCATGAAAAATCCCTCCCTTTATTTTTTTGTTTTCCACTTTCTCTTCTATGCCTCCCCTTTTAGCTGTCTTTTTTCCTCTTTCATTGATAAAACGATTCAAATCTTCTTTTTCGTGCAAATTTTTATTTTTTTTTTGGGGACAATTAGGGACGTATCTTTTTTGTCCCTGATGGACAAAAAAGATACGTCCCTAATTGTCCCGTCCCTAATTGTCCAAAAAATGATTTTGTTATTCAATTTTGTATAATTTTTCAAAAATCGGTAAAAAATATTATCAGAAAATTTTGTAAAGGTAAACACTTTTGCCTTAGAAAGGATGGATATAAGTTATGGAAATAGAAAAACACTTAAATGTTACTGGGAACTCAAACATTTCGTGGAAAGATGCTATTGTAAAGGCAGTTTCAGAAGCTTCCAAAACAATTGATTATTTATCAAGTGTTAAAATTTTAAATCAATATGCAAAAATTGATGGTAATAAAATCGCAGAATATTATGTCGATTTAGACTTAAGTTTTGTTCTAGATTTAAACCGAAAGGGGGAAAATTGATGAATTCAAATTCTTCAAGTCCCATTGAAAGTAAGCAAAAATACCAAGAGTATGTTGATAAAAAATCTCCCAATTCTCCTATTTTAAAAAATTGCTTCAATGCTTTTTGGGTTGGAGGTCTTATCTGTACCATTGGTCAAATTATTGCTAATATCTGCAAACAACGTGGTCTAGACACTACCACTTCCGGGACAATTGTTTCCATTATTTTAATTGGAATTTCTGCATTTTTAACTGGATTAAATATCTTTAATAAAATTGGTAAGTTTGCAGGGGCAGGCTCTTTAATTCCTATCACAGGTTTTGCAAACTCAATTGTTTCACCTGCCATGGAATACAAATCAGAAGGTTATGTTATGGGTGTGGGAGGAAAAATGTTCACCGTTGCCGGACCAGTTTTAGTGTTTGGCATTTCAGCCTCCATTTTAGTCGGTCTCGTATATTTAATCTTTAACACGCAAAGTATAACTTTAGTATAAAATTTTGACCACATATGGAACAAATAGGGACGTATCTTTTTTGTCCCTAACGGACAAAAAAGATACGTCCCTATTTGTTCCCCTTATTTAGTCAAGTTAGGAGTTGATATTTTTGAAAAAATTAGGTAAACAAACGATTCAATTTGATGCCCCTCCAACAATTTTGGATTGTGCTAGCATTGTTGGCCCTAAGGAAGCGCAAGGTCCTTTGGCTAAATATTTTGACCAGACACTAGAAGATGAGTTTTGGGGTGAAAAAAGTTGGGAAAAAGCGGAAAGTAAAATTATTAAAGAAACCGTTAATACAGTCATTAGTAAATCTGGCGTTCCTTCTGAAATGATTGACTGCTGTTTTGCAGGTGATTTACTAAACCAATGTATTTCTTCTAGTTTTGGGCTTCGTGAAGTAAATTTGCCATTCTTTGGTGTTTTTGGGGCTTGCTCTACTTTTGTAGAATCTATGGCATTGGGTAGTATTTGCGTTGAAAGTTTTGCTAATAATGTATTGTGTGCTACTTCCAGTCATTTTTGTAGTGCTGAAAAGCAGTTTCGTTTTCCGTTAGAGTTGGGAAATCAACGTCCCCCTACTGCACAATGGACTGTTACGGGGGCAGGTGCTACCATTTTGACAAAAACTGGACAGGGTCCTTTTATTACATGTATTACACCTGGTAAAATTGTAGATATGGGAATTAAAGATGCTAATAATATGGGTGCTGCAATGGCTCCTGCGTTTGCAGATACGGTGGTAAGTCATTTCATAGATACTGGCAGAAATCCTAGTTACTATGATGCTATTATTAGTGGTGATTTAGGCCACATTGGAAAGGAAATTGCCATTGATATTTTACGTTCACAAGGTTATAATATTAAATCGAATTATAATGATTGTGGTGTATTAATTTTTGATAAAAATTCTCAAGATACTCATGCTGGTGGTAGTGGCTGTGGTTGTTGTGGTAGTGTCTTTTCTGGTTATTTATTTAAACAGTTGCATGATAAAAAAATTAAAAAATTATTGCTTGTTGCAACAGGTGCTCTTATGAATTCAACAAGCTCTCAACAAGGTGAAAGTATTCCTGGTATTGCACATGCAATTAGTATTGAAGTGTGAAAGGATGAAATGTCATGAATATTGATTGGGTTCAAGTGTTTAGTTGGATGTCTCTTTTGAAATGTTTTCTGGTTGGTGGTGTTATTTGCGTCATTGGTCAAATTTTAATTGATAAAACAAAATTGACTCCTGCTAGAATTTTAGTTATTTTCGTTACGACTGGTGCCATTCTTGGTGGATTGGGCATTTACCAATATCTTGTTGATTTTGCTGGTTCTGGTGCTACTGTTCCTTTAACTGGTTTTGGCTACAATTTAGCTAAAGGTGCCATTGAAGGAGTGCAACAATCTGGTCTTATTGGCGCCTTCACAGGTGGTGTAAAAGCTGCTGCTGGTGGAATTGCTGCTGCTGTATTTTTTGGATACATTGCTTCTTTAATTTCAAAACCAAAAATGAAAAAACAGTAATTGTGTATCTACAAAAAATGAACTGGATGTCAACACATCTAGTTCATTTTTTATTTTATGCTTTTTTTGCTACTTCTGCAATTTCTGCAAATGCTTTTGGATCTGAAATTGCTAAATCTGCAAGCATTTTTCTATTAATTGTTACATTCGCTTTTTTTAGTCCTGCAATCATTTTGCTATACGTAATTCCATTCATTCTTGCTGCTGCATTAATTCTTGCTATCCATAATTTTCTAAAGTTACTTTTTTTGTCTTTTCTTCCTACATAAGCATATGATAATGACTTTAACACTGCTTGGTTCGCATTTCTAAAACGATAATGTTTTGCTCCAAAATATCCTTTTGCTTGTTTTAATATTTTTTTATGTCTTGCTCTTGTTGTTCTTGCTGTTTTTACTCTTGCCATTTTTATTCACCTTCCTTAACTCGATTATCCACCATATGGTAGTAATTTTTTGATTGTTTTTTTGCATGATTTATCAGCATATGCATTTTGTATTTTTCCTGATTTTCTTTGTCTGCTTGTTTTGTTTGCTAATAAATGTCTTCTATTTGCTTTTGTTCTTTTTATTTTACCTGTTGCAGTAATTCCATATCTTTTGCTAGCTGCTTTATTTGTTTTTAATTTTGCCATAACTCTTTCCTCCCTTTCGTTTTTTATGCTTTTTTTGCTAAAATTGTAAACATATTTCTACCTTCCAATTTAGGCTGTTTTTCAACAACGCTAACATCTTCTAATTCTTGTATAAATTTGTTTAACACAAGTTCTCCTGATTTTAAATTGTTTACTTCTCTTCCTCTAAAGCGAAGTGTAATTTTCACTTTGTTTCCTGCTTCTAAGAATTTTCTTGCATTCTTTGCCTTGAATCCAAAGTCATGTTCTTCAATGTTTGGAGTAACACGTAATTCTTTTACTTCTAAGACTTTTTGTTTTTTCTTTGCCTCTTTTTCCTTTTTGGCTTGCTCAAATTTGTATTTTCCATAATTCATAATTTTGCAAACCACTGGTCTGCTGTTTGGTGATACTAACACAAGATCTAAGTTTTTCTCTTCTGCTAATTGTATTGCTGCCCTTGTTTCCATCACACCTAATTTTTCACCATTTACTCCTATTAATTGAACTTCTTTTTCTCTGATTTGACTATTAATTGGTAATTCTTGTTTGATCGTGAAACACCTCCATATAACAAAAAATTGACTTGCGTTACAAGCCAATTCATCAAACCACAAAAAAAGCAAATATATATTATATTTTCGCATTTTTAACCTTTTTCCTGCGGATAAGGTGAGAAGTTTGATGTCTTCTTCTTGTAACGCTACTATTATATCATATTTTTTTCATTTGTCAAGTAGTTTTTCCTAATTTTTATTATGTAACAATAATGTTAGAAATTAATTTTTTATTCGTTATTCAAAAAATTCATTACTAGGTCTATGATTACATCTTTTTCCTTTGGATTTGATTCTGCTATTAATAAAGTAAGTGCAGCTAGAGTATTATTATCAATTATATGTTTTCCATTTTTATATAATATTCCATAAAAGTTTAAAAAATATATAAATAATGTAGCTGCAATTCTCTTATTACCATCTGCAAATACATGATTTTTTACTATTAAATACAAGAAATTTGCTCCTTTTTCTTCTACACTTTTATAGATGTCTTGTCCAGCAAAGCTCTGATAGATATTACCTATAATTGATTCCAATCCTTTATCTCTTTCTACTGCAAATAAAGAACTTTCTTCATTAAATCTTAATTTATTGATGACTTCTAAACATTCTTTATACTCAATTTTTCTTTCATCTATATTTCCGTCTATCTTCTTTAATGTTCTGTGATCATAGTCATCTAATAAATCAAGTGCTTTTGAATAATTTCCAATTACTTTTAATATTTCTTTTGCATCATTTCCTTCTAATCTTTCATCTATTCTATTTGCAATGTCTATTATTTTTATTGTTTTCTCTAAATATTCTAGTCTTTTTTGGTTTACAGCATATCCTTTTAACATATAGTCTTTTAATATTTTGTTTGCCCATTTTCTAAAAATAATACCATTAGATGATTTTACACGATATCCGATAGAAATTATCATATCAAGATTATAATAATCTACCAAATGTGTTTGCGTTTTCCCTTCAATAGCACCATGTTTAGTGGTTGTTGCAAATTTTGCAACAACCTGTTCGTCTTGTAATTCTTCATTCAACACATTTTTTATATGCCTTGATATAACAGACTTATCTCTTCCAAACAATTCAGCCATTTGTTCTAAATTAAGCCATACTGTTTCATCTTTTAGATTTACTTCTAATTTTACTCCTTGATTTTCAAATAAAACAATTTCATTCTTTTTTTCGTTCATAGAATCACATCCTTTATCATTTTTCGTTCTTACTTCATAGTCGTTCTAAAACTTCGTTATTTGCCCGATTAAGTCTCGAAATGCCTGTTCTGCTAATTCACCTTCCTGGTATATTAGCCAAATATGCTCTGCCTCTTCATATTCTTTTATCGTAATTTCTACGCCTTCTTCTTTGGCACGCTCTGCAAACTTTCTTGCATCCGGATTTAAAATATCATACATTCCCGTATAGATAGTAACATTTTTTAGCTTATGTACTGGTCCCTTAATGGGATTGACCAAATAACTTTCCATTCCGTCTGCTCCGCTATATGCCATTCCAGCTACTTTTAATGCCTCTTTATTCAAATTTTTATCGTTCTTTTGATATTCTTCAATTTCAGGGTTTGACATTGTAACATCTAACCATGGTGATATGAGAATTAATTGGTTAGGTACCTCTATGCCTTCTTCCCCCAATTTTTCTTCTAAAGCCAACGCTAGACCACCACCTGCTGAATCTCCCATCATAATGATATTTTCAGGTGGTATCTTTTGTAAAATTTCTTGGTACATTGGCACCACCATTTCAAATACATCTTTATAATTATATTTTGGTGTCAACGGATAATCTGGCACAATAACCGAATTTCCTGTTTCTTGCATGAGTCTATCTAAAAATTTCCAATGATCATCTGTCATCTCAGCCATATAAGATCCACCATGAAAATATAATATATACTGTTCATTTTTCCCCTGTTTTGGACAAATTGTAAATACGTTTCTATTATCATATTTTGTAATTTGAATTTCATATTTTTCTTCTATTGTTTTTGGTACTTTTGATTGAATGTCTATGAAAAGGAAATATGCCGCAATTGCTAACATGATCATCATTAGCGTCAATACACCTATTATCACTATCGTTTTTTTATTCATATCTTGCCACTCTCCCTACCCTCTTCCGAAAGTATAGCTTGTTTCTTTTCAATTGTCAAGCCATTTTTAACTGAAAGCTACAATTAAAATGCCAATTGTTTGAATGACAAATAAATTCAATAAATTTGATGTCAATAAATTGTTAGTCGCTTCTACAACACCTAAAATTTCATGATGTTTTGAAGTATAGTGTTTCTGCGATTCAAAAAAAGTAATCAATTCTGGTATGCTTGTTGCAATTCCTAATAAAATACCAATCACTGTCTGTGAAATTTCAAAATGTTGTGCCAAACTTTCTATTGTCTCTCCTAACAAATCTCCTACAACAAATAGCACAGTCCCTACCAACAACAAAATTACTACATATAACACTGTTTTCCTCGTATTTCCTTTTTCTGCTTCTTTCTCTTCATCAATTTGTTTTTTTAACTTTTCTTCCTCTTGTTGCAAATATAACTTATGGGCATTATGGTTAATATACTGGAACAATGCGTACAGCAGAACAAAAATAGGTATTATATACAAATTCAATCCTATATTGAGCCATAATAAAGCAATTGGTATCAAAATTGTTACCACCACTAGTACAATATCGATTTGAATTGCTAAATTTTGAAATGCCTTTCTATTTTTATTAACTACAATAGAAGCAATATACTGTAAAAAATTAATCACATTTGAACTCAATATGTTGTAAATACTGGCCCCCATTAACCCTTTCATGCTTGATATTGTAATTGTAAGCAATTCTGGTACTGAAGTAGCAGCCCCTGCAATATTCCCCACAGTTGTCGCCTTTAATTCCAAATTTTCTGCCAATTTTCTAAGAATAACTACCAACACATATTTAGAAATAACTACAATCAGACCTGTATACACTATAAATTGAATCCATTCGTAAACCATCGTTTTCTCCTCTCAATTTCTTCCATTTTATTTTACCCAATTTATTGCTATTTATAAGAAAATAGTATATAATAAGACTATGTAAAATCAAAGGCAAATTGCGTTGATTCAATTCGCCCCAGAAAGGAATGTGAAAATATATGGAAGAAGTAAAAGTTGGTAGAGTCTATCGCCATTTCAAAGGAAACTACTATTTTGTAGAAAATGTAGGATATGACTCGGAAACCAAAGAAAGAATGGTAATATACAAACCTTTATATCATAGAGACGACGGTCGTACCATATGGGTAAGACCAGAAAAAATGTTTTTATCCGAAATTCCTGAAAGACCAGACAATATTACAGGACAAAAAACACGCTTTGTACTTGTAGACGAAATTGAAAAAAATTATATATAAACCCAAAGGACAATTAGGGACGTATCTTTTTTGTCCCTCAGGGACAAAAAAGATACGTCCCTAATTGTTCCTGGCTCAGTAGGAGGTAATTATGATTGATATTAAATTTTTAAGGGAAAATCCTGATGTTGTCAAAGACAATATTAGAAAGAAATTTCAGGACCAAAAGTTGGTTCTCGTTGATGAAGTGATTGAACTTGATGCTAAAAGCCGTAAAGCCAAATTAGAAGGTGATCAGTTGCGTGCAGAACGAAATTCTCTTAGCAATCAAATTGGTGGTTTGATGAAAAATGGCAAAAAAGAAGAGGCTGAAGTGGTTAAGGCTCAAGTCCAAGACATTAATAAAAAGTTAGAAGAAAATGAAGCATTGGAACATACCTATACACAAGAAATTCAAAGTAGAATGATGAAAATTCCAAACATCATGCATGACTCCGTTCCTATTGGAAAAGATGATAGTGAGAATGTGGAAATCCAAAAGTTTGGTGACCCTATCGTTCCTCCTTATGATATTCCTTTTCATGCTGATATCTTGGAAAACTTAGGTGGCTTAGATTTAGATAGTGCTAGGCGCGTTGCTGGACAAGGTTTTTATTATTTATTAGGTGATGTTGCACGATTGCATTCTGCTGTTTTAACATATGCAAGAGATTTTATGATTCAAAAAGGATTTACATACTGCATTCCCCCTTATATGATTAGAAGTGATGTTGTAACCGGGGTTATGAGTTTTGAAGAAATGGATGCTATGATGTATAAAATAGAAGGTGAAGATTTGTACTTAATTGGTACAAGTGAACATTCTATGATTGGAAAGTTTAAAGGCCAAATTCTAAAAAAGGAAAATATGCCATACACTATGACTTCTTATTCTCCTTGTTTCCGAAAAGAAAAAGGCTCTCATGGTTTAGAAGAACGTGGCGTTTACCGCATCCATCAATTTGAAAAGCAAGAAATGATTGTCGTTTGTGAACCTGAAGATAGTTGGGATTGGTATGAAAAAATGTGGTCTTATACCGTAGAATTTTTTAGGAGTATGAATATTCCTGTGCGTACGTTAGAATGTTGCTCTGGAGATTTAGCTGATTTAAAAGCAAAATCTTGTGACGTTGAAGCGTGGTCTCCTCGCCAGAAAAAGTATTTTGAAGTTGGTAGCTGCTCTAACCTAACAGATGCCCAAGCACGCCGCTTAGGAATTCGTATTAAAGGAGAAAACGGAACTTACTTTGCTCATACATTGAATAATACGGTTGTTGCCCCACCTCGTATGCTAATCTCTATCATGGAAAATCATTATCAACCTGATGGTAGTGTGATTGTCCCTGAAGTATTAAGACCATATATGGGTGGTTTAGAAAAAATCTGTTGCCCAAAACAAAAATAACAGGTTCGTGCACACCAATGCGTGTGCACTGTATTTTTATTGTATCAAAATTTTTTTGAAAGGAATGTGAAACCATGCATATCAAAAATCCAAAATTTGAAATATCTGCCGTACAACCTAGCCAATACCCTCAAAATGGCTTACCAGAAATTGTACTAGTTGGCAAGTCCAATGTTGGCAAATCTAGTTTTATCAATACCATGATTCAAAGAAAAAATCTGGCACGTACCAGCAGTGAGCCTGGAAAAACGCGCCAAATCAATTTTTATAATATGGATAACCTTTTTTATTTTGTAGATTTACCTGGCTATGGGTATAGTAAAATGTCAAAACAAGAACAAGCACAAGTAGGAAATTTTATTGAATATTATCTACAACACCGTGAACAAATTTCTTTCGTGATATTTTTGGTAGATATCCGTCACATTCCTAGCGAAAATGATAAAATGATGTACAACTACATCATTCAAGCAGGATTGCCTTGTCTGATTCTGACCAATAAAGCTGACAAAATTGCCCCTACTAAAGTGGAGCTTGCCGTTGCAGACATCCAAAGCAAGTTAAACCCCATGAAAGATATCCCCATTCTACCTTTCTCTTCCGAAAGAAAAATTTACACAGAAAAAGTATGGGAATTTTTGGAGCATAGAGCTAGGGACAATTAGGGACGTATCTTTTTTGTCCTTGAAGGACAAAAAAGATACGTCCCTAATTGTCCCATTTTCCCTGCCATCTTTAACTTTCTACACTGCGCATTGTTTTGTATTTTTCTCCCAATGCTTTATAAATTGAAATGAGTACTAAAACAATTAGTATTCCAACAAAAACACCTGATGTATCTATGAGAACATCTCTTAGTTCTGCACTTCTACCCGGTACAAAACTTTGATGGTATTCATCTGAAATGGCATATAGTAATCCTACCATGATACTAATCAAAAACTTTTTCCATAAAAGAAGTCGATATGTACTGACAAAAGCCATGATTAATATTCCTACCACTGTGTATATTGAAAAGTGTGCTAACTTACGAATGATTGGTTGCGCTTTTTTTACCATTTTTGTTTTGGTTGCCTCACTTAAATTCTTTGTATACGGAAATATATCAATTATTTTTCTCATCACTTTTTCACTTCTTGAACTAGATAACGTCGAATTTTCACTTGAAAATTGAAAAATCGTATAAAAAGTCATCCCTAACAAGAAAATTAATAATATTCTAAATAGTGTCCTTCCCATATTTTATCTCATTCCCTCCTAAAGTAAATCTTGTAACCCCCTCTATCTTCCTATAGAATAATATTCTACGCCATTGTCTTTCATGTCTGATACGGAATAAATATTTCTTCCATCATATACTAATGGTGTTTTCATTAATTCCTTGTACATTTGTGGTTTCATCGCTTTAATTTCATCCCACTCTGTAAAGATGAAGCATACATTTGCTTCTTTTAGTGCCATTTCTGGACTATTCACATATGTGATTTGATCTGGATATTTCTTTTTGGTATTTTCTACTGCTACTGGGTCATATGCGTAAATATTAGCGCCTTGTTTTAATAAAAGTTCAATGTTTTCTAGAGATGGTGCTTCTCTTAAATCATCTGTGCCTGGTTTAAACGCCAGCCCCAAAACAGCAACTTTCAAACCGTTGAATGTAATTAAGCGTTCACTTGCCTTGTGATATAATTTGATTTTTTGTTCACTATTAATATCCACAGCTGCTTCTATTGTTTTTAAGCGGTATCCATGTTGCTTTGCAATATATTTTAATGCCTTTGTATCTTTTGGAAAACAAGATCCTCCATAGCCTATCCCTGCTTTTAAAAATTGTGCTCCAATTCTGGAATCGTAGCTCATCCCTTTAGCTACATCTTCAATATTAGCTCCTACTAATTCACACAAATTAGCAATATCATTCATATAAGAAATTTTAAGGGCTAAAAAGTCATTTGATGCATATTTTATCATTTCACTGCTACGTCTACTAACAGAAACAATTGGTAATCCAAATGGTTCGTAAATTTCTTTTAACATTTTTTCTGCTTTTTTACTTTCTGTTCCAATGACAATTCTTTTGGCTTCTAATGTGTCTTTTACGGCTCTTCCTTGAGATAAAAATTCTGGGTTGCTTGCCACTTCTACTTTTACATCATGTACCAAAGAATCCTTAATAAATTGCTCTACTTTGTCATTTGTTCCTACTGGTACAGTAGATTTTACCACAACTAAACAATCTTTTTCAATGGTTTCTGCAATTTGCCTAGAAACTGTTGCTACATAGCTTAAATCTGCAGAACCATCTGGCATTTCTGGTGTTCCCACTCCAATAAAAATGGCATCTGCATTTTGATATGCTTTTTGGTAATCTGTGGTATAATCCAATCTTCCTTCTTGATAATTTTTTATCATTAATTCTTCTAATCCTTCTTCATAAATAGGACAAATCCCATCTTTCATTTTTTGAACTTTCTTTTCATCTACGTCCACACATATGACTTGATGTCCTCTTTCTGCAAAGCATACCCCTGCTACTAAACCAACATATCCTGTACCTGCTACCGCTATTTTATATTGTTTCATTTTTCTTTCATCCTTTCTTTACTTTTATTTGTTTTGATTTTGATACCAATCCACAAACTGTTTAATTCCTTCTTCAAATGTTGTTTTTGGTTCATATCCTATCATATTTTTCGCCTTTGAAATATCTGCATAAGTCCTTTCTACATCTCCTGGTTGCATCGGCAATTGCTGTATTTTAGGTTCCACACCCAGCGTTTTTGCAATTACCTGTATCATTTCTTTTAAAGAAATAGGAGATGAATTTCCTAAGTTTACAATTTCATATACATTTTCATTTTTTTGGCAATATTCACAAGATTTGATAATGCCATCTACAATATCATCAATAAATGTATAATCTCGAGAGGTTGTCCCATCTCCAAACATTGGAATTTCCTTTCCTTGCGACATAAGCCTTGTAAATTTATTGATGGCTAAATCTGGTCTTTGTTTTGGTCCATACACTGTAAAAAAGCGTAACATCATCACATGCATTCCGAATAATTTATGGTATACATGTGTCATCACCTCGTTAGCCTTTTTGGTTGCTGCATAAGGGCTAATGGCAAAGTCCACAACCATATCTTCTCTAAATGGTACTTCTTTACAGTTCCCATACACACTACTAGAAGATGCCATGACCAAATTTTGAACTTGATGTAATTTCATTTCTTCTAAGATATTTTGCGTTCCCATGCAATTCACTTCTTGATACAAGACAGGATTTTCAATAGAAGGCCTTACGCCCGCCATTGCAGCTAAATGAACAACTGTGTCAATATCATTTTCCTCAAAAATGGTTCCGTATGGCTTGTCTATCTCTAATATCCTTCCTATACAATTTGAAATTAGAATTTTGTAATAAGTCTTTTACATTATTTTCCTTTAAAGCTGGTTCATAAAAATCGCAAAAATTATCAATTACAATAACTTTGTTTCCTTCTTTCAAGAGCCTTTCTGCTAAAGTAGAGCCTATAAAGCCAGCTCCTCCTGTAATAAAATAAGTTTTCATAACTTTCTCCCTTACTTTGCTAAAAGTTTTTTAGACACTTTTATGACAATCTGTTTATTTACTATCATAAAATATACAATCGCTAAAACTAGGTTAATACAATGCAATACTAAATTATTAATATAGATACATATAAAATAATATATAAATATTGCAAAATTTCCTAATGAACTTTTATAGAATTTTATATTTATTATCTTTTTTATATCTATATATCGTATAATAAATAGAGTTAAATATGCTATAAATGTTGATACGGTTGCTGCATAAATTCCTATAAATCTTATTAATAGAAAGTGTATAATTATATTAGTTACTGCTGCTATTACTGTTGTTTTTCCATTTTTATATGATTCTTTTCTTGCTACATATATTCCACCTATAAATTGTGCTAGCATAGATATTATGATTGCAATGACTAGAATTGGTACTTGATAATATGCCATCATATATTCTTCTGTAAATAAAAATTTAAATATCAAAAAATTACATCCCATTATGACAATACATATAGAACTTAATACCATTATCATCTGATTCATAACCTTTGTATAATATTGGTCTTTGTCTGAATCTTCTATCGTTTCAACTGCACTTTCCTGCCATGATAAATGGAACACATTAAATAGCATTTGACATAAATTAGGAATTTTATGTGCCACAGCTAAAATAGCATTACTTGATGTTCCTAAAAAAACACTAACTATCGTTCTATCTGAGGCATTAACAATCCACCATGATAATGAATTGGGCATTAATGGAAGAGAATATGATAGCATTTCTTTGGCTACTTTTTTATCAACTTGTTTAAAGGATATATATTGCAATACATTTGATTTTTTTACCATAAAAATAATTGAAATACCGTATCCTATGATATATCCTAATAGTATTCCTTGCAATTGTAAGTTAAAACATTTAACAAGAATCACAACAGAAATTACCATTGATAGTACAAATATAATATTTGAAATTGTATATATATTTAGTTTTTTTAGTCCTCTTAACACCATTGTTAATAATTCATTTATAGCTTCTACTATTAAAAGTAATAAAAAGTAAACTGCAATATTTCTTATTTCACTGTAAATGACAGAAACAATTATTGTTATAATGCTTGCAACAATAAAACCTATTGCATCTATTACAATTGCATTCGTAATAATCTTTTTCTCTTTGTCTGCCTCATTTTTTTCTAAAAATAATCTAAATACTGCTTCTCCACAACTTAACGTTATGATGGGAATAATTAATGTTATGTAAGTTGTTATTAAATCAAAAATTCCATAATCACTTTGTGTTAACCACCTTGTAAAAAGTGGTGTCATTAAAAACATGATACCTTTTGTACATATTGTTCCAAGCCCTAAAATTGCTGTATTTTTTACTAGTTTTTTGCTTCGTTCTTCCATCTTTCTGACATTCCTTTCTAAGATTGTAATTATTTTTTTATTTCATCTTTCAAATTAGCAATCAGAACACTTCTTTTGCATCCTTTATATGTGGTATCGATTAAAATTTGATTTGCATCTTTTACTAATTTTGGATGTAAATCGCATCTTTTTTCGTCATTTAATCTAAGATTTGAAAATACAGATACTAGCAAAGTATATTCATTTCGCTCTGTATCATATTCAAATAATTGCTGCATACAATTTTCATCTGGATACGTATCTGAATAAAATATTTTACTATTTTTTGCATGTACAGGATGTCCATCTTGTTTTAAATTTTTATTTTCTATTCGTACTTTTTCCCCAGTTTCTACATTATAATAACAATAAAATTCCTTTTCTCCTGGTTTCTCTATTACTGTTATCAGCAATTCCATATTATCTTTCCAATCATAATGTGAAACTCTGTATTCATTTTCTAATATTTTTAAATTGGTTCCATCTATATTGATGACACATAATTCGTTTTTCCAAGTTGATTGATTTTGTTCTGTCCATAAATGGAAGAACAGTATTTTACTGCCATCAGGTGAAAAGGCTATATGATTGATATAATGTTCATATTTTAGTTCATCATCTGTTAATTTTGCTAAATCATATAAAGACAGCAACATTTTCCTAGTGCCTGTTTTTAAATCAACCACAAAAATCCCATCATCTTTTGGGGCATTCTGCCCCATTGTATTATCTTTTAAATAGCTATACCCATATCCTGGCCTCAATCTTTGCAGTCTTGAAAAATTTATTGCGATACCGCATTTTTCTTCTGGATCTATATCATATAACGCATATGGTATTGTTTGAACAATTTGATTTTTTTCTAAATCATACTCTCGGAAGCAATCGTGCTCTCCTTCTATATCATTATAATAGATTATATTTTTGCTTTTATTAGACCATCTAAGTCTACTGCCTTGTTGCCAGCACCATGCTTTTGTATTTGTTATTTTTACATATTTATTATCATTCATATCAAAATACCCTAATTCAATTTCTCTTACATTTGTTTTTCCTTTTTTATCCAAAACATGTACTAACATTTTCTGGTCTTTTATTGGCACTAGGTCATAATATCCACAAAAAACATGTTTATCTTTTAAACTGTATTCTTCTATTTTCTCAACTTTATCACTATTAACTACAAGTGTACGTTTTGTTACTACTTTTTTTAGGCCTCTTATGTATTTTATTGTCAAACTAATTTTATGACAAAATTGCTCTCCTAATATTTTTTTTACAAATTGTTTCATTTTTTGTTATGTTCCTTTCTGATTGTATCATGTAATTAAAAAATAACTATCATGATTTTCATTTCTTTTCTCGTAATTTTGTTATTTCTATCATTTTAGATTTTATCTCTTTTATTTTATTAGGTGTCAATTTATAAAATATGTAGATAAATAAAAATGTCCATATCGTACTTGGATCTGAAAATTTAAAATCAAATAAAAGAAATATTGCATTTATTAGAAAAAAGTCATACATTGCTTTACTATACAATGTTTTCTCTTTTTCCTTTTTATTATAAAATTTCATTAAGAAAAATGCTAATATCATTGGATATATTATTAATCCTAATACTCCAAAATCTCTTAATGCTGAATAAAGGAATGTTACATTATTGTTCATTGTTGTTACATTTGACACTGGTATATATTTTTGCGTTACTTCATTAACAATATAAATTCCAGCCATTATTTTCATTCCAAATAGTCTCATAATAAATGTAATAGGATATACAAATCCACTAATTAATACTTGACCATATAAATAATTTTGTGAAGTTAAAAGGTATGTTTCTGGTTGTTTTAAATATTGTCCCAACAAATGGATACTTCCTATAAAGTAGGCATATATATTATATAAGAATCCTCCTCCTGATAAATTTCTTTGTAAAGTCACTATAAAAACAATTAAAAACATGATTGCTAAAAATATAATAATTTTTTTATTTTCTTTAATTAATCCTTTTAAGTTATTTTCATATTTATCTAATAGCGCAATAACAATAATTCCCGCAAAATAAACAATTTTACCTCTAGTAGCTGTCGCAAAAATAATTTCTAATAAAAAAATAAAATATAAAATTAAACTTACTTTAATTTTTTTGTGTTCTACATACTCCAATACTGAATAAATTCCAATTGCGGTTCCCAAAGAAAAAACAACAATTGATAATAATAATTGCACTTTGGTATTTGCAATCTCTTTTCCTAGCCAAGCATCTCTAACACTTGAAAGTCCTCCTTCTGTCAAAAGAATTTTCAACCCTATAAAAGCAAAATATGCCATTATGATAATGCATATAATCATTGCCACATTCATTAGTTTCCAATTTATATCTTCTTCTAGCTTTTTTTCTTTTGTTTCTTCTTTTGTTGTTTCTTTTTTTATCTCCCCTTTTTTTATAACTTTATAAAATATAAATGAAAATATTTCAAATGTAATTAAAAATATCAGTATATATATATATGTAGTAGTGTTTGGTATAAACATTCCATAAAATCCAAACATTGATAAAATAGAAGCTATACACCATAGTGAAATAATGATATTGACAGAATTTAATTTCTTTTTATATATAAAACTATTTACGATAAATGCAATTATATATAATATGAAATATATTGCTAACATATTCCCCCTCCTTATTATAAAATACCTATTAAGCTATACCATATTTTTTTTCCAAATAGAAAAAATAGATATATACCATATTTTAAAAAATCTATCGTTACTATCTTTTTTTGTTTTACCAAAATAGTTGCAAAGGCAACTTTAAGTACTTTTTTAAATATTTTTTCATCATATCTTTTTATTTCACTGTTTTTATCAATAGCTTTCTTTATAAATTCTTTTAACGCTACAATGTCTACCTCATTATTTCTAGTATTTAACATTAATATATATTTTATATTTTCTTCTTCTAAGTTTAATTCTTTTAAATTTCTTTTCAATATTTGACAATAGATTTCTGACTGTTTTTGAAACTTTCCTGTACTAATCTGTGCTTCATGAATTCTATATTTCATTAGTATTTTGGGAATAATTTGTATATTCCCTTTTTTTGCTATTCTTGTCCATAATTCAAAATCTTGTGAATAAATATAATTTTCATCATATGTAATATGATGCGTATTTAAAAATTCTTTTTTAAACATAACAGATGGATGTAAAATCATGTTAATATAAAATAATTTTGCATCTATTTGTTTTGGTTTATTAAAACATTCTATTGTTGTTTTTTCATTTTCCCCAATTTCTTTATAAAAAGTAGCTGTCATGTCTATTTCAGGATTTTTTTCCATATAAGCTACTTGTATACGGAATCTATCTTTTAAGGCAATATCATCGCTGTCCATCCTTGCAATATATTTTCCTTTACACTCCTTGATTGCCTCATTCAAAGATTTTGTCAATCCAATAGATTCGTCATGCTTGATAATTTTGATTCTTTCATCTTGAAATTTCAAAAGAATCTCATCATCCATTCCTCCATCTACAATAATAATAAATTCAAAATTTGTATACGTTTGGCTTAGAATACTATTAACAGCTTCTTTTAAATATTCTTCTTTGGTATTTAATGTAGACATAATTACTGAAACAAGAGGTGTATTCATCTTTTCTCTATCCTTTCATTTTCAAATACATTTTCCAATTTATTTTATAACACCATAATCCAACCCAAAGCGAAATGAAGGCAAGTTTATCTCTTTTATCTAGTTTTGTATTTTTAAAAAATTGGGTTCCAAAATTTTTTAAGACATCTTTTCGCAATTGTTTTGCAATCTGTTTTTCGTCTTTTTCTTTTGAAAATACAATTTGCCTTAACACACTAAAACGAGAATGAATTTGCCTTTTGATAATTGCATCTTTTAGATTCGGCATCTTTGGCATTAATTCTTTTGCCATTTGATCAGTTAATTCAATAAGGTCCATCTTTTTTTTCGAAAATTTACTATTCATAATAGAACCTGTTCGTTTACTATAAATATATTTAGGACTATTTCCATAGTAAATCTTTTCACTTTTTTCTAATAATTTATACGTTGTTCCATTATCTTCACATAATTTTCCAAATGGATATCGTATATTTTGAAATAACGTTAACTCATACATCTTTGCACAAGCAGAAACAGTAAATCCTTGTTCACACAGCATACGAGAAATTGCTTCTTCTTTTCCCATACTTTTTTCTTCATATCCGTTTCCAAAATCAACTCGTTTTTGCTGTTCATTTTCTGTAAAATGGGCACAAATTGAAATTTGACATTCATTTCTTTTAATAAGTTCATATAAATATGCAATATAATCAACTTCTACATAGTCATCTGAATCAATAAACGTGATATATTTTCCTTTTGCTATATCAATGGCAACATTTCTAGCATCTGATAACCCTCCATTTTTCTTGTGAATTACTTTGATTCTTTCATCTTGTTTGGCATATTCGTCACAGATATAGCCTGAAGTATCTGTTGAACCATCATCTACTAATATAATTTCAAGGTTTTTGTATGTTTGCTTGATAACACTTTCTATGCACCTTGGAACATATTCTTGCACATTGTATACTGGTATCACAACCGTAATTACGTCTTCTTCATTCATTTGCTCCATTCCTTTCTGGTTCAACTTTCGTGCATTTTCCTATTTTCATTCCAATGAACCTTGCCATGACATTTGGGAAAAATTGGAATAGTACCTTTATATTTCTATCTTGTATCGCTCTTTTTAAAATATATTTTGCCATTCCTCCTCCTGCTTTATTGGTTCCAAAAGTATCTAAATATGGATTTTGTTTGAAAAACTTTCCCGTGTCTTTATAGCGTGTATAATATTGTTTTAATGTAAATTGATGTGAATGGATAACTTCTGATTCAGCACAATATTTTATTTTGTAACCATTTGTAATGAGTTTATAGGCAAAATACATGTCTTCATTTGTTGGTAACTTTTTTTGGTCATATCCATTCAGTAACAAAAAAATATCTCTTCTAATCGCAGACGATGCGTCTGAAAAGAAAAAGGTATTTAATCCAAGTTTTGCAATGGATTCTTTGCTAACAATCCTTGATTCCTTGGGATAATTGTATTCTCTTGTGTATTTTTCTATTGTGTTATTGGTACATAATTGCCTGCTATAACAAGCTTCAACCATACCATCTTCAATATCTTTTGTTAAATAATATAGCCAATCTTCTCTTTCAATAATTACATCTTGTGTAATAAACACAAGTATATCAGCTTTACAAGAAAACGCAGCTTGTTCTCTTGTAAAGCTATGCGAAAATTCTTCTTTTTTTATTTTTTGATAGGATACATTCAAATTTCTTAATATTTCTTCTGTTTTATCCTTGCTTTCTGTTAAAACATAATGAATGTCGTGAATTGTTACATTTTTTTGCTTCAATAATGATTCATGTAATCTTTGTAAATCTTTTTCCGCCTGATATAGCGGGCATATAATATCTATGTTCATTATACAGCTCCCTCTTTTTTAAACACGGTACTAAATGTTTTAAAAAATATTTTAACATCCAACCAAAAGGACATGTGGTCTACGTAATATAATTCTAATTGTATTCTTTCGTCATACGTTGTTTCACTTCTTCCATTTACTTGCCAGTATCCTGTTAGCCCTGGTGTGACACTTAAAAATTTATCTTTATCTTTTCCATATTTTCTTAGTTCCTTTACTACAACTGGTCTTGGTCCAACAATTGACAAGTCTCCTCTTAGGATATTAAAAATTTGTGGCAATTCATCTAAACTTGTTTTTCTTAAAAATTTTCCTATTTTTGTAATTCTAGGGTCATCTTGCAATTTAAAATTTTCTTCCCATTCTTTTTTTTGTTCTGGTGTGAAATTTTTTATCATTTCTCTTGCATTTTCATACATAGTACGAAATTTATACATTTTGAATTTTTTTCCATTTTTTCCTACTCTTATGTGTGCAAAAAAGACAGGTCCTCTGGATGTAGCCTTGATCATAATTGCTATTATTAAAAAAACTGGTGACAGCAAAATCACCCCTATGATAGACATGACAATATCTAATATTCTTTTTATATGTACATAATTATTTTTTTTTTCAACATCTTTTGTCTCTTGGGCAATTGCATTATCTACAACTACTTCTTGCATTTCCGTATTCAATTTTATATCCCCCTTATTCATTGATATGTGTCATTTTTATTTCCTAAATTATATACTTTTTCACTATATAAGTCAACAATTTTTGTCGATTTTTATCTTTTTTGTAATGAATAAAAAGCCAAAAGAGCCTAAACAAAGCAATTTTAAGCAAATAGCTTTGTTTACGTTCTTTTGGCTTTTTGGATTTATAAAACAATTAGTATCAACTTGTTATCTTTATTTTTTTAAGTTACGATATATATGCAGTAGCAAGGGTTATGGGCTTTTTCATTTTTTCTTTCTGCTTTTATTGTTTATATCCTGTCTTTGAAACTATTTTATTACTAATTGTTTTTACGGTTTCTGAAGGTACATATTCTGGTTCTTCAAAAACTTCTTGATGTAGTTTTGTTACATTACTTTGTAATGTAACAGGTACACCATACCATCTATCTAACGTAATGCCTTTTGTTGTATATGGCCACCCTATACTGTCTGAAATATTAAAACTTGCTAAACTTGGTAATAAGCTTAATACATCGCCTGTTGAAATATTGGTATATACTTTTGGTAAAATATTGTCCATAAAAGAATTAATTTCGCCTAGGCTTTTCGTCTTTAATTTTGCCAACATGGCTTCAATTACCACTCTCATTCTTTCTGTTCTTTTATAGTCTCCTCCTGCCGTATAACGAACTCTTGAATATGCAACTGCTTGCACACCATTTAATAATTGCATTCCCGTCTTTTGGATTTTTGCATTAGATAGCCCTGTTTGTTTTGCTACTGGGTCTATATATTCCTCATTCATTGTCTTCATTTCTTGTGCAGATTCAATATTTATCATAATTCCGCCTAACTCTTCTACTGCCTCAGCCACTGAATCAAAGTTTACTGTGACAAATTCTTTGATGTTTAAATCAAAATTGGTATTTAATGTATTAATGGCTAGTTGTGCTCCTCCATATGAATAAGCGTGTGTAATTTTGTCTAAATTATGATTTTCAATTTGGACATAGGTATCACGGTACACAGAAATTAATTTGACATCTTTTGTTTCATTGTTAATACTTGCTATAATAATGCAATCACTTCTGTTTCCTTTATCCATGTTATTGCTTCGGCTATCAACGCCAAAAATAGCTATATTTCTGTATTTTGCTAAATTTTCTGAGACTTCTTCTGAAATTCCCAATTCGGTTTCGTTAATTTCTACCTGTTGCATTTTTCCTAATTTATCGTTGACATACCAGTAGGCGCTTCCCATAATGGCAATAATAGCTGCTACTAAAATAAAAAGTATGATTGCCAAAATTTTTAACCCCGTGTGTTTTTTCTTTTGTTTTCGTCTTTTGTTTTGTGTTCTGTTCTCCGTTTGACTGTTCCTTTGCATTGCCTTTGGTAATTCATCATCATATGAATATGAATGTTTTCCTGCCATTGTTTCTTCCTCCGTTTTTTATTTTTTACATTTTACCACTATTTTTTTATTTTACAAATTAATTAAAAGTTTTATTTTCATTATAATTCTAAACTCATTTCATTTAAAAGGAAATCATATATTCCAATCGTAGTAATGCCATGTTCATCCCTTTTGGGCATAATATTTTCTTTTACAACAATCATCTTTTTAAATGAATCATCAATATTAATAAGTGATGTTTTTTCTTGTTTTTCTTTTTCTTCACTATTCATATTAAATGCTGATTGAATATAATATTTTTTACTTTCTTGTGTTGCTATAAAATCAACTTCATAATTTTTTAACGCTGTTTTCCCATTATTATTTGTATCAAAAACTTCAACAATTCCTACATCAACATTATATCCACGAATTTTAAGTTCATTATATATCACATTTTCCATTATATGATTTTCTTCAGTTTGCCTAAAGTTTAGTCTCGCATTTCTTAAACCAATATCTTCAAAATAAAATTTATAAGGAGAATTTATATATTTCTTTCCCTTTATATTATATCTTTTGGCTTTGTTAATTAAAAATGAATCTTCAAAATATCCTATGTAGTTATTGATTGTTTTATCGCTAATTACTTTGTTTTTTTCACTCTTATATGTCCTAGATAATTTTAATGGATTTGTAAATGAACCTATGGAAGAAGATAAAATATCTAAAAGTTCATCTAATTCCTCTTTATTTCTTACTTTATGTCTTTCAATAATATCTGAAACATACACCTTATCAAATAAAGATTGTAAATATTCAGATTTTTCTTGAGGTGTATTATATGCTAGTACAAGTGGCATACCTCCATAAGTAAAATATTCATCCCAAGCCTCTTCTTTTGTCCCTTTATATACTGAAAAAAATTCTCTAAAACTTAATGGATAAACGTGTATTTCATCTCCACGCCCTCTAAATTCTGTTATGACATCAGAAGATAAAAATTTTGAATTACTTCCTGTTACATATATGTCAACATTGTCAATGTGCATTAAACTATTTAAAACTTCCTCAAATCTTTCTAAATATTGAACTTCATCTAACATAATATAATATAAATGATTATCTATTATTCTTTGTTTTATAAAATCTAACATATTATACGGATTTCTTAATTTTTCATTTGATAGGTCATCTAATGCTATAGAAATAATATGCGATTTTTCAATTCCTTTTTCCATTAAATATTTCTTGAAAATATTAAACAATAAATATGATTTTCCTGACCTTCTAAGTCCTGTTATGACTTTAACTAGTCCATTATTTTGTCTTGCTATTAGTTTATTTAAGTAATCCTCTCTTTTAATCTCCATATTCTCCTCTCTTTCATTCGTATTATATAAAATTATTCTAATAAAGTCAATATTCTATTACGATTTTTTTTGGATTTCCAACTTTTTTCGTAATAGAATATTTTTAGTTTGTCCCTGATAGGTAATATATTTTTTATTGAAATATTTTTACATATCTTTCAGAATCTTTTATCAATTTTCTATATGCTTCATCATCTACAACCGCATTTTGTTTTTTTACATATCATTAAGATAATAGATAATATGAAAAGTAATCCAAGGATAACGGCTAATACAATAACTGCTGGTAATGCTGCTAAAACTGCTGCACTAATTGCTGCTCCAATAATTAATCCAATTACTGTTGCAAAAGATACTAGTAAAATAACGGCTATAATCCATAAACATACATTCTTTTTCGTTGATTTGCATTTTTTCTCACAATTACAGTTTACAATATCATAGCATACAACTTGTTGCTCTTGTGGCTCCATAACAAAGTCACCCCCTATATAGTATTTATCCATACTATACTAATATCTTATGTCATTTTTTGTCATTTTGCTACATCTTTTTGGTAATCATTTTTAATGCTTTGGGGCGCTCTACCATAATCACATGTCCACATCCTTGGCATTTTAGCTTAAAATCTACTCCTACTCTTGTAATTTCCCATAATTTGCTTCCACAGGGGTGTTGCTTTTTGGTTCTTACAATATCTCCTACTTGATATTCCATTTTTCCTCACATTCTTTCCTGTCTACCTAATGTTCCAGCCTTATTGGCATTGTCTTTCTGCTGTTTGCAACCTTTCTTTTACCTTTTCTTTTCCTAAAACTTGCATAATTTCATACATGTCTGGTGTGTTTGTTCTTTTGGTAAGGGCAACTCTTAACACAGTGCTAACATCTCCCACATGTGCTGCATATTGTCCTGGATTTTCTTTGAATTGTTTGACTTCCTTTGCATATCCCATTTCACCAGCTAATTCTTTTATTTTGTCAAACCATGCTTGTTTATCATCTTTTTCGTCATAATATTTTGTCACATATGTATTCAAAATTTTAGAAATGGCATCTTTGTCTTTAATCACTTGGTATGGATATGCTGTCTTGTCTTGTTCAAACAATTCGTCATACATATAAGAAATGGTTTCTTTTACATCTGACCATTTGCCAATATCTTTTCTTGGTTTTTTATTTCCTCTTTCAATTCCTAGTACTTTTAATGAATACGCTTTATATTTTTTGAACAACGTTGCGAGTTCTTCATCATATTTTTCTGCCCATGTAAGTGTATTTTGGTAAACTTGCTCAGCTGTCATTTTGGAAATAACAATTTTTGATACATCAAGTAATTTTACAATGTCAAATAGTGCTCCACTAACACTCATTTTGTTTAATTGTAATTCAAATTCTTCTATTGGTTTTTCTGGATTGGCTCTTCTCCAATTTTCAAATGTAGAATTTGCAATATTTAATAAATATTCTTTTACCGCTTCTTTTGGAATTCCTACTTCTGCATAATAACTAACAGCTGCTTCTGGATCTTTACGTTTACTTAATTTGCGTTTATTTCCTTCCTCATTTTTCATGATTGGTGCAATATGTGCATATTTAGGTGCTTTAAATCCTAATTCTTGGAATAACTGTAAATGAAGTGGCACTGAAGACAACCATTCATCCCCTCTAATCACATGTGTCGTTCTCATTAAGTGGTCGTCTATTGCGTGTGCAAAGTGATATGTTGGCAATCCGTCTGCTTTAATAATGACAATGTCTTGGTCATTTTCAGGAAATTCTACATTGCCTTTTATGACATCTTTATGCCTAATTTTTCTATCTTCTCTTCCTGGTGACTTAAAACGAACAATCCAACTTTCTCCTGCTTTTATTTTTTCTATCATTTCTTCAACGGTTAAATTTCTGCATTTTGCCCATGCGCCATAATACCCTGGTCTAATTTTAGCTACTTCTTGTTTATTTCTTATTTCTTCTACTTCTTCTGGCGTGCAAAAGCATGGATAGGCTTTTCCTTGTTCAATTAGATATTTGGCATAGGCTTGATAAATTTCTTTTCGATTGGATTGTTTATATGGTCCATAAGTTCCTTTTTCTTCGTTTTCTGAAATCATCCCTTCATCTGGTTCAAGCCCAAAGTCTGTTAATGAATTGACAATTCCAACAACGCCATTTTCCACTTCTCTTTTTTGGTCTGTATCCTCTATTCTTAAAAAGAATACCCCCTCTGTTTGGTTTGCTAATTTTTTGGCAATGAGTCCTTGGTACAATCCACCAATATGGACAAAACCTGTTGGACTTGGTGCTATTCTTGTCACAATGGCATCTTCTTTTAAATTTCTTTCTGGATATTTTTCTTCATAATATGCAATCTCTTTTGCCTCTGGAAACATCACATCTGCTAAATCTTTATAATTCATGATTTACCATTCCCCTTTCAATCAAATTAACTCTAAACTTCCATAATAATAGGTATAATCATTGGGTTTCGTTTTGTTTTCATAAATATATAGTCTCTTAAGTTTTCTCTTACTGTGGATTTTATTGTTGCCCAGTCTCTGATGCCACGTTGTTCGCATTTGCTTATTTCATGCCTTACAACAGATTTAACATCATCCATTAAATTTTCAGATTCTCTTACATAAACAAAACCTCTTGAAATGACATCCGGTCCAGCAATGACTTCTCCTGTTTGTGAATTCATGGTTAATACAATGACAATTAATCCGTCTTGTGATAAATGCTGTCTATCTCTTAATACAATGTTTCCTACATCTCCAACACCTAATCCATCAACCAATACTCTTCCGCTTGCGACTGTACCATTAAATTTGGCTTCTTCTGCATCTATTTCTAACACTCTACCATTTGACATATAGATAATATTTTTTGGCTCTATTCCCATACTTTCTGCTGTTTCTCCATGTGAAATTAATTGTCTATATTCCCCATGCACTGGAATAAAGTATTTTGGTTTTGTTAATGCAATCATTAATTTTTGTTCTTCTTGACAAGCATGTCCTGATACATGTACATCTGCTAATGCACTATATACCACTTCTGCACCAATTTGCATTAAGTCGTCAATGACTTTAGACACAAATTTTTCATTACCTGGTATTGGGTTGGCAGATATAATGACTAAGTCATTCGGTGTGATTTTTACTTTTCTGTGATCTCCTGCTGCCATTCTTGTTAAAGCTGACATTGGTTCTCCTTGACTACCAGTTGTAATAATGACTAATTGTTCATCATTATACACACTCATTTGGTCAATATCAATAAACGCATCTTCTGGACAAGCAATATACCCTAATTGCCTTGCTGTTTCTATCATATTTACCATACTTCTGCCACATACTGCAATTTTTCTTCCATATTTCACTGCAGCATTAACAATTTGCTGAACACGATGTACATTAGAGGCAAAAGTTGCCACAACAATCCTTTTTTCACAGTGAATAAATAATTTGTCTAGTACTTCTCCTACTGAACTTTCTGACATGGTAAATCCTTTTCTTTCTGCATTGGTACTGTCTGACATTAATGCTAAAATGCCTTTATTTCCTAATTCTGCAATTCTACCAAAATCCATAATTTTTCCATCAATTGGTGTATAATCAATTTTAAAATCTCCTGTATGCAATACTGTTCCCACAGGTGTTGTAATGGCTAACATGACAGAATCTGGTATGCTGTGAGTACTTCTAATAAACTCTACTTTAAAATAATTTCCTAAAATAATTGTCTGCCCTGCTGATATTTCTACCATTTTTGTACTTCTGAGTAATTTATGTTCCTCTAATTTATTTTGAATGAGTCCCATTGCTAACTTTGGTGCATAAATTGGAATGTTAATTTGTTTTAATAAATATGGAATACTTCCTATATGGTCTTCATGACCATGTGTAATCACTAATCCTTTAATTTTTTCTTGATTTTTTTCCAAATACGTAATGTCTGGAATGACTAAGTCTACTCCTAACATATCATCTTCTGGAAATGATAGCCCACAATCTACGACAATGATCTCGTCTGCATATTCAAATACCGTAATGTTTTTTCCTATTTCATGTAATCCCCCTAATGGGATAATTTTTAATTTGGCTTTTTGAGCATTATCTGCTATTGAAGAATCGTTTATTTGTATCATTCTCTGTTCTTCTTTTTTTGTTTGTATCATTCTTTGTTCTTCTTTTTGGATTGGTAATTGTTGCGTACTGTTTCCGTTTTTGTCCATTCTTGTCCTTGTATTTCTTGTTTGTGTTGTTCTTCTACGTGTTCTTCTATCTTGTGGCTTTCTTTCTTGCACTTTCCTTTCATGAGGAATTCTCTCTTGTTTTTTCTTTTGTAAGCTTTCTCTTCTTTCGTATGGTTGTTTCATGTTGTCATTTTGTTTTTCATCGTTTTCTCTTGTCATTTTTTTCTCTCCTAACTCTAATTTTTCTATTTTATTTTTTTAAAAGATACAACAAAAATGGATATGTATGACTTAGCATCATACATACTTGCGTTATTCTCTTCACTTATCTCTTTTTAGTTATTTTTCCCATTTTTTAGGAAATATAAACGCATTTTCCGTTTTCTTTGCGTTTTAAAAAATAAAATCTCATTCTTTGCCCTCTTGGCAAATGTTGTAATGATTATATACTATTTTAGGAGATTTGTCAAATGTGTTTTTTACGATTTAACTAAAATGGTTTTCCATTTTTTTAATATATTCATCATATTTTTTGATTTCTTTTTGCTTATAGGAATCATATATGTCACCATAAATATTAATCGTTGTTTGTATATTGCTATGTCCTAATATTTTTTGTAAAACAGTGATTGCCACACCAGCTTCAATACACCTTGTTGCAAATGTATGTCTTAGCATATGTATATTTACATCACTCGTTTCTCTTTTGCCTTGACCGTCTTGTTTTTCTTGACATTTTACTTTAATTCCTGCATTTTTGCATATTCTTTTAAATGCTGAATTGACCTGGCTATGTGTATAAAATTTACCATCTTTTCTTAAAAATAATATATTTTCCTTACGATGACTCTCTTTCAACTCTTTTAAAGCATCGTCTACAACTCTTTTGGAATTTGGTAATAACTCAATTTTTCTTCTTCCCCATTTGGTTTTGGTTGTATTCCCCATAATAACTTTTCCATCTTTATTGCGTGTCAGCGAGCGATTGACAGAAATAATCATTTTTCCTTTGTCACAGTGAATATCATCTTTAGTTAATGCTAACACTTCTCCAATTCTCATGCCTGTATATAAGCTGAGAAGTATGATGTTATTGTATTGGCTGGGGTGTGTTCTTAGATATTCTCTTAACGTTGCTTCTTCTTTGTTGGTAAAGGCAACAACATCTTTATCTTGTCTAAGACTTTTTGGTGTTTTTACTCTTTCATATCCTACAAAAAAATTTTCTTTTATCATTTTTTTGTGTTTGGCATATTCAAATACATTTTTTAACACGCGGTATTCCTTATCTAGTGTAGAATTGGATTTATTTTTTTCTTCTTCAAAAAATTCTTCAATTTGCATTTTGTTTACAAAGCGTATGGGAATATTGGAAAATGAATACTGCCCACATGTTTGTATGGTTTGCATATTTCTACGATAACTGTTTTCATTGACAACGCCTTCTTTTAATTTTCTATTTTCTAATACTATTGCTATTTCCACAATTGATTTACCTTTTAGATGATACACTTTTTCTGTTAACTTTTTAATATGATTGCGTAATTTTAAAAATGTTTTTTTGATATTGATAAAATCCACCCTATTTATGCTTCTTTTTTCTCTTTGTTTTAGTGCCATTCTTTCCATATTTACTCACATTCCTTCCTAAGCATAAATCAATTCTGTTTTATGTTACCATATATTTTTATAGAAAGTCAAGAGCTAACGTGAATTTTTTGCCCATTTTCTGCTATTTTTATGCAAAAAAGCCATCTATCATTTTGATGATGATAAATGGTTTTTTGTGTATTTTTTGTACTACTTTTTTTATAACTTCAACCGTGTTTACATTAAAATTCTTAAAATTTCTGCTACGCTCCAAGCTTGAGAAATTGCTCCTTTGGGTAAATATGGTTTTGTAGAGTCATAAATTTCTGCAATGCTACCGATGCAGCCTCTTTGTGTTACTTCTTTTGAAAATGTTTCTAGCACATTTTCTTTTAATTCTTGTATTTTGTTGTTCCATTTTTCTTTTTTCTTTTTTCCTTTTTGGGCTTTTTCTAAATTACGGAGACTATCATAATATAATCCTAAAAGCCATGGCCATGTAATACCTTGGTGGTAGCTCATATCCCTTTGTTTGGGGTCTCCTTCATAAACGGAAACATAGCCTGCTTCTCCTTTTGCTAACGTTTGTAATCCATAAGGTGTCCATAATTTTTTCTCTACGGTCTCTATGATATTTTCTGCTATTTCTGAGCCAGGGTCAATCACTGGGTATGTTAAACTTAGACTAAATAGCTGGTTTGGTCTAATTTTACTATCGCCTAATACATCATATAAACATTTTCTACGGGCATTGTAAAATTTTTCTTCAAATGCTTTTTTGGTTTCTTTTGCTTGTTTTGCATATTTTTTTGCTAGTGTTGGTTGGTTAAATGTTTTACATAACTGTTCCATAATCTTTAAACTATTATACCACATAGCATTAATTTCCACAGCCTTTCCATTTCTTGGAGTCACTGCATAATCTCCAATTTTTGCATCCATCCATGTATTTTGTGTGGTTTGTGTTCCTGATACAATTAAATGATCCGTATCTAAGTAAATATTATTATTGTCAACATCAATACCTGTCATATAATTTTCTAAAACAATTTGTAACTTTTCAAATATTTCTGTTTCAATAAAGTCTTTGTCACCTGTGTATTCCAAATATTTTTGTACTTGCTCAAATAACAGTAAAGAAGCATCTACACTATTGTACAAAGGTCGATTATCAAAGCCAGAATATCCATTTGGTACTAATCCATATTTAATGTCTCTTACCATAGTTAATAAAACTTCCTTGGCAATGTCATATCGTTTTGTTTTTAATAACAGCCCTTCAAATGAAATTAAGCTATCTCTTCCCCAATCTAAAAACCATGGGTACCCTGCTATGATGGTATGTAACCTAAAAGTAGGTCGATAGGCAATAAAACTGTCTGCTGCCATAATAAGTGTTTTTAGTAATTTTTTTTCTTCTTCTGTTTTTTCTAAGTCTCCTACATGGTTTACAATTCCCTGCAATCTTCTTTTTTCTTTATATATTAATTTTGCTACGTCAATTTCTTCTATGTTTTCTTCAAATGAGCATACAAATGAAATTTCTTTTGTGGTATGTTCAGGAATTTCTACTTCAAACCTTCCTGGTACCGCATGATTTTCTTCTGGATAAAATCCTCTTTTTTGTTCTTCTATATAAAACATATGAGCAAATGTGTCATTCACATGCTGGATATAGGTTCCTTCTGATACATGCATATACACAGGATATTGAATTTTATCATCTACCACAATTCTTACTTTTTTTCCTTTGATTTGTTGTTTGATATCAAATTGATGGTCTGTATTCATTGTATGGAAATCTCGAAAATTAATGATAGGTGCTAATGTTAACTTAACAGGCTTTTCTCCTGTTTTAATTTTATAGAGAATGCCTACTGTGTCTTTTCCATATTCCATACAAATGGTTTTGACAATATCCACACCTTCTACACAATATGTGAATACAGGAACATACTCTTTTTCAAATTTTGTTTGATATTCGTACCCTTTGGAAATATGGTTTTCACACATATTAGAAAATATATCATATTTTTTTCCTTCTATTTCTATGCTTTCATCTACTTTTGATAAAATTAAATATCTTCTTGCTGGTGGCGTTAATGGCGCAATGAGTAGTCCATGGTACTTTCTGGTGTTGATGCCAAGACTCGTAGAACTAGCAAATCCTCCAATTCCATTTGTGATGACCCATTCTTTTTCAATTCCTTCTTCTAATGTGATTCTATCTTTGGTATTTTTCATATTTTCTACCTTTCCCTTCTTTAGTCGTTAAACTTACTTTCCTCTAACTTTTTTAACATCTCTTCTCGTTGCTGTTGTTGTGGTGTTTTATTTTTCTTTTTATTGTTTACTTTTTGGTCTGCTTCTTTAATCGATGCGATTCTCTCACTATATTTATTACTAAATTTGCTTTTGCCCTTTCTTTGATGGTCTTTGTTTTCTGGTTTTCCTTTATTTTTCTTCTCCTTTTTCTTCATTTGTTTTTGGACTTTCTGTATGCGTTTGTCTTCCCTTAGTTTATTATTTAACATCATATATTGTGGGTCATTTTGCTTATCTTGATACTTCAAATCATCACAAATTAATTCAATAATAGAAGAAGCTACTAAAGTAGGATCATGCCTAATATAACCATCTGTTACAATTGCCAAATCTCTTTGTAAAAAGGTAATACCTTTTACGTTATTTATATTTTGTTCTACCAAATCCTGACCTTCTGTATTGTATTTTTTTATCATTTCTGGAATAATTTCTCCTGTATCATATATACAATAGTCAATGATTCCTTTTCCACAATGCTCTTCAATGGCTTTAATATGGTCTGAAATACTGTAATTGTCTGTTTGACCTAGTTCTGTCATAATATTGCTAATGTAAATTTTCATAGCAGTTGCTTCTTTTATTGCTTTGGTTACCCCATTTACTAATAAGTTTGGTATGACATTTGTATATAAGCTACCTGGACCTATGATAATGCAGTCTGCTTGTTTTATGGCTTCTAACACGCCTGGTGCTGGTTTACAGTTTGATGGGTTCAAATAAATACGACTAATTTTTGTCACTTTGTCATATACAATTTCTGGAAGCTTTGACCTATCTGTCACAACATAACCATTGTCAAGTTCTGCTGTAATATTCATCGGATCTAATGTAACAGGCAACACTTTTCCCGTAATGTTTAAAATATCATTGCTTTTCATAATGGATTTTGCAAAATCTTTTTGCACTCCATCCATAGCTAAAAAATAGATATCTGCAAATGACAATCCTCTTAGTCTTCCCTGCTGAAATTCATAATTCAAAAGTGGTTCCATGCTTTTTTCTTGGTTTGCTAAGGCAATCATGCTATTTTTAACATCTTCTAATGGTAAAGTTCCTAATTCTTTTCGTGAATCCTTCACTTCTTCCCCATAGCTTGAAACAGTTACAATTGCTGTCAAGTTATTTGTGTACTTTTTTAATCCTGATAGTACAGTATTTAGCCCACTTCCTCCTCCAATGACTACAATTTTAGGTCCTTGGTCATATACCGTTTTGTTAAAAATTAATGATTTTACATTTACATTGTTTTTATGTTCCATTCTTTCGTCTGTAGATTCGACTAACACTTCTAATGTTCTTTTATTTAAGCCTACTAGCCCTATGACAATGGCTAAAAATCCCACAACAAATATGCCAATAATTTTTCCTACTTCCTGAAATGACATTTCTTTCAATACTAAAATTTCAGCAATTCCATAACAAGCTAAAATGATGCCTACTACAATTATCACCATCCATCTTTTCATTTTTGAACTTGAATGAAACCATTTCAAAAAACCTTTCATTTATACTTCATTCCTTTCTTGACACCAAATGCAATTATCTTCTAACATTCTCCTATTATTTCAACTTCTAACTGAATTTGTTTCCCCGTTTTTTCAAATACCACTTTTTTTGTATAGTCCATTAATTCTTGTATATCTTTTGCCGTAGCATTTTGTTTGTTAATAATAAAACCTGCATGTTTCTCTGAAATTTGTGCTCCTCCTATTTGGTACCCTTTTAATCCTACTTGATCAATTAACTGCGCTGTTATAAAGGTTTCTCCTCTTTTAAACGTGCTTCCTGCACTTGGGTATTCCATCGGTTGCTTTTCTTTGCGTAACCTCTGATATTCCTGTAGTTTTTTTTGCAGGTTCTCTTGTTTTTCTACTGTTAACATAAATTTTGCTTCTAATATGATAGCTTGGTTGGTGGCAAATATGCTGTTTCGGTAGCAGAACTGCATATCTTCTTTTGGTATGATTTCCGTTTCTCCGGTGTGTTTCAACACTTTTGCCTGCTGAATGATATCTTTTATTTCTTTTCCATAGGCTCCTGCATTCATTTTTATTGCCCCTCCAATGGTTCCTGGGATGCCTGCCAATTCTTCAAAGCCACCAATTCCCTGTTTTGCCAACGTATGGGCTACTTCTGCCATTTTATTTCCAGCTCCTATGATAACTTTTTTTCGTCCATCTTCTTGTTCTTCTATTTCTAATTTTCGAATGTCTATTTGTACAACTATACCTCGAATTCCTTTGTCTCTTACTAATATATTGCTTCCGTTTCCCATTACCGCCAATGGTATTTCATGGTCTTTTGCAAATTGCTGTATGGCTGCTATTTCACTTTCCTTTTGTACCTTAATATACACATCTGCTGGTCCCCCTACTTTAAAACTCGTGTGTTTTTTCATTGGTTCATCATATTGAATTCGCTCTTGTGGGATTTGCCAATTTGCACTCTCTATGAGTTTTCGCATCTGCATATTTGTTATCCTTCCTTTCAGTTTATACTTTCCATTTGCATTACTTGGAAACTTCTTCCTTACTATATCATTTTTTTCATGGAATTACAAGTCAAATATATTAATTTTTGCTAAAACGATATATGGAATTTTTTTCTTGTACCCCTTTATTTTTTTATAAAAATGTAGTATAATAGAAGTGTAGGGATAGAATTTAACTTTCATTTTTAGGAGGGATGCATATGTGGCAATTTTGGCTTATCGCTGCTGGCGTATTTTTTGTTGGTGAAATTATAACCGTTGGTTTTTTGATTTTTTGGTTAGGGATTGCCAGTCTTATTGCGATGGTTGTTAGTTTTTTCACTTCTAATGTTATCTTGCAAATGACAGTGTTTATTATCTCCTCAGTTCTTCTCATTTTGGCAACAAAGCCATTTGTTAAAAAGTTTATGAAGACGGAAAACATGATAACAAATGCATTCTCACTTGTTGGAAAAAAGGCATTGGTCATACAGGAAATTGATTCTGTAAAAGGAACTGGTCAAATTAAAGTAGGAGGAGAAACATGGTCTGCCTTATGTGAAGAAGATGGCATTGTTCCAGTAGATACAGAAGTTAAAATTGTAAAGATTGAAGGTGTAAAAGCACTTGTTAAGCCAATCAAAATGGCTGTTACACAAAATTAGTTTTTTATATTTTTGAAATATAAAAGGAGGTTGAAATTTATGGGAGTTTTAATTATTTTACTCATTATCATTCTAATTATTGCATTTAGTTCTATCAAAATTGTAAAGCAGTCAGAAGTGTTCATTATTGAAAGGTTAGGTAAGTTTTATAAAGTGGCAGATGCCGGTCTTTCTATTATCATTCCTTTCTTTGATCACGTAAGAAGCGTTGTTAGCTTAAAACAACAGACAATGGATGTTCCACCTCAAGGGGTTATTACAAAAGATAATGTTACCATTACAATCGATACGGTTGTCTTTTATCAAATTACAGACCCTGCAAAGGCAGTATATGAAATTCAAAATTTGAAAAAAGGTATTGAATATTTAGCCATCACAACCATTCGTGATATTATTGGTAAAATGGACTTAGATGAAACCTTTAGTTCTAGAGATGGTATTAATACCCAATTAAGAGTTGTTCTTGATGAAGCAACTGATAGATGGGGATGTAAAGTTGACAGAGTAGAAATTAAAGACATTACGCCACCTGCTGATATTCGTGATGCGATGGAGAAAGAGATGAATGCTGAAAGAAATAAAAGAGCTTTAATTCTTGAATCTGAAGCAGAAAGACAATCTGCCATTACGATTGCAGAAGGTAGAAAACAAGCTGCTATCTTAGAGGCTGAAGCTGACAAAGAATCTAAAATTAGAAGAGCTGCCGGTGAAGCGCAAGCCATTAAAGAAGTAGCTGAAGCTAGAGCTAAAGAAATTCAATTGGTTTATGATGCTATGAAACAAGCAAATCCTAATGATAAACTTGTACAATTAAAATCTCTAGAAGCTTTAGAAGAAGTAGCCAAAGGCGAAGCCAATAAAGTATTTATTCCATTTGAAGCAACATCTGCTTTAGCTAGCTTAGGTGCTATTAAAGAAGTTTTAGCAGATAAAAAAGATAACAAAAAAGAATAATTACACTAAAAAGGTGCCTCTGAAGGACACCTTTTTTCTTTTTCCTCTTTGTTGGTAAACACACATTGGGTGAGAAACCGTTTTACATTTTTTCTGGCATTTCCATCCCCAATAAATTTGCGCCTATATGTAACACTTTGCCAACAGCATAGGTTAGGTATATCCTACTGTTTCTAAGGTCTGCTTCTTCTGCCATAATTTTATTTTCATTATAAAAAACGCTAAAGGCTTTTGCTAATTCCAGTAAATAACGAGATAAAATAGATGGCTCATTCTTTTCTGTTACTTGTACTAATGTTTCTTGAAAATGATATAATTGTTTTACAATTTTTTGTGAATAGTCATCTCGTAACAATTGTGGATTCACTTCTTTGTTAGCAATTTCTTTTGCACCTGCTTTTTCTAACACGCTTTGCGTACGTACATAGGTATATTGAATATATGGTCCTGTCTCGCCTTGGAAGTTTAAAATTTGATTCCAATCAAACACTTCATCTTTCACACGACTGTTGGCTAAGTCATTAAAAATGACAGCTCCAATTCCTACTTTTTTACTGATTTCTTCTTTGTTTGGTAAATCTGGATTTTTTTCTTCTATAATGGCTTTAGCACGTGTTATGGCTTCTTGTAATAAATCCTCTAGCTTTACTATGTTGCCTTCCCTTGTTGACATTTTGCCTGTTGGTAACAATACCATTCCAAAAGGCACATGTTCTAAACCATTGGTATATTTTTCATCTAACCCCAATAATTTTGCCACTGCAAAAACTTGTTTAAAGTGTAATACTTGCTCATACGATGTTACATACAAGGCTTTATCAAAATCATACGTTCTTGCACGATATAAAATGGCTGCCAAATCTCTTGTGGCATACGTTGTTGAGCCATTGGCTTTTTGTATCATACAGGGGGTATTGATGCCTTGCTCTTCTAAATGAATAATTTCAGCTCCTTGTGATTCTACTAATTTACCTGTTTTTTGCAATATTTCTATGACCTCTGGCATTTTATCTGAATAAAACGCTTCCCCATTCCATGAGTCAAACTGGCTTCCTAACAAGTCATATACCTTTTGAAATTCTTGCAGGCTTACCTCTCGAAATTTTTTCCATAAATTTACACAATATGCATCTTTGTCTTCTAATTTTTTAAAATTATCTCTGCATGCTTGTAAAACCGTTTCATCTTCTTTGCATAATTGGTTGATGCGAATATACATTTTGGTTAATTCTTTGATTGGATTTTGATCAATGTCATATTCATTTCCCCATCGTCGATAGGCTTCTATTAATTTTCCAAATTGTGTTCCATAATCCCCTAAATGGTTAATTCCTGTCACTTCATACCCTAAGTATTGATATATTTTATACAGCGCTGCTCCAATAACGGTAGAACGCAAATGTCCAATATGAAATGGTTTTGCAATATTCGGTGCGGAGTAATCTATGACAATATGTTTGCCTTTCCCCCTATCACTTGACCCGTATTGTGGATTTTTTTCTATTTCTTCTAGTACTTCTTGTGTTACGCTATCTGTTGCAACATAAAAATTCAAATACCCTCCTGCTATTTCCACTTTTTCTAACCATTCTGTGTTCAACTGTATTTTTTCTTTGAGTTCTTGTGCAATGATTGGTGGTGCTTTTTTTAATTCTTTGGCAAGGCGAAAACAAGGAAAAGCATAATCCCCATTTTTGGCATCTTTTGGAATTTCAATATATTGTTTTAGTTGGCTTGCTTCCATGCCAACCGTTTTGGCAATTGTCTCTGCAATTTCTTGTGCATAATCTGTCACATTTCTCATTCCTTTCTGTTTTCACGTTCTCATTTGGATTGATTCTTGATATAGTTCCATGAATCTTTACACATTTCTTCTAATGTCTTTGTTGCTTCCCAGCCTAATTCTTCTTTTGCCTTTTTTGGATCCGCATAACAGGTTGCAATATCTCCTGCTCTTCTAGGTGCTATTTTATATGGAATCTTTTTTCCAGTGGCCTTTTCAAAGGCTTTCACCATATCTAACACGCTGTAGCCTGTTCCCGTTCCTAAGTTATAGATATATAGCCCTTGTGCTTCTTTTTCTAATTTATGCAATGCTAATACATGACCTTTTGCTAAGTCAACGACATGAATATAATCTCTTACGCCCGTCCCGTCTGGCGTAGGATAGTCATTGCCAAATACAGATAATTGTTCTAATTTACCTGCTGCCACTCTAACAATATATGGCATTAAATTATTTGGGATTCCTTGTGGCTCTTCTCCAATTTTTCCACTTTCATGGGCTCCTACTGGATTAAAATATCGCAAAATGCAAATATCCCATGTATTGTCTGATGTATATAAATCTTTTAAAATTTGTTCAATAAATAACTTCGTATTTCCATAGGGGTTTGTTGTGCCTCCTGTTTTACATTCTTCTGTAATTGGAATCATCTCTGGGTCTCCATATACAGTAGCTGATGAACTAAATATAAATTTTTTAACACCATATTTCTTCATCGTCTCTAAGACTGTAATGGCTCCACTGATATTATTATCATAATATGCTAATGGTTTTTGCACAGATTCTCCTACAGCTTTGTACCCTGCAAAATTGATGACTGCTTCAATTTGATTTTCTTGGAAAACACGTTCTAAATTTTCTCTATCTCTATAATCCATTGTATATGCTTTAAAGTCTTTTCCTGTAATTTGTTTCATTGCTTCTAATACTTCTGGCTTACTATTTGAAAAGTTATCTAGTACAACAATTTCTTTTCCTGCATTTAACAATTCAATGGCTGTATGGCTCCCAATATAGCCAGCTCCCCCTGGTAACAATATTGCCATGTTCATTTCCTCCCTATTTCATATCTTAAAAACTTGGGCTCCCTCTTTCGTATCTTTTACTTCATAGCCCATTTCTTTTATTTTGTCTCTTAGCACATCTGATTTTGCCCAATCCTTTTGTTCTCTCGCTTGTTTTCTTTCTTCCACTAGTTGTATGACCTGTTCTGGAATATCTATTTTCGTTTCTTCCTTAGTTGCATCTAGTTTAATTCCCAAAACCGTATCGAATTTTGCTAAAACTTTTGCCACTTCTTTTGCCTTTTTTTCAAATTTTGCTACTTCCCAAACGTAACTTAAAGCTAATGGCATATTCATGTCATCATTGATAGCTTGATGAAACTTGTTCTCTAACGTCTTTAATTGCTCTTGGTCATTGTCTGTTAATGTATCTGTTCCTTGTAAATGTGCTTGATAGCTATTACGCAATCTTTCTAAGGATTTTGAAGTAGCCTCCATGCCTTCCCATGTAAAGTTTAGTTTATTACGGTAATGGCATGAATAGCATAATAATCGGTACGCTAGCGGGTCATACCCTCGTTCTTTCAGGTCTTTTAATAAATATACATTTCCCAGGCTTTTTGACATTTTCCCGCCATCAATTAATAAATATTCTCCGTGTAGCCAATATTTAGCAGGGATTTTCCCATACTTTCCCTTGCTTTGTGCGATTTCATTTTCATGATGAGTTGGAATTAAATCGATTCCTCCTGTATGGATGTCAAATTGTTCTCCTAAATATTTTTGCCCCATTGCAGAACATTCTATATGCCACCCTGGATAACTAGGTCCCCATGGGCTATCCCATTTCATTAAATGGTTCTCTGGTGCTTTAATCCATAATGCAAAATCATAGGGACTCCTTTTTTCGTGGTCTACTTCTATTCTTGCCCCTGCTTTTTGTTCTTCTAAATTATGGTTTGACAAAATAGGATATTGATCTAATTTTGAAATATCAAAATAAATGGCTGTGGAAGTTTCATACGCAAATCCTTTTTCCATAAGATCTTGCACATAAGAAAGCATTTCTGGTATGTGTTCTGTTGCTTTACAAATTACTTCTGGTGTTTGAATTTGCAAATCTTCTAAGTCTTTGAAAAATAATTGTGTGTAATACGCTGCAATTTCCAATGGTGTTTTGTGTTCTTCTCTTGCTGATTTCAGCATTTTGTCTTCGCCGTCATCTCCATCTGACACCAAATGCCCTACATCTGTGATGTTCATTACTTGTTTTATCTGGTACCCATTGTATTGTAACATTCTTCTTAGCACGTCTTGAAAAATGTTAGTTCTCAAATTTCCAATGGTTGCATTTTTATAGACGGTTGGCCCACAAGAATAAATTTTGACTTCTTGTGGGTCAAGTGGGATAAAAGTTTCTTTTTCCTTTGTTAACGTGTTGTTAAAAAAAATTTCCATACATACCTCCTATGTTGATACCATAGGAAAACTTTTATGTTTCCCTATGGTATGGTTTTTGCTTCTAGTGACCTGTGCTACTGTTTGCTGGCTTTGTTTCTGGTTTAGAGGTTCCTCCTGCGCTGTTTGTTGCCGTGTTTGGTTTAGTTGCATTTCCTCCTGTGTTCGTATTGGTTGGCTTTGTACTACCTGTATTGTTAGCTGGCTTTGTATTCGAATTACCTGTTTCATTTTTTGTGGTGTTGGTTGTATTTGTTGTATTGGTTGTGTTTGTTTTGTTTCCTGCTGTGTTCGTTGTATTTGTGGTATTGGTTGTATTTGTTGTATTTGTTTGTACAGGTTTTGTGTGTACCGTACAAGTTCCAGATATTCTTCCTCCTGCAGTTCCTGAGCTTGGTTTCCATAAATTTAAAGTTTCTTTAGGAACCGTTCCACCATAGCTATTATTTCGTGTAGATGGGCAATATTCTGTTGCTACTTTATTGGTTTCTGTACATATTTTTTGTATGCCATGTCCTTCACATTTTTCTGGCATATTGTCTTGTGTAAACATTTCTGAATAGGTGTCTCCACAACTTGTTGATGCTAAGCAACCTGTCTTTCTACATACCGTTGCTTGTACAATTCCTGATGGTGTATTAAAGTTGGCATTTGTTAATCCTTTATGAATATCTTTCATGACATTTGACCAGATTAGCCCTGCTGGGTTTGTTCCATCCCATTTGATTTCTTCTTGTGTATCATACCCAAACCATACAGCTGCTGCATAATATGGCGTCATTCCACATAGCCATCTATCGTATGAATGATCTGTTGTTCCTGTTTTGGCACAAGTTTCCATTCCTGGTATTGCACAATAGGTTGCTGTTCCTCCAGATTTAACTGGCTCTTCTGTAATTGATCTCGTAATATAGGCTACTTGTTCTGAAAATACTCTGTTTTGTTCTTGCTTTGGTGTTAACACAACATTACCATTTGCATCTGTGACTTTTGTATAGAAAGTTGGTGAAATATAAACACCGTCATTTGCAATGGTACCATAAGCAGCTGCCATTTCTAAGGGACTAATCCCATTCGTTAGCCCTCCAAGGGCTAATGGTAGTTGATTATCATTTGCTTCATCTAAAGTAGAAACCCCCATTTTCTCTAAATATTCTATGGATTTGGTTGGCGTTAATTCCTTCATAATTTTTACAGCTGGAACGTTTTGTGATGCTGCAATAAATTTCCTAATATTAATAAAATTAAGATAGTGTCCTCCATCATCTTTTGGAGAATAATTGCCAAATTCTGTTTTGACATCATTGTAAATGGTTGCTGCTGTAATAATTCCTTCTTGTAATGCTGGTGCTACGTCTGCAATTGGCTTAATAGAGGAACCTGTCTGTCTTACCATTTGTGTTGCTCTATTCCATCCGGATGCTGTTGGTTCTCCTAAATTTCCTCCTACTGCAACAACTTGCCCTGTTTTGTAGTCTATAATTGCCATTCCGGCTTGTGTTTGTTCATTTTTTAAGGAACCATCTTTATTTTTCTCACGTCCTTTTTTCTGATAGGTAGTATTTGCAAATTCTTGCTCAACGCGTGCTTGTATTTCTGGATTTAGTGTTGTATAAATGGTTAAGCCACTACTATATACATATTTTTCTGCAAATTCTCTTGTGACATTTTTTTCTTTCATGACTTGGTCTATAATTTGTTTTAAGGCCGCATCGGTATGGTAAGAATAAGAAGCTGAATTTTCTACATTTCCTTGTGTAAAAGGAATGCCTGCTTCTGCTATTGCCACTGCTTGCTGATATTCTTCTTCATTTTCTATATAGCCTTGGTCTTTCATTTCACTTAAAACCGTTAAAATTTTGTTTTTTATTTTTTCCATTGTTTCTGCTTTTTCTTCTTCTGTCTCAGTTGTATCAAATGGATTATAACTGTTTGGTGAGCTGTTAATTCCTGCTAAAAAGGCACATTCTGCTAAATTCAAATCTTTGGCACTTTTACTAAAATAGTATTGTGCTCCTAGTTCTACACCGTGAATATCTTTTCCTCCAACAAACAAAATATTGAGATAGAGTTCTAGAATTTGTTGTTTAGAAATCATTCTTTCTACTTGATAGGCTTTTGTCCATTCTCTTACTTTTCTTAAAATACCTTCCATACCAGAAGAGGCTTTATCTTCTGTAATATTTTTTACTAATTGTTGTGTAATGGTACTACCACCATAAGATGAGCCTCCTTTTAATACGGTATTAATAATAGCGCCTCCTGTTCTCTTCCAGTCAACACCATCATGCTCATAAAAACGTTTATCTTCTATTGCCACATATGCTTTTGGCAAATAATCTGCCATTTCCTCTAATGTAATAATTTTTCTTCTTTGATCTTTACTCAAATTGGTAATTTCATTTCCATTGATATCTACGACAAGGGAATTAGATGTTCCAATCACAAGCTCATCTTTTGTGATTTCAAAATCATCTCCAAATACGCCAAAAAACATTGCTGCAACAATTCCTGCCCCAATGACACATAACAATAAAATCAAAATAATAAAGATTTTAATCCCTGTCATCAATTTAGGATGTCTGGTAGAAAATGTATTCTTTTTAGTTTTCTTATGTTTTTTCTTGCCTTTCATTTCTTGTTCGTCGTCCGCTTCTCTTTTGACCTGTTTTCTGGCTACAGGGACTCGTTTGGTTTGTCTGTCTTGCATGTCATTTGTTCTTCTTGCGCCTCTTGGTGTGTCTGTTGTTCTTCTTCTAGTCCCTTTATTGACTTCATATAGCTGTGTTTTTTCTGTACGTTTTCTTCTATTTTCGTTGTTACTTGGCATAATCAATACCTCCCGTCTTAATTGAGACAACATTATTATATTACATTTATGAGAAAAAATAAAGGTTTTGGCAAGAATTTTAAGAAAATTTTAATTAGGCACATCGATGCATATGTTTCGTGTATAAGAATGTGATGTGTATTCCATCTTTTTTTATTTTTTCTCTCACACAATCATATGGCTGTTTTTTATAAAATTCCGCCTCATACAAATCCTTTGACAAAAAAAATTTTTCTTCCTCTTTATATTCTTGTTTATGTTCTACAAAAATATCATAATCAACGATAACCTTTCCATTAAATCGTTTCTTTTTAATTGTGGTATTCCCTGGTATATCTAGTATGGTTGCATTTTCTTCTATGATATATTGATTGACAAATTCCTCTGGAAAGTCCACGTTAATAATGATTGTAGCCTTGGCTAGGCTTTTCCTTTTATTATTCATAACCGTTATCATTGTTCCTGTTTCCTCTAAAATTTGTTCTTCTGCTTTTTTGAGTTTTTCCGTATGTTTTGTTACAATACATAGTGTTTTGTATGTTTTAGAAAAAAGTTTTATCATACTGATTACATTGTCATTTATGTCATTTACTAATATATGTATCGTCGTCTCTTCTTCCTTTTGTTCTTTTTTGCGCAATACATATTGTACGATTTCTGGGAGTAGCATAAAATATAGCCATTTTCCATCAACAATATCTAATCCCTTTGTTTGAAGATAATTGACATATTCTTTTTGCTTCTGCAATTCTTTGCTTAATACAATTTTTTTGTTGCTTGCCATTTCCATTATTTTTACTGTTTTTTCAGCTAATTTCATCAGCTGCTTATCTGTTTTTTTGCCTTGTGGCAATATTAGTTGATTTCCTTGCATCTTTATTTTTTTGAAAATTTGACACCACAAACTGGGCTTGTCATTTTCATAGATATAATACATAAAAACACCTCACATATTTCAATATATGAGGTTGTCTATAAAATTATATCTCGTTTTAATCGATTTTTGTGAATTGTTCCGAATCCCTATAAATTGACTTGCTTGGTACACACGATACATTCCATCTAGATTTTGATTGGTGAGCTCAACGCCATTCAAAAAAAGGCGTAATTGTTTTTCTTGTAAATCAATCGCTGGTACATTTTGAAACATTTTTTCAATGGAAATCATATGTTTTGCTATTTGATTGGGATTTTCTTGTAACTCTTGTAATGGAACTGCCGTTTGGTAATCAAAATTTCCTACTTTCAATCTTATTAAATTTTTCATATATCCAATTGTTCCTAATTGTTTTGCAATATCTTCACAAAGTGTTCTCATATAAGTTCCCTTGCTACAATCCACTTCGAATGCAATCATTTTTTCCTTTGCATTAACTTTCTCTAATGCAATACGATATATGGTAATTTCTCTTGTTGGAATGTCAACCGTTTGACCTTTTCTTGCATATTCATAAAGTTTTTTGCCCTTTACTTTAATGGCTGAATACATGGGTGGTGTTTGCTTAATTTTTCCAATAAATTGTTGTAATACCGCTTCTATTTTAATTGTTTTCAAAAGTTCTTCTGGTACTTCTCTTTCTTCTATCATTTCTCCTTCTTCATCTAACGTTGTTGTTCTTTTTCCCAATGCCAGTTCTACATAATAACTTTTATCATGGTTATTTAGATATTTTGCACATTGTGTTCCTTTCCCAATTAAAATTGGCAAAACCCCTTGTGCTAAGGGGTCTAATGTTCCAGTATGTCCCACCTTTTTTCCTGTGGCTTTTTTTATTATGGCTACCACATCATGTGAAGTCCAATTTTTCGGTTTGAAAACATTGATGATTCCATCTGTTATTTCTTCCATGATTTTTTATATTCCTTTTCCTTAATTTAATCTATTTCTCACTTCTTGTATAATTTTTTCTTTTACTTGTTCCACAGTTCCTTGAATGACACAGCCTGCAGCTCTTGGGTGACCGCCACCGCCAAATAGATAACAAATATCAGAGACATTGATGTCACTAGTAGAACGCATAGAAATTTTATATTTTGCTTCATTGTCAATTTGCCTAATAAAAATAGAAACTTCAACACCTTCTACGTTTCTGCCAACTTCTACTAGCCCTTCGTGGTCACCTGGTTCTGCATGAACTTCTTCTTCATCTTGACTCGTAATATATGTAAATGCAACTTTTCCATTTTCTAGAATTTCCATTCTATTTAAAATTCTTTTTAACAATTCAAAATTAGACCTAGTTCTCGTTTCTAATACCTTTTCATAAATTTCTGAAACGTTCACACCTTTTCGTAATAGTTCTGCTGTAAATTCAAATGTTTCTGCCGTTACCCCTTGATATTTGAATCCTCCTGTGTCTGTAATAATTCCGGTTAATATACAGGTTCCTAAATCTTGATGAATATCTAATTCAAAATAGGTAAAAATTCCTATTAAAATCTCACAGCATGCTGTTGCAACTGGGTTAACAAAGTTAATATCTCCATACATGGTATTGGTACTATGGTGGTCAATCACAATGGTTTTATGCGCATTTTCAAAATATTCTTTTCCATCTAATCTTCTTAAATCTGAGCAATCTAGGGCAATTGCTAAATCATATTTTTCCACTTGACTTTCTTTTTTTACTTTATCTGCCCCAGGTAAAAACTGAAATTTTCTTGGATATTCTGTTATAATTCTATCTGGTTGTTTTCCCATATTTTCTAATGCTAATCCCATTGCTAATACACTTCCAATCGCATCTCCGTCAGGTGATTCATGTGCTAAAATAGCAATGGAATTGGCTTTTTTGATTTCTTCTCCGATTGTATCTAGCGTCATTGCTTCCTCCTTATTCTTCTTTTTTTGGCATAATTTCTTTTAAAATAGAGTCAATTCTTGCTCCATATTCTATCGAGTCATCTAATTCAAATATCAGTTCTGGTGTATTACGTAAATTAATTCTTTTGGCTAATTCTGTTCGAATAAATCCAGAAGATTTTTTCAAGGCTGCTAATGTTGCTTTTGTATCTTTTGCATTTAAAATACTAACTGATATTTTGGCATACTTTAAGTCATTTGTTACTTTTACCTTTGTAACACTAATCATTCCCGTTATATGGGGGTCTTTTAACTCTCTGTCAATAATTTGACTCAATTCTTTTTTATATTCTTCATCAATACGACCTAGTCGATTCTGGTTTGTAGGCATGGTGTACTCCTTTCTTTTTGAATAGGAAAAAAGGTATCCCTTTTCCCCTATCTTTTGATTTCTTCCATGACATATACTTCTATGTTGTCTCCTTCTTTAATGTCATCGTAATTTTCTATTTGGATACCACATTCAAATCCTTTTGTGACTTCTTTTACATCATCTTTAAAACGTTTTAATGTTGCCAATTTTCCTTCATGAATGACTACATTTTCACGAATCACTCTAACGCCAGCGTTTCTTTCTACTTTTCCATTTAGTACATAACTTCCTGCTACTGTTCCTACATTTGAAATTTTAAAGATTTGTCTTACTTCTACATTTCCAATGACTTTTTCTTCAAATTTAGGGTCTAACATTCCCTTCATGGCTAACTCTACATCTTCAATGGCTTGGTAAATAATAGAATATTGTTTTATTTCTACTTCATCTTTTTCTGCCATTTCTTTTGCTGTCGCATCTGGTCTGACATTGAATGCAATAATAATGGCATTTGATACCTTTGCAAGTGTTACATCAGACTGGTTTACGCCTCCTGTCGCACTATGGATAACTTTTACCTTTACTTCTTCATTGGTTAATTTTTCCATAGATTGCTTTACTGCTTCTACAGAACCTTGTACATCTGCTTTTACAATTAAGTTTAATACTTTTAGTTTTCCTTCTTCCATTTGGCTAAATAGATTGTCTAACGTTACTTTCGTTCCTTGGTTGATTGCTTTTTCCCTTGCTTGACGTTTTCTTCTTTCAATTAGATGTTTTGCTGTTTTTTCGTCTTTTACCTCATAGAACGTATCTCCTGCCTCAGGAACTTCTGTTAATCCCATAATTTCTACTGGCATAGATGGGGTAGCTGCTTTTACTTTTTTGCCATTTTCATTAGTCATGACTCTAATTCTTCCAATGGAAGAACCTACGACAATGGTATCTCCTACATCTAGTTTTCCTCTTTGTACTAGCATTGTTGCAATAGCACCTTTTGATTTATCAAGTCTTGCTTCAATTACCACACCTTTGGCTTGCTTATTAGGGTTTGCCTTTAATTCTAAGACATCTGCTTCTAGTAATACCATTTCTAATAATTGATCAATGTTAATATTGTTTTTGGCAGAAATTGGTACACAAATGGTATCTCCGCCCCATTCTTCTGGGACAAGTTCATAATTCATCAATTCTTGTTTTACTTTGTCAACATTAGCATCTGGTAAATCAATTTTATTAATGGCTACAATAATTGGAATTCCTGCTGATTTTGCATGGTTAATTGCTTCTACTGTTTGTGGCATAATGCCATCATTTGCTGCAACAACAAGTATGGCAATATCTGTGATCTGTGCTCCTCTGGCTCTCATTGCTGTAAATGCTTCATGTCCTGGCGTGTCTAAAAAGGTTATCTGTCTTCCATTGACATTGACCATATATGCACCAATCGCTTGGGTAATTCCACCCGCTTCTCCTTCAATTACATTTGTTTTTCGAATGGTGTCTAATAAAGATGTTTTTCCATGGTCTACATGCCCCATAACAACAACAACTGGTGGTCTTTCTGCTAATTCTTCCTTGGTGTCTTCTGAATCATCAAATAAGATGTCTTCTTCTGTTACAGTTTCTTTTTTCTTTGCTGTAATTCCAAATTCTCCTGCTACTAAAAAGGCTGTATCAAAATCAACTTCATTATTAATAGTTGCCATAATACCATATCCTAATAACTTTTTGATGACCTCTGCTGTTGTCTTTTTCATTTCAGCTGCTAAATCTTTTACGGTAATGCTTTCTGGAATTTCAATTTCTGTTAATTTGAAGATTTTTTGTTTATTTCTTTCTTCAGTACCTTTGTTGGATTTCTTTTTGCCTTTTCTGCCACGTTCTGTTGTTAAATCATAATAGTCTAACATGCCACCTTCTTGGTCATTAAACATATGGGAAAGTTTGCTCGTTTGTTTTAGACTTTTTAACTTGCCTTCATCAAATGCTCTTTCATTTCCATTTCTTCTGGTTTTGGTTTTCTTTCCCCTATTTTCGTCAAATTTACTATTGCTTTTTTGCTTATCTATACTTTTATTGTATTCCCTTACAACTTCTTTTTCACCAATATCTGAAGCCATAATATTTTTGATATTTTTTTCAATTCCTTTTTCGTCTAATGGACGCCTCTGGTTTCCAAAACGATTTTGGTACCCTTGGTTTTGATTAGTAGGCCCATTATTATGGCGGTTATGAAATCGGTTATCATTATTGTTATTCGTTCGAGTTGTATTATTATAGTTATTATTATGATGACGGAATCCATTTTCTTTATTCCTATTTTGATTTCTATTTGATTGATAGTTGTCTTGTCTATTATTAAATGCTTGTTGTCTCGTTTGCGTTGTCTGTGTTTGCATATATCCTCGCACTTCTCCTTGTTCTTGATTTGTTTTTGTTGGCTTTGATTTTTCTTCCAACTTTTCATGTTTTAATTGTTCTGGCTTCTCTTGTTTTTCTGTCTTTTCTATTTTTTCCGTCTTTTCAATCTTTGCTTGGCTTTCTGCTTTTTCCTGTTTTTCTACTTTTTCAGGCTCTTTTTTCTCTGTTTTTAATCCAAACAATTCACTTACTGTTTTTGGTTTATTTGGCTTATTACGATACACAATATTATAATCTGAATTTTGCTTTCTTTCTACAAAGCCAATATTTCCTCTCTGTGTGCGTTCTTTTACCTCTTCTTTGCGACCTTTATCTTCACTAATAATAACTTCTCTTCTAATAATAACTGGTGCTTGTGCTTCTTTTTTATCCGGTTCTTGTTTTTTCGCTTTTTCCTCTTTTTTGGATGTGGTTTGCTTTTTGATTGCTTTTTCTATTTTCTCCATTTCTTCCTCTGTTACAGTACTCATATGACTCTTCACTTTTATATTTAATTGGTTCGCTACTTCAATAATATCTTTACTACTTATCTCTAGTTTTTTTGCTATTTCATGTATTTTAATTTTTCCCAATTTCGTCACCCCCATGATTCATCTTTTCTATTTGTTTTGCTATATTTTCTTCTTTGATTCCAATTACTGCTTTATTGTGTTTTCCTATTGCTTTGCTGATATCTTCTATATTTCCTAGTATACCACTTGGAATTCCATATTCATGACACAATTTTTGAAATTTTGTTTTTGTTCTTTCTGAACTATCTCCGTGCAATGATAACAAATTTCACTTTTCTTTTTTTGATTTCTTGTTCTACGCTATCTGCTCCAAAACATAGCTTTCCAGCTTTGGCACATAACCCTAAAAATCCTAAAATTTTATTATTGACCAAGTATGACACCTCTTATATTTTCATATATTTCTTGTGATAATTTTGTTTCTAAAACTCTTTCTAATCGTTTTGTTTTGATTACTTTTTCCAAACATTCAATATTTGTACAAATATATGCACCTCTACCTTCTTGTTTTCCTGTTGTATCTACTGTTATTTGATTTTCTTTATTTTTTACAATACGGAGTAATTCTTTTTTATCTTTTTTTTGGTTGCATCCCATACAAGTCCTCTGTGGTTGTTTTTTCATCATAACATATTCCTCCTTTATTGTATGCTATTTTGCTTGATTTTATCACGTTTTTCTTATTCTTCTATTGCTTCCTCTGAGGTTGTTTGTTGATTTTTATCTTGGTTTTCCATTAACATTTGTCTAAATTGGCTTTCAGATTTAATATCAATTCTCCAATTACTTAACAATCTTGCTGCTAATCTTGCATTTTGTCCTGATTTTCCAATGGCTAAAGATAGCTGATTGTCTGGTACAATCACTTGGGCAAACTTTTCATCTTCTTTTACATCTACCGCTAGGACTTGTGCTGGCAATAACGCAGAAACGATAAAAATACTTGGGTCTTCATTCCATTCTATGACATCTATTTTTTCTCCATTTAATTCATTGATGACGTTTTGTATTCTAACTCCTTTTTGTCCCACACATGAACCAACAGGGTCTATATTAGGGTCTGGAGAATATACAGCTACTTTACTACGACTTCCGGCATCTCTTGATACACTTTTAATTTCAATTAGTCCCTCATATATTTCTGGAATTTCAAATTCTAGTAATTTTTTTACAAAATTCGCATTACTTCTTGAAACAATAACTTGTGGTGCTCCTTTTTGTCCTCTTTCTACGTCAACTACATATGCTTTTATTTTATCATTTACATGGTAATGTTCTGTTGGTACTTGCTCTTTTCCTGGCATAACACCTTCTAATCTACCTAAATCCATTACCACAATGTTTTTATCTGCTTTTTGAATAATTCCTGATACAATTTCTCCTTTTCTATCATTAAATTCATTAAAAATTAATTCTGTTTCTACTTCTCTTAATTTTTGAATAATCACTTGTTTGGCTGTTTGTGCTGCAATTCTTCCAAAATCTTTTGGTACAATTTCAATTTCAATTTGGTCTTCTAATTTAAGTTGCTTATTGATTTTATGAGCCTCTTCTAAACTAATTTCTGTTGCATCATTTGTTACTTTTTCTACAATTGTTTTGATTGCGTACACATGTGTTGCCCCCGTTTGATGGTCTATGTCCACTTTTACATTTTCTAATGAATTAAAGTTTCTCTTGTATGCAGTCAAAAGTGCCGTTTCAATTGCTTCTATGACATAAGCTTTTTTTATTCCTTTTTCTTTTTCTAATTCTTCTAGTGATAATATTAGTTCTTTGTTATCTATTGCTTTCATTTTTACTACCCTTCCTTTCTTAGTCCCAGTGATAAACCAACTTAACCTGTGCAATATTCTTTCTCTCTATTGTTTTGGCATCTATCATAATTTGTGTTTTGTTAAAATCGTTCAAGATTCCTTGATATTCCTTTTTTCCGTCCGCATCTTTTTGGAATAATTTTATTTGAATTTCTTTTCCTATATATTTTTGTAAATGTTCATCCTTTTTTAGCACTCTTTCTATCCCTGGTGATGAAATTTCTAAAAAGTATTGGTCTTTGATGTAGTCTGCTTTATCTAATAAATCCATAATAGCATTATTAACGGTTTCACAATCATTTAAATCAATTCCATTGGGGCTATCAATATATATGCGTAAATAATTGGCCTTTCCTTCTTTGGTATATTCTACATCATATAATTCATAACCAATCTCTTCAATTTTAGGCTTTACTAAATTCTCTACTTTTTCTACGATGCTTGCCATGTATTCCTCCTATTTTATTGCTTTTTCTTCTTAAACTTTAGAAGAGTGGGATTTGTTCCCACTCTTCTTTTATTATGCCTATGGTAGTATTATACCCTATTTTTTGGAAAATTGCAAGGGTTTTACTTAAATTTCTATGAATTCTTTTACGATATGGCTGGATCTTTGGGCTGCCAGTTTTACAAATTGTTCATACATCTGTTCATTTTTTCCATTTGGTGTGTCTGAAATGCTTCTAATAACAAGGCATGGTATATTGCATAACTGGCACACTTGTGCAATGGCTGCACCTTCCATTTCTACACATTTTGCTTGAAATTTTGTATATATTTTGTCTTTCATTTGTATTTCTGTACAAAATATATCTCCTGAAGTTATGGTTCCTTTTTGTATTTGGTAGGTTCCATTTTCTTTTTCCTTGATGAGTTTGTCCATTTTTTCAAGTAATTTAGGATCTGCTTGAATGGTGTCCCCTATTTTTGGTATATACCCTTTGGTATGTCCAAATGCAGTGATGTCAAAATCATGTTGTACAAACTGATTTCCTACCACAATATCGCCGATTTGTAAACTAGGGTCTAAGCCTCCTGCTACGCCTACATTTATTATGTACTTTGGCTGATAGCGGTCGATGAGTAATTGTGTAACTCTGGCTGCATTCACCTTTCCCACTCCACATTTTACTATCACACATTTTTTATTTTTTACTTTTCCTTCTACAAATGTAAGATCATAAATATCTTTTTTTTTCTCCACTTTTATGGTTTGTTCCATTGCTTCCATTTCTTCTGGCACTGCTACAATAATACCATACTCCATTTTATTTCTCCTTTAGGTAAAATAATTTCCTATTCATATAGGCATAAAACACGTACTAAAATACCTGAGCATTTTAGTACGTGTTTTGTCATCTATGTTAAGATTATTGAAGTTCTACAACTGCTCCTACTTCTGCAAATTTTGCTTTTAAGTCTTCTGCTTCTTCTTTAGAAACATTTTCTTTTACTGTTTTTGGTGCTCCATCTACTAAGTCTTTTGCTTCTTTTAATCCTAATCCTGTTGCATCTCTTACAACTTTGATAACTTTAATTTTTTGATCTCC
>CANQPE010000001.1 GCA_947625645.1 uncultured Clostridia bacterium | reverse complement strand
TACATCGCGGGGTGGAGCAGTTGGCAGCTCGCAGGGCTCATAACCCTGAGGTCGTAGGTTCGAGTCCTACCCCCGCAACCACATTGCAGTTTAGCTAAGAGGCTAGCTGCTTTTTTTTGATTCAAACGTCTATTATTTTTTTAAGTTAATGCACAAAGAACTTTATTGTAGTGGCAAAGGCATTTTTTTTCATCACACATGTTCCATATTCTTTTAAACGACTTTCAAAGTCAGTCGCATGTGTGCAAAATGCAGAAAATTCACTTAGGAGGGAATAAAAGGGAAGAAGGGATTTGTGTTGCGCTTGAATCCCTTTTAATACAAGGAAAAATTTACCATTATATGCATATAAAGAGGAAGAATGTACTAAACCACGCATAGAAATTTTGCGGTGACGTTTAAGAGATGCACAAAATAGACAAAATTGTTCGAAGTCAGAGAAGCGGTAAATAGAAAAGTCAGTTTGTGGTAAATGGTTAATTTTACGTTTTACAGCTAAACGCTTTGGATATGTAGAATGAGTGGAAGAGGCAGAATTAACTATTTTTTCAACCTTATATTTTGTAATCGTAAAAACGATAACTTCATCTTGAGATGAAAACGCTTCAATCAATAATTTGTGCCCTTCTGTATCAAAACCACATTCTTTTTTGGCTCTATTTAAAATTTCTAAAAACAGCCCATGAGATTCTACTGTATTTGACATAATCGTATGAAAATCTAAAGAAGGATCTTTTAGGTCTTCTTGTTTAAGAACAATTCGAATTTTGTTTTCTGCAATTTTTTCTATTTTCAAAACAAACCCTCCTAAAATAATATATATCTTAACTATATTATACTACTTTTTTGCTGATAAAGAAATACACAAAATTTGGAAATAAGGGGTTGGCAATCAATGGGTGGTTTGCAAGAATTGTATAGAAGAAACAATAAAAATACATTGCATCATCTAAGGCAATGTAGTATAATCATATTGGAATAGAAAAGATAGAAAATTTTAACGAATTGAGGAACAAGAAAGGAACGGTAGTAAAAATGGAAAAAAAAGATATATCAATAGGAGAAATGCAGCAAATGCAACAAGCATTATACGAATTACATAAAGAAGAATGGGGGAATGATATGAACCCAGAAGCGGCTAGAAACCATATGCTATATATGATAGAAGAAATCGGTGAGAGCATAGCTATTATTAAGAAAAAAGGAATTCCTGCTATTATGCATCAGAGTGATATTAGAAAAAAATTTATTACAGAAATGACCGATATAGCAAGGTACTATATAGATGTATTAAATAGATTAAATATCACAGCAGAAGAATATACGGCATGTTTTTTAGAAAAACATAATGAATGTGTGAGCAGAAATTATAAAGATAAATGGAAAAAAGACTAAAAAGGCAAAATATACTTAATTTTGCCTTTTTTTTGTAGCAGCCCATATAAAGATACATATTCCTTGCATATGATTAGGCATAAAGAATCGCTTTTAGCATAAGTATAAAAAAGGCATGACAGAATGGCCTTAAGAAGGAGGAATTTTTTGTGAAAAAGAAAACATGGAAGATAATTGTAATTGTTATATTCATTATTATTATTATCGCTGGAATTTTTATTAAAAATATGACTAAAAATACAAAAACAGGGCATGCTAATAATAGTCAAGAAATTGATATTTTTAATATTAGTTCATTTGAAGCCATTATTGATATGACAGTGTATAGTAATAAAAATGAAAATAAATATAAAATCAAACAAATAAGCAACGGATCCATAAGTTCACAAGAAATGATAGAACCCAATCATATAAAAGGAGTAAAAATGATTCAAGAAGGGAACAAATTAACTTTAAAAAATAGCCAATTGAATCTCGTGGATGTCATAGAAAATTATCAATATGTTACAGATAATTGCATAGACTTCATGACATTTATCAAAGATTACCAGAACAATGAAAAAAGTAGTAAAAAAGAAGAAAATGATGTTATCATTTTAGAAACCACATCTACAACCCCAAATCCATATATCAAATATAAAACCTTAACCATTGATAAAAAAACAGGAAAGCCACTCCAAATGGAAATAAAAGCAGATAACAAAAAAACGACAATTTACATATTATATAATGAGGTAAAGATAACGAGCAAAACATAATACACAAAAAATGCTTTACTTCGAACTAATAAAAAGAATAAAAAACTTGACAATACATGAACCTAGGAGTGAAGAAAATGACAATAAAAAGAGGAGATATGTTTTATGCAGATTTAAGTCCAGTAGTGGGATCAGAACAAGGGGGAATTCGACCAGTATTAATCATACAAAATGACTTAGGAAATAAATACAGCCCAACAGTAATTGCAGCAGCGATTACATCACAAACCACAAAAACAAAACTACCAACACATATAGAAGTAGATAGCAAATCCTGTGGATTAAAAAACGATTCTGTCATTTTAGCGGAGCAGATTAGAACAATAGATAAAAGTAGACTCAAAGAAAAAATAGGGCATATAGAAGACGAAAATGTGATTAGTAAAATTAATGATGCATTAGGAGTCAGTTTTGGATTATAATATAAAAAAGAGAGTATGTGCTTCAAAAAAGTAACATATCCTCTTTTTTTATATAGAACTGATACAATTGAACATACAAAAATTTACAATTTCAACTTTTTAATGGTTTTAATTTCATTGCGAAGGTGTTCAATTTCCTTTTGTTTGTTTTCAAGAGTCATTTCATATTCATCTAAAATAGTACGATAATTTTCTACGGTTTCATTTTTCTCTAAATACAATTTCATACCTTCTAAAAAATACTGCTTCTTTTTTTCAGATTTTGATTTTTGCATTTTTTCTTCATATTGCCTTACTGTACGTAATCTTTTTAAGGTATCTTTCAGATGATCTAAATAATCAGAAATACAATAAACTTCATATTCTGTGTCTTCAATCACAACGGAAATTAAAGCTTTTACAATAATAGGATTATTTTTACCAAGTTTAGCATTTTCTGCTACTTGTTGAATTGCAACTGAATTTGAAATAGGAGTAAAAGGTTTTGTATTTTCAATTAAAATTTTTAAAGTATCAGAAATGCCAATATGTGATTTATATTGACGTTTGCTAACAATAGCATCAAATTCATCTGCCACACGAATAATTTGCCCTTCATAAGGAATATCTTTTTTGGTTAAGCCTTTGGGATAACCAGTACCATTTAGTGCTTCATGATGGTAAATTGGTCCGGCAGCATAAGGTCTTAATTTTAAATCATTCATGCAAATATCATACCCAATCGTCGTATGTGTTTTCATAATTTCATACTCTTCATCTGTAAGTTTACCAGGTTTTTGTAAAATTCCGGCAGGAATAAATTGTTTACCAATATCATGTAAATAAGCACAAATGGTGCAATATTCAGTAAAACCTTTGCTACAATGTAGCCTTTCACAAAGACGGCAAGTTAAATTAGCCACATTTTCAGAATGTTTTCTTGTAAAAACATCTAAGCTTCCTAAAATATTTAATTGGTATTGCATAGTTTTATCTAAGTTATAAGATTTTAAACTGGTAGGAGAATAAAAATCAAACAAAACTTCTTTCATTGTTCATCACGTTCCTTCCTATATTATCTTAGCATTTAAAATAAAAAAGTGCAATATAAAATGAAAAAACGATTTTACCAAATTTTTGTACCAAAATAAAACAATTTGATAAACAACATGGAATATTTAAAAAAATAACGCATATATATGAAATAGGAGGGGAGATTATGGATTATGCAAAGGATGAAATTTTTCATATTAGGTACAACAGTCAAGTCAATCGATTACAAATTCCAAAAGAAAAATGGACAAGCAAATGGGCAAAAAAAATAAAAAAAAATAAGTGGATAAGCTTAATTATTGCGCTTTTTTTGCTATTTTCATGTTTCAATTTCTTTTTCATTTACCAATTTATGCAAATCTTACAACAAGGTATTCTAAAATAGCTTACATTTCACAGCCATATGAATCAGTATATGAAAATATACATATTCATATGGCTGTATTTGTAGGGACTTGGAATTTTTTCTAAAATATGTTACAATAGATAAAGAGACTTAGGAAGGAATGATAATAAAAATGAAACTAGCAAATCAATGGAAAGATTATAAAATTTTAGATATGGCAGATGGGCAAAAATTAGAGAGGTGGGGAAATATCATTTTATCTAGACCAGATCCACAAATTATATGGAAACAAAAAAGTTTTCCAGAAAAATGGAAACAAATCAATGCTGTTTATCATAGAAGTAAAACAGGTGGTGGCTCATGGGAAATGAAACAAAAAATGCCAGAAAAATGGCAAATTGAGTATAAAAATTTGACGTTTAATATAAAACCTATGGGATTCAAACACACAGGACTATTTCCAGAACAAGCGGTAAATTGGGACTGGATGATGGAAACCATTCAGCAAGAGAAAGCCAAAAGAAAAGCAGAAATAAAAGTATTAAACTTATTTGCCTATACGGGAGGAGCAACGGTTGCCTGTTTATCGGCAGGAGCCTCTGTATGCCATGTGGATAGTTCTAAAGGAATGACTGCATGGGCAAAAGAAAATGTAGTGGCTTCAGGGTTGGAACAAAAGCCAGTGCGCTTCATCGTAGATGATGTCATGAAATTTGTGAATCGAGAAATAAGAAGAGGGAATACATATGATGCAATTATAATGGACCCACCATCTTATGGAAGAGGCGCAAACGGAGAAATCTGGCAATTTGAAAATAATCTATATGATTTCGTAGAGTTATGTACAAAAGTACTTTCGCAACGTCCACTATTTTTCTTAATTAATTCCTATACAACGGGAATTTCAAGTAAAGTATTAGAAGACATTCTACATTTAACAGTGGAAAAGAACTATCATGGACAAATTGAATCTGGAGAGATTGGCCTTCCCATGGAAGAGTCTAATTTAGTATTGCCATGTGGAATTTATGGACGTTGGATCCAAGTAAAGAAGGTTGAAACATGGAACCATTAAATATATTATATGAAGATAACCATATGATAGTGGTAGAAAAAATAGTAAATATACCATCACAGTCAGATAAAACAGGAGATATGGATATGCTTTCCCTTGTAAAACAATATATCAAGCAAACCTATCATAAACCAGGAAATGTATATGTGGGTTTAGTGCACCGATTAGATAGACCAGTAGGAGGTGTGATGGTTTTTGCTAAAACATCAAAAGCAGCTAGCAGGTTAAGCAATCAAGTGAGAGAAAAAACGTTCCAAAAGAAATATTTAGCAGTCGTTGATGGAAAATTTGAGCAAGAAACAGGAGTATTGGAAGATTATTTATATAAAGATGAGAGAAATAATATAAGCAAAGTGGTAACCGCTGAAAAAAAAGGTGCTAAATATGCCAAGTTAGCCTATGAAGTTGTAGGGTATAAACCAGATAAGGATTTAAGTTTGGTAAAAGTAGATTTATATACAGGTAGGCATCATCAAATCCGTTTACAATTGGCAAATTGTGGGCATAGCATATTTGGAGATCAAAAATATGGAAAACGAGGAAAGGGAAAACAGATTGCCCTTTGGGCCTATGAGTTACAATTAGAGCATCCTGTAAGTAAAGCAACTTTGAAATTTAGAGTATTTCCAAAAGAAAATGGCACATGGAATTGGAATTTTAGGGCATTAGGCATCTTTTAACAATTTGAAATTATGTAAATTTTATAAAAACATCAAAAAGTTTTATGAAATGCAAAATAAAAGTTTTGACAATAAAAATATGGCATTTCATAAAACTTTTATTGTATCAGAAAAGAAGGATGATACAATCATACTAGCTTAAGATATATAGCGAGGTGAGAAAAATGATTGATAAAATCTGTATGTTTCTGACCAACAAAATGCGAAAAGAAATGCCAGAGATTGATGATGAACGAGCTGAAATCATCTATTATGGTTTACAAAATATTATAGGTGAAATTCCTAAAATTTTTATCATGTTGCTAATAGCTTATCTGTTAGGTGTTTTAAAATTAGCATTAATTACATTTTTAATTATTTTACCATATCGTAGCTTTTCAGGAGGATTTCATTTAAAAACACATATTGGTTGTATTATTACAACTTCTGCTATGTATTGTAGTCCAGCCATTATATCTAAATATTTTATATTAGATAGTTGGGCGAAATGGATTGCAATTGTAGGAATTTGGATTTTTGGAATGAGTATGATTACACTCTATGCACCAGCAGATACAGAAAACGTACCAATTTTAAGAAAAAAAGATAGAAAACAAAAGAAAATATTATCCTATATCACGTTGACAATTGCATTAGGAATAGCAGCAGTAATTTCTAATCCTATCATTGCCAACATTATCATAATAGGGTATTTTATCCAAACATGTACCATTACAAGATTGGCCTATAAGATTACAGACAATAAATATGGTTATGAAGTATATAATACTTCAACGGTTTCCTAGGTAATACTTAGAAGCATATGCCGGCAATGCTTCGTATTATAAAAAAATTTAAAGGAGGAATTTCCTATGTTAAAAATGTTATCTAAAATTGCAGAAAAATATGCAAAATCTACAAATACAGCTTGTGTAATACTTTCAGTATTACATCAACCAAAAATGCCAGCTAGTTTAATCAAAAAAGACTAAAAAAGGTATCAATCTTAACTAAAATAAGTTTTAGTTAAGCTACATATATAACTTGACGTTATTATGGAGTAATCCCAAAGGACAGCTTGAGCTGTTAAAGAAAAAGAAGAAAGAAAGCCAAAAGCTTACTTTCTTCTTTTTCTATGAAATGAGCTAAAAATAGATATATATTTTGATAACTCTATTTTGATTCACAATGAATTTCTAATTGTTGTTTAAATAAGGTATCAGTTTTCGTCGTGTGTAGATGAACATGATGATTTTTTGAAAGAATTTTGCGAACTTCCCATAATCCAAGTCCAGTATGATTTTCTTTTTCGGTAATACCTTTTTCAAAGATTCTATTTATGTCTACATCTTTATTGGCATAACTATTTTCGATAAAAATAATATTTTGATTTTTTCTATGATCTTTTCCAAAAGAAATATTAATAACTTTTTCTTTACTATGTTCAGAAGCATCGATTGCATTATCTAGCAAAATGCCAAGGATTCTGGCAAAGTCATAAATCTCCATTTGTAAATCGTTTAAATCTAAAAGATAGTAGATATTCACATCAATTCCTTTTTGAATTGCCTCATGATATTTTGAGGTAAGCAAGTTATAAATTCCAGGGTTGTTAATACTATTAGGATTTAAGATGTATAAATTGTTTACTCTTTCGCAATCATGCTCTAATTGTACATAATATTTTTTTAATCCTTCCATATCATTTGTATTAATATAGCCACCAATGGTGGTTACGATATTGTCAAAATCATGTTTAAAACCTCTAACATTATCATGCAAAATATGTAATGTTTTATTATATTCTTCTGCACTTTCTAGCTGTTTTGTCGTTGTTGACAGTTTGGCAACTTTAGATATACTAGATAAGTTAATACAAAAATATAGTAGTAGCATAATAAAATTTGAAAAGGTGTACGCTAAAGGCAAAATATCAATATATTTCATGGTAATCATAACTTCTACAATAATATATACCAAACCAAAAATCAAGTTTGCAATGATAGCAGATTTAGATTTTTTATCCACATCATCTAATACATTAATAAAAACTTTTTTGTGACGAATCACAAAAGTAAACAAAAAAATAATAAGATACATAAGGAATGATACAGGAAGTTTATAAATTGGTACAAATAAGGCATCTGAATATGTAATATTAAGCAAAGTAATATAAGGATTAAATACCAAACTTTCAGCAATTAAAAATAGAAGACTAGGGAGGATAGCAGCAATAATTGTTCTTAACAAATTTGTCTTTAGAGTAAAATGAATCACAATAAATAAACTAATATAATTAAATATGATATTAAAAGGGCTACTTAAAAAGAATAGCGAGATAAGAGAAACCAAAGCCGTACATATGATATACAGAATTTTTTCTCTATTTAGTATTTTCAAATTTAAAATTGTGCAAATAAAATATAAGATTAAAGAACTTTCTAAGAAAGCAAGAGGGATAGATAATAATTTTATTAACCCTTGATTTTGCGTACTTAGAGCTATCCATATATTATTGAAAAATTCCGTCATCTTCGAACACCTCCATTATTTCTTTTTTAAATTTCGGACCAATATCACAGAAATCATTTTCTTGAAAATATAATCTATTTTCAACAGGATCTACATTTGTTACATTGTTAATATTAACCATATAAGATTTATGGCATCGTATAAAATTACTTGGCAAGGAATCTTGAATTTTATTAAAAGAGCTATAAACTTCGTAATCGCGTGCAGGTGTATGAAAAATTAATTTCATACCATCTCTTTTAATACAATTAATCTCGTTTTCATCAATCATTGTATTTTTATTATCAATTTTAATATATTTCTTAGGTAAACCTTGAATATCTTCAAACAATCTTACAATCGTTTCTTCCATTCTTTCAGGCATTAAAGGTTTGGCAATATAATCAAAAGTTTTAAACTTATAAGCCATCATAGCATATTCCAAATGAGCAGTTGAAAAAATAAGATAAGCATTTTTATTTTTTTGGCGAACAGCTTCAGCAATCTGTAAACCATTTTTTCCGTTGCTTTAGATTGATGTCAAGAATTAATACATCTGTTTTATTGTTATCAACATAATTTAAAATAGCATCAAAATCATCAGATTTAAAAGCAACAGTTGCATCATAATTATGTTTTAAAAAGATACTTTCTAACATTTTATCCATCTTATCTAAAATATTTAGATTGTCATCACAAATTACAAAATTTAACATGTATAGTGCCTCCTACCAAATCAAGATATATACTGAGAAAAATGAATGAGACATAGTATGACAAATATCCATTTTTTTCCAGCGGTAATTACAATATAATCCAAAAAATTACTATTGTCAATAGGGAATAAGTGATTTTATCCAACAGGTAAAAGTAACAGTAGTACTAGCACAACATATTTCACAATAATCATATGAAAAACAGCAAGTACGAGTCATAAAAGTAAAAAATAAACGTAAAATGAAAATGGATGAATACAAATTCAATACGGACCAATTAGTAAAAAGAAAGGAACAGGTGAACTATGAAACAAAAACAAAAAATAATAGCGATTTTTTTATTGAGTGTCAGTGCTTTTTTGCTTAGTGTCATAGCAATGCAACAAGAAAAAAATCTCATTTTTACAAATGCAGACACAGTTAGTAACACAAAAATAGGATGGGGGATTAAAAGAAATGAAAACCATGAACAACCAGATTTAGGAGCAAGTAGACTAAAAACACTATCTGAGCATGGTGGAATTGCAATGGGAAATGCAAACAGTAAAAAGATATATTTAACATTTGACCAAGGATACGAGGCAGGGTATACAAGTGAAATTTTAAAAATATTAAAAGAAAATAAAGTACCAGCAACATTTTTTATTACAGCACATTATTTAAACACCCAACCAGATTTAGTAAAACAAATGATAGATGAAAATCATATTGTAGGAAACCATACAGTTAAACATAAAAGTATGCCAGAATTATCAGACGAGGAAATTAAAAATGAAATCCTAACATTACATCAGACCATATATGAAAAATTTCAATATGAAATGAAATACATGAGACCACCGAAAGGAGAATATAGTGAAAGAAGTTTAATTACGACAAACAATTTAGGATATACAACTGTTATGTGGTCATTTGCCTATAAAGATTGGGAAGAAAATAATCAACCAAGTGAGAAACAAGCGATTCAAATGATAACAAACAATTTCCATCCAGGTGAAATTATGCTATTACATGGAAATTCTAAAACAAATACTGCTATTTTAGCAGAAATCATTAAACAAGCCAGAGAACAAGGGTATGAATTCTATTCATTAGATGAATTTGAAAAATGATGCTTGAGTCAAAAAATAAAAGAAATCCTTAAAAAACCTTGATTTAATGGAAAAAATGTACTATAATAGTAGTGGATATTTAATTTTACCAAAAAATGAAATAAAAAGTAGAAAAAGAGGAGAGAATAAGGATGGAAAACAAAAAAATAAGAAACAGTGTCATCATTATATTAGCAACATTGTTGGCAATGATAGCATTCCCTAATATGGTGAAAGCAACAACATTAACTCCACCATTATATTTTGGAATACAAGAAACAAGAACAGATTCAGAGCCTAATATGGCATTTGCTATAGGACAACCGGGAACGGGAACTACATTAGCTGAAAAAAGTGGTTCTGTTTTATGGAAGATTGTAAAACATGAAAGTAGCACTGAGTCTAATTTCGATTCTAAAGCCAATATCTATTGTGTAAAAGGAGATATAGGATTTAGTAACGAAAAGAAAATAGAATCATATACAGATGTATTTGACTTTGTTAAAGAGAGAAAGCAAATGCAAGATGCCACAGAAAATAAAAATTTACGAAGCCTAGTTGGAGACAATGCCAATACAAAACATCCTGAGAGAGACCCATATTATGGAATTATTGCATTAGCAGACCTTGTTTATGTGAAAGGATCCATCACACAAAATGGAACATTTGTCCAAAATGAAACTGCTGAAAGTGACAAAAAAGCATTATTAACAAAAGCAGGCATCCCAGAAAATAGATTTAATTTGTTAACAGATGACATGATAGATGCTATTCAACAAGCCGCATTCTGGTATTTCACAAATCATGATAGTGAAATTTACGAAAGCATGTATGAAAGATATGGGAAAGAAAACCAAGACAATTGGTTTAATTATAAAGATAGTACGCGACAAGATTATACAGATATCATGGATTATAAACCAGACAATGAGCTAGATGACAGGAATGCAGCACTAGATAGAGCACACTATATTTATCAATTATATGATTATTTAGTAAAAACAGCATTAGAAAATATCCCAGCATATCAAAATGGAACAAAAACATCAAAAAATAAGATTACACTATATACAAATATATCAAATATCGAAAATGTACAACCAGTCATTGTCATTGAAAAAGTTAAAACATTTGACTTAGCATTAAGAAAATATATCACAAAAATAGACGATACAGATTTAGCAGAAGCAGGACGTACCAGAATACCAAATATAGATGCTAGCACAATTGAGACAAACGAGACAGCTACTTACAAACATAGAAAAAATCCAGAAATTGTAAAACCAGGAAGCATTGTAACATATAACATTACCGTATACAATGAAGGAGATAAAGCTGGGTATGCAACAGAAATTATAGACCAGCTACCAACAGGATTAGAATTTGTAGGAATCACAGAATCAAAAGGATTTACAGCAACTGTTGCATCAGATGATTCAAATCGTGTTACATTTACAAGAAATGATGGAAGAATAGACCAATTAGAAGCATATGTTAGTGGAACCCCAGACTCAGAAACTATTACTTTTCAATGTAGAGTAACACAAACAGCAGACACATCTGAGCAATATGTATTAACTAATGTAGCATGGATATCAAAAGAATACAATGTCGTAAACACACAAGAAATTATCAATACAGAAGGAGAAGACAGAGATTCTGAACCAGGAACTACACCACAAGTAACAAAGGATGGTATGGCAACTTATAAAGGAAAAGAAGAAAATGACAATGACTTGTCAAAACCAGAAAATTTCTACCAAGGACAACAAGATGATGACGACTTTGAAAAAGTAATCGTAATGCCATATAACTTTGACTTAGCCCTAAGAAAATATATTACCAAAATAGGGGATGCAGAACTAGCAGAAGCAGGAAAAACAAGAATCCCCAATATTGATAATAGTACAATTGGGACAAACATGACAGCAACTTATAGACATAGAAAAGACCCAGTAGAAGTGCAAAAAGGAGACATAGTTACATATAACCTTACTGTCTATAATGAAGGAGACAGACCAGGGTATGCAAAAACAATAGTAGACCAATTACCAACAGGATTAAAATTTGCAAGGCTTGTCATGGCACAAGGCTATACAGCAACCTATGATGAAACAGCAAACCGTGTAACCTTCACAAGAGAAACAGGAAGGGAATTAGCAGCATATACAGGTAGCACACTAGATTCCGAAACAATTACCATAGAATGTGAAGTAACCCAAATACCAGACGCAGAAAATGAAATTATACTAACCAATGTAGCATGGATAGCCAAAGAATATAATGCACAAGACAAAATGGACATTGAAGAAATAACAGGACAAGATCGTGACTCTGAACCAGCTACAACACCAACCGTTACAAAAGATAACATGTCAGGTTATAAAGGAAATGAAACCAATGACAATGACTTAGCAAAACCAGAGAATTTCTACAAAGGACAACAAGATGATGATGACTTTGAAAAATTAGTCATGCAACCAAAAGAATTTGATTTAAGATTAAAGAAAACTGTATATGAAGTAAATGGAACCAAACAACCAGAAAGAATTTTAGGAGTGGATATACAAGACCTAGCAGCTGGAACCAGCACAGATGCAAAATTTGAGATGAATAAAGAGCCAGTTTCAGTCAAAAAAGGTGACATTGTTAAATACCGTTTAAGAGTATATAACGAAGGAGAACGTGACGGATATGCAGCACAAATTACAGAAAACATACCAAATGGACTAGAATTTATCTACTCATTAGAAGAAGACATCACAGAAGATACAACATTAACAGAGGCAGAAAAAGAAGCCATATTATATAACCAACTTGTTTGGGAACCAGTGATAGATCCAGAAACAAGAAAAATAACAGCAGTTACAACAGACTATTTAGCAAAAGGAAACGGAGAAGAAGTAACAAAAGCAGGCGCTAACTTAATAAAAGCATTTGATAAAACCAAAGCCTATAGTGATATAGAAACAGAGAGAAATCCAGACTATAGAGATATCTATATCTATATGACAGTAATCTCAGACGATGTTAGTGGAACAAAGATTAGAAATGAAGCAGCCATTACAGATGACACAGATGAAAATGGAGACCCAGTTGATGATAGAGATTCAAAACCAGAAGAATGGCCAGGAAAAGAACAAGATCATCAATACCAAGATGATGAAGATTATGACAATGTTGTGTTACAAGATTTTGACTTAGCATTAAGAAAATTCATTATAGCAGTTAGCGAAGATGAGAACATTGAAGACAGTGAATACTTAAAAAACAGCGACGGAACCTATACAAGACAACCACAAGTCGACACAAGTTTATTAAACACCACAGGAGAAGACGGAAAACAAATTACAACTGCAACATATACCCACACAAAAGAACCACTAGTTGTTAGCCCTCAAGATGTAATTGTATATATGTTAAGAGTCTATAATGAAGGAAACATTGCAGGTTATGCAAGTAAAATTACAGACTATTTACCAGACGGCTTAGAATTTGTTGAAGGAGAATTTAACACAAAGTATGGATGGGAATATGACGAAGAAACACGCACAATTAGTACAACTTATTTGCAAAATACATTGATAGATGTACCAACCAAAAATGAAGAAGGAAACTTGGAATTAAAATATGCAGAAGTTCCAGTTATGTGTCAATTAGCGAAAGATGCAAAAAGCAATGTAGTACAAACAAATATTGCTGAAATAGCTGAAAACAAGGACAAAGACAAACAAAATGTGCAAGATAGAGATTCAACACCAGACAATTTAGAAGAACCAAGTGAGGCAGAAAAACCAAATTATCAAGAACATCAACAAGATGACGATGATTATGAAAAAGTACTTGTACGACCATTTGACTTAGCACTTAGAAAATTCATTACAAAGGTAGGAAATGATAAGGTAGATACACGTATTCCACAAGTAAGTTATGACAAAGAAAAAGATCAAATTACATACAACCATCCAAAAGACCCAGTAGATGTAGCCATTGGTGATGTAGTAGAATACACAATCCGTGTATTTAATGAAGGCGCAAGAGATGGATATGCAGCAGAAGTATTAGACGATATACCAGATGGATTAGAATTCTTACCAGAAAATAAGACAAATACAGACTACAGATGGGTAATGTATCGTGAAGTAGAAGCAGGCGAACAAGGAACAGACAAAACGGTTATCCATGATGGAAAGACGTATGTAGAAACCCAAAATGCAAGTGAAGCTGACATCATTGTTACAGATTATTTATCAATGGAACAGGGAGAAGCACGCATGGGAGAAGATGAAACAGAAAATCCAGCCTTACTAAAAGCATTTGATGCAACGGCTGAAATATCTGACACGAACCCAGACCATGCAGACGTCATCGCAGCATTCAAAGTAATAGAACCAGAACCATCAGACAAGACGATTGTCAACCATGCACAAATTTCAAAAGATACAGACGATGAAGGAAACGATGTAGAAGATGATGATTCAGAACCAAATACATGGAATGATGGAGAAGATGACCAGGACGAAGAAGCAATTAAGCCAAAATACTTTGATTTAGCACTTAGAAAGTGGGTAACACAAGCCATTGTCATTGAAAATGGAAAACAAACGGTAACGCAAACAGGACATACACCAGAACAAGACCCAGAACCAATTGTGAAAGTAGATATTGACAGGAAAAAATTAAACCAAGTCACAGTAAAATTTAGATATTCTATTCGAGTAAAGAATGAAGGAGACATTGCAGGGTATGCCAAAGAAGTAACAGACTATGTCCCAGAAGGTCTAAAATTTGTAGCGGAAGACAATCCAGGATGGCAAGATGCAGGAAACAATGTCATCAAAACAAACTTATTAGCAGACAAATTATTACAACCAGGAGAATTTGCAGATATAGAGGTTGTGCTAACATGGATCAACCAACAAGACAATATGGGATTAAAAACAAATACAGCCGAAATTTCAGAAGATTATAATGATAAAAATGTACCAGATAGAGATTCCACACCAAACAACAAAAAACAAGGAGAGGACGATATTGACGATGCACCAGTTATGCTATCTATCAAAACAGGACAAGCAAAAGTGTACATGACATTAGGACTTGTTATACTAATGACTGTGGCAGGAGGAATCATACTAATTAGAAAATATGTACTATAAAAAATAAAAAGATTTTAGAAATTTTCTAAAATCTTTTTTATATTTGAAAAAATGGTTTACAATTAGAGGTTGCTATGATATAATTTGGCGAGAAGAAAGCGAGCAAAGAGATAACGATGAGACTAAGGAAGGAATGTGATAAAAATGAATCAGATATTAGCGACAAACCCACAAGAACCGGACAAAAGAGTCAAAAAAGAAAAAAACAAAAGCACAATCCGTACATCAGCACCAACAGATATAAAGAAAGTAACAAAAGTATTTGCCATTATTTTATTAATATTTGGCGTTTTTATAGTAGGAACAGGTTCGTATGCTATGTATCGATCAAGTTTTGGCCAAGAACAAGTAGCAATAGTAAATCCGGTTATTTCTGTAGAACCAATTGAAGAAGATGATACAATGTTATTATTAAACGTAAGCAGTAATATAGGAATTGATACCATTGTTTATCAATGGAATGATGGAAGAGAAACAACATTATCAGGAAATGGGAATGCCTATTTTTCACAAAAAATACAAATTCCAACAGGAAGCAATATTTTAAACATTACTGTAACAGACATACAGCAACAACAAAGTACGTATTCTAAAAAATACGAGTTGGACAGTAAAATTAACTTAGAAGCAACTGAGGCAGGAAAAATTAGAATTACATATGAAAGTGGAGATACAGAAATTGCTTATATGACATACCGTTGGGACGACAGACCAGAAGAAACCATTAATATTGACGCTTACACAATTGACCAAGAAATTGAAACGTTAAGTGGAAGGCACACGCTAACAGTAGTAGTTGTTGATGTCAACAACCGTACAGAAACAAAAGTACAAGAAACAAACGGTGTTTCAATTCCAAAAATCGATATACGATTTAATAATGATGAACGTACTGCTTATGTTGTTACAGTAACAGACGATGTCGAATTACAGGAAGTGATTGTGACATTAGATGAAGATGAAACACAAAAATTTGGACAAAAAATATCTGGAACTGAATTTCAATTTGAAATTCCACTAAAAGAAAATAGTGACAATAAAATGAAAGTTGAAGTGACAAACTCAGATGACCAAAAAACTGAAAGGATGGTTATGTTTACAAAGTGAGATACCAAATATTTGAGTTATTAACTTATTTTGTTATTTACTCCTTTGCGGGGTGGGTAATGGAATCTATTTTCAGAACCATATGTGAAAAAAAATTAATTAATACAGGATTTTTAACTAGTCCATTTTGCCCTATTTATGGAATTGGAGCTATTATCATCTACGTATTTTTACGAGGATTTCAGGATAATATCATACTCCTTTTCCTTATGGGATTTATTGTTTTAACCATTTGGGAATATCTTGTGGGCATATTGTTAGAAAAAGTTTTTCACACCAAATATTGGGATTACTCAGATCATAAGTTTAACATACAAGGAAGAATTTGTTTAACAAATTCAATTTATTGGGGAATTTTAGGCATTATTTTTATAAAATATGTACATCCATTTGTCCAAGCACAATTATATTATTTTGATATCATATATTTACAAGCTATTATTTATGTTATTTTTTTCATTATTATGATAGACAGTATTACAACCATTACAAAAGTAAAGAATTTACAAATGACCTTAGAACGAATTGAAATCTTAAATGGACAAATAAAAGAAAAAATAGAGGAATTGAAAGGATTAAGTACAGACAAAGTCAAAAAAGAAATCCATCAATTAGATGTCAAGAAAAACAGAATTTTACGAAAACTATACAGAAATGTATATCGTTTAAAGAAAGCATTCCCAAGTATTGAATCAAAAGAATTTACAGAAATTTTAAATAAACGAATTGAAATTGTGAAAAAGGGAAAAAAGAAAAAACAGCAAGATAAATAAGGAGAGAAAAACTATGGTACAAGAAATTTATATTATAGATGATGATGATTCTTCAATCTTAGTATTTCAAGAACTATTCAAGAATGACAAAGATTACAAATTTATTAGTGTCAAATCACACATGATAGAAATTGCATTAAAAAATATACCAGCGATGATTATTATTAACGAAGATGCAATAGAAGTAGATGTCGTAGACCTATGTAAACGAATTCGAAATGATGAAGATAATAAAATTACGCCAGTGATTGTTGTATCATCTAATGATGATCCAGAACATCGTATCTTAATTTTAAGAGAATCCATCGAATATTATATCAAAAAGCCAGTAAATGAAAGGTATTTATATTTTACAGTAAAAAATTTAGGAAGACTACTCACCATCAACCGACGTATTAGTCCACTAACCGGATTACCAGGTAATGTACAAATACATGCAGAATTGAAAAAAAGGCTAGCAAACAAAGAAGCATTTTCTGTTCTATATGTAGATTTAGACAATTTTAAAGCCTATAATGATGTGTATGGATTTTTAAAAGGGGATGAAATTATAAAATTTACAGCGGACACCATTGTACAATGTGTACACAGTTCAATTCCAGAAAGAAGTTTTGTGGGACATATTGGGGGAGATGACTTTGTAGCAATTGTACCAACCATACAATGCGAAAAATTATGTCAAGATATTATTGCACAATTTGATGCAAAAGTATTAGACTTTTTCACGCCAGAAGACATTCAAAAAGGATATGTAGAAGTTCCTAATAGAAGAGGAATTGTAGAACAATTTCCATTAACCTCTGTATCGATAGGGGTTGTTGTGGCAGATGTCAATCGATTTTATAACATGCTAGAAATTGGAGAAGTAGGAGCACAAGTGAAACATGCTGCAAAATCTGTAAATGGAAGCAGTTATGCAATTGATAGAAGAAAACCAGACTAAATTCTAAACACATATTTGATTGCTATTGATTAAGTGTCAGTTTTAAACCACTTAGTTAAAAGGAATTGATATACAAAAAAGAAAGAATATAAAAATAAGTGGGATAAGAGGAATTTATAATGAAAAAAATAATAGCTTTAGATTTAGATGGAACACTGTTAAGAAGAGATAAAACAGTATCACAGTATACAATAGATATATTATTAAAATTTAAGGAAAAAAATAATAAGATAGTATTTGCAACTGCAAGACCACCAAGAGATGCCTATAAGTATGTACCAGAAGTATTAAGAGACAATCCTATTATTTGTTATAATGGGGCATGCATTTTTGATGGAAAAGAAATGTTATATAAAAAGCAAATGACCAAACAAGATACGTTAGAAATAATGAAAGTTGCTCAAAAATTTGGCTACCATCAAGTAAGTATAGAAATAGATGATACATTATATTCTAATTTTGACACATTCGAATTTTTTGGAACTGTTCCAAACAAAATTGTAAACTTAGAAGCAATGGAGTTTGAAAAGGCCTATAAAGTAATCATATGTAGTAAAAATCCAATCATAAAGGAATTTACAAATGCTTTACCAATTTCATGTAAAGGAATCATTACAGATGGGGGAACTCTCTGCCAAATTATGAATAGGGAGTCATCTAAATGGATGAGTATCAAATCATTAATACAAAAAATAGGAATAGGGGCAGAAAATATAATAGCTTTTGGTGACGATTATAATGATTTTGATATGATAAAAAATTCAGGAATTGGAGTGGCAATGGGGAATGCAGAAGAAAGTATTAAGCAAATAGCAGACATTGTAATAGATACCAATAATGAGGATGGGGTTGCAAAATATATTGCAGAAGAAATTTTAGAAAAATAGGAAATGGATTTGTAAGTAAAGAATAAAACAAAAAACTTTTCATATACATATAATAAATTATTTGTATATGAGGAGTTTTTTTATGATAGTAATAAACAGAAAAAGAATTAGTATCATACTACTAACAGTTCTAGTTGGTTTTTTTACATTTGCGTATCAAACGGAGCAGGAAGGCATACAAGAGACAAAATATGTCGCAACGACACCCGTATCGAATAAAGTGGTTGTATTAGATGCGGGGCATGGTAGCCCAGATGAAGGAGCGGAAAGCAACAATGGAACGACAGAGGCAAAAATTAATCTAAAAATCACACTAAAAGTACAACAATTATTAGAACAAAATGGTTGCACCGTTATTTTAACAAGATCAGATGAAAATGGAATTTATGATTTAGATGCAAATACACTCAGAGAAAAGAAAGTATCAGACATTCGCAACAGAGTGAAAATTGGAAATACATCTTCAGCAGATATTTTTGTTTCCATTCATTTGAACAAAATTCCACAAACACAATATTCTGGTTGGCAATGTTTTTTCCAAACCAATAGTGAAAAAAGTAAAACTTTGGCAGAGAGTTTGCAAGGTAGTTTAAACAAGGCAATTCAAAAAGAAAATAAAAGAGTTGCCATGAAATTAGAAAACGTGTATATTGTTAAGCATGTAGAAATCCCATTATCAATTGTAGAATGTGGTTTTTTATCAAATCCTGAGGAGGAAAAACAGTTGGTAGATGATGAATATCAAAATAGATTAGCGTGGGGAATCTACACAGGAATTACTGAATACTTTCAAAATTAAAGAGAAGCAGATAACAATGTGAATAAAATCTTCTAAATAAGCATATATATATAGTAACTTATTTAGGAGGTTTTTTTATGTTTTTGGTATTTAATAAAGACAAAATATATACATATTGTATCTCAATCATAACGGTCGTTTTACTTTTTTGTGTTGCTAACATGATGTTAGATGGGTACGGAAAAGAAACCATAGCAGCATCTAGCCAAATTTCTAAATTACTTCCCGTCTATAAAGTCAGCACACAAGAGAAAAAAGTAGCATTAACACTAAATTGTGCTTGGAATGATTCAGATATTACTAGTATTTTAGAAACATTAAAACGACAAAACTGTAAAGTAACTTTTTTTATGGTAGGAGAATGGGTCAAAAAATTTCCAGAAGCAGCCAAAAAGATAAAAGAAGCAGGTCATGAAATTGCATCACATTCTAATACGCACCCACATGTCACGCAAATGACATATGAACAAAATGTACAAGAAATAGAAGAAAGCATAAAAATACTTCAAGACACAACAGGCGCTACAGTAAAGTTATACAGACCACCATATGGAGAATATAATGACACGGTCATTCAAGCTGCAAATGATAAAGGTCTCATTCCGATTCAATGGAGTTTAGACACATTAGACTACACCAATTTAACAGGAGAACAAATGTGGAAACGAATAGAAGGCAAACTTAGCAATGGAGACATAATTTTGATGCATAATGGAACAACGCATACAGCAGATTCTTTAGAAATGATTCTCCAAAATGTAAAGAACAAAGGGTATGAAATTGTTCCTGTATCTGACTTAGTCTATCATGAAAATTACATAATAGATATCAATGGAATTCAAAAGAATAAATAAATGTATAAATTTTCCACAACAGCAAATACTAAAAGAATAGAAATGGAGTTTTGTTATGATATTTATTGGTATGATGGCAAATCAAAAAGAATATGAGATGATAAAAAATGAAATAGAAAAGCAAATGGGGAAAGAAAAAGTCAGCATGGTTTTCATTCATGAAGAAAATATTCAAAATTTACAAAATATTAAATTTGATGTACTTATCATTCATGAAAAAATGCCAATTCAAAAACATATGAAAGCATTTGAAAAAATATGTCAAAATCTACGTAATTTGCTAATCAATTTTGATAAAAATAACAATTTGGAAGTTTTAAACGGAAATCGAATGACAGTCATTACTTATGGACTAAATCATAAATGCACGGTTACAGTTTCAAGTATTCAAGAAGATAGTATTATGGTAGCATTACAAAGAGAAATTTTGAATAAACAGGGAAATTTACAAGAAATTGAAGAAAAACGAATTCACACAATTGAAAATTTAGATGTGTATGGACATATGTTATTGTATATTCTTAGCATATTATATGGGAAAAAATAGAATATTTTATGGAAAATTTACGAAAAATTTGAAAAAATAAACTTTTTATGTAGACAAAACCAAAAAAATGTTGTATAATAAGATAGATAAGTGATACAGGAAGATAATTATACAATTGAAAAATAAAAATAGGGAGGAAAAGAAATTGGATACAAATTATTTAGAAAGCAACTATTTAACATTAGTTGGAAAGGTTACAGGAGAAAAAGAATTCAGCCATGAAATTTATGGAGAAAGATTTTACACTTTTAAATTAAGTATTGCACGTTTAAGTGGAAATGCAGACATCATACCAATTACTGTATCAGAAAGGCTAATCAATGAAGAAATGTTAAGACAAGACAACAAACTTTTGGTAAAAGGACAATTCAGATCATATAATAGCTATGAAAATGAGAGAAACAAACTAATCTTAACTGTTTTTGCAAAAGACATCATTGAATTACACGAAGATGAAATAGAAAATGAATTTACCAAAAAAGATGGCGTTACAAACGAAGTTGTTTTGGTAGGGTTCATTTGCAAAAAACCAATTTATCGTCAAACACCATTTGGAAGAGAAATTGCAGATTTATTACTAGCAGTCAACAGAGCTTATAATAAATCAGACTATATTCCAAGTATTGCATGGGGTAGAAACGCAAGATTTTCTCAAACATTAGAAGTAGGAACAAAAGTAAGAATTGTAGGAAGAGTACAATCTAGACAATATGAGAAAAAATATGACGACGGTAGAGTAGAAAACAGAGTAGCCTATGAAGTTTCTATTGGTAGCTTAGAAGTAGTAGAAGAATCAACTCCAGAAAAACCAGTTGAAACAGAAACGGTAGAAGAAAACCAAGAAGCAGTATAAACACTGCTTTTTTATATGTATAAATATTGCTTTTATACTTGCTTTTTTCAAGAAAAGCAAGTATAATTTTAAATATACAAAAATATGTAAAAAAACGAAAAAACTTCAAACAAAATCGCAAAAATATTGGAGGAAAATCATGAAGGAAAAAAAGAAAATAAAGGTAGAATCAGTAACAATCTTTACCATAATAGCACTCACATTAATTGTCATATTTTCAATAGCCGTTACGCCAGTATCGCTACAAAATGACACATTTTATACAGTCAAAGTAGGAGAGCATATTGCCAAATATGGTGTTGATATGAAAGAACCATTTTCATGGCACGAAGGACTTATCTATACCTATCCACACTGGCTTTATGATGTTGTATCTTATTTTATATATGGTAATTTTGGTTGGACAGGAATTTATATTGCTACTTGTTTATTATCTTGTATATTAGGAATCTCTCTTTATCTTGTAACGACAAAATTAACCAAAAATGAAGTGCTCTCTTTTATCATAACCATTGGTGCCATGTATGTATTAAGAGCCTATATTGCAGCAAGAGCACAACTTGTGACATTTATTTTGTTTATATGGACCATTTTCTTTATTGAAAAATTTCTAGAAACGAAAAAATGGTATTATGCAATTGGATTAATTCTGATACCAATTATTATAGCCAATGTACATGCTGCCGTATTCCCAGTTTATTTTGTTTTATATTTACCATATATAGCAGAATATTTTATTGCCAACATAGCAGACTTCGTTATATATAGAAAAGCACAAACGTTTTTCTTAAAACACAGAATAAAATATTTAGAAAAAAGAAAAGAAAAAGGAAAAACCATCAAAGAAGAAAAACTACAAAAATTACAGGAAGAAAAAAACAAAAACGCAGAATACTTATCACGAATTAAAATAAAAAGAGGGAAAGCACAAAAGAACCCATATAAAATTCGTATCACCAATAACAAAAATGTAAAATGGTTAATCATTATCATGATCATTTGTGCTTTTACAGGCTTATTAACTCCAATTGGAGATACACCATATACCTATCTATACAAGAGTGTAAAGGGAAACACGATGCAAAATATTAATGAACACATGCCATTGACACTAGTCAATAACACAGAAGCAATGTGTATGATTATTTTATTTCTAGCAGTTTTAACCTTTACAAAAACAAAAGTAAGATTAGCAGATGTTTTCTTTATCCGGTGGACTAGCCTATTTAATGTTATTATCGAGAAGGCAAGTGTCTTTATTTACGATTGTAGGGACAGTTATATTAACCAGGCTTGTGATAGAAATGCTAAAGGAATATAAAATAGACACAAGTAAATGGATTCATATTGTTACAAAACCATTACCGGCAATATTTATCATTGTATTAGTTGTATTTATGAGTTATAAAATCATAAAACCAAGAAGTAGGAATCAATATATCAACAAAACAACATATCCAGTAGAAGCCTGTGACTATATTCTAGAAAATATTGACCTTGGAACGGCTAGATTTTATAACGAATACAATTATGGAAGTTATATGCTATTCCGAGGGATTCCCGTATTTATTGATTCCAGAGCAGATGTCTATGACCCTCAGTTTAACGGATTAGAAGAAGATATTTTTAAAGACTTTATTGACACATCAGCAATTGCAAAATATTATTTAGATACATTTGAACAATATGACATTACACATGTTATTACCTATAAAAACTCAAAGACTAATATGGTGATGGAACGTTCAGAAAATAAAGAATATTCACAAATCTATGATGATGCAAATTTTGTCATTTATGAAAAAGTAAGTGAGGAGAAAAAATAGTGGAACAAATTCAAGTAGAGCAAGGTGCAATAGGTAGAATAGATAGCTACTTAGCACAAAAACAACAAATATCGCGAGTGACGGTACAACGCTTATTAGAAGAAGGAAACATTTTAGTAAATGGGAACCCTGTCAAACCATCTTATAAAGTGCAAGAAAATGACCAAATACAAATCAAACAAGAAGAACCCAAAGAAATTAATATACAAGCACAAAACATTCCAATTACTGTTTTATATGAAGATGAAGACTTAATCGTTGTAAACAAACCCAAAGGAATGGTAGTCCATCCAGCAAACGGAAACCCAGATGGAACCTTAGTCAATGCGATCATGGCAATTTGTAAAGATAGTTTATCTGGAATTGGAGGAGAAATTCGCCCAGGAATTGTCCATCGATTAGATAAAAATACTTCAGGAGTTATCATCATTGCCAAAAATGATGCAACCCATATTGCATTGAGTAATATGCTAAAAGAACATAAAATAGAAAAAACATATATTGCCCTAGTGAGAGGAATTGTCAAAGAAAATGAGGCAACCATTAACATGCCAATTGCACGTAGCAATATTGATAGAAAAAAAATGGCAGTTGCAAGGGAAGGCAAAGAAGCCATTACACATTTTAAAGTATTGGAGCGCTTTCATAAAGAAGGTGTTACACTATTAGAAATTAAGATAGAAACAGGAAGAACACATCAAATTAGAGTCCATTTATCGCACATAGGGTACCCAATCGTAGGAGATGACGTCTATTCCAATGGAAAAAATCAATGGGGCATACAAGGTCAATGTCTCCATGCCAAGTCCATAGAATTTAAGCATCCTAAAACAGGGAAAAAAATGCATATAGAAGCCCCTTTACCAGAATATTTGCAAGAAATTATAACAAAGGAGTTAGGCTACCAATGGAAGAAGAAATAAGATTACAAAAATTTTTAGCCAATCAGGGCATTGGTTCTAGAAGGACATGTGAGCAGTATATTTTAGAAGGAAAAATACAAGTCAATGGAAAAACGGTTACGCAATTAGGCACGAAAGTAAATCCTAAAAATGATAGTATCACCTTTCAGGGAAAAAAAGTGGAAAACCAGGAGCAAAAAGTATATATTTTGCTCAATAAACCCATAGGATATGTTACAACTGTAAAAGACCAATTCCATCGTGATACTGTGATGGACTTAGTAAAAGTAAAGGAAAGAATTGTACCAGTAGGCAGACTAGACATGTATACATCAGGGGCTTTAATTCTAACAAACGATGGAGACTTTGTATACCGATGGACACACCCAAAACATGAAATAGAAAAAACGTATACGGTTACCATAAAAGGAATTGTGACCAAGGAAGAAGTTGAGCAACTCCAAAAAGGTGTCGACATAGGAGGGTATGTAACAAGACCTGCAAAAGTCAAAATCTTAAAAACAGACACACAAAACAATAGCTCGCGTTTAGAAATTACCATCCATGAAGGAAAAAACAGACAAATCAGAAGAATGTGTGAAGCAATCAACAGAAAAGTATTAGCATTGCATCGAAGTAAGATAGGAACCATTAGTGTCAAAGATATACCCCTTGGAAAATGGCGTTATTTACGAAAAACGGAAATATTTTAAAAGTCTTGCAATTTTATAAGGGAAAGTATATAATAAAACAAACATAAGAAAAAGGAGAGTTACCAATGAATACATTTCAATTTTTGCCAGAAGGGTGGAATGAAAATCTATCCCCTATAGAAATAAATGAATTAAACCAGTACATTTATCATGATGATATTTTACAAGGAATTGTCGAAAGATGTGATGAAAATTTTAATTTACATGTACAGTTAGGCAACAACATAAAAGGCATTATTCCACGTAAAGAAGTAGAAGGAATTAATGTAGAACCAGACGGTTTACCAAAGCAGAACTTATGCACAGGAAAAGTACATAAATATGTTCAGTTTAAAATTGAAGGAATGAATGAAGAAAATATTCCCATTCTTTCAAGAAAAAGAGTGCAAGAAGAAGTCATAGAAGCAGTTAAAAATGATTTGCATGTAGGAGATAAAGTCAGTGGAATTGTCAAAAATATTACACCATATGGTGCTTTTATAGAAATTGGAGGAGGCGTTGTAGGACTAGCACATATAGAGGATTTATCAGTTGCAAGGATTAAAACGCCTTATGAAAGATTAAAAATTGGACAAAAAGTCAATATTGTGGTAAAATATATAGACAGAGAAACTGGAAAAATCTCACTATCCTATAAAGAAAATTATGGCACTTGGGAAGAAAATGCACAAAAATTCAAGATAGGGGAAAAAGTAAAAGGCATTGTCAGAGAAACGGAAAAACATAAAAATGGCATTTTTATTGAATTATCTCCCAATTTAGTAGGAATGTCAGAATACAAACCAGGTCTCCAATATGGTCAAGAAATTGATGTATACATTAAGAAAATTGACTATAACAAAAGAAAAGTAAAATTGTTTATTTTGTAGAGGAGGAATGAAAATGGTTGAAGATAACCAGATTAAAGCAGAAGTATCACCTTTTGCAATTAGGGAAGGTGAAATCAAAACATTTGATGGGAAAGACGGCTATGTGTCTATGAATCAAATTGTACATAAGATAAATATAGGGCATATAACAGATATACATTTTGCAATTCTAGAATTAGTAAACCAATTTGAATTTATTACTTCAAGACAATTGTATCAAATGTTAGAAATAAAAGGAATAGACCCAAAATCACAAGATAAATTGAACAACAAGTTAGATGCACTTGTAAAATCAAAAATCTTAACAAGGTACTATTTTACATCTGATGAGGGAAAGGGCATTTACAGAATTTATTGTATGGAAAAAATGGGGAAATATCTTTTAACTTCTAAAGAGATTGAATGTAAATGGCAACCTTCCGATAATACCAAACCAGTGGCTATGATGAAAAAAAGATTAGCAGGCAACCAAACCATTATTGCCTATTTAAGAAAAGTAAAAGCTTTTGACGAATTTATTGTGAAACCAGCAATCAATGCAAAAATAGCAGGCAAAACCTTTAAAGCAAGTGGAGGATGTGTCAAATTAACGAAAAATAACAGATCCATTCAATTTTTATTTGAAGTCATTCGAAGAGAACCAGAATGGGAGAAAAAATTGATAGATAAAATGCGTTTATATCAAGATTTCTATGGGAATTTTGTGCCAGGAGATTCAGGATTTCACTCTCTTCCACAATTAATCTTTGTATGTGAAGATGAAAAACATATGGCAGAGACTTTTCGAGAAATTGTAAAAGCACAAATTGAAATCCCACAAATTCAGTACTATTTTACAACGGATTTAAGGCAAAATGAAGAAACATTAGAAAATACGTTAGTTCAGTTTAAACTGGTAGATGGAAAGTATAAGATGGAGAATATTGAACTAAAACTATTAGGAATGTAGTTTTAAAAGCATGGAAAAAGGTTAAAAAAGCAGTACCGTTTTGTTGTGCTAAAATGGAATTTTTTTAACTAGAATTTGTGCCAAGGAAGGAATAGCAGTTAATATGAAAAGAAATGAAACAAGACCAATCATGGTAGGAAATGTACAAATTGGGGGACAAAACAAAGTCGTGATTCAATCCATGTGCAATACTAAAACCAAAGATGTAGCGCAAACGGTAAACCAAATCATAGAATTAGAAAAGGCAGGCTGCGAGGTAGTTCGCGTGGCTTGCCTAGATGTGCAAGATGCAAAAGCAATTAAAGAAATTAAGCAAAAAATTCATATACCAATTGTAGCAGATATTCACTTTGATTATCGCATTGCATTAGAAGCAATTCATGCAGGTGTTGATAAAGTTCGTATTAATCCAGGGAATATTGGCTCACCAGAACGAGTAGAAGCCGTTGTGGAGGCATGCCGAATGCACCATATTCCCATTCGTATTGGAGTCAATGCAGGCTCTTTAGAAAAGGATTTATTAGAAAAATATGGAAAGCCTACAGCAAAAGCAATGGTAGAAAGTGCCAAAAGGCATATAGATATTTTAGAAGACTTACATTTTCAAGATTATGCAGTATCCCTAAAAGCCTCTAATTTAGATTTATGCATTGAAAGTTATTTAGAAGCCGCTAACACATTTCAATGTCCATTACATTTAGGAATTACGGAAGCAGGTACAGAATTTAGTGGTACAATAAAATCTAGTATTGGACTAGGTTACATGCTAAGACAAGGAATAGGGGACACCATACGCGTATCTTTATCAGACGATCCAGTCAAAGAAATAAAGGTAGCAAAAGAAATCCTAAAAGACTGTCATTTATATAAAAAATCACCAACATTAATTGCATGTCCTACTTGTGGAAGAACACAAATAGATTTAATACCCATGGCAAAAGAAGTAGAAGAATTTTTACAAACCATTGAAGCAGACATTACAGTTGCTGTTATGGGATGTGCAGTCAATGGACCAGGAGAAGCGCGTGAAGCAGACATTGGGATAGCAGGAGGCGTAAAAGAAGGCTTATTATTCAAAAAAGGAGAAATTATCAAAAAAGTAAAACAAGAAGACATTGTAGAATGTTTGAAAACAGAAATTTTAAAAGAAATTCAAAATATCAAGGAATGAATGGGGTGAAAAAAGAATCCTTTTCCAACCCAATTCATACCGAAGAAAGGAATGGCAGTAAACATGGAAATAACCATAGGTAAAACCGCAGGATTTTGTATGGGAGTGAAACGAGCAGTAGAAGGGTGCCGAAATTTAGCAAAACAACAACCAAAAGTTTATTGTTTAGGCGAAATTGTGCATAACCAAGATGTCATAGAAGGACTAAAACAAGAAGGTGTGCAATTTATTCAAGAATTAGAACAGGCTGATGGAATTACGGTAATTAGGGCACATGGGGTTTCTCAAAAAATATATGAAATTGCAGAACAAAAAGCAATTCCACTAAAAGACTATACATGTCCTAACGTTTTAAAAATTCACAAAATAGCAGAAAAATATGCACAACAAGGGTATTACATATTTTTATGTGGAAGCAAAAAACATCCTGAAAATTTAGGAACTTTAAGTCATTGTGGAGAACATGTATCAATCATAGAAAATGAAGAAGATGATGTCATTCCAGCAATAGAACAATTTGAAAAATCAGGAATCAAAAAATTACTACTCATTTCACAGACAACATATAGCCTAGAAAAATTTTATATTGTAGAAGAAATTGTTAAAAATGAAATCAACAAAGATGTAACATTGGTGATTAACAATACCATTTGTAAAGCTACAGAATTAAGACAAATGGAGACAGAAATTTTAGCAAAAGAAATGGACTATATGATTATTATTGGGGGGAAAAACAGCTCCAATACACGTAAACTTTTTGACATAGCAAAGCAATACTGTATCAATAGCATATGCATTCAAAATGAGAAAGAATTAAACATGGAAGAAATCAAAAATTATGAAAAAATTGGGATAATGGCAGGAGCATCTACACCACAAAAAAGCATAGATGAAGTTGTCAAAGCAATTCGCAAGGGATGAAGAATTCAAAAAATGCCACGGCTAATTCGCAGTAGTCGTGGCATTTAAAATTGCTTGACATCTTGCAATGTCTTGGGAAGTAGCAGGACGAGTGTTTTCAAGAGCATACGTTCCGCCCAATTTTTTCCATTTATAAGCTCCCATATCGTGGTAAGGTAAAAGCTCTACTTTTTCAACAGTCTTTAAACTTGCAATAAACTCTTTTAATTTTAATAAATCTTCTTTATCATCTGTAAAACCAGGAACAATTACCTGTCTAATCCAAGTAGCAATACCGTGGTCGCTCAGGTACCTAGCAAATTTTAATTCTAACGTATTGCCAACACCTACCAGTGCTTTACATTTTTCATTATCAATGTGTTTAATGTCTAATAACACCAAATCCGTCAATGATAATAGTGTTTCTATTTCCTTGGTGATGGCAACCATGCCAGAGGTATCAATGCAAGTATGAATTCCCACTGCTTTTAGCTTTTGAAATAAGGAAATCAAAAAATGTACTTGCAAAAGTGGTTCTCCGCCAGTCACCGTTACGCCACCATTCGGCTGGATATAGTTTTGATATTTTAAAATTTTTTCGAAAATCTCATCTAAAGAGCGATAAGAACCACCATTTATGTCCCAAGTATCGCGGTTATGGCAATATTTGCATTGCAAATGGCATCCTTGCAAAAATAGCACAAAACGAATACCAGGGCCATCAACAGTTCCAAAGGATTCAATTGAATGTACTTTGGCATAATATGCTAAATCTTCTTTTTCTAGTTTCATTTTTTTGCACATTCCTTTCTAGGTACGAATTGTCATTATTTTTCAAGATGTTCAATCCTTTAAATTCTTTCATGAATGGTTCGGTGAATGACATCTAATTGCTGTTCTCTTGTTAGTTTGGTAAAGTGGACTGCATATCCAGAAACACGAATGGTAAGTTGAGGGTATTTTTCAGGGTGTTCCATCGCATCTTCTAATAAGCTTCTATCAAATACATTTACATTAATGTGATGTCCTGTTTGTTTGAAAAAACCATCTAACATGTTTACTAAATTTTCTACACGTTGTTCTTCTGTTTTTCCAAGGGTGTTTGGTGTAATAGAAAACGTATATGAAATGCCATCTTCTGCGTCTGGAAAAGGTAATTTTGCAATCGTATTCATAACAGCTAATGCACCATTGGCATCTCTTCCATGCAATGGGTTGGCACCAGGTCCAAAAGGTTCTCCTGCTAATCTACCATCAGGGGTATTACCAGTGGCTTTTCCATACACCACATTAGAAGTGATGGTTAAAATAGAAAGCGTATGCTTTGCATTTCGGTAAGTTTGATGCTTTTGCAATTTTCTTAAAAATGTTTTGACAACGTCTACCGCTATTTGATCAACGGCATCATCATCATTTCCGTATTTTGGGAAATCACCTTCTACTTCATAATCTACAGCCAAACCAGATTCATCACGAATGACTTTTACTTTAGCATAACGAATGGCAGATAAAGAATCTGCTACAACAGATAAACCAGCAATTCCGCAGGCCATTGTACGAATTAAGTCTTTGTCATGCAATGCCATTTCAATAGCCTCATAAGAATATTTATCATGCATGTAGTGAATGGCATTTAAAGCCTTTATATAAATTTTAGCAACATATTCCATCATTTGGTCAAATTTTTCCATGACTTCATCATACTCTAAATATTCAGATAAAATTGGTTCATATTTTGGTGTAACTTGTTTACCGGTTATTTCATCTCTACCACCGTTAATGGCATATAAAAGTGTTTTCGCAAGGTTGGCTCTTGCGCCAAAGAATTGCATTTGTTTTCCAATTTTCATCGGAGAAACACAGCAAGCAATCGCATAATCATCACCTAACGTAATTCTCATTAAATCATCATTTTCGTATTGGAGAGAAGATGTTTTTATGGAAAGACCTGTTACATATCGTTTGAAATTTTCTGGAAGTCTAGTAGACCATAAAATGGTTAGGTTAGGCTCAGGAGCAGGTCCTAGATTTTCTAAAGAATGTAACAAACGGTAAGAATTTTTAGTCACTAAAGTTCTGCCGTCAATGCCCATGCCACCAATGCTTTCTGTTACCCAAACAGGGTCTCCACTAAATAATTCATTGTATTCAGGCGTTCTTAAAAAACGTACAAGACGTAATTTCATGATAAAATGGTCCATAATTTCTTGTGCTTGAGCTTCTGTTAAAGTACCATTTTGGAAATCACGTTCAAAATAAATATCTAAAAATGTAGCATTTCTACCAATACTCATAGCAGCACCATTTTGATCTTTAATAGCAGCTAAATATCCGAAGTATAACCATTGTACAGCTTCCTTGGCATTAGAAGCAGGTTTGGAAATGTCAAAACCATATTGAGAAGCCATACTTTTTAGAGCCTGCAAGGCTTTTATTTGTTCACGAATTTCTTCTCTCTCACGAATGACTTCTTCTGTAAACTGGTCTACATCTAAAATGTCTAATTCTTCATTTTTTTTGTTAATTAAACAATCTACACCATAAAGTGCTACTCTTCTGTAATCTCCAATAATTCTTCCACGTCCATATCCATCTGGTAAACCAGTAATTAAGTGGCTAGAACGTGCAGCTCTAATATCAGGCGTATAGACATCAAAAACGCCATCATTATGTGTTTTTCGGTATTGATGAAAAATGGTTTCCACGTCTTTATCTAATTGCCTTCCATATGCTTCACAAGATTTTTCTACAATTCTAATTCCGCCAAAAGGCATAATGGCTCTTTTTAAAGGTGCATCTGTTTGTAGACCTACAATCACTTCTAGATCTTTATCAATATAGCCAGCTTCATGAGCAGACACAGTAGATACGGTTTTGGTATCGATATCCAATACACCACCAGGGGCATCATGCTCTTTTTTGTATAATTCTAAGACCTCATTCCATAAGGTTTCTGTTTTTGAAGTAGGTTTTTCCAAAAAATCACTATTTCCTTCATATGGAGTATAATTATGCTGAATAAAATCTCGTACATTAATTTCAGATTGCCAATCTCCACCTTGAAATCCATTCCATTGCTCAAATTTCATTCTATCAATCCTTCCTTTCTTAGGTACCATAGAGTTAAAAATATCAATTTTCAATTTGTTCTACGAATAGTGTTACCCATTTTGTAGAATAATATCAATCATATCGGAAAATATTAAAAAAAACAGTTGCAAAAACAACATGTTACCCAATAAAAAAGCAAAATTAAAATTTTCTATGTAATGCAAATTACCAGGAAATTTTAATTTCGCAATCAGTATCGAGTACGGAGTAAAAAGTCTAACACAGGTTTTTATAGTTCTTCGTCTGTTTCTGCAATTGCTTTTGCAACATTGTAGATTAATTTTTGTTTCTTAGGAGAAACTTTTTTCAATAGTTCAGCAAATTCATGTTCTAAATAATTTTTAGAATTATTAGAAGCACCATTTAAGATGTAACCTTCAGAAACATCTAACAATCCGCAAATTTGATTTAATCTTTTTAGATTAATATGAGAGTTTCCTCTTTCTACTCTGCTTAAGAATGCAACAGATATATCAATTTGGTCAGCTAAATCTTCTTGTGTTAAATTTTTTGCAATTCTAGCTTCTTTGATTCTTGAACCAATAACTGAGTAATCAATAGCCATTTTTATCACCTTCCTATTCTGCATATTTTAAACATACTATACCATTTAACTTATAAGTTTGGAAGTAACACAAAGTGAAAAATAGAATATATAAGTTAAACAAAATGAAGAAAATGATAAAAAAATGTTTATATAGAGCGAAAATTGGCAAAAGAATATTTTGGATTTTTTTATCAAAGTACAGCAAATTTCGTATCAATCTTTGTTTACAACTGAAAATGAGAGAAAAAATGAGGAAAAATAAGTTATATAGAGAAAAAATATGAAAATAAGGAAGTAAAAAGGAAAAAAAGTTTGAAAAAACGGTTAAAACTTCCAAATGATGTATACATAATTTGAAAATGGTAAGAATATATAGTATAATAAAAGATGGTTGCAAAAAAAAGGAGCGTGGATTTTATTTTAAAACGAAAACTAAAATTCTATACAAAAGAGATTTTTAAGTTTTTCAATCTTATCATAATTGCAATCGCTATTATTGCAGGGATTATTATGGTAAAGTATAAACCAATATATGAAGTCAAGCTATCTGGCGAAGAAATAGGCTATGTAGAAAATAAACAAAAATTTGAAAGTACAATTGTAGCACAAATACAAAATTATCAATCTAAAAATGTCTGTGATGTAACAATTGCAGAAGAGCCAGAATATGCCTTAAAGCTTGTTTCTAGAAATCAAGAAACAAATGAAGATGAAATTATCATAAACATGCAAAAAGATATGATAATGACGTACCAATATTTTGAAATTCATATGAATCAAGAAAAAATTGATGCGGTAGATACATTAGCACAGGCAGAAGAAATTGCTACAGAATTAAAGCAACAAGACAGTACGTTAGATATTCAAATCGTAGAACGTGAGACACAGAACGAAACAGAATTACAAACCAATACCTTAGAAGGTGCAAAGGCAAATGCATATCAAAAATTAAATCGTGTGCAGGAAGAAAAGAAAAAAGAGGAAAAAATGACAGTCAATGGCATTAAACTGGCAGTTCTTCCAGTCGAAGGAACCATTACTTCTAGGTATGGAGTGAGTAGCCGAATTCGTTCTTCTGACCACACAGGGTTAGACATAGGAGTTGCGAAAGGAACACCTATTAAAGCAGTAGCTAGTGGAACCGTAACTGCGGCACAATATACAGGCGCGTATGGAAACCTAGTGAAAATTGACCATGGAAATGGTGTAGAAACTTGGTATGCACATACCAACACGATGAAAGTAACGGTTGGGCAAACTGTGCAAGCAGGAGATATAATTGCAACTGTAGGAACCACTGGAAATTCAACAGGACCACATTTACACTTAGAAATTAGAATTAATGGTGTACATGTAGATCCACAACGTTATATGTATTCATAAAAAAGAAGCGAAAGCTTCTTTTTATCATTTTGACAATTGGGCGTAAAAGTAGTATAATAAGAGTATACCAACGTTGAAAGGAGACAGTGAGATGACACAAAAACAGTTGGAAGCACTCCGTCGGATTATAGAAAGGGAGGGGGACAGTGCATATGTACACATTTGTAACATCTTGCAACAAATAGTAGGGGTTGATATTTCAGACTGTAAAACCAATCAGGAAATTTTGAACAAATGCGAGAGGCTCTATGTAAAAAGGAAAGCCATCATACTCTTAAATTCATATGGCATATGTGAGCCAACCAAAGCAAGGCAGAATTTACTGGATTTTTTGGTTGTGATGGACATTCCTGAAAATGAGACAACTGAGGCAACATTAAGAAAAACCATTTATCAGAGAATGGAAGAAACTGTCCACGAAAAAAGAAACTTGCTATCTGCAAGAATAACAGGTGTTGTGCAACAACAGTATCAAAAGAATCCCACCCCTTTTAACATCATGTTCGGAGGGAGACCGACTGCCAAAACGTTTTTGGTGGAAACTTTCTATCAAATGCGTAGCTCCGAGGAAGGAGAGAACTAACAGAAATGTTAGTTCTCTCTTGACTTTTCATGATAAAATTTATATAATTGGATATAATAATGCTAAGGAGGAATTTTTATGGAGGATACAGTAGAACAAGAAAAAACCAAACAAATGATAAATGATTTGGTAGAAAAAGCCAAAATTGCATCAAAACAATACTTAGAATTAAATCAAGAGCAAGTTGACAAAATCGTAAAAGCTATGTCTATGGCAGGGTTAGAACATCACATGGAATTGGCAAAATTAGCTGTTAAAGAAACAGGGCGTGGGGTGTATGAAGACAAAATTACAAAGAATATGTTTGCAACAGAATACATCTATCATAGTATTAAGTATGAAAAAACAGTAGGGGTTGTCAATGAAAATGCAGAAGAAGGCTATGTCGAAATCGCAGAGCCAGTAGGAATTATTGCAGGTGTTACTCCTGTGACAAATCCAACATCTACCACCATGTTTAAATCCATTATTTCAGCTAAAACGAGAAATGTTATTATATTCGGCTTCCATCCATCCGCTCAGAAATCAAGCAGTGAAGCAGCAAGAATTTTAAGAGATGCAGCTGTAGCAGCAGGAGCACCAGAAAATTGTATTTTATGGATAGAAAACCCATCTATTGAAGCAACAAGAGAATTAATGAACCATCCAGATGTCAATTTAATTTTAGCAACAGGAGGAACGGGAATGGTAAGGTCTGCCTATTCTTGTGGAAAACCAGCATTAGGTGTTGGACCAGGAAATGTACCATGCTATATTCACGAATCTGCCAAACTACAAACGTCAGTGAACGATGTCGTATTATCAAAAGCATTTGACAATGGAATGATTTGTGCTTCAGAGCAAGCAGTATTGGTTGACAAAGCTATCTATCAACCATTTGAGGCATATATGAAAGAAGCAGGAAGCTATTTTGTAAATCCAGAAGAAAAAGAAAAACTACAAGCATATATGTTTGAAAATACAGAAGAATATGGATACAAATTAAAATCGCATATTCCAGGCAAATCAGCCTATGCAATTGCAAAAGAAGCAGGGTTTGAAATTCCTAAAGAAACTAAAATTCTAGTGGTTTATGAAGAAGGGATTGGAAGAGAATATCCATTTTCAAAGGAAAAGCTAAGTCCGGTGTTAACCTACTATATTGTAGAAAATGCACAAGAAGGAATAGAAAAGTCAGAAAGATTGTTAGAATTTGGAGGATTAGGACATTCTGCTGTTATTCATGCAGAAGACAAAGAAGTCATCAACCAATTTTCTGAAACCATGAAAGCAGGAAGAATTATTGTCAATTCTCCCTCTACCCACGGAGCGATTGGAGACATCTATAATACCAATATGCCATCACTAACACTTGGGTGTGGTTCATTTGGAGGAAATTCTACAACAGCAAATGTATCATCCGTTAATTTAATTAATATCAAAAGGGTAGCAGATAGGAGGGTTAATATGCAATGGTTTAAAGTTCCAGAAAAAATTTATTTTGAAGCGGGTTCTATTTCATACTTAGAAAAAATGCCAGATATTGAAAGAGCATTTATTGTCACAGATGAAGGAATGGTAAAATTAGGATATGTAGATAAAGTACTATATCACTTAAGAAAAAGGCAAAAACATGTACATTCAGAGATTTTCAGCGAAGTAGAATCAGACCCATCCTTTGATACGATTCAAAAAGGTGTAAAAATGATGGAAAATTTCCATCCAGATGTCATTATAGCAGTTGGAGGAGGCAGTCCAATTGATGCAGCAAAAGGAATGTGGCTCTTCTATGAACATCCAGATGCAGATATAGAAGGATTAAAATTAAAATTTATGGATATTCGCAAACGTACGTATAAATTCCCAAAACTCGGAGAAAAATGTAAAATGGTTGCCATTCCTACTACTTCAGGAACGGGTTCAGAAGTAACTTCATTTGCAGTTATTACAGATAAAAAGATGAATAAAAAATATCCATTAGCAGATTATGAGTTGACACCAGATGTAGCAATTGTAGATCCGGACCTAGTGATGAGTTTACCAAAATCTGTAACGGCAGACACAGGAATGGATGTATTAACACATGCATTAGAAGCATATGTTTCAAATATGGCATCAGATTATACAGATGGATTAGCAGAAAAAGCTGTAGAATTGGTATTTGAAAATTTAGAAAAAGCGTACGATGATGGAAGTAATAAAAGGGCAAGAGAAAAGATGCATAATGCAAGTACAATAGCAGGAATGGCATTTACCAATGCATTTTTAGGTGTTAACCATTCCATTGCTCATAAAATAGGAGCAGAATTCCATTTACCACACGGACGCATTAATGCAATATTATTACCATATGTCATTCGTTACAATGCAAGTGAACCAACAAAATTTGTATCATTTCCAAAATATGAATATTTTATTGCAGACCAAAAATATGCCAATATAGCCAAAAAATTAGGATTACAAGCAGACACAAAAGAACAAGCCATTGAAAGTTTAATCCAAAAAATACAAGAACTCAATGCCCATTTAAACATGCCAAAAACGTTTAAAGAAGCAGGAATTGAAGAACAAGAATTTTTATCAAAAGTAGATATGTTAGCAGACAGAGCATTTGAAGACCAGTGTACCACAGCCAACCCAAGGGTACCACTTGTCTCTGAAATCAAACAAATTCTATTAGACAGCTATTATGGAAAATAATATAAAGATAACTTAGAAATCATAAAAATAGAGAATATTACACCACCTATGTGGAACATATTCTCTATTTTTAGTTGGGACAATTAGGGACGGTTCTTTTTTGTCCAAAAAATTTTGGTTTGAAAGAAGGATTTATGTAAAATACGTCGAATAATAATAATATAGCGAGAAAAAGGAAAAATTAAGAAAGAAAGTAGGGGAAAATGGTTAGATATAGTGAAGAAATCATTGAAGATGTAAGACAAACAAATGACATAGTAGATGTTATTTCACAATACATGCAATTAAAGCGAAGTGGTAGAAACTATTTCGGATTATGCCCCTTTCACAACGAAAAATCACCATCATTTTCCGTTTCGCCAGATAAGCAAATATTCCATTGCTTTGGATGTGGTGCAGGTGGCAATGTCATTTCTTTTGTTATGAAAATAGAAGGGATTAACTTTATAGAAGCAGTTCAACTGTTAGCAGATAGAGCCAACATACAACTTCCAACATTACAAAACAATGGGGATGCACAAAAAGAAGAACTAAAGGCAAAAGTGTACCAAGTAAACAAATTCGCAGCAGAGTTTTATCATAAAAATTTATACACGGCAAATGCCAAAATGGCACAAGAATACGTCAAAAAAAGGATGCTAACACAAGAGACATTAGAAGCATTTCAAATTGGTTTCTCAGGAAAATTTGAAGAACTTTACATAGCATTAAAAAAACAAGGCTTTGAAGAAAAAGAAATTTTAGAATCTGGGTTGGTCAACCGAAATGATAATGGACAATACATTGACCGCTATCGTAATAGACTTATGTTCCCTATTTGTGATGCACGAGGAAAAGTAATTGCATTTGGAGGAAGAGTTTTAGATGATTCAAAACCAAAATACATTAACTCGCCAGAAAATATTGTATATAGCAAAGGAAGAAATTTATTTGGTCTGAATGTTGCTAAAAAAGTAGACTTGAAAAAAATCTTAATTGTAGAAGGATATATGGATGTCATTTCTTTACACCAAAGAGGAATTAAAAATGTGGTAGCACCTTTAGGAACAGCTTTAACACAACAACAGGGCTTTCTATTACGCAAAAATGCAGAGCAGATTATATTAAGTTTTGATGCAGACGAAGCAGGCTTAAATGCAAAAATTAGGGCAATTGATATTTTACAAAACATGGGATGTGATATGCGTGTTTTGCAAATGGAAGGGGCAAAGGATCCCGATGAATACATTATTAAATATGGAAATGCCAGATTTCAAAATCTAATAGAAAAAGCCATATCTATTTTGGAATTCAAAGTAAAATTATTACGCAATCAGTTAAACATTGAAAATGTAAATGACAAAATAAAATTCTTAAACGAAATTGCAAAGTTAATTTCAAGAATACCTAATACGATGGAACGAGAAATATATATTGAAAAAATTGCAAAAGAGTATGAAATCTCAAAAGAAGCAATCTATGCAGAAGTCAATAAATTATTGTATGCAGGCACACAAGGACAAAAAATATTAGAAAAACGAAAAAGTGTTGTCCATAAAAAAGAACCATCTTCACAAGTTTCACCAGCAATCCAAAAAAGAGAAAATATGATTTTATCCATTTTGTTAACAGGGGACTTAAACCTATATGAAATCATCAAACAAAATATAAAAGCAGAAGAATTTAAAGAGGCAACAAATCAACAAATTGCAAAAAAACTGTATGAAGAATTTGAAAAAGGAAATAGTAATATTAATAGTATATTAGACAGTTTTGGGGAAGAAGAGCAAAGCCATATTACTGCTATTATGGCAGATGACTATGAAATTGACGACATGGAAAAAGCCATTGATGACGTATTACATAGTTACCAAAGAGAAAAATTAAATAGCAGGAAAATGGAAATTTTATCATTATTAGATAGAAAAGAATCAGAAACTGAGAAAAAGGAATTAGAAAAAGAGCTAAGTGAAGTCATTATTCAATTAGCAAAAATGAAGTAGGAGTGAATCAGAATGCCAAAAAAAAGCAAAGAAGAAGTGAATGAGAAAGAAGAAATGAAAAAAAATGCAAATGTTCCAGAAGAAAAAACAGAAGAGGAAATTAAAAATGCAGCAGTGCAAAACATCTTAAAAGAAGTAAAAGAAAAAGGAAAAATCACATACGAAGATTTAGCAAAACAGTTAGATGAGGTTAATCCAGAACAGATGGATTCTGTTTTTGATGCCTTTGAAGAAATGGGAATGGATTTATTACAAGATGATTTTGATGAAGAACCAGACATTGAAGATTTAAAAGAAGTAGAGGAATTAAAATTAGAAGACTTTACAGACAGTAGTTTTGAAGGCGTTAATGTAGATGATCCAGTTAGAATGTATTTAAGAGAAATAGGAAGAATCCCCTTATTATCATATGAACAAGAATTAGAACTTGCCAAAAAAATGCTAGATGGAGACGAAGAAGCAAAACAGAAATTGGCAGAAGCCAATTTACGTTTAGTTGTTAGTATTGCAAAACGATATGTGGGAAGAGGAATGTTATTTTTAGATTTAATCCAAGAAGGAAATATGGGGCTTATGAAAGCTGTTGAAAAATTTGACTACACAAAAGGGTTTAAATTTAGTACCTATGCTACATGGTGGATTAAACAAGCCATTACAAGAGCGATAGCAGACCAAGCAAGAACCATTAGAATACCAGTACACATGGTAGAGACAATCAACAAATTAATTCGTACCTCTAGACATTTATTGCAACAATTGGGAAGAGAACCATCTACAGAAGAAATTGCAAAAGAAATGGAAATTCCAGTAGAAAAGGTAGCAGAAATTCAAAAGATTGCACAAGATCCAGTATCATTAGAAACACCAATTGGAGAAGAAGATGATAGCCATTTGGGAGATTTTATTCAAGATGAAGACAGCCCAGCTCCACATGATGCTGCATCTTATACCTTATTAAGAGAACAATTAGAAGATGTCATGAACACATTAACACCAAGAGAAGCAAAAGTTTTAAAATTAAGGTTTGGACTAGAAGACGGAAAATCAAGAACTTTAGAAGAAGTAGGACGAGAATTTAATGTAACGCGTGAAAGAATTAGACAAATTGAAGCAAAAGCACTCCGAAAATTAAGACACCCTAGCAGAAGCAAAAAATTAAAAGACTATATGGGATAAGAGCATGTATTTACATGCTTTTTCATATAATAGGAAAGCCATTGTAAAAAGGAAGGGAAAACCATGATACAAGATTCAATTTTAGTTGTAGATGATGAAGCAAGAATGAGAAAATTAATTAAGGATTTTTTAATGAATAAAGGATATTCCATTTTAGAGGCAGAAGACGGAGAAAAAGCAATTGAAATATATGAACAAAATCAAACAAAAATTAAGTTAATCTTATTAGATGTCATGATGCCAAAATTAGACGGTTGGTCTGTACTAAGGCAAATTAGACAAACAGACAAAAAAATTCCTATTATTATGCTAACAGCAAGAGGCGAAGAACAAGACGAGTTATTTGGGTTTGAATTAGGCGTTGATGAGTATATTACCAAGCCCATACGCCCTAAAATACTTGTGGCAAGAGTAGAAGCTATTTTACGAAGAACACAAGGCGAAGAAAATGCAGTGAGAGACTATGGCGGAATTGAAATCAATAAAGAAGGTAGAACGGTTGCCATTGAAGGAAAAAACATTGAATTAAGCCTAAGAGAGTATGAATTGTTAACATATCTAGTTGAAAATGAAAACATTGCATTATCTAGAGATAAAATTTTAAATAATGTATGGAATTATGACTATTACGGAGACTCTAGAACGATAGACAGTCATGTCAAAAAATTAAGACATAAGTTAGGAAAAAAAGGGAAATATATAAAAACAATTAGAGGGATTGGGTATAAATTTGAGGTAAAGGCTGAAAAATAAATGTTAAGTAAAAATTTTTGCAACCAGATTTGTGCCTAAAAGAAAGGTATAGTAGTAAAAATGAAGAAATTTATGAACAAACTAAACAATATAAGCAAATCTGTTAAATTAAAACTGTTTTTAACATTATGTATAGCGGTACTTTGCATCATATTCTTCTTAATTATATTAAATACATTTGCCCTAGAAAACTTCTATCTATATTCCAAAAAAAACACGTTAAAACAATTATACTACCAGCTAAATGACTATTACAACGGAAAAAATCCACGATTAGATTTGGAAGCAGAATTAGAAAAAATAGCCGTACAAAACAACTTTGACATTACCATATCAGATGAAGATAATATGTCAGTATATCATTATAACAAAAATTTTTATGCTATTTATGAAACGAATCGAGGAGAAACATTAGAGAGCACAAATAACTTTAAGATTATAAAACAAGAAGATTTTAAAAATGGATTAAGCTATATTGTACTAAGTGGAAAATTTGACAATGGATATCATTTACAAATTAGAATACCAGTTACATCTATTCAAGATAGTGTGCGCATTTCAAACCGTTTCTTACTTCTTATGGCAGGATTTACAATCATTATATCTGCAATTTTGGTGTCTGTGATATCCAAAAAATTTACAGAACCAATTTTAGAATTAAATCAAATTGCTAAAAAAATGGCAAATTTAGACTTTAGCCATAAATATCGTATTAAAGATGCAGATGATGAAATTGATAACTTAGGAAAAAGTATTAATACCATGTCTGATACATTAGAAGAAACAATCAATCAATTACGTAGTACCAATATCGAGTTAGAAAAAGATATTGAAAAAAAGTCAAAAATAGATGAAATGCGAAAAAGCTTTATTTCAGATGTATCACATGAACTAAAAACGCCAATTGCTTTAATACAAGGGTATAGTGAAGGATTACTAGAAAATGTAAATACAGATGAAGAAAGCAGAAAATTTTATGCAGAAGTCATTTTAGATGAAACCAATAAAATGGATAGGCTTGTGAAACAATTGTTAGAACTCATGAAATTAGAATATGGAAAACGTGAATTTCATAACACAACATTTAACATTGTAGAGTTAGAACAAGAAGTCATCCGAAAAACAAAAGTCCTATTAGATGAGACAAATATTGAAATTTTGTTAGATACAAAGCAAGAAATTTTTGTAGTAGCAGATGACTTTTATATTGAACAAATTATCACAAATTATTTGACAAATGCAATTAAAAATGTAAAAGAAATAAATGGAAAAAGAGAAATTCGCATAGACCATCAAATAATAGAAGAAGGCAAAAAGGTTAGGATTAAAGTCTTTAATACAGGTGATACGATTGCAAAAGAGGATATAGAAAATATATGGAAACGCTTCTATAAAGTCGACAAATCCAGAAATAGACAAAGTGGAGGAAGTGGCATTGGATTAGCATTTGTCAAAGCCGTTATGAATCATTACCATGAAAAATATGGAGTTATCAACCATGAAAATGGGGTAGAATTTTATTTTGATTTAAAGAAGGGAGAAGCATAGTTGCTTCTCCTAAAAAGAATTCATTCTTTTCCAATTAACAATCCATTTAGAAACAGAATATTGTAACTTTTTGTCGAATTTTGCGATGAAAAGTTCTTTACAAATCTAACTTTTTGTGATAATATGTTACCATAAGATTACAACCATATGGAATTTTAATCTTATGATTTTTTCGAAAAAATTATTTCTTTCAATTCCCAGAAAAAGCAAAAAATCGAATAAGGTAGGTGAGGCATATGCATGGATAAATTGTATACAACAAAGTATATTAATGCAATCAGTTTTATTCTTTCAATTATTGTATTTTTTTCTATTTGTTTTATTCACAAACAAATTCGAGATCTTAAAATTCCCACAACACAAGACACAATAAAAGTACAATTTTATGATGGAAAAGTCCAAAATACAGTCATAGAAGAACCCAACAAGCAAACAAAAGAAAATGTATGGCACCTCAAAATACCAAGCATATCTTTAGAAGCTAACATAGCAGAAGGAACTTTGCAAGAAACCATGAATACAAAAATAGGGCATTTTGAAGAAACAAGTCGAATGTATGGAAATATTGGATTAGCAGCACACAATAGAGGGTATCCAGTAAATTATTTTGCCAATTTAAAATTATTAAAAAAAGGTGATGTCATTCAATATCAATATCAAAATTTTCAAAAAGAATATGTTGTAACAAGTAATCGTATCATACAAGACACAGATTGGACAAACCTAGAGGAAACACAAGAAAACACCATTACACTCATTACCTGTGTAGAAGATGAACCACAATTTAGAAGATGTGTAACGGGAAAAGAGAAAATAGAAACCCAACCATGAAAGGAGAAACCATTGAAATCAATTGGAAACAAAATAAAAAAGATTAGCATCGTAAGCATGTTATGTATCATGCTATTAATGCCATATAGTCAGGCCAAAGCAACGTTACCAACGTCGTTAGGAACAACAGGAAGCTGTGGAGAATTATTAACTTACAAAGGAGAAACCGTAGAAACATATTATATATATCGTGCCACAAAAGCATTATTTTTTCCTGCATACTGTATAGATGAAACGAAACAAGGAATTACGAACCATTTTGGATATAAAGTGATGGTAGAAGATTCTATTCATGATGTAAACCTATGGAAATATATCATAAATGGATTTGAATATAAGACGTTAAAAGAATTAGGATGTGAGACACCAGAAGAAGCATATATGGCAACACAACAAGCAATTTATTGTTATTTATACAATCGTAACGTAGAAGATTATGGAGCAATTGGAGAAGCAGGAGAAAGAACTTTGAGAGCATTAAAACAAATTGTGAGCAATGCACAAGCTTCACAGGAAGTGATGCCATCAACTACGGTAACCATAAAAGCACGTCAGGAACAATTTACAATTGATTCTGTAGACGCCCAGTATGCTTCTAAGACATATGACGTAACAGCAGGTAGTCCTATTGTAGAATATAAAGTAAATACAGAAGGAACAGATACATTAAAAATAACGGATGAGAATAACAACGAAAAAAATGTATTTCAAGAAAATGAAGCATTTAAAATACTAATACCAATCGAAGAAATGAAGGAAGAAAAAACATTTGAAATTGTGATAAAAGCAAAATTGAGATCTAGAATGATTCTTGAAGGTGTACCAGAAAACCCAGAATACCAGCCATACGCATTGACTAGAGCAGAGGAAGAAACAGTAGAAATTGCAGAGGAAGACAAATATACAGAAAATGAAGGAAGTATTCAAATTATCAAACAAGATCAGGAAACAAAAGAAAGATTACAAGGTGTGGAATTTACAATTTTAGACAAAAATCAAGAACCAATTTTTGCGAATCTGCAAACGGACGAAAACGGAGAAATTTATGTAAAACACCTAGCGCCAGGTAATTATTACATCCAAGAAACAAAAAAACCCAAGGGATATGTAGAAAATACAGAGGCAACACAAGTAACAGTAGGGTATAACCAAAAAGTGATTGTTACAATTAATAATGCCAAAGAAAAAATAAAGACAGTCATTCCAACAAAAGAAAATCAAACCCAAATACAAATTGTAACACCAGAGCAGGAAGAACAAGTACAAACACAGACACAGACAACGGTATCCACCCTAAGAAAATTACCAGTAACAGGTATGTAACAACACAAAAATTTTTCTATGAAACATATTGAAAAAAAATAAGAAAACGGATATAATAGGAGTGAATTTACGCATACTATAAAATGAGGAGAGGGAATACATGGGTTTTTTAATACTAATTATACTTATTTTTGTCAATGCCTTTTTTGCAGCAAGTGAAATTGCATTTATATCACTCAATGATGCAAAAATTGAAAAAATGGCAAAAGAGGGGAATAAAAAAGCGAAGCAAATTGAAATCATGTTAAAAAATCCAAGCCATTTTTTAGCAACCATACAAATAGGAATTACATTAGCAGGATTCTTATCTAGTGCATTTGCTTCAGACGCATTTGCCAGTGAGTTAGCTCCTATTTTGCACCAAGCAATGCCAATTTTTAGCATTAGTGTTTGGAACACCATTTCCATCATTTTAATTACCATTATTTTATCCTTTTTTACACTTGTATTTGGAGAATTAGTTCCAAAAAGACTAGCAATGAAAAATTACGAAAAAATTTCATTTGCAACGATTCGATTGATTCGAATTTTGTCTATCATAACATCACCATTTGTCAAACTCTTAACATTTGTAACGAATAAAATTTCAAAGTTATTTGGTGTGAATGAACATGAAGAAGAAACTGTAACAGAAGAAGAAATCAAGATGATGATAGACCAAGGAGAAGAAAAAGGAACCATAGAAGAAGAAGAAAAAGAATTATTGAATAACGTATTTGAATTTGATGATATTACCGTTTCTGAAATTATGACACATCGCACAGATATCTTTGCAGTGGATATGTCTACTAATATTGAAGAATTTATGCAAATTATTTCAAAAGAGGACTACCGTTATAGTAGAATACCAGTGTATGATGAAACCATTGATGAAATCAAAGGAATTATTTATATAAAAGACGTGTTGAAAAATATTGGTAAAAAAACATTTCGCATAAAAAATATCATTCATGAACCATATTTTGTACCACAAAGTAAAATGATAAATGATTTATTTCGCGAAATGCAAACCCATAAAACACAAATGGCAATTATCTTAGACGAATATGGTGGAACAGCTGGACTTATTACAATGGAAGATATTTTAGAGGAACTTGTAGGTGAAATTTATGATGAGTATGACGAAGAAGAATTACAATATGAAAAAGTAGATGAAAACACGTATATTTTGTCTGGAAGTATGACGATATATGATGTTAATAAACTTTTAAATGCAGAAATACCGGAGGGAGATTATGACACCATTTCAGGATTTTTGCAAGATGAATTAGATAGAATACCAAAAGAAGAAGAAAACCCTGTTATTGAAACCAAAAAAGTAACATATAAAATTGAGGAATATGAAGATAATCGAATATTGAAAATTAAGGCATGCAAAAATAAATAGTCGCAAAAAATACCGGTTGCATTTTCTGCAACCGGTCTGTGCCAAGAAAGGAAGTAATAAGGATGAAAAAAAGAAGTATAATAGTGGGTATCTCTATTGTTTTGGTAATAATCGCCATAGGAATTTATTTTGTTTTTCAGCAAAAGCAAGAACAAGATAGAGACTATGAAATTGAAAGTGTTACAAATTATCAATATTTTGTATTGAAAGCAACAGACGACCAAAAATTTGGCGTTATGGATACACAAGGAAATATAAAAATACCAACAGAATATACAATGGTAAAAATACCAAACCCATCAAAACCTATTTTTGTATGCCAAACAGAAGGAAAAAGTATGGTGTTAAATGCATCTGGAGAACAACTTTATACTACATATGATGCCATAGATGCATTACAATTAAAAAATGTGGCAAGTGACCTAGTATATGAAAAATCGATTTTAAAATATGAAAAAGGTGGAAAATATGGACTTCTTACATTAGAAGGAGATGTCATTACAGATCCAATTTATGAAGAGATAGATACACTACAATACAAAGAAGGAGAATTATTAGTAAAACAAGACGGAAAATACGGTGTCATCAATTTAAAAGGCTATCCATTGGTAGAAAGTCAATATGACAAAATCCAAGCAGATGCTTTTTTTGAAGAAGACGAAAACTATCGCTATGATGGGTATATTGTTGCTAACAAAACAGATAATGGTTATCGCTATGGATATGTGGATTATACTGGAAAAGAGTATTTGCAAACCATATACAATGATATGCAACGTATACCAGATTCAGGAGAGCGAAAAGACGTGTATTTATTAGTTGCTGAAAATGGAAGATATGGTGTGTTCCATAACGAGAAACAACTCATCCCAAATGAATATCAGTCAATTCATTATGACAGTAGCCATGCTATTTTTATAGTACAACAAGGAAAACAATATGGCGTCATGAATCGAGAAGGCAAACAAATCATAGATTGCCAATTTGAACAATTAGATGTAAAAGGGAAATACTTATATGCACAAAAAGGAGAAAAGACAGAAGTTTATGATGCCGAAGGAAAATTAACGAACATTTCTCCTGAAATAACCATTGTTACCATACCAGAAAAGCAAGAATATACAATACGCATTCAAGCAACAGAAGAAGGCACAACGTATCAAATTTGTAAAAATGAGCAGCCTGTTTCAGAAGAAAGTTATCAATACTTAGCCTATTTAACAAAAGATTTATTCATAGCATCAAAAGCGGGAGAAAACTTAGGAATTGTTGACATACAGGGAAATTCAAAATCAGAGTTTAAATATACATCGATTCAAGTCATACCAAACACAAACTTAATACAAAGAATGATAAATAATACATTAGAAATAGCAAATGAAGCAGGAGAAGTGATTCTTCAAATGGAAAATGGAACCATGACACAAGAAGAAACCTATATTTGTGTAACAGATGGAAAAAATAAGACATATATTACGCCAGAAGGTGCAACAGTGACCAACCAAGAGATTTTGGTCAATAATACACTATTTGCCATGACAAAAGATGGAAAATGGGGATATGCAGATAAAGCCGGCAATATCGTTGTAGAACCAATTTATGATGCAGTAACAGAATTTAATCAGTATGGATTTGCAGGTGTTTTAAAAGATGGAAAATGGGGTATGATAAAACAAGATGGGACAATCGGTCTTGAGCCAAGCGAAAGTAATGTTACTTCACAGTCAGAACCAGAATTCATTAGTGAATATCACCAAGTGCAATATGGTTCTGGGCAAATATATTATACAAAATAGGAGGCGTATGATATTGCATTTGGGAATTGCACTAGCTGGCGGAGGAATCCGTGGAATTGCACATGCCGGTGTGCTAAAAGCATTAGAAGAAAAACAAATACAAGTAGATATCATAGGGGGAGCAAGCTCAGGGAGTATGGTGGCAACACTATACGCTTTGGGCTATTCTCCTTATTATATTTATATTCTTTTTAAACGTTATGCAAAAGAAATTTTAAGTGTAGACACTTCACCCATTATCAATACCATTCGGGAATTTTATGACAAATAGAAAGTTCCAAGTTTGTGGATTTAATTCTGGAAAAGGGATTGAAGAAGCTTACAATATGGCAGCCTTAAAAAAAGGTGTACACAAAGTAGCACAAATTCAAAAACCAATTGTTATACCAACGGTGGATGTCAATCGTTCAGAAAAATATATTTTCACCAATTGTAAAAAACTAGATAAGCGATATATTTCAGAAATATCTGTAGGAACAGCAGTTAGGGCAAGTAGTAGTTTCCCAGGTGTTTTTTGCCCTTGCGATTTTCAAGGACATAAATTTTTAGATGGAGGCATTTTGGATAATATTCCTGTTCAAGAATTAAAAAAACAGGGAACTGAAAAAGTGATTTGTGTTAATTTTAAGGCGGACAATATTGATGAAAATAGCAACTTTATGGATATTGCAATGCGTACCATAGATATTATGGGAAATAAAATATCAGAAGAAAGCATTCATGAGAGCGATTTTGTGTTAACAGTAGATTCAGATGGTACAGGATTACTTGATATCGAAAAATTAGAAAAGTGCTATCGTGCAGGATATCGATGTGCCATGGAAAATATGGATCAAATTCAGTCTATTTTATAACATACTGGCATATACTATACAAGGTGAGTAAGTATGAATATAAAATATTTTGACAATAGTGCGACAACAAGAGTGAAAGAAGCGGTATTAGAAGAAATGTTTCCTTATTTGAGTTTAGAGTATGGAAATCCTTCATCTGTATATGGCTTAGGCAGAAGAGCCAAAAAGGCAATAGAACAAGCAAGAGAAAGAGTGGCAAGTTTATTACATTGTAAACCACAAGAAATCGTATTTACAAGTTGTGGCTCAGAAAGTGATAACATGGCTTTAAAAGGAATGGCTTTTTTACAAAAAGAGAAGCAAACTGGGAAAAACCATATCATTACATCATGTATTGAACATCCAGCCATTTTAAACTCTTGTCATAGCCTAGAAAAGCAAGGCTTTGAAGTTACTTACTTAGACGTTGATGCACAAGGATTTGTTAATTTAGAATCCCTTATGAATCATATTTCAGACAAAACATTTTTAATTAGTGTCATGTTTGCCAACAATGAAATTGGAACCATAGAACCTATCCAAGAAATTGCTAAAATAGCAAAAGCAAGAGGAATTACATTCCATACAGATGCTGTGCAAGCGGTTCGGGAATGTGCCAATAGATGTCAAACAAATGGGAATTGACATGTTATCATTATCTGGCCATAAATTATATGCCCCAAAAGGAATAGGTGCATTATATATTAGAGAAGGGATTGAACTATATAAATTTTTAGATGGAGGACATCAAGAAAAAGACAAGAGAGCCGGAACCGAAAATGTAGCACAAATTGTAGCATTGGGAAAAGCTTGCCAATTAGCAGAAGAAGACATAGAAGGCTATATTCGCAAATTAAAAGAAATGAGAGACTTCTTTTTAGAACAAGTACAGCAAAAGTTTCCTGAATGTCGTATCAATGGCAGTTTAGAACAAAGGCTACCAGGAAACTGCAATGTATGTTTTCCTAACATAGACTCAGGAGAACTACTGTTAAAATTAGATGCGGAAGGAATTTGTGCTTCAGGCGGGTCTGCTTGTTCCTCAGGAGACAGTGCACCGTCACACGTATTATCAGCAATAGGTGTCCCACCAGAATTAGCCAAAGGAGCCTTAAGAGTTACCTTTGGAGATTTCAACACCATGCCAGAAGTAGAATATCTTTTACAAACCTTAGAACAAATTCTGTTTTAGAATAGAGATATATAGGTATTGACAAAAAAATATAAAAAGTATATAAAATAAAGAGTACACAGAGCATTGACATTATGTTAATCTCATGATATAATAACAATGTAAAAATTTTAATTAATAATACAAATAAAAACATAAGGAGTAAAAATGGATGAAGAAATAATAGGTTATCATGGTACAAAGAAAGAACTGGTAAAATCAATATGTGAAAATAATTTTATTGTAAATGAAGACAAAGATAATAATTTATTTTTAGGTTCCGGAATTTATTTTTTTTACTTGTGTGATGACGCAATAGATTGGAACATAAAAAAATTTATAAAAATTTTTTCCTATTTGCCAAAGTGGGAACTCTTAATAAGCAAATATACAATAATACAAAGCACTATAAAAGTAAAACAAGAGGACATATTAGATTTAGATGAAAAAGATAAATTGTACAAATTTGAGCTTTTAGTAGAAAAAATTAAAGGAAAACTAATAACTAAACCTGAATATATAAGAGCTAAGAATAAAACAGCAGCGATTATAAATATGATGTATAAAAGAAATTTAATCACTAAAAAGATGATAGCAAAAACTTTTATAGAACAAATAAATACAAAAACATTTGATGCATTCAAAAACTACCCTAGGAAAATGTTTTGTGTTAAAGATAAAAGCATAATTTTAGAAAATAAAGAAAAAGTAGATATAAGTAAAGAGATATTTGAGAGCATAGTATATTTTTATAAATAGGGGGATAAATGTTATGGATATATTTGATTTCAATATAGATGAGTTTGAAAAAACAGTGGACGATTTATTAAAAAATATTTCATCAGAAGAATTATTAGAAGAATTATTAGACAATGGACTAATAATAGATGAATATGATAGTGAATGTTATTATATTGGAGAGGATTTTAATAACATGTGGGTACATAAAATAGAAACAAAAAATTTTATAAAAAAAGTGCAAATGTTATTTAAGAAAAATAACGAAATTGATTTATTGGAGGCAGCTTAATATGGAGAATTTGAAAAGTGTATTAATATTTGAAAAATATATAGTAGACAAAGTGGAGTTTATAAGAAACAAAAATTGTGACTTAGACCAGAGAACAAAAGTAAATTTTTCCGTATCTAAGAGTGTAAAGAAAATAGAAGATAAAATGGAGGTTACCATAGAAACAAAAATTTTTGAGCATGCTGAAGAAAATAATTATCCATTTGAAATGAATGTTCAAATAACAGGATTTTTTGCAGTAGAAAATGAAAGTAAACTTAATCTTGAACCAAATGCAATTGCTATTTTATATCCATATATAAGAGCGATAGTGTCTACATATACAGCAAGTGCTAATGTAAATGCTCTGATATTACCGCCAATTAATGTTAACAAATTATTTGACGAGGACAACTAATATTGTATATTTAAGCAAAAGACGTTAGAAAATTATTATTTTCTAGCGTCTTTAATTTGTATGTATATGGCACAAAAAGGAACCGTCCCTATTTGTTCCCGTGTCACGCAATGAAATAAGGTAACATAAAATATAGTAAACCCAAAAAAGGAGGTATGTATGAAACCAATATTAGAAGTAAAAAACATTAGTAAAACGTATCAAACGCCAAAGGGAGAAATACAAGCATTACAAAATATTAATTTTAGAATGAAAGAGGGAGAGTTTGTTAGCTTAATTGGACCAAGTGGATGTGGAAAGTCAACACTGTTATCTATTATTAGTGGGTTAGAAGAAAAAACAATGGGAGAAATCTACATACAAGAGAAAAAAGTAGAAGGGATATCTCCAGAAATTGGATATATGTTACAAAAAGACTGTTTACTAGAATGGAGAACCATTTGGAGCAATGTTATGTTAGGATTAGAATTAAAGGGGATAAGAACAAAAGAAAGCAAAGCATATGTAGAAAGTTTACTCCACAAATATCACTTGTATGAATTTAAGGACAAATATCCACAAGAATTATCAGGTGGGATGAGGCAGAGAGTGGCCTTGATTAGAACCTTAGCCATAAAACCTAAAATCTTACTTTTAGATGAAGCCTTTTCTGCATTAGATTATCAAACTAGAATTATGGTAACAGAAGATATATACCATATTTTACGAAAGGAACATATCACTGCACTTATTGTTACGCATGATATATCAGAAGCAATTAGTATGTCAGACCGCGTTTTTGTGCTAAGCAAAAGGCCGGCAACGATTAAAGACATTCACAAAATCGAGTTTGAAACCAAAGAAAGAAATCCATTAAACTGCAGAGAAAGTCCCAAATTTAGCCAATATTTTAACACATTATGGAAGGAGTTGGGAGTGGATGAAAACAAATGAAAGAAAACTATATTTACAAAAAAGAAGAAGAACAAAGCTCTTAGTAGCAATAACACAAATTTTTATATTAGTTGCCTTTTTAGGAATTTGGGAATGGATGGCGAATAAAGAGATGATTGATAGCTTTATTACAAGTCAACCAAGCCGAATATGGGCAACGCTTACTAACTTAGGAGCAAATGATTTAGTCAAACACATACAAGTTACTGCATATGAAACGATAGTGGGATTTTTGTTAGGAACATTACTAGGAATTATCATAGCTATCATTTTATGGTGGTCAGATTTTTTAGCAAAAGTTGCAGATCCGTACCTTGTTGTATTAAACAGTTTACCAAAAGTAGCATTGGGTCCCATTATTATTATTTGGGTGGGAGCAGGAACACAGGCAATTATAGTAATGGCAGTGGCCATTTCATTAATTGTTACCATACTAGAAAACTTAAATGGATTTTTAAAAACAGATGAAAATTTAATAAAAATGGCAAAAACATTCAAGGCAAGTAAATTACAAATTCTAACAAAAATTATATTACCAGCTAACATTTCGACGTTCATTAATTCACTAAAAGTGAATATAGGCTTATCTTTAGTAGGTGTTATATCAGGGGAATTTCTTGTGTCTAAAGCAGGACTAGGTTACTTAATTGTATATGGAGGTCAAGTGTTTAAATTAGATTTGGTTATGACAAGTGTCATCATTTTAGGTGTTTTAGCAGGCATTATGTATGGTGCCGTTGTTTTATTAGAAAAAGTCATTTTAAATAGTAAAAAGTTTAGATAGAACAATATTGTCATTCACACATTTCACCAAGAAACATAATATATATTAAATAAAACATAGGGGAGGCGTGAAATGAAAAAGAAATTGGTGGTAGAGGCAATTATAGTCATCTTGGTAATTTTAGTAGGTACTGTGATCGGTATCATAAAAAAACAAGAGCCAAATAGCACAGTAGAACAAAAGAAAATTTCTGTCAACGAGGTGACACGTTCTGTATTTTATGCACCACAATATGTGGCAATTAACAATGGCTATTTTAAAGAAAACGGAATAGACATTGACCTAACAACAGGAGGAGGGGCAGATACGGTTATGACAGCTGTACTTAGTAACCAGTGTGACATAGGGTTTGCAGGCCCAGAAGCATCTATATATGTCTATAACGAAGGAAAAGAAGATTATACACAAGTTTTTGCACAAATGACCAAAAAAGATGGTTCATTTCTAGTAGCAAAGACAGATACAGACAATTTTAGTTGGCAGGACTTAAAGGGAAAGACAGTGATTCCTGGAAGAAAAGGTGGCGTACCATATATGACCCTAGAATATGTGCTAAAGCAAAATGGAATCAATCCACAAACAGATGTCAACTTAGATGATAGTATCAAATTTGATTTAATGGCAGGTGCATTTACAAGTGGAGATGCAGAATATGTGACACTATTTGAGCCAACAGCATCCCTAACCCAAAAAGAAGGGAAAGGATATGTGGTAGCATCTGTGGGAAAAGAAGCAGGAGAAATTCCATATACAGCATATTTTGCAAAGAAAAGTTACATTGAAGGTAATGAAGATATCATTCAAAAATTTACTAACGCTATCTATAAAGGAGAACAGTGGGTAAAAGAACATTCAGCGCAAGAAATTGCACAAGCAATTAGTAGCTTTTTTCCAGATACAGATGAAGAACTCATAGCAACAGCAGTACAAAGTTACAAAGATATAGATGCATGGAATGAAACACCAGAGCTAAAAGAACAAAGCTTTGATAAATTACAAGAAGTGATGACAATGGCAGGGGAATTAGAAACAAAAGCACCATATGATAAAATTGTGAATAACAAATATAGTAAAAATATCAAATAGCAAAAAAGTGTGTCAAAAAATAGGAGGTTTTGTCGAATATGTTGTCAACCTCCTAATTTTATGTTAATATAGAATTAGGAATTGGAAGATTTATGAGGAAAGGAGAAAAAAATTGTTAATATTCACATACAATGATTATTTAGACTGTATGGAAAACCAAAAAATACAAAGAGCATTACAGATAGAAAACAAAAGAAATAAAGCAATACAAATACTAAAAGATAAACAAATGCAAAAAGAACAAAATGAACAAGATGATAAAATAGACAGAATTATCGAAAAACTGATTGAAAGAAAAGAGGAAATTGCAATTTTTATCAATGATTTTTTTAAAACATCTGCATGGGAAATTACAAAGGATAGCATACAAAAATGCGAATATCCTAGTCATGAAAAAATGATGGTATATAAAATAAAAGAAAAGGAAGTATATTTTTTTATCAAACTTCAAAAATCCCCTAATTATCATATAGCATATCATATTTTAACAGAATGTACGAATTTTATCAAAAATTGGAAAGCAAAGGGTTCATATCATAAGCAGGCTCCTATTATTGTGCCGATTGTTATTTACATAGGCAGAAAAAATTGGAGCAACAAAACCAATACAAACATTAGATACACAAGTTTCCAAGATCATTATATCAATCTATCATACAACTTTGTAGACTTACTTAGATACCAACCAATTGAGTTAATCAGAAAAAAATCTCTCATTAGTAGTGTGAGTGTTCTAAAAATGCCAGTGCATATGGCAATCAAAAAACAAATCCTTCACATATTAAAAAATGAAACAGAAGAAATTGATATATATCTACAAATAAAAGACCTTGAACAGCATTTGGTAACCAAATGAGGTATGGTATAAGTTATAGAGTTAATAAATAAATATTTACAAATAAATCAACAAAAAGTATTGACAAGGTACAACTTATAGTGATATATTTACAAAAAAGATAGGAGGGAGAAGCATGGCCTTAGATTATGAAATGATAGGAAAAAGAATAAAGCAAGAGAGAATCAAAAAACATTTTACGCAAGAGGACATAGCGGATATGATTGATACATCAGTTGCATTTTACAGTAGAATAGAAACAGGAAGGACAGCAATTAATTTAAAAAGGATTGTTGAAATTGCAGAAATATTGGACAAGCCAGTAGGATATTTTATCAATGGAATTACAGAAAATACACAAGTATACTTAAACCAAGATTTTAAAGAAATTTTAGAAAGGTGTACCCCAAAAAAACAAAAGTTTATTTATCTCATTGCAGAATTAGTGGCAAATCATTTATAAGAAATGCATTTTGCTTGCTAAGTTCTTCTAACATAAAATTTCTCTTTACAAAAATACAAAAATACGATAAACTAAATACGGTGGTAAAAAATGTATTTAAAAAGAATAGAAATGCAAGGATTCAAATCTTTTGCAGATAAAACAGTTATCGAATTAAAAGAAGGAATTACAACAGTGATTGGACCAAACGGTTCTGGAAAAAGTAATATATCAGATGCGATTAGATGGGTGTTAGGAGAGCAAAGCATAAAATCACTAAGAGGTTCTAAATCATTGGATATTATTTTTGCAGGTACGCAAAATAGAAAGTCATTAGGGTTTGCAGAGAGTTCCCTTGTGTTTGACAACACAGATGGCGCTTTACCAATTGAATATACAGAAGTAACCGTTACTAGAAAACTATATAGAAGTGGAGAAACCGGCTATTTTATTAATAAAGTACCATGTAGGCTAAAAGATGTCCTAGAGTTATTTATGGATACAGGAATCGGAAAAGATGGCTACTCTATTGTGGGACAAGGAAAAATAGATGAAATTTTAAGTAACAAATCAGAAGACAGAAGGCACATATTTGAAGAAGCGGCAGGAATTGTCAAATATAGAATCCGTAAAGAAGAATCAGAAAAAAAATTAGAGCACACGAAATTAAACTTATTAAGAATCAATGATATTATGACAGAAATAGAAGGAAATTTAGAACCATTACATATGCAAGCTGAGAAAGCAAAGAAATATTTAAACTTACGAGAAGAATTAAAGACCATAGAAGTAGGGCTATTTTTACATAACATAGAACAAAATAAACAGGAATTAGAAAAAGTAACGCAAGATGAAACCATAACAAAGCAGCAGTGTGATGAAGAAGAAACCAAACTTGAAAGAAGTAAACAAGCAAAAGAAGAATTAAAAAATACGATTGATGAAATAACAAATAAAATAGAATCTATCTCAAATCTTGGATTTGAAAGTCAAAAAGAAATTGAGATGTTGCATGCTGAAATTGGTGTATCGGAAGCTAGAATTACCAATAACCAAGAAAATCAACAACGATTTTTACAAGAAATTGAAGAGAAAAGCGTTCGCTTGAGAGAATTAGAAGAAGAAGAAAATCAAAAAGAAGAAAAACGTGAAAATTTACGACAAAATAAGGAAAAATTCGCAAACGAATTAATGCAAAAACAGCAGGAGCTACAAAAAATAACAGAAAAACTTTCTGAAAAAGCATTAGAAATAGAAGGCTATAAAAAGAAAGTGGAGCAAAATACAGATCAAAAGTATGAAATGCAAGCTCAAATGCAAGAAAAAGAGATTCATTATGAAAATGATGAAAAAAGGCAAAAACAAATCAAACAAGAAATACAAAACACAATCTCAGAATTAGACAGTACCCGCATGCAAAAAGAAGAAGTGGCAAAAGAATTTTATGAAATAGAAACAAAGAAACATAAAACACAAAGTGAATTGGAAAAAATAGCAAAACAAAAAGAAGAAGCTAATCAAACAATGAAAGCATATGAAAGTCAAATTAATATTTTAACTAATGAACTACATATGAAAGAATCGAGAAGACGTTTTTTAATTGAAACAGAAAAAGAAAAAGAGGGGTATACAAAAAGTGTAAAAACACTATTAAAAGATTGTGAGACAAGTGCAGAACTAAAAAAAGGTGTGGAAGGCGTATTAGCAAATTTAATAGAAGTACCAGAAGAATTAGAAACGGCCATAGAAATGTGTTTGGGAATTGCCTTGCAAAATATTGTAACAGAGACAGAAGCAGATGCGAAAAAGTTAGTAGAATATTTACGTAAAAATAACATTGGAAGAGCATCTTTTTTGCCAATTACATCTGTGAAAGGAAAAAAACTTGACAGAATCAAAGCAACTGAAAAAGGAATCATTGGAATTGCTTCAGATTTAATAAAATATAACAAGAAGTATGAACAAATTATTTTCAATTTGTTAGGGCGAACGGTCATTGTAGACAATATGGAAACAGCAATTAAGGTAGCAAAGCAAAATGGGTACACATTTAGAATTGTAACGACACAAGGAGATGTTATCAATGCATCAGGAGCAATTACAGGAGGAGCAGTAGCCAAAAAGACAGTTAACATTTTAGGAAGAAATAAGGAAATTGAAAAATTAGGAAAAGAAATTCAAAACTTACAAGAAAAAATGCAAACAATTGCAGAAAAAAGAGAACAAGATAAGCAGAAAGTGCAAGAAGTTTTAAAAGAAGTAGAAGCATTAGAGAAGCAATTACAAGAAAATGAAATTACGTATGCAACCCAGAAACAAAAAATGTTGTCATTTGAGGAAACAATCCATAAATTAGAAAACACGTTACAAAAATTAAAAAGTGAAAGACAACGTTTAGAAGAAAATAAACAGCAAGCACAGTGCGAAAAAGAGAAAATTCAAGAGGCAATAGAAGTGCTAAACCAAGAAACAGAAAAATTAACACAAATGATAACAGAATATGCAGAATTCAATAAAGAGGATCAAAAATATATTGATGATTTAAATGCTGATATCACAAACTTAAAAATATCTGTCTCTTCTTTTAATGAGAGTGAAAGTTCTATTGAAGAAATAAAAGAAAGAATTCGTCAAGAAAAACAAGCCAATCAAAATGCCATACAAAATAAGAAGAAACAAATTGAAGAAAGCAAACAGGAAAATAATCATTTAAAGCAAGCAATTGAAGAAATTAGGCAAAAAATTGAGACAATTCAGCAAGAAGTAGAAAATAGTAGTGGAAAAATAGAACAATTAAAGCAAGAAAGAAAAGAAAATAATGAAAAACTGGTAAGCCAAGAAGAAAGAATAGCGGAAAAATTTAATATGATAGAAGATTTGAAATCACAATTGGTTAAATTGGAAGTGAAAAAGACAAAATTACAAGAAGAAATGACACAAATCATTAATCAATTGTGGGAAGAATATGAATTGACGCCAAATGGAGTAGAAACGTATGAAAAACCAAGCAATGTAGTGGCCACAAAGAAAAAAGTCAATGAACTACGCGTACAAATGAGAGAAATAGGAAGTGTTAATTTAGATTCCATTGCCGAATATAAAACATTAAAAGAACGATATGATTTTATGAATGAACAACGCTTAGATTTAGAAAGTACAATGGCAAAATTAAGGAAAATTGTAACAGATATGACACAAATTATGAAGGAACAATTTAAAACAAAATTCAGAGAAATTAATCGAAATTTTGGAGATGTATTTGCAGAATTATTTGGAGGAGGAAAAGCAGAAGTGAAATTAGAGGATGAGCAAAATATATTAGAATGTGGAATTGAAATTACAGCACAACCACCAGGAAAAAAATTGCAGAACATGATGCTTTTATCAGGAGGAGAAAAAGCGTTAACAGCAATTGCATTACTATTTGCCATTTTAAAAATGAGTCCAGCACCATTTTGTGTCTTAGATGAAATTGAAGCAGCACTAGATGATGTTAATGTATATCGCTATGCAGACTATTTGAAAAAATTTACCAAAGATACACAGTTTTTGGTAATTACGCATAGGAAAGGAACCATGGAAGTAGCAGACAGTGTCTATGGCGTGACCATGGAAGAAAATGGAATATCAAAACTACTTTCTATGAAATTAAAACAAGAAGCTTCTTAAAGAGAAATGTTCAAAATAAAATGATAATCAATAAAAAATTGCATAAAATGAAGTAATAGAAAAAAGAAAAATGAGGAGGAAAAAATGTCATCTAAGAATAAACAAGGGTTTTTACAAGGTGTTGTGACACTTATGTTTTCACAAGTTCTCATTAAACTCTTAGGAATGGTATATACTTTGTATTTAACAAACAGACAAGGGTTTGGAGATGAGGGAAACGGAATTGTAGCAAGTAGTTATCAAATTTATGCAATGCTACTTACCATATCTTCTATTGGCGTTCCCAATGCCATATCGAAACTAGTTTCAGAAAGGGTGGCGATTGGTGACCATAAAGGGGCATATCGTATTTTTAAAATTGCATTTGCTACATTTGCCATGATTGGACTTATTGGCAGTCTACTATTATTTTGTGGAGCACATGTCATAGCATGTCAATGGTTACAAATCCCAGAAGCGGAAATGACACTTGTTGCCTTGTCTCCAGCAATTTTCTTTGTAGCCATTAGTTCTGTTATGAGAGGGTATTGTAATGGAAGGCAAAATATTAAGGCAACTGCTAGGTCTCAGACATTAGAACAAGTCTTTAAAACACTACTTACAATTATTATTGTAGAAATCGTTGCTATTTTATCACATGTTTCAACAGAATGGATGGCAGCAGGCGCAACGCTTGCCACAACATTAGCAACATTTGCAGGGTTTGGGTATCTATATTTATATTACCAAACCATTCGAAAAGAAATTGCAAGAGAAATCAAATCAACAGTGAATTATCAATATGAAAGAGTAAAAACCATTATCAAAAAAGTATTATTGGTATCAGCTCCCATTGCACTAACAGCCATTATGTCATCATTAAACAAAAATATAGATTCATTTACAGTCGTAAGAAGTCTAAAACAATTTTTGCCAGAAAGTGAAGCACTTGCACAATATGGAATTCTAGGTGGAAAAGTAGACATGTTAACGAGTTTACCATTATCGATTAATGTAGCATTTTCTACCGCATTGGTACCAGCCATATCTGCCGCGAAAGCAAAGAGAGATACGAATACCATTACCAAAAAAACATCGTTTTCATTATTAATTTCCATGTTAATCGGTTTACCATGCACTGTAGGAATGTGCTTATTTGCAGGACCAATTCTAAATTTACTATTTCCAAATGCAAGCAGTGGAGAACTTATTTTACAAATTAGCAGTTTGACAATTTTCTTTACCATATTAGACCAAACAATAAATGGTGCACTGCAAGGGTATGGAAAATTAATGATTCCTGCCATTTCACTGGGATGTGGCGTATTGGCAAAGCTCATTTTAAACTTGATTTTAGTTCCAAATCCAGCATTTGGGGCAAGTGGAGCAGCATGGGCCTCTGTAGCATGCCATGCCATTGCCTTTACGATTGCTAGTACAGCCTTAAGAAAAAATATTAAATTAGACTTGCCATTTCGAAAAATCTTTATAAAACCTGTTATTGCAGTTACTATCATGGGAATATGCTCCTACTTTATTTACATGGTCTTAAGTGGAATGATAGCACAAAAACTAGCAACAATGATGGCTATTGTAAGTGCAATCATTATATATGGATTAGCACTAATCTGTTTAAAAATATTTAGCAAAGAAGAAATTTTAGAAATACCAGGAGGGCAAAAAATCTTTCAAGTATTGAAAAAATTCAAAATTTATTAAAGTTTTTCAGAAAAAAAGAAGGATTTTACGGAATTTTGGCGAATAATTTTAAATAGAAGTACGAATACCGTTAAGTTCAGGCGATAAGCGTACATAATATTAAATCTTATAGGAGGTAATTTAAATGAACAAAGCTGAATTAATCGCAGCAATGGCTGCAAAAACAGGAGACACAAAAAAAGCAGCTGAAGCATCAGTAAACGCATTCGTTAGTGTAATTACAGACGCACTAAAAAAAGGAGATAAAGTTCAACTAGTTGGATTTGGATCTTTCGAAGTTAGAAAAAGAGCTGCTAGAAAAGGAAGAAACCCACAAACGAAAGAAGAAATCAAAATACCTGCATCAAAAGCTCCAGTATTCAAAGCTGGAAAAGCATTAAAAGATTTAGTAAACAAAAAATAAGAATGTAAATAATCATATAAATATATGGAAAAGAGAGAATATGCCGTCGACGTGCTATTCTCTTTTTTTGCATATAGCGAACAAGGAAAAAGAGACAAGGGACAAACAGGGACGGTTCTTTTTTGTCCTTTTTGGACAAAAAAGAACCGTCCCTGTTTGTCCCTTGTCTCTTGTCCCTATCCACTAGCTGAGGATGTGTACGTCACGCAATTGGTCGCGTCTTACAGTGCTAGGAGCACCCATCATTAAATCTTGTGCTTTACTGTTAAGGGGAAAAGCAATTACTTCACGGATGCTGTCAGAATTGGTTAACAACATTAACATTCTATCAATCCCCGGAGCAATACCAGCATGGGGAGGAGCACCGAATTGGAATGCTGTATATAGGGCACCAAATTTTGTTTTTACTTCTTCTTCTGTATAACCAGCCATGGTAAATGCTTTTAACATAATGGTAATATCGTGGTTACGCACAGCACCGGAAGATAATTCAATGCCATTACATACAAGGTCATATTGATAGGCCAAAATATCTAATGGATTTTGCGTTTCCAACGCGCTTAAACCACCTTGCGGCATAGAAAATGGATTATGACTAAATCCTAAGTGATTATGCTCATCCATTTCAAACATTGGGAAATCTGTAATCCAAGCAAAAGAAAATACAGAATTATCTATTAAATCTAATCTCTTTCCAAGTTCTGTTCGGATTTGCCCAGCAAGTTCTGTGGCACGTTTTTCAGTATCCGCAATAAAGAAAATGGTATCGCCTTTTTCTAAGCTAGCTAAGGTTAGCAATTCCTGTTTCAAATCTCCAGGAATAAATTTATCAATAGGGCCTTTGTAGCTTAAGTCTTCTTGAACTTCTAAATATCCAAGTCCACCCATTCCAATAGACATAGCAAACGCAAGCATTTTTTCATGAAAGCCTTTAGAAAATTGCCCATTTACTTTAATGGCTCTTACGGTTCTGTTGATAAAAGGCTGAAAGGTGCATTTTGCAAAAAATGCAGATAAATCAATAATACGTAAAGGATTTCTTAAATCTGGTTTATCTGTTCCAAATTCAAGCATTGCTTCTCGATAAGAAATGCGAGGAAATGGATAAGAAGCAATCTTTTTGTCAGAAAACTTTTGAAAAGTATGAAACATAACAGGTTCAATTGCTTGAAAAACATCTTCTTGGGTTGCAAAACTCATTTCCATATCAAGTTGGTAAAATTCACCAGGAGCTCGGTCAGCTCTAGCATCTTCATCACGAAAGCAAGGCGCAATTTGGAAATATTTATCAATTCCAGAGACCATCAACAATTGTTTGAATTGTTGTGGGGCTTGTGGCAAAGCATAGAATTTACCAGGATGTAATCGACTTGGTACAAGATAATCCCTGGCACCTTCTGGAGAAGAACTCGTTAAGATAGGGGTTTGCACTTCTAAAAAGCCTTGTTCTATCATTTGTGCTCTCAAATATTGAATGACTTGACTACGCAACAATAGATTTTGTTTTAATCGATCATTTCTTAAATCTAAGTAACGGTATTGTAGGCGCAAATCTTCGCGAATTTCTTGAGAGGTGTTGATTTCAAAAGGTAAATTTTTTATTCGCTTTCCTAGTATTTCAATTGTTTCTATACGAATTTCAACCAACCCCGTTTCTAATTTGGGATTGATTGTCTCTTCGTCACGTTTTTTAACTTTTCCATACACACAAACGGTAGATTCAATGGGAATATGAGAAGCAAAATCAACATCTTCTGCTTTTCCAGAAGTAACAACTTGTGTAATCCCATACATATCGCGAATATCTAAAAAGACAAGCCCTCCCAAATCACGAATGGTTTGTACCCAACCAGCAATTTTTACTTTCTTTCCAATATCTTCTAAGCGAATTTCATTACACGTATGCGTCCTGTAATTATTCATATGAATCCTTCCTTTCTTTCTTATGCATCGAAAACAAAAAACGCCCGATGCATATATTAATATATGCAGGGACGAAATAGATTTCCGCGGTACCACCCAGCTTGAAAATGTAACAACATTTTCCACTTTCCATTCACATGCTCCAATGTGTTTCACAAATTAGGTTGACCTCAAAGGGCTTTCAGCCGGTGACCCTTATTCTCTAACAGTAACTTCTAATTGCTTTATATTGTACAAACGCATAAACTTTATATATTGTATACTATTTTACAAACTTTATGCTAATTTGTCAAGGGAAAATCAGAAAAAAATTAAAATTTGGAAATCGTTTATTGCTAAAATTCTAATTTTATGATATATTGAGGTTAGAAAGTGTAGTATATGAGAGAGAAAGGAATGAAAAAAATGATTCATTTCATGAAAGTAAAGGATTTAGATAAATATTATGAGAAGCTAAATATCGGTATTAGTATGTCTAAAATGTGGAATACATTGCAAAGTAAAGCGGAATATGGAAGCGATAAAAGTGAAAAAGGGTATCAACAGGTAGCAAAAACGATGGCAGGAAATATAGCGAGAGGATTAGGTGGAAATGCAGATTTAGCTGAAATTTTAACCATGTGCCAAGGGTCTTATTTCCCAGCTTATGGAGAAAAGGGAAAAGCTGTCATTATGCAGTATTTAGAGGAACATGGTTTGCCTATAACAGAATCAGAATTGGCTAGAAAATATATAGAATATGATTTGGCACAATCAGGAAATATTATTACAACTGAATTTGATGAACTTTTGAAGGAATTGTTTGATAGAGGGCAAGCCACCAAAACACAAGAAGTACAGATTGCACGAATTTGTGAGCAAACAATTGCAGACATAAAAAAAATAGAACAACTGTCAACCATGAATCAAGTGGATTTGCTATATCGCGTTTCTAAAGATGTTGAGCAATGTAGTATTGAGGCAGGCGTTCCAAAACAAAGCCAAAAAGTAAAAGAAATGCTAAAGCTACTGCCAGAAACACAAATAGAATTAGGGGAAAAAGAAAAACAAAAAATATATGCGGATTTAGATAGTTTTATGAATTTTGCAGGAGAAAATAAATGGGAAGGAATTTATGAATACATAGGAACAGATGAGCTTCAAATATAATGCGGAGGGATTGTACGAATGAGTGAGAAAGTAAACTTTTGGGATGGTGTTGAAACAACCAATGGCAAAAAATTGTCAGAGAAAGAAAAATTGCAATTTTGTGAGAATTTTAATCAAATGCTAAGAACTTCACCGGAATTAGCAAAAATATTTTTTAATACACAAGTCTATCATGAAATCGTGAATGATGTGACAACAAGAGGCTTGCATTCAGAAGGTGTGGCAATTGTAGCAGAAAACCTTGCTATGCAAAAAGCAATATTAGATGGAAAAAGTGAGATAGAAGTTAAGGTTTCTGGACTTCTAGCAAGGGCATTGGGATATATGCATGATTTAGGTCATACACCTTTTGGGCACGATGGAGAAGGAGCTCTTGGAAAAGAAATGGAGCGTTTTTCAGCAACACCAGAATACAAACAAAATAGAGTGAAAATGTTTGGCAAAGAATATACGGACAATGCTGGAGATACCAAGGCAGAAACAATGTGTTATGAGCATAATGAAACAAGTGCGATGATTGGAGCTAAATTGTTAGAAAAATTTGCAGAAGATAATGGGTATCGATTAAGTGAACAAGCAATTCAGTATATCAAGACAGGAATTTTGGCACATAGTACAAGCAGAGTAAAGGAAGAACCAGATGGAATTGAGCAAAAAGCAGTGAGATTGGCAGATAAAATTGCATATATTCCACAAGATTTTTTAGACTTATTAAAGCAAGATGTTTTAACAATAGATGATTTATCACCAGAAGAGCAGGCTTTACTGGGACTCAATGAAGAACAATTCACAGAAAAAGAAAATCAAATGTATGAATCGTTAACATTGCCAGAAGATAGAGCCCAATATAGGGAAAAAAGAAAACAGCATAAGCAAGAATTAAAATATAAATTAAGAACGATACATCAAATGCCAGAAAAAATAAAAATGAATTTATTTCGACAATTAGATGTAAAAATTGCAGAAATGCAAGCGGAAATAGCAAGAAGATGTTTTATAACAGAAGAAGGAGAAATCAAATTAGATGGTAGAAAAGAAAGAATAGACTTTTTTGAGAAAGCGGTTAATAAAGGTGAAATACCAAAAAATCATGAAATAACAGTAGAAGAAATGCAAGGAATTGCATTATTTAAGAAAATGAGAGATGCACAAAAATTGCCAATGGAAAACCAAGAGAGGAAAATGAAAGTCAATGATACAGCAAGAGCATATAGTGAATTTCTAAAAGAAAAATATGAGATAGATCCTATGCTTGTTACGTTATGGGTGACAAAAGCAAAATATCAAGATGCATTTATTAAGGGAGAATTATTAAGAATTTCACAAGATCAAGACGGAAAACAGAAGCAAGAAACCTTAGATGATATGAATCGAAAGATTGATAAAGCTTGGGAAATAAAGACCGTATTTCAATTTTTCTATTCTAATATAGAGCAAATGCCACAGGAATTTCGAGATAGGTATCAAAAAGGGACACATCCTTTATGTACGCCACAGGAAGCAGTTGCAGAATTTATAGCTTCTTTTACCAATAAAGGAATAGAAGAACTATATGCAGGCTTGTTAGAAAGAAAGCTTGTGGTATCCAGAAAAGAAGCAATTCAACAATTACAGGAAAAAAGACCAGATTTAGATGTAAAAAGAATTGCAAATGAAGATAAAAAATGGCAAAATCCACAAAATCCAGAGGAAGTATACAAAGTATTAGCAAATGATGTTTTAGAATTTTTATATGAAGAAAATGTGGGAAATACAATTGTAAGAGGAAAAAATCAAATCCCTGAAAGAAGGATTCCACAAATTCAACATGTCATAGCCATTCGAGATGATATTAATGCAACGAGAAAGATAGAAAGGCAACCTGTAGCATTAACATCACTCATAGAACTTTCCAAAAGGCAATTAAATGCACGAGATATTCAATGTATGGTAGAAAATATTAGAGAAAAACAAAATAGCCAACAAATTCAGCAGCATATTGAGAAACTAAAAAGTGATGAGGGAAGATAGAAGAAAACCACCATTGCAAATTTAGTTGTATCAATGTTACAATGAACAATTTTTCCAATTCAAGGATGGGAGAAAGGAGCGGTGGAAAACGTGGTAAATGTCGCTAATTTTCCAAGAGCATATGCAGAAGCCTATGCGTTTATCAATGCATTAGGAGACACGTATATTCGTAAGATTCCTACTTCAATGTATCATACAATAGAAAAAAATAGAGATATTCATTATCATCCTAAATTTGAAGCAAATCAAACAATGACGGAAGGGATGATTTCCAAAGAAGGGATAGCGTTAATAGCAGCACTTTATTTAGAATATTGGAGTGAAGATGAAGCACAAAAGACACAATTAAAACAAATATATGCGAGTAACGCCAAGCAACAAGAGAAAATAGAAGATTATGTAAGAAATAAAACGATTTTTCCCAAATCTATTCCATAAAAAATATCCAAATCATAAGAAAAGTAGGCTTTCATTGCAAGTTATATTGCTAATGAGAGCTTAATTTTTTTAAAAACAGCTTGTAATTTTCTTATATTCGTTATATAATAGGGAAAAATAAAGACTAGGAGATGATATCATGCAAGTAAGCAAAGAGGAAATTTTGCATATAGCAAATTTAGCAAATTTAGAAATTAATGAAACGGAAGTAGACAAGTATTTATTAAATTTACAAGATATTTTGAATTTTGCCAATATTGTCAATCAGGCACCAGTTGAAAATTTGGACATTACCATTGGAGCAAATGAGTCTAAAAATGTATTTAGAAAAGATGAAATTAAGGTGTTTGAAGATAATCAAGCACTATTACAAAATGCACCAGAACAAGAACAAAATATGTTTAAAATTCCAAAAGTAATTAATTAAAAGGTTGGAAAATAATTACAATTATTTTCCAACTAGGTTTGTCTTAAGAAAGGATGAAAGAAGAAAATGGAAATTACACAATTACCAGTTCATGAATTAATGGAAAAGTTGCAAAATAAAGAGTTAACAGCTACACAAATCACGCAAAGTTATATTGACCAAATACAAGCAAAAGAAAGTGATGTAAACGCATTTGTTACAACATTAGAGAAGCAAGCTCTTGAGCAAGCAAAACAAGTTGATGAAAGAAAAGAAAACGGAGAACTACTTGGCAAATATGCAGGAATTCCAATTGGAATAAAAGACAATATGTGTACAAAAGGGATTAAAACAACATGTAGCTCTCGTATGTTGGAAAATTTTATTTCGCCATATAATGCTACTGTTGTTGAAAAATTGAATGAAGAAAACATCATATCATTGGGAAAACTCAATATGGATGAATTTGCCATGGGAAGCTCAACAGAATATTCTTATTTTAAAAAGACGGCAAATCCATGGAATTTAAACAAAGTGCCAGGAGGTTCCTCAGGAGGAAGTGCAGCAGCAGTGGCAGCCAATATGGTACCATGGGCGTTAGGAAGCGACACAGGAGGATCTATTAGGCAACCATCAAGCTTTTGTGGTGTAGTTGGATTAAAACCAACATATGGAGTAGTTTCTAGATATGGGCTGGTTGCATTTGCTTCATCATTAGATCAAATAGGACCAATTACAAAAGATGTAGAAGATGCCGCAATCTTATTAAACTTAATTGCAGGTCATGATGAAAAGGATACCACATCAGTCAAACAAGAGAAAAAAGATTATACGTTGCATTTAAAAGATGACATAAAAGGGAAAAAAATAGGAGTACCAAAAGAATTTTTTGGAGAAGGAATCAATCAAGAAGTAAAGGAAAATTTGGAGAAAGCAATTGAAACATACAAATCGCTAGGAGCAGAAATTGAAGAAATTTCTTTAGATGTGGCACAATATGCACTAGCTACTTATTATATTATTGCTTGTGCAGAAGCAAGTTCTAACTTAGGTCGATTTGATGGAATTCGTTATGGATACAGGGCAAAGGAATTTCATAGTTTAAAAGATTTATATAAAAAATCTAGAAGTGAAGGGTTTGGTGCAGAAGTCAAAAGACGAATTATCTTAGGAACCTATGTATTATCTTCAGGATATTATGATGCCTATTACAAAAAGGCGCAACAAGTCCGTACATTAGTAACCAATGAATTTGAAAAAGGCTTTCAAAAATATGATGCTATTTTAACACCAACCTCACCAACAGTTGCATTTAACATGGGATCAAAGTCTAACAATCCATTAGAAATGTATTTAGCAGATATTTGTACCGTATCTGTTAATATAGCTGGTCTTCCTGCAATTTCTATTCCTTGTGGTGTTGATAAAGAAGGGATGCCAATTGGAATGCAGTTAATAGGAAATAAATTTGAAGAAGAAAAAATCTTAAATATGGCATATGCATTTGAAAAAGTAATAAAATTTAGAGAAAACTATCAACCACAGTTTATACGAAAATAGAAGGGAAGATAGCGAATGAACAACCGTAAAGTGACAAAAGTATTAACTTGTATTTTAGTCATACTTATCATAATTGCAGGTGCATTAATGGCAAAAGAAATATTTTTAGAAAAAGAGGAGAAAGAGCAAACAGAAAATGAATTTAGTCAAACAACAGTGGCCAATGTAACAGAAAACACAGAAACAAATCCAGAGCAACCGCAAGAAACAGAGGAAACAAATTTAGAAAATGTTTCAGATTTGTTTGGAGCCTATTATGAAAAAGCAAAAGAACAATTACAAACAATGACATTAGAAGAAAAAGTAGGGCAAATGTTTTTAGCCAGATACCCAAAGGAAGCTGAACAAAAAGAAATTGAAGCATTAAGCCCAGGGGGATATATCTTATTTGGTGATGATTTTAAAGGAGAAACAAAAACCTCCATTTTGCAGAAATTATCTACAAAGCAACAAAACAGTAAAATTAAATTGGCACTAGGAGTAGATGAAGAAGGAGGAACTGTTGTAAGAGTTAGCCAATACAAGGCTTTTAGAAGTACTAAGTTTGAATCTCCACAAGCACTATGGAAAAAAGGACAATTGGCATTGATTTTAAAAGATTCTACTGAAAAATCAACATTATTAAAAAGTATAGGACTAAACATGAATCTAGCACCAGTTGCAGATGTACCAACAAGTAGCTCAGATTTTATTTATGCAAGAGCATATGGAAGAGGTGCAGAAAATACAGCAACATATGTATCCAAATTAGTAGAGACAATGAATAAAGATGGAATGATATCAACCCTAAAGCATTTTCCAGGCTATGGCAATAATGCAGATACACATACGGGCGTTGCTGTGGATAAAAGACCTTATGCAACATTTGAAACATCAGATTTTTTACCATTTAAAAGTGGAATAGAAGCAAAAGCACCAACCATATTAGTCAGTCATACCATTGTAGAATGTATGGATAAAGAAAAACCAGCTTCTTTGTCAGAAAATATACATAAAATTTTGAGAGAGGAACTTGGATTTACAGGAATTATTATGACAGATGATTTAGCCATGGATGCAGTAAAAGCCTATGTTGAAAATGGCGAGGCAGCAGTTCAGGCGGTTCTTGCTGGGAATGATATAATACTATCTTCAGATATGAAAACACAAAAAGAAGAAATTTTACAAGCTGTCGCAGATGGAAAAATTCAAGAAAGTACAATAAATACAGCAGTGCAAAGAATTTTAGCTTGGAAATATGCCTATCAGATTTGTGCCTAAGAAAGGAATGAAATGAAATGAACGAATATGAAATTGTGATTGGACTAGAAGTTCATGCAGAACTATCTACGAAAACGAAGATATTTTGCTCATGCCCAACAAGTTTTGGGGCAGAGCCAAACACACATACTTGTCCAATTTGTATGGCAATGCCAGGAACATTACCAGTTTTAAATGAAAAAGTAGTGGAATATGCTGTAAAAGCAGGATTAGCAACAAATTGTGAAATATCCAGAAACAGTAAAAATGATAGAAAAAACTATTTCTATCCAGACTTACCAAAATCATATCAGATTTCTCAGTTTGATAAGCCACTATGTGAACATGGCTATGTTGAAATTGAAACTGAACAAGGAAAAAAGAAAATTCGAATTTTGCGAATTCACATAGAAGAAGATGCTGGAAAATTAAACCATGATGAATTTGGCGGAGGAAGCCTTGTGGATTTAAATAGAGCAGGTGTTCCTCTGATAGAAATTGTTTCAGAACCAGATTTACGTGGTGTGCAAGAAGTAGACAAATACCTTAAAAAATTAAAATCTATCTTAGAATACATTGAAGTATCAGACTGCAAAATGCAAGAAGGGTCTTTAAGAGCAGATGTCAACGTATCTGTTCGCAAAAAAGGAGAAACGGCTTTTGGAACCAGAACAGAAATGAAAAATATGAACTCATTTAGAAGCATTACAAGAGCCATTGAATATGAAGCCAATAGGCAAATAGATGTCTTAGAAGATGGAGGAGAGATTGAACAAGAAACATTACGCTGGGATGAAGTTTCAGGAAAAACATTTTCTATGAGAGACAAAGAAGATGCACAAGATTATCGCTATTTTCCAGATCCAGATTTAGTGGCGATTAAATTGTCAGATGAATATATTGAGCAAATTCAAAACAATTTGCCAGAATTACCAGAAAGCAGAAAAAGACGTTATTTAGAAGAATATCATTTAACAGAAAAAGATGCTAACATTATTTCTAGTTCCAAATATTTGGCAGATTTGTTTGAAGAAGCTTCAAAGATTAGCAATAATCCAAAAGCAGTGAATAACTGGATTATTTCAGACATTTCAAGAATTTTGAATGAAACAGAAATGGATCCAGTAGAAATACCTTTTGATAGTAAGCAATTAGGAGAGTTGGTCATCTTAATAGACAAAGGAACCATCAGCTCAAGTATTGCGAAAAAAGTCTTAGTGGAATTATTTGAAAATCCAAGAAGTCCGGAAGAAATCATCAAAGAAAAAGGCTGGATTCAAATTTCAGATGAAGGAGCTATTAAAGAAGTTGTTCTAAAAGTATTATCAGAAAATCCACAATCCATTGTGGATTATAAAGCCGGAAAAGATAGAGCGCTAGGATTTTTAGTAGGACAAGCCATGAAGCAAACAAAAGGGCAAGCAAACCCACAAATGTTAAACAAAATGTTTATCGAAGAAATGCAAAAATCATAAAAATAAGGGATATTTAAGCAAAGCAACATGTACGAATCAAAACTTGAAAAAAATTCGTCATGTTGCTTTTTCGTGTTAAATCATATTCTTTTTTAAAGAATCAACGACAATTCCGCAAATTAAAAATTCAATTGAAAAGAGTAAGCTCATTTTAAAAAGAACAATTCCAATATCAAAAAGAAGAGGATTTTCAACCATAAAATCGTATGTAAGTAAAACAATTAAAGAAATTATACAAAGGAAAAAACAAAATTGAATTCCATTTTTCATAATTGTTTTAGTTTGCGTTTCTAATTTTTGAAACGTATCTTTCATTTTATCAATCATTTGTATCACCTATTACTATCGTAGCATGTTTTACCGAGAAAGACAATGGAAATTTTAGGAAGTATAATTTGACTTTTTGAGCAAAGTGTGGTAAAATATAAGGGAGAGATAGGAGATGGTAATATGGGTTTTTTAGATGTTTTTAAGAAAAAATCAACAACAAAGCAACCAAATACAGGGAATTATCAAACAACACAAGCACCAAGAGAATTTGCGCAAGATACATCAAAGGAAGATTTACAAATAAGGGTATCAGAAGATAAAAAATATCTAGAAATTAAATATTATAAACCACGTGTATGGCAACCAAAAGCAAATGATAGAAAAACAGTAGACTATGATACAACAAAATTACTGATGGAAAGAGAACCTTATGCCATAGCGGGGGAACAGGTATATAATTGTTTGATTTCTTGGTATTTAAATGGGGGTGCTGTTATGATGGAGTTTAATCCCCAAGAGCAATATGAACAAATTTTAACCACATTGGATATGCAAGAAATGATGGAGAATAAAGACTATTGTAAATATGCTATGCAGAAACTTTTAGATAGGGAAAGAGTTATGGGGTATTTAGAAAGAGGTATATCAAAAGAGACACCAGAGGAAAAATGGTGTGGAAATTATGTCGGAGGTGTGAGACAGCGCCCAGATGGAAAATTCGAAAAAAGATTTAATGAAAGAGTTGGTAAAGTTGTTCATAGTGCACCATATACGAAAAACTGGAGAGATAAGAAAATAGCGGAAAAAGAAGAAAAAGAAGAGAAAAAGAAACAGTTTCTTCATAAAGAAATACAGAAGAAAGAAGAAGAGTTACGCTATTTAAAGCAACGACAAGATGAAGCAAGGTAAATAAAATTTCATTGTCTAAGCCAAATAAGAGGGCAAAAAGATGCACTTTTTTATAGTATAAAAGGAGAGGATGCCATATATGGCATCCTCAAATCATATGTTACGCCATAGCAGCGTTTAATTTTTTTGATAAATTAGATTTTTTTCTAGCAGCAGTATTTTTTACAATAACACCTTTAGTGCAAGCTTGGTCGATTTTTTTGGTAGCTTCAGAAAATAATTTTTTAGCTTCATCCATATTTCCAGCTTCTAGTGATTGCTCAAAGTTTTTGATTGCTGATTTATATCCAGATTTTATCATATTATTTCTTAAAGTTTTCTTTTCAATTACTTTAACTCTTTTTTTGGCTGATTTAATATTTGGCATAGTTAGCACCTCCATTCATTTCAATTACACTATAATATAAATTATTTTACCACATTTATTTTATTTTGGCAAGTATTTACAGAAAATTCATTGAAATTTTAATTTCATATTGTCAATTTGGCTAATATATGATATATTGTAGGTGGTAAATATGATAAAGAAACGGAGTGAGAAACATGATAGCAATTGGAAGTGATCATGGAGGATACAAATTAAAAGAAGAAATTAAAAGATATTTAGAAGAAAATGGAATTGCTTATCAAGATTATGGAACATATGATGAAGAAAGAACAGATTATCCTATTTATGGAAAAAAAGTAGCAGAAGCAGTTTCTAAAAAAGAGGCAGATGGAGGCATATTAATTTGCCGTTCGGGATGTGGAATGGTAGTCGTAGCCAATAAGTTTAAAGGTGTCAGGGCAGCAACGGCATATAATGAAATAGCAGCAAAACTAGGAAAGGCAGATGATGACATTAATGTCATCACCATTGGCGCAGATTATGTAACCGTAAATGAAGCAATTAATGTAGTAAGAAATTGGATAGGAGCAGAATTTAAGGGAGGAAGGTATGAAGAAAGACTAAAATTAATAGAAGAAATTGAAAATGAAAATATGAAATAAATATGGAGGAATGGGCATGTGGGGAGATATTGCAATTGCTTTCATATTGGCATTTGTAGTGGCATTTGTGACAACACCATATACGATTAAACTTGCCAAAAAAATAGGAGCAGTAGATATACCAAAAGATGAAAGAAGAACACACAAAAGAGCAATACCCAGGTTTGGAGGTCCAGCAGTTATTTTAGGTTTTTTCGTTTCGACAATTTATTTACTGGTTGTTATGGTCATGGAAAAAACAATAACCTTAACAGGGGTAGAAGAATATGGAAAAAAATTAGTTGGCTTTTTTATGGGAATCGTAGTATTATCCATATTTTGTGTGATAGATGACATAAAGGGCATCAAACCAGTGACAAAATTAGTAGGACAAGTTATTGCTACCATAATTATCATTGCAGCTGGCATTAGAATAGAAGGAATCACGTTACCATTTTTGAATGTACCAGAAATACATGAAGTAACTTCAATTATATTAACACTAGTGTGGGTCATTATTGTAACAAATGCAATTAATTTAATAGATGGATTAGATGGATTATCCTCTGGCATATCAGTCATATCGGCTATATCGTTGTTAATTATTTTTGTATTAAATGGCTCTACAATGCTATCAATTGTCTTAATTACTGCCATTGCTGGCGCATTAGTAGGATTTTTACCATATAACTTTTCACCAGCTAAAACATTTATAGGAGACACAGGAACCAACTTTTTAGGATTTTCGCTAGCCATCATATCGATATTAGGAGCAGCAAAAACGTATACAGCAGCAGTAATAGTGCTACCTTTAATTGTATTGGGCTTACCAATTTTTGACACACTTATTGCCATTGTGAGAAGATTAATCAAAGGAAAATCCATTAAAGCCGTGTTTAAAGCAGATAAAGGACATATTCATCATAAATTACTAGCAAAAGGATATAGCCAAAAACAAGCAGTTATTGTATTATATGGCATTAGTGCCATACTGGGAATATTTGCAATCATTGTAACAGACAGTGGGATTTGGAAAGCATGTTCTTTTTTATTCATTGTTGTGATTGCTATAATAGCAGGGTATAAAAACTTTGCACCAGAAAAAACGGGAAAAGAAAGTTATGAATGTTTGCAATGTAAATATATATATAATCCCAAAATAGGAAATGAAAAAGCAAATATCAAGCCAGGAACAGAGTTTGATCAGTTGCCAGATACATGGGTGTGTCCTGTTTGTGGAGAAAGTAAAGATATGTTTCAGTTGCATCCAGAAAATTAGAAAAGAGGTGTTAAGAATGTACGTATGTATGGCTTGTGGGTATATATGACCCAGAAAAGGGAGATCCAGAAAGTGGAATTGCTCCAGGAACAGCTTTTGAAGATATACCAGATACATGGGTATGCCCTGTCTGTGGGGTATCTAAAGATATGTTCCAAAAACAAGATTAAAAGGTGCGTCCCTAACTCAAGTAGGGCGCGTTTTTTCAAAAAGGAATGATAGTAAAAATGCAAGATAAAATCATAAAAATATTAGCATATGAGGGTAGAGTATCTGTTATATGTGCTAAAACGACAAACTTAGTAGAAAAAGCCAGAAAAGTTCACGATTTAAGTCCCGTTACAACAGCATTATTAGGAAGAATTCTTACAATGGGGAGCATAATGGGAACAGAAATGAAAAGTGCAAAAGAAAAACTAACCATACAAATCAAAGGAAATGGACCTGCAGGAATGGCTGTTGTAACAGCAAACCATCTATCCCAAGTAAAAGGCTATGTAGCAAATCCACAGTTGGATATTCCACTCAATGAAGATGGAAAACTAGATGTGGCTGGTGCCATGGGAAGAGAAGGCTATATAAATGTGATAAAGGATAAAGGGTTAAAAGACCCTTATATTGGAATTTGTCCACTGGTATCAGGAGAAATAGCAGAAGATTTTGCAGAATATTTTGCAAAATCAGAACAAAAAAATACAGCAGTAGCATTAGGGGTATTAGTAGATAAAAATGGTGTGAAATCAGCAGGAGGATATATGATAACACCAATGCCAGACGCAACATCAGAAGATATTACCATGTTAGAACAGCATATTTTTCAAGCAGGGGCTATATCTAAAATGTTGGACCAAAATATGTTATTAGAAGAAATTGCTAAAAAAATAACAGGAGACAATGCCATACAAGTCATTGGAGAAACAATAGAACCAACATATGTCTGTGATTGTTCAAAAGAATTTATGAAAAATGGACTTGCAACCATTGGAACACAAGAATTGCAAACCATAATCGAAGAGGATGGGAAAGCAGAGTTGGTATGTCATTTCTGCAATCAAAAATACGTATTTACGAAGGAAGAATTGGAAAAAGTATTAACAGAGAGTAAAAGGAGGAATTAAAAATGGTATATATATTTGGACATAAAAATCCAGACACAGATTCAATCTGTTCTAGTTTGGTGATGGAGAAATTTGATAAAAATTTAGGACTTGAGGTAGAAGCAAGAAGATTAGGAAATGTCAACAAAGAAACACAATATGTATTAGACTATTTAGGAATTAAAGCACCAGAACTTTTAGAAAGAGTAGAAGAAGGGCAAAGGGTAGTTTTAGTAGACCATAATGAATTTAATCAAAGCGTTGAAGGCATTGAACAAGCAAAGGTTGAAACCGTTATAGACCACCATAGAATTGCTAATTTTCAAACAAAAGAACCACTATATTATCGTGCAGAACCAGTAGGTTGTACCGCAACAATTTTATATAAAAAATTCAAAGAAGAAAATATGCCAATAGAAAAAAAGGAAGCTATCTTAATGCTATCTGCTATTATTTCAGATACATTATTGTTAAAATCACCAACTACAACAGAAGAGGACAAAAAAGCTTTAGAACAATTAGGCAAAATTGCAGACATTGATATCAATTCTTATGGAATGGATATGTTAAAAGCAGGAACCAATTTAGATGATTTTTCAGCAGAACAATTAATCAATTTAGATGCCAAAAAAAGTGAAAAAGGAAACAAAAAATTTGTAATTGCACAGGTGAATACGGTTAGTATAGAGGAAGTCTTAAAACGAAAAGAAGCAATTGAACAAGCAATGACAAAAGAAATTGAAAACAATGGGTTACACTTATTTGTGTTTGCCATAACAGACATTTTAAATAGTAATACACAAGTGATTGCATTAGGAAAAGAAACAGCTGTAGTTGAAAAAGCATTTGGAACATCATTACAGGATCATATGGTATTTTTAGAGGGAGTTGTATCTAGAAAAAAACAAATTTTGCCAGTTATTGACGAAAACATGTAAAAAAAAGAGAAAAATTATTCAAAAAGAGAGCAGATGGAATTTAACGTCTGTTCTTTCCGTATTGACAGATAGAAAAAAAAATTATATAGTAAGTAAAGTGTTTTTGAAAAGAGCATAGTATATAATAAAGACTAGATTTGCATGCAAGAAAGGAATGTAGTAAAAGATGAAAATAAAAATGAATATAAAAAACGTGCTAGTACTAGGTGTGGTAGCAGTTAGTATGACTTCTATTAGCTTGTTTTTTATGAACACGAGTTTTGCAACGAATACTGCAAAAATAACAGTAGAGACAGCCAACATTAGAAAAACGCCAGATGCAAATGCTTCTATTATAGAATTGGCCAACCAAGGGGATACGGTAGAAATTTTAGAAACAGAGGGAGAATGGTACAAAGTAAAATATGGAAAGATTATAGGGTATCTCAGAAAAGACTTATTAGAAGTACAAAGTAAGGAAGAAATTGATGAAACCGAAAATGAAACATCTACAGAAAATCAAGTACAAAACAACTCAACAGAAGAAACAACAACGACAGAAGATGAATCCACAGAAGAAAACACATCAAATGAAAATGCAGTGTCTTCTGAAAATATAGAACCAGAAAACACGGTAGCAGACAATAAAGTGGCAGAAAATATAGCACAAACCAATACGACAACAGAAGGTGAAATTGGCGGGATATACAAATTAACGCAAGATACAAAATTAAAAGTAATCCCATTAATTCATGCATTAGAGGTAGGAGATATTAGCAAAGACACAGAAGTAGAAATCTTAAATATTATCAACAAATGGGCTTATATAAAAACAGAAGATAAAGAAGGATGGGTAGTTTTAGAAAAACTAGAAAAAATAAAAGGAGCAGAACCAGCACCAGAAACGACAGAACCAGAAAAAACACTAGAAACACCAGAAGCTACCAAACCAGTTTCTAAAACCATGTATGCAAATGCAGAAACGGTTAATGTAAGAAGCCAAGCAGATAGGAGCGCATCTATCGTAACAACAATCAATATGAATACAGCAGTAGAAGTTATAGCAGAAGTAAACGGATGGAGTCAAGTAAAAATTTCAGATGAAGAAGGATATATTTTATCTTCACTGTTATCAGAAAGAAAACAAGAAACGTCAAGAGGCATGACACAACCTAGAACACAAACCACACAAACAACAATACAAACAACAACACAAACTACCACAACAAAAACAGAACAACCAGCGCCATCTAATACAGTCAATGATACGTCATCAAAAGGGGAAAGTGTTGTAGCATATGCCAAACAATTAATTGGCGTAAAATATACATATGGAGGTTCTTCACCTTCAGCAGGCTTTGACTGTTCAGGATTTACATCATATGTATATAAACATTTTGGAGTGAATTTACCACGTACTTCAGGAGAGCAAGCAAAAGTAGGAACGGCGGTTAGCCGAGCAAATCTACAGCTAGGAGATTTAGTGGTTTATAGTGGGCATGTAGCAATTTATGTAGGAGGGGGAAACGTAATACATGCACCAAGACCAGGAAAAACCGTATGTATTGTACCTATTAATCAAGCAGCAACCAGCGGTTTTACTGGGGCAAGAAGAATTGTTTAAAAAGGAGTAAAAAATTGAAAAGACCAATTGTTATCATTGCAATTGGATATGTCATAGGTATAATAGAGGGACTATACTTACATTTTAGTGTAGTCTCTTTTTGCATATTAATAGCAATTATCTATGGTATCCATATTCGTATCCCCTATAAATCTAACCCTATTATATGGGCTCATTTGGGTTACATACGATATTTAAAACGATACATCAATCAGAAAATCATATTTGTATTTATCATAGCCGCTATGATGGGGAGTATGACTATTCAACATCAAGAAAAGCAATATATACATATACAAGACAAATTGCAAAAGCAAGGTACTATACAAACAACAGGAATGATAACAAGTAACCCTGTGAAGGGGGAGTATAGCACACGCTATCAATTTAAGGTAGCGCCAAAACGTTATTTTTATATTAAAGTCAAAAACGCAGAACCTCAACTAAAATATGGGCAAGCAATAAAAATATCGGGGCGATTTGAACTGCCAGAAACAAGTAGAAATTATGGAGGATTTGATAATAGACAATATTTAAAGACAAAACAAACAATAGGAACGATTCAAGTGGAAACCATTCAAAAAATACAGCAAAAGCAAAACATGGTAGAATTTTTCAATCAAAAGGCAAATCAAATATCTTGTTTCCTTAAAGAAAAAATTCAAGAAGTCTTTTCAGAAAAACACATAGCAGGAACTTTAATAGCATTACTATTAGGAGATACAGATTTTATACCAGAAGATATGATGCAAGACTTTAGAACTGCAAACATCGCACATGTTTTAGCCATATCAGGAATGCATGTATCTTATTTAATTACACTATGCATGTTAATGAAAAACTGTATAGGAAAAAGAAAAACATATATTTTAACAAACTTCATATTAGTGGGGTATGCATTTATTACCGGATTTTCACCTTCTATTGTCAGAGCGGTTATTATGGCAATTCTTGCGATGATAGCTAAAATAATTTATGCACGAAGTGATACGCTAAACAATATCGCAATTTCGGCTTTGCTGATTTTGTTATGGAACCCGTATACCATTTTAGATATAGGGTTTCAGCTATCTTTTGGAGGAACGCTGGGAATTGTTTTATTTCAAGATACCATAAAAAGTAAAATGCCATCTATCATTGCTATAACGCTATCTGCACAAATTGTTGTTTTACCGATTAGTATATTTCATTTCAATACCATTAGTCCATATTTTCTATTCACAAACCTTCTTGTAGGTCTCATTATGGGACCTGTTATGATATGCAGCTTTGGATGGGCAATTTTGTTATGTATTTATCCGCAATTTGCTACTACAGTAGCAATCATTCCTAAGATAGCCATTCAACTGTTAATAGCAATTTCAAAAGTGACGCAATTACCATTTGCCACCATTTATGTTTCAACCCCCAGACCATGGCAATTTGCACTATATTTTTTCAGTATTATTTTTGGCAATATCCTTTACAAATGTTACGCTTCTAGCAAAAAGAATGCAATAAAAAAACGTCTCCAAAATATGATACAAATGTATCGATTTTATCTAAAATATCGTATCCCGGAAAAAAGTAAGAAAATAGGAAAAATAATAGGAATAGGGTTGATATTAGTATGTTTATTATTATCTAGGAAACCCAATGATATGAAGATCCATTTTGTAGATGTCGGGCAAGGAGATTGTACATTTATTGAAACACCAGAAGGAAACACCATTTTAATAGATGGTGGCGGTTCGGAAACTTATGATATAGGAAAAAACACCGTATTACCATATATTTTAGACAGAGGTTACACAAAGATAGATATCATAATGATTAGCCATTTTGATACAGACCACATAGGGGGAATTTTAAAGATTTTAGAGACTTTAAAGGTAGGACAAGTTATGATAACAAAACAAGGGGAAACATCAGAAAATACAGCAAAGTTTTTTCATATCGTTCATCAAAAAAACATTCCTGTGAAAGTTGTACAAAAAGGAGATAGGATTATGATAGAAAAGAATTTATATGTTGACATTTTATGGCCAACACAATCTCTGATACAAGAAAACATATTAAACAATAATGCCATGGTTGCTAGGTTAAAGTATCATAATTTTACAATGCTATTAACAGGAGATATTGAAGAAGAAGCAGAGCAGATGTTAGTGTCAAACAACAAAACTAACAACCTATTACAATCAACCGTTTTAAAAGTAGGGCATCATGGCTCAAAGTCTTCATCAACGGAAGAATTTTTGGAATGCATTCAACCCAAAGTAGCATTCATTGGCGTGGGAAAAGACAATAAATATGGGCATCCTCATCAAGAGGTTCTTGAACGACTGCAAACTATACGGAGCCCAAATTTATAGAACAGATGAATTTGGAGAAATTACCATCCATGTAAACACGAATGGAATTATGAAAATGAAAAAACATATCTATTCATAGATGTATAACATTCCCGAATTTGGGAAACACTACTAAAAAATAAGTAGTGCAAAAGGAAGGAATGTGATGAACAATGAAAAAGGTAATGATTACAATCATTGCTGTTGCGATTATAATGACAGCAATATGGGCAGGCATCAAACTATTTGAAACACGAGATGAACAGCAAATGGCAAACCAAATAGAATATCAAACAGAAATATCAGAAGAAATTGAGGATGAATGTACAGAAGAGTGGGAAGCATTGCAAAATGAAAATATGCTAAATTTGCAAGCAAATACACAAGAGCAAATTCAATTATCTCCTAATTGTAGTTTTACGTTTCAAACACATTATGCGGGTTGTGGACATACAAGCAGACAGTACAATCATATACCACAACAATTAGTCAATAAAACAGAGGCACAAATACAAGAACTATATAGTGATTGGAAGATTACCACATTTACGAGTAATGAAGTTATTTTAGAAAAAGACATGGAAGGACAATGTGGGGAGCATTATGTATTAAGAGAGGTTGCTGGAAAAATTGTAGTATATGTTGTAGGGGAAAATGGAGAAGAAGAATACGAAAAAACAGAAATTGCCACAGACTATTTAACCGAAACCGATAAAATAACCATAAGAGAAGGCTTAAAAGTATATGGGAAAGAAAATTTAAACCAGACGATAGAAGACTTTGAGTAAAAAAACAAAACCTAGATTGAAGGAGAAACATACTAGGTTTTGTTTTTTCTTTTAATAACTACTTCTTGTTTTTCTTTTTTCAAGTCACTTTTATCAATAAAGCCATCTTTATATAAATATTTGACATACATGACAAGAGAAAATACAGTCGCAGTTAATGCAATACAATAAAGCCCTAAATCTAAATGTGCCCAAAAACCGGTAAATTGGAACTGGGTATTAATAAAGGAAAGAACAATTGCTAAATAGAAAAGCACTGTAGCTAATTTTCCAAACCATTTACTATACACAACAACATCTTTTCCATATAAGAAAGAAGCCCCTATAATCATAATAAATTCTTTTAGAATCACAATAATTAAAATCCAAAAGGGAATGATATTTTTAAAAACCAAACTTGCTAAGACGGAAATTTGTGTTAATTTGTCAGCAAGAGGGTCCATTAATTTCCCAAACGTAGAAACAAGATGATATTTACGTGCAATTCCACCATCTAGGATATCGGTTATTCCAGATAGCGAAAAAAAGATAAAAGCACAGATATAATTTCCTGTAAAGATAAAAAACAAAATAATAGGGATTAATATAAAACGGATAATCGTTAGTATATTGGGTATATGTTTTAGCATTTTTTATTTCATTCCTTTCTAATGTAAGGCACAAACCAAGTTTGAATGTATTCAAACTTGGCATGTTTAAAATCTAAAATTTTAATTTAGGGTATGGAACGTTAATTCACAGTTTGTAAAATCTATTTCTACAGTTTGACCATTTACAATTTCGCCTTTTAAGATTTTTTCAGAAATCTCATCTTCTATATATTTTTGAATGGCTCTCCTTAAAGGCCTAGCTCCAAATTTAATATTTGTACCTTTTTCTAAAATAAAATGTTTTGCAGCATCAGAAATTTTCATAGTAATATCTTTTTCCTGCAAAGCTTTCATGGTATCATGTAACATCAAATCAATAATTTGCAATAGTTCTTTTTCAGATAAAGAATCAAACACCACAATTTCGTCAATACGGTTTAAAAATTCAGGTCGAAAGGTAGTTTTCAAATTATCTTCAATTTTACTTTTATCAACTGTCTGCTTTCCAAACCCAATAGAATTGTTGTTAAGGTGAGAACCAGCATTTGAAGTCATAATGATAATGGTATTTGAAAAGCTAACAGAATTTCCTTGGCTATCTGTCAATTTTCCATCATCTAATACTTGAAGTAGAATATTGAAAACATCAGGATGCGCTTTTTCAATTTCATCTAACAAGATAATGGAATAAGGTTTTCTCTTTACTTTATCAGTTAATTGTCCAGCATCATCATAGCCTACATAACCAGGAGGTGCTCCAATCAATTTAGAAGTAGAATGGCTTTCCATGTATTCAGACATATCAATACGAATGAGAGCATCTTCTTTTCCAAACATTTCATAAGCTAAACTTTTTGCAAGTTCTGTTTTTCCCACACCAGTAGGTCCTACAAAAATGAATGAAGGGGGACGTTTGGTACTTTGCAATCCAGCACGATTTCTGCGAATGGCTCGTGCAACACTACTAACAGCTTGCTCTTGACCAATAATTCTCTTATGAAGATTGGTTTCTAAATTTAATAACTTTTGTGTTTCGGCTTCCGTAATTTTTTTAACAGGAATTTTGGTCCAACTTTCAATAACCGTGGCAATATCTTGAACAGTTAGATTTTTTAACTGCATTTTTTTATTTAAACCATCAATTTGTTCAATTAATTGACATTCTCTTGTTTTTAAGTCAGCTGCTTTTTGGTAATCTTCAGTAGAATCTGCAGCTACTACTTCTTCTTTTTCAGCTTGTACGTCAGCCAATTCTTTTTTTAGCATTTCTAATCGGTATAAATCTTTATTTTCTAAGTTAATACGAGAACAAGCTTCATCTAAGATATCAATAGCCTTGTCTGGTAAAAAGCGGTCATGAATGTATTTTTCAGACATGATAACCGTTTGCTTTATAACATCAGATGAAATTTTTACTTTATGATATTCTTCGTAATATTTTTTAATTCCCTCCAAAATATTAACAGAATCATCCACATTGGGTTCTTCTACGAATACTTGTTGAAATCTACGCTCTAAAGCAGAATCTTTTTCTATGTATTTACGGTATTCTTTTAAAGTCGTTGTGCCAATCAACTGTACTTCACCATTGGATAAGGCAGGTTTTAAAATATTAGCTGCATTCATAGAGTGTTCACCATCACCAGCACCAATAATATTATGAATTTCGTCAATAACTAAGATAATGTTACCAAATTGCTTACACTCATCAATAATGCCTTTCATACGTGATTCAAATTGCCCTCTAAATTGTGTTCCAGCAATCACAGAAGTCATATCTAACAAATAAACTTCTTTATTTAATAATTTTGCAGGAACATTTTGGTTGGCAATTTTAATAGCTAATCCTTGAGCAATAGCAGTTTTACCAACACCAGGTTCCCCAATTAAGCATGGATTATTTTTAGAGCGTCGGTTTAAAATTTGCACAATTCTTTGAATCTCTTTGTCACGACCAATAATCACATCTAATTCTCCATTTTTTGCTTTTACGGTAAGATTGGTTCCAAAAGCATCCAAGTATTTTTTCTTTTTAGGTTGTTGTTGCTGTTTTTGGTTTTGCGTTTTCTTTCTTTCAATTCTTACCTTTTTTTTCGGATTTCCAGAGGTATCTGAATTAGAAATAGCAGGATTACCAAACATTCCAGAAAAAAGACTTCCCAATGGAATGGCAGCACCAGCAAATTTTGGCATATCTGGATCACCCTCAGAAAAATCGTCTGAATTGAAAGTAATAGAATTGTCTAATTTTTCTAAATCTTCTAGATTGATATTTTCTGCTAAATCTTTGAAAATGATTTCAAACTGTTTTCTCATGTCTTCTACACTCATGGTATCATTTGATATAATATCATGTTGCCTTGACAATGTTTCAGCAGGGTCAATTCCTTGTTTTTTTGCGCAACTATAGCATAGACCTTCTAATTCTTTTGTTTTTGGATTTTTCTCAAAGAATAAAATAGAAGGGTTTTTATGACATTTTGAACATAACATAATTTTTAATTCCTCATTTCTTTTTAATTTAACATATATATCATACCTCAAATTTATGAAATAGTCAATAAAATAAAGAGAATTTTAACATAATATACACAATTAAGTTACAATTCTACAGCTGTGAATTGTAGTTAATAAAAATATACAACAAAAAATAAGAATATCAAATAAAAGTTTGTAAATATAATACAGAAACATTGACCAATTTGTAAAAAAGTGGTATAATAGACAGAAGGAAAAGGAGAAATCAATGAATGTAGTATTACCAAAACAATTTAAAATTAGAAAAAGAGATATGACATTATATATACTATCTATTGTGATATGTATTATATCATTAATTATTATCATCACAATGCAATTTTTAGGAGAAAGTGTTTTTCCTAAAAATAAAATTGAACTTGCGACAGAAGAGGAACTGCTAAGATTAAAAACAGAATTTGAAAATATGTTTACCAATCAATTTATTGGAGAAGTACAAGATGTTGTAAAAAAAGAGGAAGGAAAAGACCTTGTGTTTACAAGTTATGAAAGGCAAGAAAATAAAGCAGGGACATACACATTAGATATACACATTCCGCAGTTTAATATGCCAGATGAAACAGTAAATGCAATGAATCAAGAGATTGCAAAAATGTATAAACAACAAGTAAACGAAATTTTAAATACACAAGAAAATCAAACAATTTATGCTGTTGAATATGTTTCTTTTATAGAAAAGGATGTCTTATTTTTAATCATTCGTTCCACCTTAAAACAAGGAAATGTTCCACAACAGGCCAAAATAGATACCTATCAATATGATCTACAAGCCAAGAAGAGAATTAACTTACAAGAAATGATTGAAAAATTGCAATATGATGCAAATGAAATACAAAATAAAATTCGAGAAGAGATACAAAAACAAGAACAAAATTCAAAAAACTTACAAGAACTGGGATATTCTATTTATGTAAGGGATAGTAATTCAGACATATATAAAATTGAAAATACAAAACAATTCTTTTTACGTAACGGAAAATTATATATGATATATAGCTATGAAAATGAGGCCGAAACAAGCGATATGGATTTAGTGATATTATAAGAATGCAACAAAAAAGAATTTTCTAGATGTACTAGAAAATTCTTTATGAAAATAAAAGGGGATGTTATTATCAGTTTTTAATACTGATTTAAATGTATTATACTTGGACTTTTTGTCCATTGTGTGAACTCAAAGTGAAAATTTAAACGCCTTAAGGTTGTTCGCCTAAAGTAACGGTAATGTCTTTTTCTTGCCCGTCACGGTTTACTTTCAAATGCATTTCATCACCAATTTTATGAGAATTTTTAATTTTATTTAAGTCATCCATTTTTGTAATCTTAGTGCCATCTGCCTCAATAATAACATCACCAGGTTTTATGCCAGCTTTTTCAGCACTAGAAAAATCTTCTACTGTTTTAACATACACACCAATGACTAAATGGTAAGTTTTAGCAGTTTCTTCATCTAAATCAATTCCAGAAATTCCAATATAAGGACGTTTTACTTTGCTATATTCTATTAATTGTGAAGTAATATCCGTTGTAGAATTAATTGGAATAGCAAATCCCATTCCTTCAATTCCCGTTCCAGAAAGTTTTAAAGTATTAATACCAATTACTTTTCCTTCACTATTCACTAAAGCACCACCACTGTTTCCAGAATTAATAGCAGCATCTGTTTGAATAAGCGTGTATTTTTTCCCTTCAGAATCGGTTACTTCTCGATTAACAGCACTAACAATTCCACAAGTTACACTACTTTGCATACCAATTGGGTTGCCAACAGCCATGGCAAATTCACCAACTTTAATAGAATCAGAATCAGCAAATTCAGCTTTGGCTAGACCAGTTTTTTCAATTTTAATAACAGCTAAATCAGTTTGTTCATCTTTACCAACAATTTTTGCTTCATATTCTGTTTCATCATTAAATAGGGTAACGGTTAATTTTGTTGCTTCTGAAACTTGATAATAAGAATTTGAAGAATCAGAAGAATTGGAAACAACATGGTTATTGGTTAAAATGTAACCATCTTCACTGATGATAATACCAGAACCGGATGCAGTAGCAGTGGAAGTACTAGACCTACCAAACAATTGAAGCATGGAATTGTTTACGGTGTATTCAATTTTAATTCCCACAATTGAAGGCAATATTTTATTTGCTGCATAGACAGCAGTATCAGAATAGTTGGTCAAGCCAACTTGTGATACATAACCATCTGATTTTGCCGTATTAGATGATGTGCTATTGATGGATGTATTAGAATTAACTTTCAAAATTTGTGAGCGAATTGAAGGAACACCAAAACAGGTTCCAATGACAACGGCACACCCTAATACACCACTAAAAAATGGTAACACAACGCTTTTTCCAAATCCAGATTGCACTCTTTTAACGTTATAAGGATTTGAACTAGCTACAGTCCTAAAATTAGTTGTTTTATTTTGATTTTCATTTTCTTCCATCGAAAATTCCTCCCTAGTTTTATTTGATACTTATTGTATCATATTTAATTTATAATTACAATACAATATTTATGTGAAAATTGTGTGAAAAAAATGTTACAATTTAAAGCTTTTTCAGAAAAATCCATTGTTACAAAAAAACTAAAATTTCGATACAAATTCTATTGAAAAAAAATGATTTTCCGTATATAATAAATAAAAAAAGGAAAATCTTTTCCAATGAGAAGGGAATGTGAATCAAATGAAAGAAAGCTTAAGAAAAAATGATAGAGGAATTACACTAATGGTGTTGGTTATTACGATTATTATATTAATTATTTTAATCATGATTGGAGTTAATTATGGAAAAGAAGCCATTAAAATTGCAACATTTCAAAATACTAAAACCAATATGTTGTTAATTGAAGTCAAAGCCAAAGAATATGTAGAAAATGCCAATTTTGATTTAGGAATTAAACCAAACGAAGCAACCCAAGAAATGAAAGACAAAGCAAGAAGTGAATTAAAAGGAACGCAAGTATCTCCTATAGAATTTTTGGCGAGTAAATTGCCAGATATAGGAATTAGCTCAGACGAAATCAATAAGGGAAATGTGTTTAAATTAACTTCTGAAGATTTACAAGCTATGAACATTAACAACGTAGAATCAAATGACGAAAAAGGCTGGTATATCATTGTATATAATATAGAAGAAGCTACTGTAAAGATTTATCATACTTATGGAGTACAACTAGAAAATAAACAAATTAAATATTTATTAGATGATTTTAGAGATATCAATGTATAAATTAAAAAGAGGAAAAAAATGAAAGAAAAAGAAATGGAACGATTAACCATACTAAAAGAAATGGAAACACAACTACATAACAAAGGGTTCAAAAATATATGTGGAATTGATGAAGCAGGAAGAGGACCATTGGCAGGTCCAGTAGTAGTAGCAGGGGTTATTATGCCACAAGATTCTATGATAGAAGGAGTGAATGACTCAAAAAAAGTATCTGAGAAGAAAAGAGAAAAGCTGTATGACCTAATTTTACAAGAGGCAGTCAGTTATTCTGTTGCAATCATTGGACAAGATGTAATTGATGAAATCAATATTTTGAATGCGACCAAACAAGGGGTAACTGAAGTGGTAGAAGGAATGAAAGTAGAGCCTGACTTAATTTTAGTAGATGCACTTGAACATATTCAAACAAAAGGCATTCCCTATGAAGCAATTATCAAAGGAGATGCCAAATGTTATTGTATTGCAGCAGCATCTATTATTGCTAAAGTAACAAGAGATAGAATTATGCGAGAATGGGATGCTGTTTATCCAGAGTATGGGTTTATGCAACATAAAGGGTATGGAACCAAAATGCATATGCAGGCAATTCGTGAATATGGTTTAACACCCATTCATAGAAGAAGTTTTACAAAAAATATATAGGAGAAGTAGATGAATATTTTAGAAATTATCCAAAAGAAAAGAGATAAAAACGTATTAACAAGATCAGAAATTGCTTTTTTTATGAAAGGTTATACCAAAGGAGACATAACAGATTACCAAGCAGCAGCGCTCATTATGGCAATTTATTTAAATGGAATGACAGACGAAGAACAGTTCCATTTCACAATGGAAATGGCTGAGTCAGGGGATTTGTTAGATTTGTCTACAATTGGGGGAACGATTGTGGATAAACATTCCACAGGGGGCGTAGGAGATAAAGTTTCTTTAATTTTATTACCTTTAATTAGTTCTTTAGGCGTTAAAGTGGCAAAGATGTCAGGAAGAGGGCTAGGATTTACGGGAGGAACGTTAGATAAATTAGAAGCAATTCCTGGGTATCGAGTCGAACTATCAGAAGAAGAATTCATTCAAAATGTAAAGAAAATTGGGATTAGTATGATTTCGCAGACCCAAAATTTAGCACCAGCAGATAAAAAAATATATGCTTTACGTGATAGCATTAGTTGTGTAGAAAGTATTCCACTCATTGCTTCTAGTGTCATGAGCAAAAAGATAGCAAGTGGCGCACAGAAAATTATGTTAGAAGTTACATATGGCAGAGGGGCCTTTATGAAAACAAAGGAACGTGCAAAGCAGTTAGCAGAGCAAATGGTTAGAATTGGAGCGCTAGCAAATCGCGAAACACAATATATATTAACAAGCATGGAGCAACCTTTAGGTTATAGTGTCCGGAAATACCTTAGAAATTATTGAAACTGTTAAATTTTTAAAGGGAGAGGAAATGGCACAAGACTTAAAACAAGTTGTATTGGCATTAGGTGCCAATATGATAAAGTTGGCAGGGCTAGGTGAAGACATTGAAAAAAATAAGCAGAATATGCTAGCACAAATCAAAAATGGCGCAGGATATCAAAAGTTTTTACAAATGGTAAAGCAACAAGGAGGGAACATACAGTATATAGAACATCTAGAAAAATTTGAAAGAGCAAAATATATAGAATCTGTGGTAAGCAAAAAAGCAGGAATCATTCAAGAACTACCAGCAGATACAATTGCAAAATATGTATGTGCATTAGGGGCAGGAAGAATCAAAAAAGAAGATGAGATTGATAGGCAAGTGGGAATTGTTTTACATAAAAAAGTAGGCGATATGGTAAATATAGGAGAAAATATAATGACAATTTATTCAAATCATCCAATTAAGCAACCAACAGACCTTGTGATGATAGGTGACATAAAGTAAAAAACACTTGAAATTGAAGACAAAGAATGTTATAATAATAATGCATGTAAGAACAATACGATTTTTATTGAATAGAAAAAATAAGGAGGAATTTTCATGAAAAAGAACGAAGAGAATAAAAAACATAGAGAATTTAATGCAGGTAGAATATTTGGTAAAATTATGGCAGCTATGTTGATTTTGTTAATGCTTGCGGGAACGTGTGCAACATTAATTTATGCTCTAATATAGGCAGTACAATTCGTGTTAAAAAGAGGAGGTTTGAATATGGGAAACTTGGGAACAGTAGATTCCATCACACCTACAAGAACAACCAGTTGGGAGACCTTTTATACAGAAAATATTTTAGGATATTTTCATAGTTTAAAAGATAATCCTTTAGAGTTGGTAACACTAATTATTGATTTAACGATCGTAATTTTTTTGTTGTATTCCTTTTTTAAAGTGGTAAAAGGCTCTAGAGCAGGACAATTAATAAAAGGAATTGTATTGCTTTTAGTGGCAACGTGGGTAAGTAGTTTATTGAACCTAAGAATTCTGAATGCGATTTTAACAGCGATTATGAATATAGGGCTAATTGCAATTATTGTTATTTTTCAGCCAGAATTACGAAGAGCGTTAGAACAATTAGGAACAAGCAAATACACAAAATTTTTTGGAATTAATAAAGATATAGCAACTAGAACGAAAGAAGATATTTATAAAATTGTCATTGCAGCACAAGAATTATCTAAAAACAAAACCGGTGCATTAATTGTGATTGAAAGAGATATCAATATACAAGATGTCATTGCAACAGGGATACCATTAGGAGCAGAAGTTTCACCACAATTATTAGTCAATATATTTGTACCCAAAACACCTTTACATGATGGAGCAGTAGTAGTGAGCAATAATAAAATAGCAGCGGCTGCTTGTGTATTACCATTAGCAGATGATACAGATATTGCTAAAAGTTTAGGCACAAGGCATAGAGCAGCAATTGGCATTTCTAAAGAATCAGATGCCATTGCAGTTGTCGTCTCTGAAGAAACAGGAAAAATATCGGTTGCCAAAGATGGAACCTTAATTATGGATGTAAGAGAAGATGTTTTAAAGAAAATATTAATTAGCAACATTGTTACCAAAAGATTTGCCATGGATGAAAAACCTACAAAAGACAGATTTGCCAAATGGAAAAACAAATTAAAAAAAGAAGACGATGCAAAATAGGAAGAAGGATGGATGAATGATAGATGAAAGAACTAAAAAAATTATATTAGCTGTCATAAAACATTGTAATATAATAGAAGAAACAAAAAAGCATTTTGGTATGGAATATAAAGAATTTGAACAAAATAATATATATCAAAATGCAATACTTACTCCAGTTACTCAAATTGGAGAATTAGTAAAAAGATTACCATTAGAATTTAGACAAGAAAACAATGAGATTCCATGGAAAAATATTTCTGGAATGAGAGATATTATAGTGCATAACTATGAAACAATAGATAAAGTAATCTTATGGAATGTAGTGGATACAGAAATAGGAAGATTGAAAAAATTTTGCGTAAAAATATTAAAATAGAGGTAAAATTTATGTCAGAATTAGAAAAAATAAGCGAGAAAATTAAACCAGTTGCACAAAAATATAATCTTATGTATGTATGGGTATTTGGCTCATATGCTAAGAAAAAACAAAAAAAAGATAGTGACATTGATATTTTAGTTAGAACTGAAGATGTTGCAGAAGGTTTTAAAATTGTAGAAGTAAAGTTTGCATTGGAAGAAGTTTTAAAAAAAGAGGTAGACATTGTTACAACTGGTAGCATAAAAGGTTCTTTATTAGAAGATGAAGAATTAGAAGAAATATTAGTATATCAATCTGAATAAAACTTAGTTAGCCATTGTTTTTTCATAAAATCAAAAAACCAGAGTATATAAACTCTGGTTTTTTTACGTGAACCTTAAGGTGTGTCAACTGGCTTTTCAAATTCTCTGAGAGATTGTGCTTTTTCAATTATATCTTTGACGCTAGCTTCATTACTTTCAGAAATAAGAGTTCCATCTTTTGTAATAGAAGCAATATTACTTTTCATCAAATTTTTATAGTACAAGTTTCCATTGTTGACATTGCCTTGATATAGCACAAATGAACCATAGACAATCAACGTTTTTCCGACTGGAATGGTCATATTACGAGCATAAAAATCTCCATAAATGACCACAACATCAGAGGTTTCAAAAACTTCAGCTAATGTTAAATATGGCTTATCTTCTGATTGCGTTCCACAAGTTTTACATACATTTATTTGTACAGCATTTTGGTCATTTGCTACTTTTTCATTTGTTGTTAAATTTCTGTATTCAAATGTATGATGTCCAGTAGGAGCAGAAGTATTATAAGCTGTTGCACCGCCACCTTGTGTATTAAATGCACAATCTTCAGAAATACACCTTGTACCAGCACCATGTCCAGAAGTTCCACAAGTAGCTTCTTGACTTTCAACTTGAATGACTTTATGGTTAGCTTCTGTTTCAATAGGTATTTTCCTTGAAATACGTCCACAAATGCTACATTCTAAAGCATTATAGGCACATTCAAGTTTTGTAGCCGTATGAACAGCAGGGTGTACGACATAGCGACTCTCATGAACAATATCTTGATTCATAACTTTTACTTTTGCTTCTGGTTCTGGGCAATTTGCGTTTGTACATTTGTAAATTTTATATCCTTCCACGAATGGAAGACCTTTTTGGTGCACAGATTCTACACTTTCTATAGGATCTTGAGAAAGAGAATGACCAGTTTTGGCTATTTTTTCCATGCCTTCTTGGTACTTACAGTTTGGTGTAGAACATTTCTTTCCAGCTTGATGTCCGTCTGTTGTGCAAGTTGGTTCCAATTTTTCTACCTCAACCAGTTGATGTCCACTAAGTGGTGTATATTCTCTTTTTAATTGATAGCCACATTTAGAACATTGTCTGTCAATGTATCCTTTTGTTTGGCAGGTGGAAGCAACGGTTTGGGTTACTATAACAGAACCTTCATGTAATTTGGCAATTGGAGTTCTGGTTTCATATTGGCAACCATCATACGTACAAACGTTTACGACATATCCAGCCGTTTCGTGTGTAGAACCTACGGTTGTATAATATTTTAAAGTATGTTCTGCTTTTTCACCTGGTTCCTTTTTGGTAGTTTGACAAACAGTGCAAGTATAAGTGGTATACCCATCTGTTAACGTATCTGTTGTATGGACAGGAGGTGTTACAACCCCGCTATCCCAAGAATGATTTGAATGAGGTGGGATGGTGGTTTTATCTTGCGTATAATCACATTTGGTGCATTTTTTGTGAGCAGAATAACCAGGGTCTTTACAAGTTGCATCTTTGGCAGGGACATCTATTAAGTGGTGTCCAGTCAAAGGAATGGTTACTTTTGCAAACACTTCTTGACAAATGGTACATTTTTTTCCAGTGTACCCATCCGTTGTACAAGTAGGTTCCACGCGACAATCTTCTATAGCATCTTGATGTAATTTTTTTGTTTCATTTCTTTTTTCAGTGTATTGGCAACCAGGGTATGAGCAAGAATATAAAGTATATCCAGTGCTTTCATGCGTTGGTGCTACTGAAGTAGAAACTTTTAAAGTATGTTCTGCCTTTTGAATATTTTCTTTTTTTGTTTTTCCGCAAAGCGTACAAGTATAAGTGGTGTAACCATCTGTTAAAGTAGAAGTGGTATGAACAGGAGCCGTAACGACACCTTTATTCCAAGAATGGTTATTGGATTGAACTGGTATATTTGTTTTATTTTGTATATAACCACATTTTGTACATTTTTTATATGCAGAATAACCAGGTTCTTTACAAGTTGCAGCTTTTGCTGGCATATCAACAAATTGATGACCCGTTGCAGGAATGGTTTGTTCATAAGAATCGCCACATTTGCAAGTATATGTATATTTTCCTGCTGTAGTGCAAGTTGCAGCTTTTGTTGTTTTGGTGTAACGATGGCTCGTAGAACGTTTTTCTCTTAGACCAAAAATATAGCAATGTTCTGCAACTTTTTCATAATTTTTTCCAAATGCTTTTTGTAAATCAGAATAAGAATTCAAATAACATTGGATTTGAATTTCTTGGCATGGATTTCTGCCTTCTCTCATACCATTTGTTACATAATGACGAAAAGCAGATGCATAGTTTGTCTGAAAAGCCTTTTTTAAATCTGAATAATGATTGATGTAATAAGATACATCAAAATAAGCACTAGCACGTCTACCTTCTTTGATACCAAAAATACTAAAGTGACGATGTGCTGCTGCATAGTCTGAGCCAAACGCTTTTTTTAAATCAGAGTAGTGGCTGAGATAATATTTGACATCAAAGTATGGGCTAGTAGACCTGCCTTCTTTGATTCCAAATGTAAGGAAATGTTGATAAGCAGCTAAATAGTTACCAGCACCGAAGGTTTTTAGTAAATCTGGATGACTGTTTAGATAATATTGTATATCAAAGGATATACAGCCTCTTCTCCCTTCTCTAATTCCGCATGACATGTAATGGTCATAGGCAGCTTTGGCATTGTTCCCAAAAGCAGCTTTTAAATCGCTATAGGTATTTAGATAGTAGTCAGCGTTAAATGTGGTATTGTCATATGCACTAGTGGCTTGAACTTTTGCATGAGACAAAAAAATGAGTGCAAACATAAGTAGTAATGTTATTAGTGAAATTTTTAATTTTTTCACAAAAAAACCCCCTTTCGATATTATTATACAAGATAGGAAAATTGAAAGCAAGAAAATCATGAAATTTTTTATCCCATTTGGGATAAAAAAAGGCCATTAACACATAAAATAAGAAAATTGGTAAATTATATAACAAAGAAGGAGGAGAAACATGATGAAAATTTCTTTTTTAAAATATATAAAAGACCAAGAAACTTATAAATTACCAAAGGGGTTAGGAATGGATGTTTTTGAAATTGAGCATCCAGAAGAAGTAGATCATAAAATTGAGGAATTAAAAGAACATCATTATACCACCATTTTTATTCCAAGTGAATTAGCAAGTTTTTCCGAAAAGCTAGTTCATCAATATCAATATGATAATGCGTTTCATATTGTCATTACACCAAGTAAAAAAGTTAAGTAAATGTATAAACTTGAAAAATATGGAAATACTGAAAATACTTACATAGTTTTTAGTATGAGGAGGAATTGCAAATGGAAACAGGACATCTAAAAAATATGGTGGTTCTAAAAAACGTACCATCTAATATTATAGAAGAAGCCATGGTTGTGTTAAAGAAAAATGTTAAGTTAAAAGAAACAGAAATGCAAAATTACATTGAAAATGAAGCCAACAAAAATACAAAGAAGAATGTAACAAAAGAAAATGGAAAATCAAAAGACTATATTATTAAGGAAGCAGAAATGATTATTCATCATTACATGACCAATATAGAAAACAATAAAAAGAAAGAAATTTTAAATAAAAAAATGAACCAAAAATATCATAAAATGAAAAAATATTTATGGATGACATCTCTTATGTGTTTGATAGAAATGTTACTAATATTGATGAAATAAATCATAAAAACACTTCGGACTGAATACGATTAAAAAAAGGACATGATGTAACTAAGGAAGAGGTGTTTTTTGTATGGAAAGAGTAATGTCAGTTGAAGAAAAAATAAGACGAGCTGAGGAGATTTATTTAAAAAGAAAAAGTTTGAATGGTACACAAAATAGAACACAAAAAGTACCAGTCAATGATACGAAAAAAGATGTAAAATTATTAAAAAAGATGATCATGCAAATTATAGTATGTATTTGCATTTATATTGTGGTATATACGGTGCAAAATAGTGAAACTTTTTTTTCAAAGGAATTGGTGAACCAAGCAAGAGAAGTTTTGGCATATGATACCAATTTTATAGAGATTTATGAGTCCATAAAAAATGCAGTTATGACATTTCAGCAAAATCTTCAAGGAACGATTCCAGAAGAGACGGATTCAGAAGAAACAATAGAACAACAAACTACGCAAGACACAGAAAACCAAGAAAATACATCGCAAGAACAACCAGAACAAGAACCAATACAAGCAACAGACCAAGGAGCCATTGGGGGAGCAGAAAATAAGGAAACAGAACAACCAGCATTAAGTCAAGAAGAACAAGATATCCAAAATGTAAAAAATACAACAACATTTATGAAACCAATTGAAGGAACAATTACATCTCCCTTTGGCTATCGTGAAACGGCAACAGGAACAGTACCTAAAAATCATACAGGCACAGACATAGCAGCTAATTTAGGAACTAAAATTCATGCAAGCACAGATGGAGAAGTGGTATTAGCTTCTGAAGAAGGTGACTATGGGAAACATTTGAAAATCCAAATTGGAGAAGTTAGTATTATTTATGCGCATTGCAACAATTTATATGTCAAACAAGGGGACCATATTACGCAAGGACAAGAAATAGCAGAAGTGGGTTCTACAGGAAATTCTACGGGACCACATTTACACTTTGAAATTCGTTTTCAGGAAAGAACGGTAAATGCACAAAAAATTTTAGAATTATAAGAAAAAGGTAAAAAGTAATTTTGGCTATATGAAATCTTTTTCAACCAGATTTTGATTAGAAAGGAACAAAAAATATGAGATTCCGAATTGACTTAAAAATATTTTTACTTGTTATGATATTCTTATTGACAAACCAAATACAGATTTATATGCTAATGATGCTGTTTGCGTTGCTACATGAATTAGGACATTTATTAGCAGGAATACTATTAAAAATGAAGCCAGAAAAATTAGAGATTATTCCGGTAGGCATAACAGTTACATTTCAAATATCCACACAAGATATGAATCAAAAAATAGGAAAAGCCAATCGATTAGAAGGCAAAAAAATATTAGTGGCCCTAGCTGGACCACTTACCAATTTACTAATAATAGTTATCGCTTGCCATATGCCAATAGACGTTATGAAACAACTAATGATTGTTTATACGAATAGTTTTATTTTCTTATTTAATATGCTCCCCATTTATCCATTAGATGGGGGAAGAATTGTGAAAGCAATGCTTTGTATTCAAAAAGGAAAACGAAAGGCAAATAAAAATATGAATGTGATTTCAATCACTACAACTGGCATAGTTAGTGTTTTAGCAATTTTTAGTTTATGCTACAATTATAATATTGCTATTATTTTAATTATGATATACATATGGATTTTAGTACTACGTGAAAGTCAAGTAACAAAACAGAAAGAAAAAATCTATCAAATTCTTGACAAAAACTATTGAAAAAAAAATCGAAAAATAGTAAACTATAATATAGAAACAAAACTTAAGAAAAAGTGTGCGAAAGTTGAAAAACAATTTTATTTTTCAAGTAAATTTGTACATAGAAAGGATGATAGTAAAGTGAAACCAAAGAAAGAAGCGGGAATTACACTGATTTCATTAGTTGTTACCATCATAGTAATATTAATTGTATCATTTTCTATTTCTATCAATTTAAAAAGCAATTTAGAGTTACAAAAAATATTATATTTACGTAGTGACATTGATAATCTAACGCAAAAAGTAGCAGAATTTTATAACGAATATGGAGAAGTTCCAGGAAATATAGAATATACTAATGTCGGAGGATTAGCAGAAGTTTTAAATACCGTAGAATTGTCTAGTAAATTTTATGTGATTGATTTACAGGCCATGCAAGGGTTAAGTCTACATTATGGAAAAGATTACGAAAAAGTAAAAGGGACAAGTACGGTTGTAGCCGATCAATATGGAGATTTATATATTGTAAATGAGCAAACACATAATGTATTTTATGTGCAAGGAATTCAAATGAAAGAAAATGGACAAACCAAAAGACAATTTACCAATTATCAGGTTGCAAAAGACTTTTCAGGTGTGAATGTAGCAAATCCACCAGAACTACTAACTGGTATGCAAAAAATTATGTATAAAGATCCAACCAACACAGAAAAAGGAGAAATCATCAAAGAAGGAACAGAAGGATTTGATGAAAGCAAGTGGTATTCGTATGAAAATCAGAAGTGGGCAAATGCACAAACCGAAGATGGCAGTATGTGGGTATGGATTCCAAGGTTTGCCTATAAATTTGAATCAGAACCAACTTATGGTGCCAATACAACTACCAACGGAGGAAGCATTAAAGTTAAGTTTTTGATTGGAACATCAGACCGTTACTATGATGATGACGGAAATATAAAAACAGCTGCAAGGCAAAAAACAACAAATGAGACAATGAAAGTAGCTTCAGACTATGTTGTACATCCAGCCTTTACAAATGAAACTTCTATCAATTATGCCAATGGTGGATGGGACACAGAGTTAACGGGAATTTGGGTTGCAAAATTTGAAGCAGGATATGCCGGAGGAAATAATAAAGCTTCAGCCAAAGAAAGTAATTACAGATATACAGCAGCCTCTAGTCATTTAGATGGAATAGAAGTAGGAGAAACTGGAGAAGTAGATCAGGCAGCTAGAAATTGGTTGGATGGCGTTTATGGGGTAAAAAATACAGATGGAACATTTACATTCAAAGGTGAAAAGGCGCCAAATATAAAATACCCTACATTCCAAGCTTTAACATATGCCATGAATTATATTACACCAAGTGATGCATTTACAATTTCAAAAGCCTTAACAGAAACAGGAAATATTTATGGATTATCAGCACGCACAACAGACAGTCATCTCATGAAAAACAGTGAATGGGGTGCAGTGGCATACTTAAGTCAAAGTCAATTTGGATTAAATGGAACCACCATTTATAATAATAGCATTAACTTACGAAGTGGAGAAAAGGAAAGAACTTCAGAAGAAGGAAAAAAGGGAGTGGATAGCGTTTATGCCGTAACAGGTGTTACAACAGGAAAAGCAGATGGAGAAACCTTGGTAACAACAATAGATGCCATTAATAGCACAGAGCGAAATTACCCATCAGAAGGAGTGTATACTTGGGATCAACAAATCGGAGAAGGGGCAAGTTGTACGGGAACCATATATGGTGTGTATGACTTAAGTGGAGGCTTATATGAAATTATGGCAGCTTATATGGCAAATGGAAATGAAACACTAAAAAATGGAGCAAGTTTTACTTACAATGGAAGTGCAGTCAAAACCGGAAGCACACAATACACAAAAATATATCCAAAAGGAGAAAGTAATGGACAAGCAGAAGCCAATGCACAACAAGCAAATTATGAAGCAAATTCAAAAATTTATGGAGATGCTGTTAGAGAAACATCAAAAAAAGGAACAGAAGATTCTAGTTGGTATTTAGACAGCTCAAGATTTTTTGGATTAGGAAAAACATTTTTACTACGAGGAGGCGCTTTTGATTTAAAAGGGACATCTAATGGACTATTTTCCTATGTTGCAGACGAAGGACTAGGAAGTTACCATACAGGATTTCGAGCAGTTTTAGTCAAAAAATAAAAAACAAAATTTAGTTACTAGAGTCATATAGATTAATTTGAAATACCATGTAAGAGACCAAACGAACGAAAAAAGTAGCAACATACAAGGTATGAAAATTAAAATATATGACTCATTTGCTGACTAGCAACCAATAAATAGTAACCGTTTTTTTGTTTTTTTATGAAAACTGAATTGACTTTTAAGCAAATTCGTTATATGATAATAGTATCAAAATTTGAGCATGACAAATCCTAAGGAGGAAATAATTATGGGAGAAGTAATCGTAATCACATCTGGTAAAGGTGGAGTAGGCAAAACCACAACAACAGCAAATTTAGGAGCAAGTTTAGCAGTAGAAGGTAAAAAAGTAGCGTTAATCGATACAGACATAGGGTTAAGAAATTTGGATGTTGTTATGGGGTTAGAAAATAGGATTGTATATGACATTGTTGATGTTGTTGAAGAAAAATGTAAATTAAGACAAGCCCTAATCAAAGACAAAAGGTTCAAAGAACTATACTTATTACCAGCAGCTCAAACAAGAGATAAAAGTGCAGTAAATGAACAACAGATGAAAGAATTAACAGAAAAATTAAAACAAGAATTTGACTATATTTTAATTGATTGTCCAGCCGGAATAGAGCAAGGATTTAAAAATGCCATAGCAGGGGCTGACAGAGCCATTGTTGTTACGACAGCAGAAATATCTGCTATTCGTGATGCTGACAGAATTATTGGACTTTTGGAATCATCAGAAATTAAAAATCCAGAATTAGTCATTAACCGAATTCGACCAAACATGGTAAAAAAAGGGGAAATGATGGATGTAGATGATATTGTAGATTTATTATCAATTAGTCTTATTGGTGTTGTCCCAGATGATGAATATATTATTACGCAAACGAACAGAGGAGAACCAGTTATTCAAAATCGAAAAGCACCATCAGGAAAAGCCTATATGGAAATTGCAAAGAGAGTCTTAGGAGAAAAAATAGAAGTCACAATACCAGGCGAAGAAAAAGGTTTTTTTGCAAAACTAAAACGTATATTCAAAAGATAAATGAAACAATTGCAAGAGGAAGGGGTAAAGAGAATGTTTGAAAACATTTTAAAATTTTTCAACAAAACAAAGAAGAAAGGTGAAAAGAAAGAAGAATCAAGTTCAAAAAATGCAGCAAAAGAAAGACTACATTTAGTATTAATGCAAGACAGAGCCAATGTATCTGCTGACTTTTTAGAATTAATGAAACAAGAAATTATAGATGTGATAAAAAAATACATAGAAGTAGATGAAAACGCAATTGATGTTCGTTTAACAAATAAGGAAAATGAAGATGGCACAAATGGAGCACCAGCATTGTATGCCAATATCCCAATTGTTAGCATAAAAAATGAAGCAAGAATGGTTAATAAAAAACAAGAGGAACCTGAAAAATGTGAAACAGTAGAAGAGCAAAATTTAAAAACGGAACAACCAAAAGAGGAACAAGAAAAAGTGATAGAACAGGTGGAAAAAGAAGAAAAACAAGAAGGACAAGAACAACAAACACAAGAACAGCAAACGCAAAAGCAACCAGAAACCAAAGACGAAATAAAACAAAATTAGTAACGGAGTTTCTAGCATGAGAAAAAAAGAATTAAAAAATATGGAATGGGTAATAATTGTAGTAGCAATTATTTTATCTGTAATTGGATTAGTGGCATTATTTTCTGCTACTCAAAATACCAATTATGAAGAATTTCAAAAACAACTCATATGGTTTGGAATTAGTATAATAGCAATGGTAGCATTCATGTTTATTAATTATGAAACACTAGTTAGACTATCTCCGTTTTTTTATAGCGCATTTTTAATCCTTTTAGTTGCAGTTTTGTTTACAACACCTATTAATGGAGCAAGTAGTTGGTTTAATATAGGTGGCTTTTCTTTTCAACCTGGAGAATTTGCAAAAATATTTGTCATACTGTTTTTGACCAAAGTCATGACAAGAATGCAACAAAAAGGAAAGCAAGAAATTAATAAACCATTAAAATTGCTTATTGTATTAGCAGCATTAGCTGTTCCTGTATTATTAATTATTAAACAACCAGATTATGGTACAGCAATTGCTTTCCTAATTGCAACGGCATTAATGCTGTTTTCAGCGGGAATAGACAAAAAATATGTGATTAGTGTTATTCTTTTAGTGGTAATTGCTATGCCATTACTGTATTATTATGTTTTACCAGAACATGCTAAAACAAGAATTGACATATTCTTAAACCCAGAATCAGACCCAAGAGGGGCAGGGTATAATATTTTACAATCAAAGTTAGCCATAGGAGCGGGAGGACTTACAGGAATGGGGCTACTAAAAGGAAACCAAACGCAACTAGGATTTTTATATCCCAAAACAACAGATTTTATTTTTTCAGTCATTAGCGAAGAAATGGGATTTTTAGTGGCAGGATTTATTATTATCTTATATGTTGTGTTAATAACAAAAATATTGTATATTGCCAAAACAGCAAAGGACAGCACGGGAACGATGGTAGCTTCTGGAGTTGCTGGTATTTTAATGTTCCATATGATAGAAAATATAGGAATGGTTATGGGGTTACTACCAATTACAGGTGTACCACTTCCCTTTATCAGTTATGGAGGAAGCTCTATGATTACCAACTATATTATGCTAGGAATTTTAATGAATATTAGTGGAAAAAGGCAAAAATCAATTTTTGTAAAATAAAGAAATCTCATTCCATAGGAAATAGGCACTAAAGGAGGAAATGATGTTCTTAGCACCAATCAAAATTGGAAATGTAGAAATAGAAAACAACTTATTTTTAGCACCAATGGCAGGAATAACAGATAAAGCTTACAGAAAAATTTGTAAACAATATGGAGCGGGTTTGGTAACAACTGAAATGATAAGTAGCAGAGCTATTTTTTATGATGATAGTAAGACTAAATTATTAATAGACACAAAAGGTGAACAAAAGCCAATCAGCTTTCAAATTTTTGGGAATGAAGAAGAAAGCATGGCGTTTGCGGCAAAGTATTTAAATGATAAAGCAGATATCATTGATATTAATATGGGATGTCCTGCTCCAAAGGTGGTAAAAAATGGAGATGGCAGTAAATTATTGTTAGATATTGAAAAAGCTCAAAAAGTGATAGAATCGGTTGTGAAAAGTACAGATAAACCAGTTACGATAAAAATGAGAAAAGGTTGGGATGCAGACCATATTGTAGCAGTTGAATTTGCACAAATGGCAGAAAAGGTAGGTATATCAGCTATTACCATTCATGGCAGAACAAGAGCAGAATTTTATTCTGGAAAAGCAGATTGGAATGTCATAAAAAAAGTCAAAGAAGCAGTTAAAATTCCTGTAATTGGTAATGGGGATATTGTCAACGAAGAAACAGCATATCAAATGTTTGAGACAACAGGTGTTGATGGCATTATGATCGGAAGAGGCAGTTTTGGAACCCCATGGATTTTCCAAAAAATTGCACATTTTTTAAAAACAGGAGAAAAGCTGCCAGATGTTACAGTAGAACAAAAATTGGAAGTGATAAAACAGCATATAAAACTAGAATTACAAGAAAAACCAGAAAATGTTGCCATTCGAGAACTAAGAAAACCAATGGCATGGTATACAAAAGGGTTAAAAAATTCTAGCGAATTTCGTGACAAGATAAATCAAATTGAAAAAGCAGATGTACTATTAATGGAAATAGAAAACTATTTTAAAAGTTTATGATAAGGAAAGAGCTTTGGTTGAAGCTCTTTTTTTGGTTGCACGAAAAATGTTATAAAAAATAGTGAAAAAAAAAGATTTTATATGGAAAACAGATGTAAAAATAGAAAAACGCGGAGTTTTACTATGAAATAAATATTGACATATTCTATCCGAAGAGATATATAATAACTATGGATAAAAAATCTAAATAGGTATATACTATAAAAGATAGGAGTGATAATTTTGGAACAAATGACAATAGAAGCATTGGAGAAGATGCTTAATCAATGGAACAATGAAACAATTGTATTTGATTTAACAGGGCTAATTGAGACCACTGTGAAAGTAGAACATGCGCAAACAAGTTCAAATCAGGAGAATATTACAGTTCAGAACGAATTTAACAAAGAAGAACGCGTCATATGGAATAAATATCAAATTATGAAAGTAGTAAAAGGAGAAGAAGATTGCATTTTAGTGAAATTTGATGACCTGCAAATGCTTCGAATTTGCAGGTATCAAGAAGTAGATATATAAATTGAAAGATGTTTATTTAAAGCTATTTGCAATGTTTGTGCATAAGTCAATATAAAGAGCGTGATGTTTTTCTGGAATATCTTTTAAAAGCTCAGAAAATGTTTTATCAGCATTGCTTTCTGTAATTCCAAAAACAAGATAATCTAAATCGCATTGCAAAATAGCTGCAATTTTGCATATGGTAGATAAGCTAGGAATGCTGTAGCCTCTTTCAATTTCACTAATATACGAAGGACACACATCAATTAGTTCGGATAATTTTTCTTGTGTAATTCCGAATTCTTTTCTTTTGATTTTTACACGTTTTCCAATTTCTATATAGTTTAGCTCTTCCATTTAACTCACCTCGCTACAATAGTATTGTATACTGAATGAAAAATAAATAACACAAACTAAAACTGCTGGAATACAACTAATACTATTAAAAAATATTTTATAAAATAAAAAAAGCAAAATATTGACAAAAAAGAGGGTAATAGTATAAAATAGAAACAGGAAGGAATGTGTTGGAATATGCAAAAGAAAATAAGAAGAGAGAATGGTTCAGTAACTGTTGTAATGTTAGCAAGTATTTTTGTTATTTTATTAGTGCTTGGCAATTTATTTACGCTAAGTACAAATCAAAGGCGTTTAGAAACGGAAGAAATGCAAAAAATACGTGAGGCATATGATATGACGCCAGAAGAATTGGAACAAGCCTATAGATTAGCAATAGGAGAACAAGTAGAATTGGTAAATGCACCAGAAATGCTAACAGGAATGAAAAAAATTATGTTCACAGAACCAACAGAAGATACCAAAGGACAAATTGTCCAAGAAGGAGAAGCTGGATTTGATGAAAACAATTGGTATTCCTATAAAGACAGAAAATGGGCGAATGCCCAAACAGAAGATGGTAGCATGTGGGTGTGGATTCCAAGGTTTGCATATAGGATAACAAAACAACCAACATACAGTAATGGAACAACAAAGCAGGCTGGAACAATTGAAGTGAAATTTTTGATTGGAACATCTGATGAGTATTATGATGACAATGGGAAAATCAAAAAAGCCCAAAGGCAAGAAACGAAAGGGCAACAAATTGATACAACAAAGGATGAATATACCGTACATCCTGCATTTACCAATGAAGATTATATTGATTATGCAAATGGTGGATGGAATGCGGAGTTAACAGGTATATGGGTTGCAAAATTTGAAGCAGGGTATGCTGGAGGAAATAATAATGCACCAATTGCAGCAAGCTCTGAAACCTACACACAAACGCAAGTGACAGCAGGAAGCATTGAAGGAGGGGCATCCCAATCAGCTAGAAATTGGCTAGATGGTATATATGGTGAAAATACAACAATTAAGTATCCAACTTTCCAAGGAGTAACATATTCCATGAATTATATTAATGCTGATGATGCTTATTATATTTCACAAGCCTTAACAGAAGAAGGAAATATATATGGGTTGACAGATAGTACCAACAGCCATCTGATGAAAAATAGTGAATGGGGAGCAGTTGCGTATTTAAGTCAAAGTCAATATGGATTACCAGAAGGAAATAATATTTATATTAATAATGTTACATTAAATAGTGGTGGTGCAGCAAGAACGACAGACAAGGGGCAGACAGGGGTAGAAAGTGTATATGCGGTTACTGGTGTGACAGGAGTTTTAGAAAATGGAACTGCAAGAGAAGAAGAAATTGCAAATTTAAATAAAACAGAAGGAAATACACCAACTACAGAAGGTTTTTATACATGGAATCAAAAAACAGGAAAAGAATCTAGCTGTACAGGAACCATTTATGGAATTTATGATTTAAGTGGTGGACTAAGAGAAAGAACAGCAACTTACGTAGCAAATGGAAATGCAAATTTGGAAACATATGGAAAGAATTTTACAGGTGATGAAAATACGCATCGTAGAACCATTTATGTACATGATGAAGAAAAAGATAATAATAAAATGGCAGCTTCAGATGCAAATTTAAATTTAGCAAGTGAAGGAAATTATGATATCAATGCAAACGTTTATGGAGATGCTGTGCACGAAACTTCAAAAGCTGGTACAGGAGAAACCAGTTGGTATCATGATGCATCTAACTTTGTAGGATTAAACCGTCCGTTTGCTGTAAGAGGTGGATTCTTTGGCTCAGGTGAGGCAGCAGGAATATTTGCTTTTGACCGAACAGATGGAGGTAGTGACTATAATACAGGGTTTAGAGTGGTTTTAGTTGCCAGATAAAGATAAAACAAAAACATAGATAGAAATAATCTGTCTATGCTTTTTTTATTTTTTATTCAAGAAAATTGCATTTTTGAAGTAAATATAGTATAATGGAAAAAAAATAAAGGGTTTCAACGAATTTGTGCCTAAGAAAGGAATGTGAGAAAAAATGAATGTACTAATTAATGAAGCAAAATTACAAAAACGAATTCAGCAGATGGCAAAAGAAATTGAAAGTGAATATCAAGGAAAACAAATTGTATTTTTAGGAATTTTAAAGGGGTCTGTTCCTTTTTTGTGGGAATTGGCTAAAAACATTAGAAATGACATTCGATTTGAATTTATTGAAGTATCAAGTTATGAAGGAACGGAAAGTACAGGAAACATTAAAATCAATAAAGACATTACCCATAACATTACAGGGAAAGATGTCATCATTGTAGAAGATATTGTAGACACTGGTAGAACACTCTCATTTCTAAAACAATATTTATTAGAAAAGCAACCAAACAGTTTAAAAATTGCAACACTACTTAGCAAACCTTCTAGGCGTGTCATAGAAATAGGAGTAGATTATATTGGCTTCGAAATAGAAGACAAATTTGTGGTAGGGTTTGGCTTAGACTACGATCAACAATATCGAAATCTACCTTATGTGGGATATATAGAATAGGAGAAAGCGATGTTTGATATAGAAGCAGAGTTAAAAAAATTGCCAAGCAAACCAGGCGTATATATTATGAAAGACAAAGAAGATCATATTATTTACGTGGGCAAGGCAATCTCTTTAAAGAATCGAGTGAGGCAGTACTTTAGGAAAACCAACAAAACAAAAAGAATTGAAAATATGGTCAGAACCATAGACCATTTTGAATATATTGTTGTAGATAATGAAGCAGAGGCACTAATTTTAGAATGTAATTTAATCAAAAAACATAGACCCAAATTTAATGTTTTATTAAAAGATGATAAAACATATCCATATATAAAAATTAATATGAAAGAAGATTATCCAACAGTTGCATTTACAAGAAGGATTGTAAATGATGGTTCCAAATATTTTGGACCATATGCTAATCCTGGAGCTGCCAAAGAAATGATAGATTTTATCAAACAGAAATATAAAATTAGGCAATGTAGAAGTTTGAAAGAACGAACAAGACCATGTTTGAATTATCATATAAAAAAATGTTTAGCACCATGCATGGGGTATGTTAGTAAAGAAGAATATAGAAAGCAAATAGATGAAATTGTAGATTTGTTAGAAGGAAAAACAGATAAAATATTGCGAGAATTAGATATGCAAATGCAGCAGTGTTCTCAAAGGTTAGATTTTGAAAGGGCAGCAGAATTGAGAGACAGAAAACAAGCAATTGAAAGAGTATCCACAAAGCAAAAAGTATCAAACTTATCAGAAAACAGTATTGATGTGATTGGGATGTACCAATCAGAAATAGAAGTATGTATTGAAGTGTTTTTTGTGCGTGGTAGTAAGATGATAGGAAGAGAACATTATTTTTTTTCGGATTTAAAAGGCATGTCAGATGCAGAAATCTTATCAGGTTTTATCAAGCAATATTATATGGACAATCCCAATATCCCAGCGAAAATTATGCTGAGAGAAGAATTAGAAGACAAACAAGTAATAGAAGAATGGCTTTCCAATGAATTAGGAAAAAAAGTAGAACTAAAGAGTCCAAAAAAAGGAGAAAAATTGCGATTTGTAGAAATGGCAGAAAATAATGCAAAAGTTACGTTAGAAAACAAAGAAAAAGACAAAAGCAGTATCTTACTAGAATTAAAAGAAGTGCTAGGACTAGACACTTTGCCACGAAAAATAGAAACGTATGACATATCTAATATGGCAGGAGAACATATGGTAGCAGCTATGTGTGTGATGCAAGACGGTGTCATCAGAAAGAATTTATCAAGGCGTTTTAAAATAAAAACAGTATATGGGCAAGATGACCCACGCTGTATGGAAGAAGTTATTACTAGGCGTTTAAAACATTCCATAGAAAATCCAAATGGCGGGTTTGGAACATTGCCAGATGTGATTTTTGCGGACGGTGGAATTACGCAAATACGAGCAACTAAGAGAGCAATAGAAAAATATCAATTACCAATTGCCGTATTTGGAATGGTCAAAAATGAAAAACACCAAACAAGAGCACTCATGAATGAAGCACGAGAAGAATTACCCATATCCGAAGAACTAAAGCATCTCATTACTAGGTTTCAAGATACCGTACATGATACAGCTATCACATACCATCGAAAAGTAAGAGAAAAAGAAATCACAAAATCAGAATTAGATAACATTAAAGGAATAGGAGCAGCAAAAAAACAAGCACTACTCAAACACTTTGGCAGTGTTGCTAACATAAAGCAAGCAACCAAAGAAGAATTACAACAAGTAAAAGGCATCAGTGCACAAAATGCAAAAGACATTTTGGACAATTTGGGACGGTTCTTTTTTGTCCCAAAGGGACAATCGGGGACAGAGATTAGAAATAAGAAAGAACCGTTTCAGTTAAAAAATTTTCAGCTAAGATAGCGCGTGAGAAAGGAGAAGAAAATATGTATAGAACAAAAAATTGCGGAGAATTGAAATTAAAAAATGTAAATGAGGTAGTAGAATTAGCAGGATGGATTCAAAAGATTAGGGATTTAGGAGGAATGATTTTTATTGATTTAAGAGATGAATGTGGAATTACGCAAATTGTTGTCAATGAAGAAACGTTGCAAAATCAGGCAAAAGAAATGAAAGTAGAAAGTTGTATACATGTGAAAGGAACCGTGGTAGAAAGGACAAACAAGAATGCAAACCTTCCAACAGGTGAAGTGGAGGTAATAGCGCAAGAACTACAGTTGTTAGGAAAATGTAAAAATATATTACCTTTTGAAATTAATACAGACCAAGAAGTGAGAGAAGACTTACGTTTGGAATATCGATTCTTGGATTTAAGAAATACACAATTACATAATAATATTTTGCTACGTTCAGAAATTTTAAAAACATTACGAGATAAAATGCATGAATTAGACTTTACAGAAATTCAAACGCCTATTTTGGCAAATTCTTCACCAGAAGGGGCACGAGATTATTTAGTCCCTAGCAGATTAAATCCAGGAGAATTTTATGCATTACCACAAGCACCACAACAATTTAAACAATTATTAATGGTAAGTGGGTTTAACAAATATTATCAAATTGCACCATGCTTCAGAGATGAGGATCCGCGAGCTGATAGAGCCCCAGGAGAATTCTATCAACTTGATTTTGAGATGAGTTTTGCAACCCAAGAAGATGTATTTCAGGTAATGGAAGATGTGATTCCATATACATTTGAAAAATATACAAATTGGAAAGTAGATAAAGGACCTTTTGTAAGAATTCCATACAAAGAAGCAATGGAAATGTATGGAATTGATAAGCCAGATTTAAGAAATCCATTAATCATTCAAGATGGAACAAACCTATTTAAAGATACAGAATTTCAAGCATTTAGGGGAAAAACTGTAAAATTCATTGTAGTGCCAGAAGGGGCAAAACAAGGAAGAAAATTCTTTGATAAAATGGAAGAATTTGCAAAAACAGAAGAAGTTGGGGCAAAAGGATTGGCTTGGACAAAAGTAGAAGAAACGGGAGAATTGGCAGGAGGAATTGCTAAATTTATAACAGAAGAAATGAAACAGGCATTACAAACACAATATCATGCTGAAAAAAATGCAAGTATCTTTTTTGTTGCGGATGAATTTGAAAAAGCGCAAAAAATAGCCGGGTTAATTCGAATTGAATTAGGAAAACGATTAGATTTACTTGAAAAAAATGTGTATAAGTTTTGCTTTATTGTAGATTTTCCAATGTATGAATTGTCAGACGAAGGAACAATCGATTTTAGCCATAATCCATTTTCAATGCCACAAGGGGGCTTAGAAGCTTTAAAAAATAAGAATCCGTTAGAGATATTGGCATATCAATATGATTTAGTATGTAATGGTTACGAAATGGCTTCTGGAGCCGTAAGAAATCATGACCCTGAAATTATGGTAAAAGCATTTGAAATAGCAGGGTATACGGAACAAGATGTTAAAGAAAGATTTGGAGCCTTATACAATGCATTTCAATATGGAACGCCACCACATGCAGGAGCAGCACCAGGGATTGATAGGATGGTTATGTTGATTGCAGATGCCCAAAACATTAGGGAAGTAATCGCATTTCCAAAAAACAAAAAAGCGCGAGACTTACTAATGAGAGCGCCTTCAATTGTTACACCTGAGCAATTAAAAGATGTACATATTCAATTAGATATTAAGCAGACAAAATAAAATTTTTGTTGGCTATCAATAAATTTTTGATTAACTCAATTTGATTTTTAGATAAATGGGTATTGCCGTCTAGGGCAAAAAGTGATTTAGCAAGGAGGGCAATATCCAAGTCTTCATTCGTTTTTTCAAGAGTTGCATTTTTTTTGTCAGATAATCCAAGTAAATAATCTATTGAAACATCAAATGTTGATGCAATTCTTGCAATTACATCTAAACGAGGAATTCTATCGCCACTTAAGTAGCGAGAAATTGTTACATTTGAAGTGCCAATTTGCTTGGCCAAATCTAATTGCGTCATATTAAAATCTTCCATTAAAACAATTAGACGATAACTAAATTTTTCTATATCAAAATCCATAGGAACCTCCTTTAAACAGTATTATAGAACTATAACTCAAAGGGTTAAAAAATATTTTACAAAGTTATAAACAATAAATATTTTATTAACCAAACGGAAAAAAGAAAACATATAAATTGTTTAAGGGAGGAAAAGAAGTTAGACAGAAAGTGAAGGAATTGTGAAGATTTGTCCCAAAGTGTCCCTTTGGGACAAAAAAGAACCGTCCCAGATTGTCCCGTTAGTTGCCAAAAGATAGAAATGGTAATGCTTCATCTTGCGAGATGTATCCGGTATTCTTGCATTTTTTGGATGACATGGGATTGTCTTTTTTTGGCTAAATTCAAATTGACGTTAGGAGAGTATAAAGAAGGGGCATTTGGTACGCCTGCTAACATAGAGGCTTCATCTAAGGTTAAATCTATTGGATCTTTATCATAATAGCCATGGCTGGCATCAAAAATACCATAATAACCATCTCCAAAATAAGCAGAATTTACATAAAGCTCGAAAATTTCGTTTTTTGTATAATTTTTTTCTAAATCAAAGGCTGCAAAAATTTCTCCCAGTTTTCGACCTAAACTTTGTTCTTGTGATAAGATAATATTTTTAGCAACTTGTTGTGTAATGGTACTACCGCCTTCTTGTAATTGACCATTTTTTAAATTGGTAAAAATGGCGCGACCAATGGCAATAAAATCAACAGGACCATGGTCATAGAAACGATGATCTTCGACGGCAATGACAGCATTACGATATAGTTCAGACATATCGGCAAATTTAACAAAATGCTCGTCAGTAGTAATTTCTTGAACTCTTTCTAACAATGGCTTTTCTTTTAAGGCATTAGAATAGGTGCTAAAACCGATAAAAAACAGAATAGAAAAAGCAACAACCAATAAAATAACAAAAATCAATAATAATTTTCGAAATAGTTTCATAAGTGACATCAATCCTTTCTAGGGTGAAATTTTATTGAAGATTTTTTATTTTCTTCATTATTATACATGAAAAAAGTTTATTTGCCAATAAGATGACCGTAAAATTTTATGGCAGACAGCAATATGATTTTATGAAAAAATATTGATTTTTTATTTTGAATATAGTAAAATAAAAAAAAGAAAGAAAAGGAGAGACAAATGAAAAATAAAAAAGAAGAAGGAATTACCTTAATTGTACTTGTTATTACAATTACGATTATCATTATCATTTCTGGCATTAGTGTTGGTGCTGGTTTAAGCACAGTAGCATCAGCAAAATATATGAAATTTCAGGCTGAAATAAGCATGGTGCAAAACAAAGTAAACGAAATTGTAGGACAGTACCAAAGGGAAAACAAACAAATCGGAGAAAGTTTGACAGAGAAAGAATACGGTATTTTAGATACCAAAGAAGTAACAGAAGTATTAAACCAAAAGGCGACGGAAAAAGGAGTCAGTGTAGCAGAATTAAAAAATGGATTTCGTTTTTGTACAAAAGAATATTTGATACAAGAGTTAGGCTTAGATGGAGTAACGAGAGATTATTTGGTTCATTTAGAAAATACAATTGTGGTAGCAGCAGAAAAATGTGAATTTGAAGGAAAAAATTATTACATGCAGGAACAGATGGAAAGTGGGCTATATAATGTAACTTACAAAAATCAAATTATTTCAGATGGTACATTTTCAGTGGAAACAAGGCAAGTAGCAGATGGCTATGAGATGAAAATAATACCAGAACATGATAAATATGTATCAAAATGGGAAGTAAGATATAAATTGCAACAGGAGGCAGAATGGAATATTACCGATCAATTGACATTTCGTGTAGAAACACCAGGAATCTATGAGATACGAGTAACACATGGAGATGAAGTTAATTTAAAAACACAAACTGTTACAATTTTGGCAGGAGAGCCAGATGAAGAAGGGTATTACACGCAAAATAGTACGATTAATGGAAGAAATAAAAGCACAACCTACAATCCAGTCATTCCAAAAGGTTTTAAACCAGTACAAGATGAAACAACAGGAAATGCATTATGGGGAGACGGCACAACTGGACCAGCAAGAGCAGCGGTAAATAGTGGTTTGGTAATTCAAGCCAAAGATGGTAGCCAGTATGTATGGATTCCGGTTGATGGTGTAGAAGTAAAATTAAGCAGATATACATTTGATACACAAGGAAACGCAACAATGTATGGGCAAAATGCGATTACCATTGGAGAAATCACATACGAAGAAATAGCATTATCACCATGGGGAAATTTAGGTGCTATTAACATAGAAGGATTTAAAAAGAGTGTTCAAAATAATGGTGGATACTATATCGCCAGATATGAAGCAAGTAAAAGACAAGACAATAAAGTATTGAGTATTGTATCACAAGGCACACCAGCAGGAGAAGGTGCTAGCAGTGAAAATATTACGCCAAACATGTTATGGAATGGAGTAACGCAAGTAGAGGCTGCAAAAGCGTGTGAATCTTTATACCCAGATATACGTAGTGATTTAATTAACAGTTATGCTTGGGATACGGCTATCCTATTTATCCAAAAAAATGGAGACTCTGTCTATTCTCAAAAAGTAGGAAGTGCATTTGGAACTACATTACAAAATACTGGCGTAAGCACAGATATTCAATGTAATATTCATGATATGGCAACCAATGTTGCAGAATGGACAACAGAAACACATCCAGTGAAAGAAACGCCATGCGTTGAAAGAGGAGGATTTTTTGGAAATGGTACTTCTTTAGTAGCTAGTAGGGGCGTGGGAAGTAGCACGACCAGCAAGAATGCACATACAGGTTTCCGTTCTATTTTGTATTGGTAAATTTTAAGAAAAATAGCAAGAATGCCTTGCTATTTTTTGTTTTTTTTAGTAGAATAAAGTTAAAAAATAAGGACTATTTTTTTGAACTAAATTTGTACGAGAAAGGAACAAGGAAATGAAAGAGAAATTTTTGGAACGATTAAAAACAGTAAAAAGAGAAGGAATAGAAGAATTAATTGATTTTTTAGAAAAAACAGATTTTTTTCAAGCACCAGCAAGTACGAGATTTCATGGAAACCATGAAGGCGGGTTAGTAGAGCATAGCTTAAAAGTTTATGAAATTTTAAAACACAAAGTACAAACCAATATAGAACCAATCCAAGTACCAGAGGAATCTATTATCTTAATAGGATTATTACATGACATATGCAAAGCCAATTTTTATAAAATCGATTATAGAAATGCAAAAAATGCATTAGGCGTATGGGAAAAAGTACCATACTATACGGTAGATGACACCATACCATATGGTCATGGAGAAAAATCAGTCATGATGATTACAGAATACATCAAACTAACCCCAGAAGAAAAATACAGTATCAGGTGGCACATGGGATTTACCGAAGCAAAAGAACAATACACAACCTTAGGATTAGCATACAAAAAATATCCATTAGCACTATTAACACATGAAGCAGACTTAGAAGCAACTTATTTTTATGATGTATAAAATAATGTCCCCAAAAGAAGGAGGAAAAAGATGTTAGCATATATAAAAGGAACGTTAGAAATGAAAATGACAGATTATGTTGTCATTGATGTTGGAGGGTTAGGGTATAAAGTTTATATGACCTCAACAGGTATGGATGCCTTAGGCGAGATAGGAAAAATTGTCAAGGTATATACGTTTTATCGTGTAAGAGAAGATGATATTAGTATTTTTGGGTTTAATACAAATGAGGAGTTACGAATGTTTGAATTACTTTTATCTGTTAGCGGTGTAGGTGCCAAAACGGCTTTAACGATGATTGCTGTTACAGAGCCCTCAGAATTTGCAATGGCAGTGATTACAGAAGATGTATCTTATCTAACGAAAATACCTGGAATTGGTGCGAAGTCAGCACAAAGAATCATTTTAGAATTGAAGGATAAAATGAAGAAAGAAAATGCCACAATGGAAGCAAAACAAATGCAATCAAAAATTGATAGTAGTAAAGTAGAAGAAGCAATTGCAGCTCTTCAAGTATTAGGTTACAATAAGAAAGAAATTGAGAAAGCGTTTACAAAAATAGAGAAAAAAGATGTATCAACAGAAGAATTAATAAAGAAAGGATTAAATTTATTAGGAAAATAACAGAGAGAATATTGTCAGGATAGAAAAATCAAAATGAGAAGAGGAATTAAATATGAATCCAAAGGAACCACTAGCTTATCGAGTAAGACCAAAAACGTTAGAAGAATACGTTGGGCAAGAGCATGTGATTGGGAAAGACAAAATTTTATACCGAACGATTAAAGCCGACAGGCTATCTAGTATTATCTTGTTTGGCCCACCAGGTTGTGGAAAAACATCTTTAGCAAGGGTGATTAGTGAAACAACCAAATATAAATTTTATAAAATGAATGCTGTAACAGCAGGAGTAGCAGACATAAAAAGGGTAATCGAAGAAACGCAAAATTTTATGCTAAATCCAACAGGAAAAAGCATTTTATTTATTGATGAAATCCATCGATTTAATAAATTGCAACAAGATGCTTTATTGCCATTTGTAGAAAATGGAACCATTATTTTAATTGGCGCTACGACGGAGAATCCATATTTTGAAGTAAATAAGGCTTTAATTTCTAGGTCAATGGTAATCAAATTAGAGCCACTCACACAAGAAAATGTATTCACAATTTTAAAAAATGCCGTTAAAAGCAAAGACGGTTTACGGAGACTATCAAGTCGAAATAGAAGATGAGTTATTAAGAAAATTAGCGGTGATTTCAAATGGAGATGTCAGAACAGCTTTGAATGGATTGGAAGTTGCCGTATTAACAACCCCTATGCAAGCAGATGGCTATATTCATATTACAAACCAAGAGATACAAAATAGTATTCAAGATAGAAAAGCCATATTTGATAAAAATGGAGAGGCACATTATGATAATATTAGTGCATTTATCAAATCCATGCGAGGCTCAGACCCAGATGCAGTTTTGTTCTATCTAGCAAAAGCAATTGTAGGAGGAGAAGACCCTATGTTTTTAGCAAGAAGAATTGTCATTTGTGCATCAGAAGATGTGGGGCTGGCAAACCCAAATGCTTTGATTATTGCCAATAGTGCGATGCAAGCAGTTCATATGGTAGGAATGCCAGAAGCGAGAATTATTTTAGCAGAAGCAGCTGTGTATGTGGCAAATTCACCAAAATCAAATTCAACATATATGGGAATTGACAAAGCTTTGCAAGATGTGAAAAATAAAGAAACAGGAGAAGTACCAATGCATTTAAGAAATGCACCAATAGAACAAATGCAAAGTCTAGGATATAGCCAAGGCTATTTATATCCACATAGCTTCCCTGGAAATTACGTCAAACAACAATACTTGCCAGATAATATGCAAGGAACTGTGTATTATGAACCAGGAGAAAATGATGTATTAAAAATAAATCCTAATAAAATACAAAAGAATACATAAAAATAATAAAAATGGAGAACATACTCTTAGGTTAGTTCTCCGTTTTTTTGGATAGAATAGGAAAGTTGTGATGAAAAAAATAATAAAAACAATTAGCATTGGTTTGGTTGCCGGATTTGTGAGCGGATTTTTTTCTACAGGAGGCGGTTTGGTTTTAGTACCGGCTTTTATGTATATATTGGGGAAAGATTCTAAGGAAGCAAGAGGTACAGCAATTTTTTGTATATTACCAATGGTGGTAACAAGTAGCTTTTTTTACTATAAAGGAAATTATATTGACTGGAAAGTAGCAATATTATGTGCCATAGGAGGAACCATAGGAGGATATGTAGGAGCAAAATTGCTAAAAAGGTTACCAGAAAAGACGTTAAAAATTACATTTGCCATCTTTTTATTATATGTGGCATATCATATGATAAAAAATTAAAAAGGTCTACCAAAAGTATAAGTAAAAGTCATAAATGAAAAATGGCATTTTGTAAAGAAAATGCAAAAATATTGTCGAAATAAGGCATAATAAAGATATCAAATAGATACGGATAAGGAGGAAGAAATGGATAGTTTAGAGTGGAAAAATAAGAACAAGAAATATCTATTTGAAACACAAAAGTTTCTAGATTTAGTCGACAATATAGAAAATGAGCAATTAAGGAAAGAAATTATCTATCAATTTATTCAGTGCGATAGAGTTTTAACGCAGTTAGCGGAAAAAATGATAGAAAACAATCACTAGAAACGAAAGGAAAAGGAACATGGGTGAAATGATAATAGGCATAGTATCTGGAATTGTCAGTGGCACAGGTATGGGAGGAGGCACAATCCTCATTTTCCTTTTGACTTTTTTATACCAAGTAGAGCAACACGTGGCACAAGCAACGAATCTGATATTTTTTATTCCAACTTCGTTGATGGCAATTATCATTAATATCAAGAATAAAAATGTGGATTTAAAATTAGGTACCTTAATTTCAGTATATGGAATTTTAGGGGCAATTATTGGAGCTAACATTTCAATCCATACAGATGTAAAGAATCTAAGAAAATATTTTGGAATCTTTTTAATTGTAGTTAGTTTACATGAAATATATTCCATTTTTAAATCGTATAAAAAAGAAAAAAATGACAAAAATAAAAGTAAAATATCATAGAAAGGATAGTGATAAAAATGAAATTTGCAAAAGGTGTAATGATAGGGGGACTTATAGCAACAGGAATGTTAATGATGTATGCTGAAAGTGACATGATGTCTAATAAGAAAAAAATGATGAAAAAAGGAAAACAAATGATGAAAAGAATTGGAAATTGGTAAATAAAACAGGTTAGAGTGTATGAACTTTAAACATAAGAAAAAGGCGAAGGCGCGTATGCGTCTTCGCTTTCAAAGTTTAATAAGCGCAAGGCTTTTCAGGTTTTTCACATTTTTCAGGTTTCTTGTCATCTATGAAGCAATCACATTCTTCTGTTTTTTCGCCTTTTAAGCAAGAACCTTCATGGAAACATTTGGCACAAATTTTAATTTTTTTTGTTGCGTTTGCCCAAATTTGAATGGCGTATTTTTTACCAGGACAAAGAGGACCAAAAACAAATTCCCCTTCTTTATCTGTAAATGTATGCCCAATAGGTCTTCTTTCTTCTTTACCACAGTCATGAACAATTTCAACTAATTTGACAACAGCATCACGAACAGGTTCTTTGAAACAATTTTTAATGACGCCATAGATAACATCGCGGTCATCTTGTGGTAAGACGATGTCTAAATCAAATTGTTTCCCTCCTGAAACAACACCATCTATATCTAAAACAGGGCAAGTTGGTTTATGATAATCCATTTCCATTTTTTTCACATTCCTTTCTAACTTTTTCCTTAACAATTTATTGCATGAAAATTTTAATTCCAATTATAATAAACTGAAAAAGTTTATTACTATATCTTATGACCAAAATGGTAAAAAGTTGCAAGTTTGTGTCAAAAGTGGTATAATATAAGTATGGGACAAAACAAAAGCGAAGGAGGAGTAAAGATGAACGATGTAAAAATGCCAAAAGCAAGTGAAGAAAAAACAAATGATTTGAAACTAGATGTACTGGAATTTGTCAATCAACATTATAAAGAAGTGAAGGAAAGAGAAGAAGAGCAAAAAAAATTACAGCGAAAGGCTACAAGTGCCGAAAATAAAGTAGAAAATAGAAAAATTATTAATTACACAAAAGCAAGAGAAAAAATCTTATCAGAAGGAACGGAGAAAAAAGGTATCAAGTTAAAATCAATAAGTCCAAACGATTTAAAAAAAGCAAAAGCACATACAAGAAAGAATAAGAAGATGCGTATAGCTGGGTTTATTCCTATTGCCATATTAATAGGAGGGATAGCATTAGCAACAGGAGGCGGAAAGGAAGCACCAGAACCAGCCATAGATACACAAATTGAAAATCCAATTAGCAATCCAGATATATTAAATATCATTGAAACAAAGTATAATGAAAATATAACCAATCCAGAAGAACAAATACACCAAGAAGATTTGACAGTGGTGAGAGAATTTTGTGGTGACGGTCAAGTTTATGAAAGGGATGGCAAATATTACCAAGATTATTTAGCAGGATTAGAGCCAACATCAGAAGGAACCCAGTGGATAGAAGCAAAAGAAATTAAACAAGTACTTGCCGTTTTAAATGAAGTAGATCCAGAAAATAAGACTGCAATCACAGCCTTAATGGAAAAATCGAATGGAGAGGTTGTGCCATTAATAATAGAAACGATGACCTTAGATGGAAAGCATCCCATTACAAAAGCAGAACACTATTTACAATTAAAAGATAATCCACAATATTTACGTGTTATTGAAGCAGAATTTGTTCGTACAAGGGAGGAACAACAAGAAAAAGTTGCTTTAAAACAAGAAAAAGCAGAGACGGAAAACGAACGATAAAAGAATTAAAAATACAAATCATAAAACAGTATAAATTATCCACTTTTTGCAAACAATATGTGTAAAACATAGTTGCAAGGAGTGGAATTTTTTTGAAAGAAAATAGAAGATTAAAAATTAATGGTACATTGTTGGAAAAAGAACAACTCAAAAAACATCTTGAGAAAATAGCAGCAAGTCATAATACCACACAGCAATCTCAAAAAGACACATATCCTATCCCAAGTTTAATGGAAGATTATATGGTAATTAAAGAAGTGTATCAATTATTAAATGAACACTTAAAACAACATATTAATATACATCCCGCAGGAGAATGGCTATTAGACAATTTTTATATCATAGAAGAAACAGTCAAACAAATCCAAAAAGAATTAACACTAAAAAAATATAAAAACTTTGTAGGACTGGCGAATGGAGAATATGTAGGATTTAGCAGAGTGTATGTGCTAGCAACAGAAATTGTTGCGTATACAGAAAATAAAATTGAAAAAGAAAGTTTAGAAGAATATTTAAAAAGTTATCAAATTAATAAGACATTAAGTATGGATGAAATTTGGAATATTGGAATCATGCTTCAGATTGCTATTATCCAAAATATTCGTAAAATTTCGGAAAAAATAGCAAATGCACAAATGCAAAGACAAAAAGCAGAAAATATTGCCAAAACACTCATTGAAAATACAGGAAAAACGAATATATCATATCAATCAGGAAAACAGGACATGCCATTTCCTTTTATAGAATATATGTCATATATTCTAAAACGATATGGAAAAAAGGGAATTGTATATCAAACCATTTTAGAAGAAATTGTAGAAAAATTGGGATTTACAGTAGAAGAAGTAATACAAAAAGAGCATTTTGATATTGCCATTCAAAAGGTACAAATGGGCAATAGTATTACTAGTTTAAAAATGGTACAACGTATTAATTTTTTAGAAATTTTTGAAAAAATAAATGGTGTAGAAGACATATTAAGACAAGACCCCAGCGGCGTATACCCTAATATGGATTATCGAACAAAAGAATATTACCGCAATAAAATAAAAGAAATTTCTAAGAAAACAAAAATATCAGAAATTTATATTGCCAAAAAAATGTTAGAAATTGCACAAGCAAAAGAAGGCAAAAAAGCACATATTGGATATTATTTAATAGATGAAGGTCTCCCAATTTTGTATCAAGCGTTAAATGGAAAAATGAAATATACAAAACCAGAGACAAAAGTGAAACAATTTGTACTACTTTTAGGCGCTACAACTGTCACGATTTCTTTTGGAATTGCTAGTATTATGGGAATACAAACCAAAAGCATGATGTTTGCTATGATTTCTTTTTTGATATGGCTCATCCCATGTAGTGAAATAGTCACACAAATAGTGCAATATATTTCAAACAAAATTGTCAAACCAAAATTAATTCCAAAGATGGATTATGAAACAGGAATACCAAAAGAACAGGCCACTATGGTTGTGATTCCTACTATCATAAAAAGTAAACAAAAAGTGAGAGAATTAATGCAAAAATTGGAAGTATACTATGTAGCAAACCAATCTCCTAATTTATATTTTGCTCTATTAGGAGACTGCTCAGAAAGCACCAAAAAGCAAGAACCATTTGATACAGAAGTCATGGAAGAAGGCAAGGCAGAAGTAGAAAGGTTAAATCAAAAATATAAGAGTGAGTTTCCTATTTTTCATTTTTTGTATCGTGAAAGAGAATGGAACGCAAAAGAAGAAAGCTACTTGGGTTGGGAACGAAAAAGAGGCTTATTAAACCAATTCAATGAATATCTATTGGGAAATTGTGAGAATGTATTTTTATGCAACACGTTAGAAGGAAAGCAAATTCCTAACATTAAGTATGTGATTACATTAGATGCAGATACAGACCTTATTTTAAACACAGCCCATGAGTTGATAGGTGCCATGGCCCATATTTTAAACCAGCCTGTGATAGATGAACGAAAAAATGTGGTTGTAGAAGGGTATGGAATGATGCAACCACGTGTAGGAATTAACTTAGATGTCAGTTTAAAAACAAATTTTACAAAAATATTTGCTGGGACAGGCGGATTAGACAGTTATACAAATGCCATTTCAGATGTATATCAAGATAATTTTAATGAAGGAATTTTTACAGGAAAAGGCATCTATGATGTAGCAGTATTTTCAAAAGTATTAAAACATGAAATACCAGAAAATACGGTACTAAGTCATGATTTACTAGAAGGCTGCTATCTAAGGTGTGGATTGGCTTCAGATGTGATTTTAATGGATGGATATCCTACAAAATATTTGAGTTTTATGAATCGACTTTCTCGATGGATTCGAGGAGATTGGCAAATTACCAATTGGTTAAAAAGCGAGAAATTAAATTTGCTTTCAAAGTACAAGATAACAGATAACTTAAGAAGAAGTCTTTTGGAAATATCCATCTTGATTGCGCTTATATATACCTATCCCATAAAGTGGGCACAGATAGTTTTAATGGGGATTGTTATTTTACCACAAATTTTAGAATTGGTTAACAAGTGGATTTTTAAAAAAGAAGGGGAGCAAAAATTAAAGACATATACGCAAAAAATAACAGGAACAAAAGGAATTTTGATGAGGGCGGTTTTAACATTAGGGTGTTTGCCATATAAAGCATATATTTCAGCAAAAGCAATTTGTCAAACCATCTACAGAAAAACGGTAACCAAAAAGCATTTATTAGAATGGACAACTTCAGAAGAAGCAGAAAAACAGGCCAAAACAGATATTGTTTCTTATTATAGACAAATGGTAGCCAATAGTATTGCAGGAGTAATTGTTATTGTACTTTCTATTTCAAACAGTTTTTTTGGAATCTTACTTGGCATTTTATGGTTACTAACGCCTTATGTAATGCAAAAGATTAGTAAAGAAATGATGGAAAAAGAGGCAAAAGATAGCATAACCAGTGAAGAAACGAAGTATCTATTGGATATTGCAAAACGAACTTGGCAATTTTTTGAAACCTATTTAACAGAAGAAAATCATTATTTAATAACAGATAATTATCAAGAAGACCGAAAGCAAAAAGCAGTGTATCGTACGTCTTCAACTAATATTGGGTTATCTCTGTTAGCAGTTATTTCAGCCTATGATTTACAGTTTATTTCACAAGAAAAGGCAATTGAATTGTTAGGCAATATGATAAAAACAATAGAAGAGCTTGAAAAATGGAATGGACATTTATATAACTGGTATGAAACGAAAAGTAAAAAGCCATTGAATCCGAGGTATATCTCAACAGTTGATAGTGGGAATTTTGTGGGATATCTTTATACAACGAAAGCGTTTTTGGAAAATGTATATCAGGAAAAGCCAGAACCTAATATTCAATCGATGATTTCCTATTTAGAGACGGCAATTCGAGAGACTGATTTTTTACAGCTATATAACAAAGAACATCAAATTTTCTCAATAGGGTATAATATTGAAGAAAATAAATTAACAGATTCGTATTATGATTTATTGGCTTCAGAAGCAAGGCAAGCAAGTTTTATAGCCATTAGCAAAAGAGATATACCAGCAAAACATTGGAGCAAACTTAGCAGAACATTAACAACCTTAGGAAAATACAAAGGACTGATTTCGTGGTCAGGAACCTCTTTTGAATATTTAATGCCTAATATTAATATGCCAAAATATGAAGGGAGTTTGTTAGATGAGTCCTGCCAGTTTATGATTAAAAGCCAAATAGAGTACGCAAAAGAGTTGCAAATACCATGGGGCATATCAGAAGCAGCCTTTAATGTCAAAGATTTACAAGGAAATTACCAATATAAAGCATTTGGAATTCCATGGTTAGGTCTAAAAAGAGGGTTAGCAGATGAAATGGTAGTGGCCACATATGGAAGTGTGCTTGCTATTACAGAGGAACCAAAAAAGGTCATACAAAACTTAAAGCAGTTAGAAAATTATGGAATGTATGGAAAATATGGATTTTATGAATCTATTGATTTTACACCAGAAAGAATAGAAAAAGGAAAACAAGCACAGCCAGTTAAAACTTATATGGCACATCATCAAGCATTAATTTTACTTTCAATTAATAATTTAATGAACAATCGTATTTTACAAAAACGTTTTGTCCAAAATCCAGAAATTGCAAGTACCACAATATTGTTACAAGAAACGATGCCAGAAACGGCAATTATTACCAAAGAAACGAAGGAAAAAGTAGAAAAACCAGTTTATACAGACTATGAAGATTATAGCATCGTCACATATACCAAACTAGATAACAGATTCATTCGAGGAAATGTGATATCTAATGACGATTATGTAGTTGCTATGAACCAAAAAGGAGAAGGGTTTAGTAAATATAAAGAGATTTACATTAACCGATATAAAGAAACAGATGATTATCCTCAAGGAATTTTTATTACCATTAAAAATATTCGTACAAAAAATATATGGAGTTCTTTAAAGCAAAATCAAGAAAATCATTATAAAATTAGTTTTATGCCAGACAAAGTGGAACAAGAAATGGAGCAAGATAATATTCATACAAAAATTGAAACCATAATTAGCCCAGATGATGCTACAGAAATTAGAAGAGTGACACTTGAAAATAGAGGGCTAGAGGAAGAAGTATTAGAGGTAAATGCGTATTTTGAACCAATTTTGTCTAAAAAGGCACAAGATGATGCTCATCCAGTGTTTAACAATTTATTTTTAATTTTTGACTATGACGAAGAAACCAACAGTGTTGTCATACAAAGAAAGAAAAGGTCGAAAGAAGAAACTCAATTGTATTTAGTAGCTAGTTTATTGGCTACAGATGATGAAACTGTTGGAAAATTGGAATATGAAATTGATAAAGAAAAATTTGCAGGAAGAGGTAATATTTATATTCCGGAAATGATTCAAAATTCAACACCATTATCGCAAAAAATTGGACTTGTGACAGAAGGAATTGTAGCATTAAAAAGAACCATAAAACTAAAACCACAAGAGGAAATAGAACTTAATTTAATTGTATCTGTTGGAGAAAGTAAGCCACTTTTGTTAGAAAATGTGAAGAAATATAAAATGAAAGAAACTGTAGAAAAAGCATTTGAAATATCAAAGGCAAAAGTGGAAGCACAAAGTAGATATCTTCGCATGAAAGCACCAGAGATGGAACAGTACCAACAAATGCTTTCTTATATTTTGTTTGCAAATCCAGGAAAACGAAAGAACTTAAGAAACTTACCAAAGCAAAGATATTATCAGAGCGAACTATGGAAGTATGGTATATCTGGGGATTTGCCAATCATATTAGTCAAAGTAAAAAATGCTAATGATGTAGATTGTGTTAAAGAAGTTTTGAAAGCATATGAGTTTTTTAGAGTGAAAAGAATTGAAGTTGAATTAGTCATCATAGATGAAGAAAAGCATAGTTATGAAAATTATGTCAGAGAAGAAATTGAAAATCTTGTGTTTAATGCCAACATGACATATCTAAAGAATGTGAGAGGTGGAATTTTTGAATTAAATAAAAATGAAATTAATAAAAAAGATATAGAATTATTGACGTTTGTTGCAACCATTATTATTGACAGCGATAGGGGAAGCCTCCAAAATGCGATGAATGAAATTGAAGAAGAATATTTGGAAAAGACCAAAATGATTAGCAATGAAGAACAAACACCAATATTCATAGAAGAAGATGAAACGGATAGCGATTTACTAAAAGAACTAGATGAGTTAAAATATAATAATGAATATGGCGCATTTTCTAGTGATGGAAAAGAATATGTCATTAGAATGAATCGACAGAACCGACTACCAACAGTATGGTCACATTTGTTGACAAATAAGAAGTTTGGAACACTGATGACAGAAAATATGGGAGGATATACGTGGTATCAAAATAGTAGATTAAATAGAGTGACATCGTGGGCAAATATGCCAAACTATGATATTCCTTCGGAAGTGATTTATCTAAAAGATAAAGATACCAAGCAGGCGTGGTCATTAGGATTAAACCCAATGCCAGATAACCATAATTATCAAGTGATATATGGGTTTGGGTATTGTATCTATAAACACAGAAGTGATGGAATAGAGCAGGAGTTAGAAGTATATGTACCAAAGGAAGATAGTATTAAAGTACAAATTTTAACGTTAAAAAATACAACACCCAATAGGAAAAGGTTAAAGATTTATTATTATAGTAAACCAGTTTTAGGAGAAGATGAGCAAAAAATTGCTCCTTATATTGATTTACAGTTTGACCAAAATAGCAATACGATTTTGGCACAAAATTTATACAGTAGTGAATTTGTAAACCATATGTATGTGTCAAGCAGTGAACCAATTAAGTCTTATACAGGAGATAAAACATTTTTTTTGGGACAAGGTGGAATTGGAAATCCTGATGGATTGAAAAAAGAAATGTTAAATCATGAAAACAGTTTAGGAAATCGCAGTTGTATTGCTTATGAAATTGAGGTTGAAATTGAAAGTTTTGGACAAAAAGAAATATCTATGGTTTTGGGAGTAGAAAATAATATTTTAGATTGTAAAAATAATAGTTATAAATATAGTAAAATCCAAAATTGCAAGCAAGAGTTAGAACGTGTAAAAAATGAATGGAAACATCAGTTAGAAAATTTGCAAGTATATACGCCACTAGATTCTTTTAACATTTTGCTAAATGGTTGGATTCCATATCAAACCATTACAAGTCGATTGCTTGCCAGAACAGGGTATTATCAATCAGGAGGTGCTTTTGGATTTCGAGACCAATTACAAGATACGCTTTCTTTAAAATATATTGATCCACAATATTTGAAGGACCAGATTATCAAACATAGTGAGCATCAGTTTGAAGAAGGTGATGTAGAGCATTGGTGGCATGAGGAAACGGGAAGAGGAATTAGAACTAGATTTTCGGATGATTTGTTATGGCTTGTGTATGTTACAATAGAATATATTCAGTTTACAGGTGATAAGCAAATATTAGAGATTCAAACACCATATTTAAAAGGAAACGTTCTAGAAGAAGGGCAAGATGAAAAATATGATAAGTATGAAGCAAGCGAAATGACAGGTACAATTTATGACCATTGCATCAAAGCGATTGAAAAAAGTTTGCAATTTGGGGAACATGGCATTCCTAAAATTGGTTCTGGAGATTGGAATGACGGTATGAATGAGGTAGGAAATCAAGGAAAAGGAGAAAGTATTTGGTTAGGATTTTTCTTATACAATATTTTAACACAATTTATTCCAATTGTTCAGGAAAAGGGAGAGATGGAACGAGTCGAGCGCTATGAAAAAATCAAACAAGATTTGAAAAAAGCTCTTAATACAAGTGGTTGGGATGGCAGATGGTATAAAAGAGCGTATACAGATGATGGACAAGCATTAGGGAGTATGGAAAATGAAGAATGCAGAATTGACAGCATTGCACAAAGTTGGGCGACAATTTCAGAAGCAGGAGATAATGATAAAAAATATATTTCATTAGAAAGTTTGGAAAATCATCTTGTTGACAAGGAAAATGGAATTATCAAATTATTAGACCCCCCATTTGAAAAAGGAAAATTACAGCCAGGTTATATAAAAGCGTATCTACCAGGGGTAAGAGAAAATGGAGGACAATATACACATGCAGCCATTTGGGTGATTATTGCGGAGGCCATGCTTGGATTTGGTGATAAAGCATTAGAGTTATACAGAATGATAAATCCAATTGAACACAGTAGAACAAAAGAAACAGCTAAAAAATATAAAGTAGAACCATATGTGATACCAGCAGATATTTATGGAGCAGGCAACTTAGCAGGAAGAGGTGGTTGGACTTGGTACACAGGGTCTTCAAGTTGGTACTACAAAGCAGGAATAGAATATATTCTAGGACTAAAGGTACAAAATGGAGTGTTAACCATCAAACCATGCATTCCAAAAGAATGGAAAACATACAGTATGCGTTACAAATGGGGCAATACCCTTTACAACATTGTAGTAGAAAATCCTGAAGGAAAAAATACAGGTGTCAGTAAAGTACTGGTAAATGACGCAGAAGCAGAAAATGCCATTCGATTGGAGCAAAACAAAGGCGTTGTGAATGTAGAAGTTGTCATGTAATGAAACGAAAAAGTGGAATTAAGAGTTTATAAGAAATAGAAATCTTAATTCCATTTTATTGTTAATAAAGAATACCACCATCTTTTACATATTTTTCAAAAGCACCCAAGCAAGCGTTTCTATCAAGAGGAATGGCTTGGATTAAATTTTCATGTTGCTGGCTATTTTTCAGATATTCATAAAGTAAATCATCTCGAAAACCAATATTTGCTGCATCTTTTCGCGTACATCCAAAATAAAATGTTTTGATATTAGACCATACAATAGCAGAAAGGCACATAGGACATGGTTCACATGTGGTATATAATGTGCAACCAGATAAATCATTTGTATGTAACGTTTGGCAAGCATCACGAATGGCAACAATTTCAGCATGTGCCGTCGGATCACAATTTTTAAACACACGATTATTTCCATTCCCAACAATGGTGCCATGACTGTCAACGACCACTGCCCCAAAAGGACCTCCTTGCTTTTCTTCGATCCCATGTATGGCATTTTTATAAGCTTTCTCCATATAAGAGTCCATAAACACACCTCCAACTGAAAACAGTATATCATAAATAGAAAAAAAATCAAGATGGAATTTTTTTTCTATTTATGATATACTGATGGCAAACGCTAAAAAAGAAAGTGAGAAAACATGGAAGAACAATTACAAAAAATATACGAAGAATGTTTACAAGAACTACAAAAAATTGGAATGAATTTGCAAAATAATCCACAAATTGGAACCATTGAAATTGGATTATCCAGTAGAAGTCAAAAGCGATATGGTGTATGTAAACAAACAGACCCTGATAGGAATACAAGATATATTGAAAGGCGCGGTAGGAAAAAAATCATTCATTATGCAAAGTACCAAAACCATAAAATAGAAATTAGCACTTGGGTTATGCAGTTAGATACAAGTATTATTAAAAATACCATTTTTCATGAATTAATTCATTGCATACCAAACTGCAACAATCATGGAAAAGAATTTAAAAAGTATGCTGAATATATTCATCAACAATTAGGATATACCATAAACACAACAGGAAATAAAAAAGAGGATTTTGCAAGAAGCAATGTTGCGTATCAAGAAGAAAAGAATAATAAATATCAAATACAATGCCAAACATGCGGACAAGTATTTTTTAGAAAAAGAATTTGCAAAAATTTTGTGCAAAAATACAGATGTGCCAAATGCAATGGGAAATTTCAAGTTATGAAAATCTAGAAAAAAGGACTTGTATTAAATGAATAAATGTGATATAAATATAAATGAAATAAAAATGAACCAACGAAAGGCGGAATTTTTGTGGGAATGATAAATAGAGATGTGAAAACAGTTCTAGTGGTAGATGATGAACAAGCAATTATAGATGTGTTAAAGTTTAATTTAGTAAAAGAAGGGTATCGAATTTTAGAAGCAAAAGATGGACAAACGGGGTTGGAAATTGCTTTGCGAGAAAGACCAGATTTAATTATGTTAGATATCATGTTGCCAAAAATAGATGGCTTAACAGTGTGTAAAAGAGTAAAAAATGTATATAATATTCCCATTATTATTCTAACAGCAAGAGATACAGAAATTGACAAAATAGTAGGGTTAGAATTGGGTGCCGATGACTATATTACAAAGCCATTTAGTGTAAGAGAATTAGTAGCTAGAGTAAAGGCGAATATTAGAAAGGCGGATGTTGCAATAGAAGATACTACAAAATTATCAGAGGAGAAGCAAGAAACATCGAAAAAGACAAATAAAATTAAAGTAAGAGATTTAGAACTAGATTTAGATAAGTTTGAGGTAAAAGTAAGAGGAAGTATTATTGATTTAACGTTAAGAGAATTTGAAGTATTAAAATTTTTAGCTGCCCAACCAGGGCAAGTCGTTACAAGAGAAACTTTGCTAGAGAAGGTATGGGGTTATGAATATTATGGAGATATTAGAACAGTAGATGTTACAGTGAGAAGAATTCGAGAAAAAATTGAAGCAGATACCTCCTCACCACAGATTTTAATTACCAAAAGAGGAGTAGGTTATTACATTGCAGAAGAAAATTAGAGAAATCATACAAACAAAATGGAGAGGGAATCTATGATTTTAGAACCCCCTCTTCATTTTAGGTATTCAATCCATATAAATTACCATCTACAAGTAACTGAGCACGTTTTTTGGTTTTTTCATCAGCATGTAAGGCATTTTCTAAAAATTCAGGATGTGCAAGTAAGAAGTTTTTCATGGTTTCATCTGGATTTACATAGTAATTCGTTAACATATCTGCTTGGTTTTGATTAATAATACCCAATTCCAAGGCTTTATCAAATAAAGTATGGTCAACATTGACTAAAGAAAAAGCTTTTACACCTTCTGCTTCAATTTTTTGTTTTCCGCCTTGCATTCTATCTACAACAACACAAGACCAAGCAAGTTCGCCGCCTAAATTGCGAATGGCTGGTATCCAAGCACGAAGGTAACTAGAAGCTACTGTAATTAAATCAGCAACATGTAATATTTTTTTATCGTGTAAATCTGTTGTTGTTTCAAATGTTTTAAATTCATGGTCACTTGTTACCGTTGTTAAATCTTTGAAAATAGAAATATGAGGTATTTTTAATAAAAAGGCAATCATATTAGAGAAGAACCAATCTCTACGTTCTCCACCTGAAATATAATCAATTTCAGAAACATCAATATTTTGTTCAATATATTGTTTCATGCTATCGATTACATCCCTATATATTTTATTTTTTTCATATTGTGCAAAAACTTTTTCAAAAACTTTCGTTGGTAAAGAGTGTTTATCTGCTAAACATTCATCAATAAAGCTTAGAAATTCAGAAGCTTCCTGTTCACTTCCATATACAAAATGAGTATTGATGAAATAAGGACCGATTTTTCCAGAAGTATACCAGAATGGTTTATTTTCTTCACAAAATTTTATGGCATTGGTTTGAAACAAATATGACATGATATCAGACATACAAAATCCCTCCTAAAAAATTATTACTCCTATTTTAATCAAAAAAGCTACATTTGTCAAGAAAAATTGACAGAAACTACGAATTGTGATAAAATGATATAGATGCAAATTCACAATTCTCTAAGAATTTTTGGAGAATACACTATGCCAAAAGGAGGAACCCAAATGTGTTCAGGTGCAAAAAAGTATGTGCAATTGGAAGCTTATCATGACAAGATTGTGAAAGAGATTATGCGGTTGGTAAAACAAGGCCCATGGAAAAAAGGCGAGCAGGCAATCAAGTTTATCATTTCACAAATGGCCAATTCAGAAGAGGTCAGTTGGGAGGATGCTTTGAAAAAGTGGGCAGAGGAAAATCAAATTTCAGAAACAGACGAATTACAATATGCTTTGTTAAAAAACGATTTGAGTATTTGTTTGTCACATAATCGCTATGAAACAATTGCATTGTTGTGCAAAATTGTCGCATAGGGAAATCTCCCCAGTATTTTGAGAAAAATACTGGGGAGATTTTTTTCAAAAAAATGATAAAACCATTGAAAAAACGATAAAAACATGATAAAATATACAAAAATTAAGGAGGGATAGAAATGACAATTTTACTAAAAAATGGAACAGTAATAGATTACAAAACAAACACAAATGAGCTATATGATATTTTAATTGAAAACCAAAAAATAAAAAAAATAGCAAAAGAAATTGTGGAACCAACAGACCAAGTGATTGATTGCACCAATTTATATATCATACCAGGTATGATTGATATTCATTGCCATTTAAGAGAACCAGGCTTTGAATATAAAGAAACAATCGAAACTGGTAGCGAAAGCGCCGTAGCAGGGGGATTTACAACCATTTGTCCAATGCCAAATACAAAACCAACCCCAGATAGCGCTATTATTTTGCAAAAAATCATAGAAGAAGCAAAACGTGTAAACCTTTGCAATGTATTACCATATGCCTCTGTGACAAAAGGCGAAAAAGGAGAAGAACTAGTTGATTTTGAGGAACTAAAACAAGCAGGAGCCATTGCATTTTCTGATGATGGCATGCCAGTGGTAAATAGCAGATTGATGAGAGAAGCAATTATCAAGGCAGATGCCTTAGGAACATATGTAGCTTCTCATTGTGAAGAAAAGTCTGTCGCACAAGGAGCAATTCAAGCAGGAAACGTAGCGGAAGAACTAGGTGTAGAGGGCGTGTTACCAGAAGCAGAAGAGATTATGGCTGCAAGAGAAATTGTCATTTCAGAAACAAACAACGCAAGAGCACATATTTGCCATATTAGTACCAAAACCACCAAAAATATGGTACGAGATGCCAAAAAGCGAGGCGTAAAAATTACGTGCGAAACTTGTCCACACTATTTTACATTTACGGTAGATGAAGTAAAGAAAAGTGGAACAAATGCCAAAATGAATCCGCCATTAAGAGAAGAAAAGGACAGACAAGCCATTATCGAAGGATTAAAAGAAGGAACAATTGATTGTATCATCACAGACCATGCACCACATAGTGAAGAAGAAAAACAAAAAGACCTTTCTCAAGCACCAAATGGAATTATTGGATTTGAAACAGCATTATCAGCTGAAATTATGAACCTTGTTGATCCAGGTTATATTAGCTACTTGGATTTAGTCAAATTAACATCATACAATCCAGCACAACTTTTAAACATTGACAGAGGAACCATACAAGAAGGAAAAATAGCAGATATTACTATATTTAATCCAAACGAAGTATATGTGTATACAAAAGAGCGCATTGTATCAAAATCTAAAAATAGTCCATTTATAGGGAAAACATTAAAAGGAAAAGTAAAATACACAATTGTAAGTGGAAAGATTGTATATGAAGGGAAGGAATAATATGCAAAATGCAATGGATCAATTAATTAACAAAATAAAAGAAACTAACAATCCAACTGTAATAGGATTGGATCCCAGGTATGAAATATTGCCAGAAATGCTGAAGAAAAAATATCCCCAAACATTAGAAGGGGTAGGGAAAGCAATCATTGAATTTAACAAACATTTAATTGATAGTGTTTGTGATATCATCCCAGCAGTCAAAGTGCAAATTGCCTTTTATGAAATGTATGGAATAGAAGGGTTAAAAGCATTTCAAGAAACCTGCCAATATGCCAAAGAAAAAGGTATGATAGTGATAGCAGATAGTAAAAGAGGAGATATTGGGTCAACAGCAGCAGGGTATTCCAAGGCGTTTTTAGGAAGAACAACCATAGGGGAAATACAAGTACCTATTTTTGATGTAGATTTTGTGACTGTAAATCCCTATATGGGGACAGACTGTATCAAGCCATTTGTAGAAGATTGCAGGAAATACAATAAAGGGATATTTGTTTTGGTAAAAACATCAAACCCATCTTCAGGAGAATTGCAAGACCTAACAGTAGAAAATGGTGAAGAAATTTACACAGAAGTAGCAAAACTTGTGGAAAAGTGGGGCGAAGAATTAAGAGGAACGTATGGATATAGTAGTATAGCAGCAGTGGTAGGGGCAACTTACCCAGAACAATTAAGCCAAATTAGAAACATAGCACCACATACCTATTTCTTAATTCCAGGGTATGGCGCACAAGGTGGAAAAGCAGAAGATATTGCAAAAGGATTTGATGCAAATGGGTTAGGTGGCATTGTGAATGCCTCAAGAAGTTTAATGTGTGCCTATCAATCTGACAAGTGGAAAGACCAGTTTGATGAAACACAGTATGCGCAGGCAACAAGAGCAGAAGCATTAAGGATGAAAGCTGAATTAAGTCAAGCAATTACTTACAATAAATAAAGGAGGGAACGTACATGGCAAAACAAATGCAAGCCAAATTACTTGAAAAAAAGCAACTCACAAAAGATATCTATCATTTTAAAGTTCAGGCAGATGAAATCGTAAAAGAAGCAAAACCAGGAAATTTTATAGAAATTCGTGTCACTGATCAAACAGAACCATTTTTAAGGAGACCAATTAGTATTTACAACATAGAACCAGAAAAAGGAATATTAGAATTTATTTTTCAAGTCAAAGGAAAAGGAACGCAGATGTTAGCGAAGAAAGAAGAAGGTCAAACCATAGATATAATAGGACCACTTGGATTTGGAACTTTTAAATTAGATGGAAAACAAAACATAGCCATTTTAGGAGGCGGAATTGGAATTTTTCCATTATATGAATTAGCTAAACAAGCAAAGCAAAAAGGAATGACAGTCAATACCTATTTAGGATTTAGAAATCAAGACTATGTTGTATTAGAAGATGAATTTCAAGCAGTATCTAGTAAATTAGTGATGACAACAGATGATGGAAGTTACAAACAAAAAGGATTTGCAATTGATTTTCTAAAACAAGATATTGAAAAACAAAATATAGATGCCATTTATGCATGTGGACCATTACCAATGTTGAAAGCAGTAAGAGAATTTGCCATACAAAACAATATAGAATGTCAAATTTCATTAGAAGAAAAAATGGCATGCGGAATGGGTGTATGCTTAGGATGTGCTGTGAAAAAAGCACAAAGCCCAAAAGAAGCACCAGAGTATTATCATGTATGTAAAGGTGGACCTGTTTTTCAAGCGAAAGATGTAGAAATATAAGGAAAAACAAGAAAGGAGAGAAGCAAATTGAATACAAAAGTGAATTTAGCAGGAATGGAAATGAAAAATCCGGTAACAGTCTGTTCAGGAACATTTGGATATGGAAGAGAATTTAGCCAATTTTTTGACTTAAGCAAATTAGGTGGCATCATTACAAAAGGAACCTCATTAAAACCAAAAAATGGAAATCCTCCACCACGTGTTTGTGAGACAGCCAGTGGCATGTTAAATGCAATAGGATTGCAAAATCCAGGAGTAGAATATTTTGCACAAAATGACTTACCATTTTTAAGAAAATATGATACCAAAGTCATTGTGAATGCTTGTGGAAACTCTATTGAAGAATATGTAGAATTATGTAAGATTTTAAATACATTAGATATTGATGGTGTAGAACTAAATCTATCTTGCCCTAATGTAAAAGAAGGGTGTATGGCATTTGGAAACTCATATGAAGGGGTAAAAAGCGTTACTTCTCAGGTAAGAAAAGTATTGGACAAACCATTAATTGTCAAATTAACGCCAAATGTAACAGATATTGTAAGCATTGCGAAAGCAGTAGAAGATGCAGGCGCAGATGGTGTGTCTTTAATTAATACATTGCTAGCCATGAAGATAGATATTTATAAAAAAGCACCTGTATTAGCCAATGTAACCGGAGGTCTATCTGGACCTGCTATAAAACCAGTTGCCGTTAGGATGGTATATCAAGTAGCACATGCAGTAAAAATTCCAATTTTAGGAATGGGGGGCATTATGAATGGGGAAGATGCTGTTGAATTTATGTTAGCAGGTGCAACAGCCATTTCAATTGGAGCAGGAAATTTCATTGACCCATACACAAGTGTAAAAACAGTAGATGGCATAGAGAACTATATGAAACAACAAAAAATTGAGGATATTCATGAAATCATTGGTGTTGTCAAATAAAAGTATCCTTGCCAAAATTGTAATGATTTTTCAACCTTATCCAACCCAAATTAAGTTTTGGAAAGAAAAAAAGGGACGTAAATAAAGTTTTAGTTATAAAAATGAATGAATTTTTATAACTAATTTTTTATGCTATAAAATAAAAAAATACCCAAAAAAGGTAAATAAATAATGCTAAAATAAAGAACCTATACTGAAAACAAAAACGTATATATTGCAAAAATGTCGAAAAATGCGATGAAAAGTGCTAAAAATCAACAAAAAACGATTGACAAAATAAAAAAATGTATTTATACTAAATTTAAGAATTATAATTCTTTTATTTCATTTCTAAAATATTTTATCTCATTAAACCCAAAGTAAACTGAAGAAGAAAAATATAAAAAGAAAGGAGTAGCAATGTAAAATACAGTAATGAATCAATTTTTATACAGCAATCGAAATTATGTGTTAAGAAAAGTATTAAATGCACAGGAAAATGCTGATATTATTAAAGATTTGATAGAAGGCATATTGGAAATGAAAATCTTACGAATTTTAGTTAATCCATATGTTATTCAAAATGAAAAATATTTACCAAAAGAAGAAAATTTTGGTGTTGTAGATGTGCGCATAAAAACGGAAAAGCAAGAAGAGTATAATGTTGGCATACAATTTGTAGATGGAAAACATATACAAACAAAAATAGCATTGTATTATCTATATATACATTCCAATCAACTATATTATCATGATGACAGAAAAATTTCTAAGACCATTACCATCAATTTTTTAGATTTTCCTTACCAATACTTAAATGAGAATTACCATAAAGTTGCAATTTTAAATAAGTTTAGAAATATTGATTTTAAAGAAGCAGAGGCAGAAGCACATATAATTGAACTTCCAAGGTTTAGAGTATTGGAGCCAAAAAAAATGATAAAGGCGGAGCAGTGGATTGCATATATACAAGGAGCAAATCAAGTATTGATGGATAGGGCAATGAAAGAAAACAAATATATACAAAGATTGCATCAAATGATACAGAGTTATTGGGAACAAGAGAAAATATAAATACATTAGGTAAAAAGAGAGAAAAAAAGAAAATATATATCATTTTATCTAGGGAAATACATAGCCATTTCCCTAGATAAAGTATAACAATTAAAATACTATTAATGCGTATTGCCAGAAGCTTTTTTCAAAGCAATATTGACAATACTACCTTCTTCGACTTTTGAATTGAGTGGTGGATCTTGTGAAACAACAACGCCGAGCACCATCAATAGATACATTCAAATTTAAAGCATGCAAAGTGTTGATTGCTTGAGAAGCAGATTTATAACTTAAATCTGGAACTGTAACAGAAGTTCTAGTCGTATTGGTATTATCGTAAAGAACAATCACAGAATCTTTAGCAAGCGATACGCCAGGTTTTGGAACTTGATCTGAAACAGTGACTGTATTTTTATCTTGTTCTGTAACAGATTTTACAGTAAAACCGTTTGCTTGTAAGACTTTTTCGGCTTCTGCAAAGGTTTTATTTCTAACATCAGGTAAAGTTGTTAATTGTGTAGAATTTGTAGTTTCAGTTACATCAGCTGGCACATTTAGGGCTGGTAAGATTTTTGTTAACATTTGTGAGACAACTGGTGCAGCAACCACACCACCCTGTTGCCCTTTCGCAACACCGTAAAGGCAAACTAAAGCAACCACTTGTGTATCTTCTACAGGAGAAATTCCGCAAAATGAAGCAACATAGCCTTCTTCAGCTTCTTTCCCAGTAGGTGGTTCAGAGGTTCCAGTTTTTCCTCCAACAGTATATCCGGAAATAGCAGCACGATACCCAGACCCATCTTCTACAACAGATTGCATTAAATCTTTCATAGTATCAGCAGTTTCTTTAGAAAGAACTTGTCTTACAGCAGTTGGTTCTATATTTGTAACAACGCCGGTATCAGTATTTGTAATTTTATCAACAATAGTTGGTTTCATTAAAACACCATCATTGGCAATAGCAGAAATAGCGGTAATCATTTGCAACGGCGTAATAGATAGTCTTTGTCCAAAAGACATAGTAGCTAATTCCACTTCTCCTACAGAAGATTCTTTGGTAAATAAAGAGTTCGATTCACCATATAGATTACTTCCCGTTTGGTCAAACAACCCATAAGCACGGTAATAGCGATATAGTGTTGAAACGCCAATTCTTTTCCCCAATTGCATTAGAGAAGGGTTACAAGAATTTTCTAAGGCTCCACGAAGAGATAAACCATGATGAGCTGAAGTCCAACATTTAATTTGATAATTTGCGACTTGTTCATAACCGTTGCAATAAAAATCGTTGGCAACATCGGGAGTGGTAATTCCTTCTTCAAGAGCAACAGAAGCAGTAATTAATTTGAAAACAGAGCCAGGTTCATACAAATCTGCAACACATTTATTTTTCCACATGGTATGCAAAGCATCATTTTGAGCTTCAGTAGATAATGTATCATAAATCGTAGCTAAACTTTCATTAGGAGTGGAAGGCGTGTTAAGATTATAATCTGGATAGTTTGCCATAGCTAAAATTTTTCCATTTTTTGGATTCATAATAATCGCTGTACCACCGTTTTTTGGTTTGGGATTAAGACTGGTACATGCTTGTGCTAAATATTCTTCTACAATGGATTGAATGTTAAAGTCAATTGTTAACGTGATGTCACTACCATTTTCAGCAGGAATAAAAGTTTCCTCAGCGTTAGGAATTTCTTCTTGGTCACTTCCTTTAGAACTAACAATTTTACCAGGCGTTCCTCTTAAAGTAGAATCCCAGGTGGATTCAATGCCAACTAGTCCATTATTATCTGTACCACAAAAGCCCAAAACATTAGAAAGGACATTATTATAAGGGTAATAACGTTTGGTATCTTCGTCAATATTAATACCAACTTCAATTTCATTTTCTTTCATCCATGTTTTTAAAGTTTCTACTTTATCATGTTCTACTTTTCGAATGATGGTTTCAACTTGTGAAGAACTATTGACTTTTTCTAAGACTTCAGTATAATCTAATTCAAAAATTTCAGATAAACCTTTTGCAACTTTTTCTTTTAAAGCTAGGGTTTGTTCGTCTGTCTCTTCTTTAAACTTTAATGGATTAATTGTAATCGTATCTACTGGCACACTACATGCCAAAATTTTTTCTCCAGAGGCATCATAAATATTACCACGTTTAGGGCTAATAATTTGATTAATGGTTTGTTGTGAATAAGCTTTTTCTTTCAAATACGCACCATCAACAAATTGGATAAAAGCTAATCTACCAGTAAGAAAAACGAAAAGAATAAGCACAACGATAAATATATTTTTTAAATTTTTAGTGTGAATAAAATTTTGCGAGGTAAATTGGCTCTCCATTTTTATGATTTTTTTATCTTTCATAATGCATTCATTCCTTCCAATAAAGATGTTAAAGCAAAATCTTAAAATTTTTCAATCAATTATAATTTACAATTATTGTATAACAAACCAGTTTAAAAAGCAATCATTTTCATAAAAAAAGGAGGTAAAAATGTTATCAATTGTACAAACAATTTCATTAATGGGACTTTATGGAAATTTAGTAGAAGTGCAAACAGACATAAGCAATGGGTTACCAAATTTTGAAATTGTAGGGATGCCAGATGTTAGTGTTAAAGAAGCAAAAGAAAGAATTAGAACAGCCATAAAAAATACAAATATTAAATTGGCAAGTAAAAAAATTTTGATTAATTTAGCCCCAGCAGATACGAGAAAAGAAGGAAGTAGCTATGATTTACCTATGGCAATTGGGATTTTAATAGCAATGGGAGTTATTACGCAAACCCAAATGCAACAAACGATTTTTATAGGAGAATTAGCATTAGATGGAAAAATTAATAAAGTAACAGGAATTTTACCCATGTGTATTGAGGCAAAGAAGTTAGGAATCAAAATAGCATATATTCCGAAACAAAATGAAAAAGAAGCAAGTATAGTAGAAGGATTAACCATTGTTCCCGTTGAGACTTTGCAAGAAGTTATGATGTATTTAAATGGTGAAAAAAAGATACAAGTTCAGCCATACACCAATCAATTACTGGTACAAAGTGAAATAGATGGAAACAATTTAGACTTTGCAGATGTAAAAGGACAAGAAGATGTGAAAAGGGCGTTAGAGATTGCTGCAGCAGGTGGACATAATTGCCTATTAGTAGGAATTCCGCGGGACTGGAAAAACAATGATAGCAAGAAGAATTCCTACCATATTACCAGATCTTACATTTGAGGAAGCATTAGAAATTACAAAACTTCACAGTATAGCAGGATGTTTAAAAAGTGAAACAGGTTTAATAAAAACTAGACCTTTCCGAACACCGCATCATACAATATCTGCTATTTCTATGGCAGGAGGTGGGCGTGTGCCCAAACCAGGAGAAATTAGCTTAGCTCACTATGGTGTTTTATATTTAGATGAATTGCCTGAATTTAAAAGAGAAACACTAGAAGTTTTAAGAGGACCATTAGAAGAAAAACAAGTAACCATATCTAGAGTATGGGCAAGTTTAACATATCCTTGTCATTTTATGCTAATTGCTAGTATGAATCCATGCCCTTGTGGGTATTATGGAAGCGGAATAAAAGAATGTACTTGTACACCCAATGCCATACAACGTTATTTAGCAAAAATCAGTGGACCATTGTTAGATAGGATCGATATTCAGATACAAGTCAAACCTGTAGAATATCAAAAACTAGGAAACAACGAAATAGGAGAAAAATCAAAAGACATTAGACAAAGAGTCAATCAAGCACGAAGAATTCAACAAGAGAGGTACAAACCATATTCCATTATGGAAAATAGCGAATTAACACCAAGACTAATACAGATGTACTGCAAGTTAGACAACCAAGGGAAAAATTTATTAGAAAAAGCATTTACAACACTAGGGCTAAGTGCCAGAGCATACACAAGAATATTAAAAGTTGCCAGAACAATAGCGGATTTAGAAGGCAAGGAATCGATAGAAGTAAAACATGTAGCAGAAGCAATTCAATACAGGAACAGGGACAAATAGGGACGGTTCTTTTTTGTCCCTAATGGACAAAAAAGAACCGTCCTAGTGCACATTCGGGGATAAATCGACAATACAAATAGGAGGAATCAGAAACGTTGTCAAGAAAGACAAAGGAGGAAGAATGGAAACGCAAAATATACCAATAGAACATGTAAACTATCCAAAAGAATTAAAGAAAATAAAGCAACCCCCTCAGGAACTATATGTAGTTGGAAATTTACAACTTTTGCAAAATCCAAAAATAGCAATCATTGGGAGCAGAAATTGTACCACATATGGGAAAAAAATGGCATTAAATTTTGCTAAAAAATTGAGTGAAAGAGGCTATACGATAGTAAGCGGAATGGCAAAAGGAATTGATTATTATGCACATATGGGTGGGGTGTTAGGAAAGGGAAAAACAATTGCGGTGTTACCTTGTGGATTGGGGACAATAGATTCTTCAGATGGTCAAACTTTGTATCAAGAAATCATTCAACAGGGAGGGCTAGTGGTGAGCGAGTACACGGAGGAAATAGGCGAAGAAAAAGAACATTTCATTGCAAGAAATCGCATTGTAGCGGGAATGGTAAAAGGTGTATTGGTTATAGAAGGAGATTACCGAAGTGGCACAACAATTACCGCTAGGTTGGCAAAGCAAAATGCCATTCCTGTATTTTGCATTCCAGGAAATTTAGATAGTGGAAAAAGCTATACGCCAAATGTATTAATCAAACAAGGAAATTTTTTAGTAACAAGCGAACAAGATATTATTGATAGAATACAAAATCAAAAGCAAGAAGTAAAACAGAGAGAGCCAAAAATACAATTCGAGGAAGATATTGAAAGACAGTATAAGCAATGTGTAAAGAAGGAAGAAGAAAAAGAAAAACCACAATATGCAATATACCAATATATGACACAAGAAGCAGTTGATATTGAAACGTTACACCATAGAAGTAACATGGCAATCGATGAGATAAATTATGAGGTAACAATGCTAACAATAGAAGGGTATATACAAGAGTTACCAGGAAAGCAGTATAGGCGCATTTAGAATGGGAGGTATTGTGTGATGCAACCATATGGATTCAAACAAGTTGGAAGATTGGGAGAACAATTGGCTTCTCAATTTTTACAAGAACAAGGATATCAAATTTTGCAACGAAACTTTTATACGAAGAGAGGTGAAATTGATATTATAGCAAGGCAACAGAGACAAATTATTTTTGTTGAAGTAAAAACGAGAACCAATGAAACATTTGGAACTCCAGCAGAAGCTGTTAATACTGCCAAGAAAAAACATATATATCAAACGGCCAAATATTATGCATACCAAACAAAGCAAGAAGGAAAAGAAATGAGGTTTGATGTTGTAGAAGTATGGATACAAGAGGGAAAAGTTGCTTTTCACCATATAAAACAAATCATATAATCTTGCCAGAATGATACGGGCGTGATATAATAGAAAAAAATTGGAAACTCATTGTAAGCGGAAATGGTTTGTGCTTAAGAAAGGAAAGGTAGTAAAAATGGCAGAAAGTGTTTTTCAAGAAACCAAATGGATTATGAACCGATATCATATTAAGGCTAACAAAAGTTTAGGACAAAATTTTTTAATTGATGACAATGTTATCAAAGAAATTGTTGAAAATAGCCATATTCAAAAAAGTGATTTCATTATTGAAATTGGACCAGGGTTGGGAACATTGACAAAAGAATTATTAGAAAGGGCAGGAAAAGTAATTTGCATAGAATTAGATGAAAAGATGATTGCCATTTTAAAAGATCGATTTAAGCTATATGATAATTTTGAAGTTATTCATCAAGATATATTAAAGGTAGATTTGCAAACAGTCATAAAACAACAAAAAGAAGCAGGGCAATTTACGCAAGTTAAAATTGTTGCCAATTTACCATATTATATTACAACCCCAATTGTGATGAAATTATTAGAAGACAAGTTAGAGCTAGAAACCATCACAGTTATGGTGCAAAAAGAAGTGGCAGAGAGGTTAACAGCAGTTCCGGGAGAAAGAAATACGGGAGCCATTACATATAGCGTTTTTTATTATGCAGAAGCAACAAAAATAATGGAAGTAGAAAAGCAAGCGTTTATTCCTGAACCAGAGGTTACCTCTCAAGTGATTCAGTTAAAGGTAAGGGAAACGCCAAAAGTGCAAATTGAAGATGAGAAAAAAATGTTTTATGTGATAAAAAATGCATTTACGCAAAGAAGAAAAACACTATTGAATGCATTAACCAACACACATGTATTTGAAAGTAAAGAACAAGGTTTAAAGATCCTAAAAGAAGTCGGATTGAAGGAAAATATAAGACCAGAAGAATTATCATTAGAACAATTTGCAGAAATTACAGAAAAACTATAATAAAACTCTTTTCAAAATAGGGAGAATGTGCTATAATAGGAAGGAGAAAAAATGAGGAGAAGCATATGAACCAAATTCTAATTGAAAAGAAATTGTATGTTACACCAGAGTTAAAAAGAAAAAAGAAAGTGTATAAATTTCATTTTATTTTGTCCATTTTTCTAGTATTAATATTAATATCATTATATATTTATGCTGAATATGACAGAAATAAAAGTGAACAAGTGTCTCAATTAATGTTGAGTGATATGAATCAAGCATTAGAGGAAAAAAAGCAAGCACAAAGTGATGTATTAGTGGTTGTATTAAACCAGGCGCAAGAAGATGTGAATGTAGAAGTATTAACAAGTGAGGAAAATGAAGTTCCACAGAAAGACAAATATGCAACAGCAAGTGGATATACATATTATACAATAGCAACCATTAGTATTCCGAAAATTAATGTTAACTATTCTATTATTCAAGGAGAGACAGGCACAGAAAAGGAAATAGATGAATTATTAAAAATGTCTCCCTGTAAATTAGAAGGACCAGAACCTAACCAAGTAGGCAATTTTTGTGTTGTAGGACACAACTATAGAAATAGCAGATTTTTTAGCAAAGTACCGACATTACAAATTGGAGATACATTCAATATTACAGACTTAACCGGAAAAACAGTGGAATATGAAATTGAAAAAATGTATGAGGTTGTACCAGAAGACACAAGTTGTTTAAACCAAGAAACACAAGGAGAAAAGCAAGTTACACTGATTACTTGTACAAATGACAGTAAAAAAAGAGTCATTGTAAAAGCGAGCGAAGTCAAATAAAAAGTTACAAGCCAAAAGTGAGGTAACTTTTTATTTTTTGCTATATAGGATATGAAATTTAAATTTTAGGAATATAAAAGCAAAAGGTAGAATATTGTAGTTATAATCCCCTATATACAACGATGTAAAAAGGGAAAGAAAAGGGTAGAGGAAGGGATGAAAATGGTATGCCAATTGTAACCTTTGTAAGACACGCAGAGTCAGAATATAACAAAAAGCAAAAGTTTTGTGGTAGAATAGACTGCAATATTACAAAAGAAGGAAAAGAAAAAGCAAAACAATCCAATATTGCCAAACAGCAATTTCATACATATTATTGTGCACCACAACGACGAACTAGGCAAACCTTAGAGGTGATGTTTCCAGGCGTTAAACCGATTGAAGATAGCAGACTATTAACACTTGATTTAGGAGAGTGGGAAGGAAAAGAAAAGTCAAAAATAAATCAGAATTTAGTAGCATTATATAGGAGAGGAAAATATACACCACCAAATGGGGAAAAACCAGAAGAAATAGAGAGAAGAGTGGGGCAATTTATGAAGGAAATATTTTGCCAGTATTCTAAAGAAGAAAAAATATTGGTTGTAACAAGCAATGGAGTGATTAGAGCAATTAAAAGAATGTTTCTAAAGGATGATGTCAATGTACAGACAGATAATTTAGGGTATATTGTATTGAAGGACGAGGATGTGATGAAAAATGTTAATAGATTATGAGGAATTACCAAACATCAGGAAGAATCATGAGAAAAGTAAAATTGTAATGTTAAAAGGCACATTTGATTTATTTCATATAGGACATTTAAATATCTTAAAAAGGGCAAAAGCATTAGGAGATATATTAGTTGTTATTGTAAAATGCAATGAAGCAGTAAAACTAAAAGGTGAGGATAGACCAATCATAGATGAAAAGGAAAGGGCAATGATTGTGGATGCTATGCAATATACAGATTATACAATTGTAGCAAATCGTACATTTGAATGGAATGGCAAGCAAACGTTAGCAGAGCAGGATAAATTGCAATATGAAAGGTATGCCAAAATAGTGCAGGAATTAAAACCAGACATTGCCATAAATCCAACCAATCATAGGATTCCGGATGTTTTATTAGAAGTTTACCAGCATACTGGAACCAGAATCATAGAAATTGCACCAACAGAAGGGATATCTACAACAAAGTTGATTCGTAAAATAAGAAGAGAGGAGGAGTCTTTATGAAAGTAGCAATAGGACAAGATAGTCATCAATTTGATTTTGAAAATAATCAAAATAAAAAACTAGTGCTTGCAGGGGTGGTGTTTGAAGGAGAACCTCCTATGTTAGCCAATAGTGATGGGGATGTTGTATTGCATGCTATAACCAATGCCATATCTGGAATTACAACTAAAAATATATTAGGGGAAGTTACAGGAAGTTTGCTAAAGGAAGGGATTACAGATAGCAAAGTATATTTACAAGAAGCGATGAAGTATTTAGATGAAGAAATTGTACATCTATCCATTTCTATGGAATGTAAGGTACCAAAAATAACACCTAAAATTGATGAAATGAGGAAAAAGCTAGCAGAACTATTACACATAAAAGAACAGGCAATTGGAATAACAGCCACTAGTGGAGAAGAATTAACGGAGTTTGGAAGGGGAAAGGGAATTCAAGTATTGGCTTGCATTACAACACAGGAAAAGGGCTGCACAGGCAGCCCTTAGATGACAATGGTTTTAGAAATATTTCGAGATGAACCAGATGATTGCAAATGCACAGTTGTTTGTACGAGTGGCACGGAAACGGTATTGGTTTAAAAATGTCCTAAAATCATTTTGGAAAAACAGCCCTTTTGACACTGGAGCGGCTGAGTAAGTAGGTAAATCACTCTCAAAAGAGAGATGGTTATATAAAAAATTGTGCAGAATTTCAATGCTATTTAGTGTGTACGAAGTAGTCCCAAAATAAGTTTTAGAAATTTCAAATGCTTCGTTTTTAGTGACACTAGTTTTTTTATTGAAAATCATATAAATAATAATGATAGTCCGAAAAAGAGAATTGAGAAAAAGGTCTTTTTGAGATGGAATATCAGATATTTTTAGGACCGAAAGGTATTGGTCATGATAATCAATTAAAGCATTTTCATAGTAATGCAAAAATTTTTTAGCTCTTTCCGAAAAAGCAGTGACATCTGGTGGTAATTCTGGCAAAGTACAAATTTTGTGAGAAATTTCTTCTTTCCAAGTGGCATGAATGGCTTTAATGAGATGTGTGATAGGGATTCCCTTTTCACAAGCTTTTTTGGCTATTTCCCGAACAAGGTAGTTTAAATCATTGTCATTAAAAATGATATTATTGGTTGCCTCTTCTTTTTTCCTCATCTTGAATGTCCTCCATATCATTATATTAAATTTACTAGATAAATTTTAACATATTTACATAAAAAAATCAATAAAATTGATCAATGTTTGATACAAAAAATCTAATTTGTAAAACTTGAAACTAAAATAGGAAAAAGCTAAAAAATGTATTGACTTATTCTTCTAAAAAAGTTATACTTAGAAAAATGGAAAAAGATAAAAAATAATGGGTTTAAGGAAGGAATGAAATACAACAATGGCAGTAATAATAGATGGAAAAGAAGTAGCGAAAAAAACTAGAGAAGAGGTCAGGGAAGAAGTAGAAACATTAAAAAAAAAGGGAATAACGCCTAAATTAACGGTCATTATGGTGGGGAATAATCCAGCATCAAAAGTATATGTCAAACAAAAAAGCAAAGCATGTAATGAAGTGGGTGTAGAATATGAAGAATATTTTTTAGATGCTAAAATAACGCAAAAGAAATTACTAGAGCTAATAGAAAAATTAAACAATGACGCATCTGTAAATGGAATATTATTACAAAGTCCATTACCACCTCATTTAGATATTAATGAAGCATTTCGTGCCATTGATTATCGAAAAGATGTCGATGGATTCCATCCAATGAATGTTGGAAAATTAGTATTGGGACAAGATACCTTTATTTCATGTACACCATATGGGATTATGCGTTTGTTTGAGGCATATAAAATTGACTTATGTGGGAAAAATGTAGTGATTATTGGGAGAAGTAACATCGTGGGTAAACCATTGGTACAATGTTGTTTAAACCATAATGCGACAGTAACGGTTTGTCATTCCAAAACCAAAGATGTAAGAGAGGTAGCAAAAAATGCAGATGTTGTAGTCGCAGCTATAGGAAAACCAAATTTTGTAAAAGCAGATATGGTAAAAGAAAATGCGATTGTCATTGATGTAGGAATTAATCGATTAGATACAGGAAAACTTGTGGGGGATGTTGATTTTGAAACTGTATCACAAAAAGCAAGCTATATTACACCGGTACCAGGGGGAGTAGGACCGATGACTGTAGCAATGCTAATGAACAATGTGGTAAAAGCGGCAAAGCAACAAAATCAATAGAACAATAATTTTGATAAAAAAGAAAGGGACACTTTTTTAGTTTAGAAAAGATGTCTCTTTTTTTCTCATTGTATAGGAAAAAGAAAAGTGATTGTTTTTGTATTGTAAAGAAAGGATGTGGAAATATGAAAAGTATAGAACAAAAGAAATATTGGGTGTGGTTTAGTTTGCTTCCTAATTTGGGGAGTATCAAAAAACAAAAGTTATTGCAAAGGTTTCAAACGCCAGAGGAAATCTATCAATTATCTAAAAGTGAATTAATGCAAATAGAAGGAATTGGAGACAAAACGGTAGAAAATATTTTAGATAAAGAAATCAGGGCAAAATTGGACGTACATATGGAATATTTGAGGGCAAAACAAATTCAGCTTGTGACAATTGAAGAAGAAGAGTATCCAGCAATTTTAAGAGAAATATACGATTATCCCATTAGTTTGTATGTAAAAGGTAATATTGAATTATTGAATTGTGAGAGTATTGCCATAGTAGGAAGTAGAGAATGTAGTGAATATGGAATAAAAGCTGCCAAATATTTTGGGTATCATTTAGCAGAAAAAGGTCAGTGCATTGTAAGTGGGTTAGCAAGAGGAATTGACAGTTTTGCTCATATAGGAGCACTAGGGGCTAAGGGAAGAACAATAGCAGTGTTAGGAAATGGGCTAAATGATATCTACCCCAAAGAACACAGGCAGTTGGCGAATCAAATTATTCAAAATAATGGTACCATTATTTCAGAATATCCATTGGGAACCAAGCCAGAAAAAATGAATTTTCCCGCTAGAAATAGAATTGTGAGTGGTCTATGCAAAAAGGTATTGGTAGTTGAAGCAAAAGAAAAAAGTGGAACGCTAATTACTGTGGACATGGCATTGGAACAGGGAAGAGAGGTGTTTATTGTACCAGGAAACATTAATTCTATTTATTCTGTAGGGACAAATCGTTTGATTCAACAAGGTGCCCAACTAGCGAGTTGCTATGAAGATTTACTATCTGTTACATGAAAGACTATCAAGTAAGAAATGAAATAGAAATACAGGTAAAGTTTTTTATCTTAAGGATTGACAAAAAGTCGCAACAATAAAAACGATACTTTTCAGTACCGTTTTTATTTGGTGGCTTGAAGTGGAATCGAACCACTGACACGAGGATTTTCAGTTTCTCAGTTTACTTGATATTTAGAATTATA